>DATDFK010000033.1:0-104104 GCA_036522655.1 Pyrinomonadaceae bacterium | reverse complement strand
TTGGGGTCTGTGGCTTTGGCCGTCAAACGAATCAGATCGGGCGCGGACTTGCCGGGCGCTGCCTGATAGGGCGGGCAATTACGCATGATGCTCGCAGTAGAGCCTGACAGGGTGACGGTCGGCGGCTCGTTTCGTGGCTCGCTCTTCCTGTTCGTAAAAATCCTCGCGAGCCAGTTGAAGAAGCGTCCAAGAACACCGGGCTTCTTCTCCTCGATACATCTAGTCCCCGGCCGGAGCGGCGATTGTGTGAGCGAATCCTGTCCGGTGGAAGTCTGCGCGGCTACCCGGCGACGAAAACCGTGCGAGGCATGCTGCCTCGATACAGTATTGCGGTTGTCGTTTTTCCCTCCGTTCGTTTGCGTTGGTGTCGGCGATGGAAGGGGCTTGGAAACTTCTGTCCGGGCTACGGGCGGGATGCGCTCGATGCGTTTGTTGCTGTTAATGCCTTTCTGTCGCGGAAAGTAGAAGAGGACGAAAAGAAACATCAGGAGCGAGAGCAGCAAAAGCAGCACGCCCAGCAGTATCATGCCCCAGGAGCCGCGCTCACGCCTCACGGTAGTTTTAGAATTCCGGGAATCAATCGTGACTGCCGGCATCTTCTAATTCTCCAGCTTTAATGAAGAGTATGAACGGTTCGCAAAGCGGCTGAGCAAAGAGGCTGTGAGCCGTTGTCAGCCGGGACTAATACCTGACTGATATTGGTCGTGAAGGATTAAATTTCAACGGGCGTCACTTACGCCTTCGCGCTCTTCATCAAATCCGAATCCCGCGTATCTTCTCGGGCTTCCTGTTTGACTCCGGCTTGCCGAGCACGGCGTTGTCCTGTGTGCGTTTCTCTTTCTCTTCGCCGGAATGCCAGCGGGCCCACTCGGCTGGCGCGTCGAAGGTCTCGCCGCCGTGGCGCGTGATGCGCGAGCGGACGCGGCACATGACGGGCGTGTTGACGCCGACGCCGGAGATGACGGCCTGACCTTTGGTGAGCGCCGGGAGTTCATCGAGGAGTTGACGGCCCGCGCCTTCGACAGACTTGGCGACGGTGTCCTGGTCGATGGGATTGACGATGCGCATGATGATCTGCGTCATGCACTGCGAGAGCACGTCCTGATCGAGCTTGCCGGGGCGCTGCGTAATCAGGCCGATGCCGACGCCGAACTTGCGCCCTTCCGAGAGAATCTGTTTGAGGATATTGGTTGAGACGACCGTTTGACCGGCGGGCGCGAAGCGATGCGCCTCTTCGAGGAGCGTGAAGACGGGATAGGGAAGATCGTTGTCGCTGCCCGGAACCGCCTCGTGACGCACGGTGGCGACGCGCGCCTTGTTGACGCGCCGTAGCAGCGTGGCGACGACGACCTGCTGCTCGTTCTGCTCTATGTCGGAGAGTTGCAGCACAGTGCATCTGCCGGGCTGGAACATATCGCTCAATGGGATGTGCTCGTGGTCGGAGAAGATCGTGTCCGGGCGGTCGAAGCGATTATCCAAGCGCCAGAGCAGCGCGTCGATGGAACCGACGTTGCCGCCGGAGCCGCTGCGCCCGTCCTCGTCGCCGTACTTCTCCGCCGTCACCGCGTCGCGCAGGTCGTGATAACCCCACGTCCCGCGCTCGCCGCGCTCGCCCGCCGTCACCTTGCGATAAGCCTGCGACAGGTAATGGAGCATCTTGTCCGATGTCCCTTCGGGCAGCAGATACTTGATGTCCGCCTCGGTCAGAGAAGAGACGCGCACTTTAATCCTATCGTGCGTGAAGATTTTGACTTCGGGCTGGTAGCCGTCGGACGTGCCGAAGCGCGAGTCGCCCTGAATGGAAGTGAGCGTGTCGTATTCGCCGTGCGGATCGACGATCAGTACGGACGCGCGATTGTAGGGCATCATCAATTCTTCGACGAGCACTCCCGCCGTGTAGGATTTGCCCGCGCCCGTCGAAGCGAGGATTGCCAGGTGCGTCGAGACGACATCCTTGATCGAGAGCACGACCGGAACTTCGCCCGCGCTCCGGGTCAAAAGGCTCCCGACGTGGGCCGAGCCCACCTCCGACATACGGCGCGGCGAGAGCACGCCGGAGAGCGTCTCGGACGAAGCGAGAAAGACAGGGTCGCCGGGATGCGGCGGGATGCGCGGGTTGACGAAATCGCCGAGCGTGTGGCTGAAGTACCCTATGGTCTCGACCGTGATCTCGTAAAGCTCGCCGCAGTCTGTGCTCAAGCCGATGAGCGAGGAAACGACAGACGGCGGCGTTTGCGGGTCGGAGAGAAAAGCATCGGGCAGATTGCGCACGAGGCGGCGCGAAGTGATGTTGCCGAGGATGTGGCGCAGCTCATCCGCGTCGCGCGCCACGTAGTAGACGAACTCGCCTATGCGTGCGCGCCCGTTATCCGCCGTGATGAAGAGGTATTCGTGCGGAAGCTCGCCCGGCCCCTTAACCGTTCCCGTCAGCAAATCCGTTGTAATCATTTCTGAGGACATAATAGCCAGAGTGGGCCCAAGTCTACACTGTTGCGCTCAACGATAGAGTAACCGCCGGGCCAGGCTGCCGCGCAAGTATAACACGCGCCGCGAGAGGTGGCGCTCACGGAGCGTCAAGCGGCCCCGCCGCCATGCTTTTGCAACTGCCTTAGCCATTCGATAGTGCGCGCGATTCCGTCTTCGAGGCCGATCGCGGGACGCCAGCCCGTCTCCGCATGAAGCCTCGAAGAGTCCAGGACGTTGACCGGCACGTCGAAGCCGCGATCGGGTTTATGAATGAGCGCGGGCGCGAAACCCAGGCGGTCGCCGAGTATCCTGATGATGTCGAGCACCGAACGGCCCACGCCGCTTGAGATGTTAAAGACCCTGTGCGGGCCGGTGTAAAGGACTAGCGCAGCGAGCGCGCTGACCAAATCTTCGATGTGCAGGTAATCGCGCAGGCTCTCGCCCGTGCCCCACACTTCCAAAGGCTCGCCGCGCAGCGCCCTGTCTGAGAGCACGCCGATCACGCCCTGACCGATATGCAGCTTTTGCCCCGGCCCGTAAACGTTTGAAGGACGCACGATGCAGTAATCGATGCCGAACATCGAGGCGTACATCGCTACATACTTCTCTATCGTGAGCTTCGTAATACCGTAGGAGCTGATCGGGTCGGTCGGGTGCGTCTCGTCAATCGGATTGGTTTGCGGCAGCCCGTAGACAGTCCCGCCCGATGAGACGTAAATGAGGCGGCGCACCTTCGTTTCATGCAGGCGCGAGAGCCAACTGACGCTTGAGACGACGTTGCTTGAGAGATCGTAGGCAGGGTCTTTCATGGAAGAGCCGGGAACGGTCGTGTGAACCAGGTGGATGACCGTGGCGGCGTCCGAGAGCACATTCATCACGTCGTCCGTCAGAGCCATGTCGCCCTCCACTATCTCGACGCGGTCTTCTATGTCTTCGACCAGCGTGCGCAGCGCATACAGCCTGTCGAAGATGCGCAAAGGGTAGCCGCGCGCGACCAACTCACGACAAATGTGGCTGCCCATAAAGCCGAGCCCGCCCAGGACAACCACGCGCCCGCCCGCGCCCGCTTCAGTCGTGGCGCTCATACGCTTACTCCCTGCCCGAGCAATCGCTCGTAGTAGCCGAGCAGATTGTCTATGTAGCTATCGATACGAAACCGCTCGATTGCAGTGCGGCGCGCGCCCGCAGCCAGACGCCGCGTGAGCGCTTCGTCCGTGGCCATCTCGGCCACCCGCTCTATGATCTGCTCATTATTGCCGGGCTCGGTCAGAAAACCGTTGACGGCGTCCTCGACCGCTTCGGGCTGCCCGCCGACGTTCGAGCTGATGACGGGCACGCCGCAGGCGAGCGCGTCCAGGCAGGTCAAGGAGAGATTATCGGCGCGGGTCGGATACAACAGCACGTCGCACAGGTTCAAAGCATGCGCCAACTCCTCGCTGCTCTTGAGAAACGGAAGCGCCACGACGTTCATATTCGGCGTCGCGCGCTCAAGCGCCCGCTCGCTCGCCGTGCCGACCACGAGCACTGTGATGCGGCCGGGCATCCGCTCACCCAATGATCGCAGAAGGTCTAGCAGCGGGAGCAGCCCCTTGCGCTCGTCCGCCACATTACTGTGAATCAGCCCGACGACGAAGCCGCGCACGAAGGGTATGCCTAAAGCGCGCGCCGCCTCGTCACGCTCTACGGGGCGAAAGACTTCTGTATCGACGCCGTAATACAGGCGCTCGATGGGCAGGCTGCCGACGAAGGTCGAGGCATAATAGCGCGCCAGGTAGTCCGTGTGCACCAGCAGCTTGAAGCGAGAGCGGCTGATGGCCCGTTTCTTCATCGCAAGCAGCTCGCGTGTCGTATCGCGGCTCAGGCCCGGATAAGAGAGGTCTAGCTGCGGGCACCTGCCGCAGCCTTCGCGGAAACGCTCGCAGCCGAGCGTGTAGGGACAGTATCCGGTGGCGAGGAATTGATCGACGGGCGAGAGGACGACCGTGCGCCTGCGGCTCTCGGCGGCCAGGAGCGGTATCGAAACGAAATGCCCGTGCAGGTTATGAAAGTGCCAGATGGAGGCCGTCTTTATCCAGGGCTGTAGTTTGAGCGTGAAGGTCGAAGGGAAGAAGATGTTGTTCCGGCCAGAGAGCTTGCGCAGCTTAAGCTCCAGGCGACGCTCTCCGAAAAAGAAGGGCAGCGGGTGAACGTAAGGAAGATCGGTAAAGCGATCCTTGACGTAGAGACGTGCATCGAGGCCGCGCGCGCGCAAGCCCTCGACGGTCTGGCAAATGAGCGCTTCCGCGCCGCTCGCGCGATCGGACGCATTGAAGAACGCGACGCGCGGAAGAGGCTGCGCGAGCGCGGCTCCTACTTGATCAGCTTTTTGATCCACCGTTTAGTCCTGGCCGGAACGATCGCTTTGACGCTCGCCATATTAAGCTGAGGCCGCGCGGCTCTACGGCGCTCGTGCCTGACGAGCGAGATGGTCTCGTCCCTCATCGATCTGGATGTCTCATCGCTGCCGAAGGCGCGCTCGTAGGCGACCGCCAGTTCGAGCGCGTAGCCGAGCTGGCCGTCCAACAGCGCAAAGACCCACAGCAGCAGATACTCGCGGCTCGTCAGACGGCCCGCGCCGAGCGATTCGATGCTGCGCAGGTAGCGCGCCTCGCACCAGCCGGGAGATTTCTTCAGATGTGCCTCGACAAACGCACGCGTGATGTCGGGTTGCGTGGCCGTGATCTCGGCGAGCGTGCCCGCGCTCATTCTGACCGCGCCGCCGACGTTGAGATTGGAGAGCCAGAAGCCCTCGCCGGTTAAAGCCTTGTGCGCGTCCGTGAAAAGGTCTTCGCCGAGATAGGCGTCGATCAGGCCGGGCTCGATGTCGACGGCGAGCACGCGCGAGCGAACGTCATCCTTGAGGCTGCGAAAGATTCTCAGGTCAGTGCCCTGCGTGTCGAGCTTGAGCCAGTCGATGCGTGAGAGCGAGAGACGCTCAAGCACCGCATCGAGCGTCGTCGCGCGCACGCGCTCGGTGCGCTCGACCTCGAAGAAGTCGGAGAAAAGAAAGTTGGAGAGCGATTTAAAGTCGGGCGGCAAAGTGCTCGAACAATATGGAAACTTCGTCAGGTAAAGCTCGATCTCTTTGCGCTCGCGGTCGCTCGTGATCGCCTCGTTGATCGTCACCGACTGGTGAAAGTGGCCCTCGGACGTTTCATAAATCTCTCGCAGGTCGGGATCGAAGCCGACGAATATGGAATGCGCGGCGATCGGCTCCCAGACCTCCGGCGTCGCGCCCGACGAGCCGACATCGATCAGCACCGGATGAATATCCAGCCTTGACAGCAAGCGATTGAAAGCCTGTTCCTTCATAACTCTGACTGCACCCCTATCGTCATGCTCACTTGCGCGCCTCCATGTAAAACGAGTCGGGCTTATAGATCGTGCCGTCGGGCTCCGTGTCGAGATGATAGTCGGCCCAACCGGGAATCCGGCTCTCAGCCGCGCCCATTGGCTGCGGGTCGCGGAACCCTGCGTCCCGCAGCAGCTCTGCCAGCGAATAGCGGTCGTACATCCAGAGATGCGGGTCGCCGCTGCGGCGGAAGCGACCGAGTTGCAGCGACTCATACTCCGCGCCGAGCAGCGCACGCACCAGCGATTCACGCAGGTACGCGGGCGCGCGCCGCAAGCGCTGTAGCCTTTGCGACAACGACGATGCCTTCGCGCCTTCAGCCGTCGCGCTACTATTACTACGCACCTGCTCTGCGGCTTCCATGATCTCCTGCGCCGAGACGCCGAGGCGCTGAAGCACGAAGGCTTTCTCGGACATCTCTGTTCGCCGCAGGTAATCGCCCATCTCACCGCCCGGTCGTTCGCGCACGGTCTGATCGAGCACTTCGAGGATTATCCATTCATAGCGCCGCCGCCACTGCTCGTCGCCGCGCGCGGCCTCCTCGACCGCCTGCAAGTAGACCTGCGCGATCTTTTCCAGATCGGGCACGGCGATGCGCGTCGTGCCGCCCGGCTTCAAGACGCGATAGGTCTCGCGCAGGAAGGCGCGGGCCTCGGGCCTCGGGAAATGTTCGAGCAGATGAGAGTGGTAAACGACCTCGAACTGCTCGTCCGGGAAGGGGACACCCCGTCGCAGGTCGTGGCTCAGGACGGACGCATCGCGGGCATCGAAATCGACGTTGACCCAAGCGGGATGAAAGCGGCTGCCGCAGCCTAGATTGAGAAGCGATTTCATGAGCGGAAAGCGAAAATGTTGAGCTGCATGTCCATGTCCAGATGCACAAACCGTTGAAGGAAAGGCTGCGGAGATGTGATCGGCGGATGGATGTGCACACGGAATCCGGCACGCGCCAGAATCTCCATCAGGGTATGAAGCGTCTGCGGCTTCGTCACAAACGAGTGATACTCGACGAAGAGATTCTCGACGTTGCGGAGCAGGTCGGCGCAGTCCGTCAACACCTCCGTCTCCGCGCCCTCTATGTCGAGCTTTAAAAAGTCCACGCGCCGCTCAAGATAATCCCTGAGCCGGACGGTGCGTATCGTCTTGCCTTCGGGGTCTGTGCCCTGCGCGATGCGTCCGCCGTCGGCCCCTTCCTGCATAAAGCTGAGCGTGGTTTCCGACGACCAGAGCGCGCGGCAGACGACCTCTATATCCTTGTAACCGCTCGCTTCGACGTTACGCTTGAGCACGGCGAAGACTTCCTCGTCGGGCTCGAACGCAAGGATGCGGCTCTTCGGATAGAGGGTTTTGAAATAGAGCACGCTCAGTCCGATATTGGCCCCGCCGTCGATAATGTACGGCTCTTCGGTCGCGGCGCGGAAAGAGTAGATTTGCTGCTCGAAGATCTCGCCGTGCATGAAGAGGAACGAGGCGGCGTCAACCATCTCGACGTGGTGGCCGGTGAGGTGCGTCGCGGTGCGCTGGTAACGGGGCAGAGATTTGAGTCTGGCGGTCTCGCGAGATTTGGTGCGGTAATCCGGCTGTACGAGCCACCTGTACCAATGCTTGCATTGGCCGGGGACGAGACGACGAAGCGTTTGCATTACTCGGAGCTTTGTTTCCTATCTATATAGTCCGATGTCAGGCCGGTGCGTCATCTTTGACGCGCCAGAGTGGCGAGCGACTTTCGCATCGGGTCTGACATGATAGCAGAGAGAGAGCGGCGTAGCCACGCAGACAGCCCCCGGCGTTCGACGGCCCAGGGGTAGATGTGACGAAAGATGAAGAGATCGGCCTCGCTATCGCGCGCCATAAAGGGCGGGCCCTGAAGCGGGAACTCCATCGAGCGCGCCGGAAGATTGGCGACGGGGCTCGCAGTGTTGGTCGTGTGGGTGGCGTCCGTGCCGAAACCGATGTTGGTAAGGAGGTTGACGGCGGGCGAAACGGCGAGGCCGTTCTGCGCCCAGCAGGCGAACATCCAGCGATAGTCCCACTCAAGAAAACCCCCGATCGACCGGTCGAAGATGTCGCGGAAGAAGCGGGCCGCCGCCTCGTCGCCGAGCAGGTCGGAGAGCCAAGGAGTATCGCGCAGCAGCGGCCATAAACGCATCTCCGCATCGAAGTGCTGCCATGCCCTGCGCCAGGTCGCCCAGCCCCAGGTGAACGAGTAGCGCGTGAAATGATAGCTGTACGGCGTTTGACCGCCGTGCGGGTGAAAGTTGCAGCCGCTGATCATCATCACGCGCTCGTCGTCGCGGTATCTTTCCAGCAGTTCATCGCAATAGCGAAACAGGGAAGGATGAGGCAGGCAGTCGTCTTCAAAGACGATCGCGTCCTCGCAATGCTCGAAGACCCAGTTGAGACCGGAGATGACGCGCGGCTCAAGTCCCATATTGGCATCAGCGAAGTTGGTCAGCACTTCGCACTCCCAATCGACCTGCTCGATGACGGCGCGCGTCCTCATGCATCTCTCCGCTTCGCCCTCGACACCTGAGCGCGGGCCGTCGGCGACGACCAGCAGGCGCGGCGGTCTGGCCTCTGCGATTGTCTCGAAGACCTTCTGCGTAGTCTCGGCGCGATTGAAGATGAAGAAGGCGACGGGAGTTTTCATAGTTGGACGTGAATTCACCCGAAGATAATAACAAAGCCACAGGGTAACGACCATCGGCCTACGGTCGTCACGAAACCTCCCCGGCATCGCCGCCCGCACGCGAGTGCGAGTCGTCATTCAGCATATCCCTCAGAAAGACATCCACGCCCTGGCGCGGCGACCAGCCCAGCTCTCTCCTGGCGAGCGACGAATCGACCCTGATGAGCAAGGGGTCTGCCGGACGCAGCAGCAGCGGGTTGACGACGACGGCGGGCGAGCCGTTGGCTTGAAAGCAGGCGCGCCACTTGACCGGATCGTCGCCCTCGAACTGCCATTCGAGATCGAAGCCCGCAAGCTCGAAAGCGCGATCGACCATCTGCCAGACCGCGTGCGTCTGGCCCGTGCTGAGCACATAGTCGCGGTAGTAATCGCCCGCATCAGGCTCAGCAGCCCGTCCAGACCGCGCGGCGCGAACATCGATCTGCCGCAGAATCAGCATCATCCCCCTGACGTAATCGGCGGCAAAACCCCAATCGCGCTCGATCTTCAGATTGCCCATCGCAAGCGGCGGCGCGGCGGCCAACTCTTCAGCCGTCAGGTCGCGCAGCGCGCGCACGTGATCTATGACTTTGCGCGAGAGGAATTGCGCGGAGCGGCGATGCGATTCGTGATTGGAGAGAATCCCGCACGCGATACGCATGCCGTACGTCCGGCGGTAAAACCTGCACAGGAGATGCGCGGCGGCCTTGGCGCTGGCGTAAGGGCTCTGCGGGTTGAGCGGCGAAGCTTCGTTATGCAGGTTCTCGCCGCCGGGAACGTAGCCGAACATGTCTGTTGAGGATGCCTGGTAAAAGCGCGTGTGCGGGCTATGCCGGCGAAGATGTTCGAGCAGACCCGCGACGATCCCGGCGTTGGTGTGCCAGGTGTATAAGGGGTCGATGAAGGAGACGCTGACGCTGCTCTGCCCGGCCAGGTTATAGAACTCAGTGGGTTGAAGAGCGGCGACCAAATCTAAAAGCCCTGACGGATTGAGAAGATCGATCGCGTGAACGTGTAGACGGCCCGGCTCCCCTTCTGACGATGACGAGAGGGCACGCAGGGCGTCCGGCCTTCTGACGGTCGCATGAACCGTCCATCCTTCTGCGAGCAGGCGGCGGGTAAGCAGGTAGCCGTCCTGTCCTGAAGCGCCCGTGACGATGGCAACGGCGGGAGTCGCGCTGGTGTTATTCATGCAAACCTGGTCTTAGGTCTCGACCGCAAAAAAAAAGTATATCCGGTTGCGAATGGATTGTAACGAAGCGTTGAAGGTCATCAGTCGAAGGTCATCAATCGCTCTTCTGCTTTTCATTTCCCCCGGTTCGCTCACGTGCAAGCTCCCAGACCTCTCCGAGCCGGTAAATCTCCGGCATCATCGCCTCGAACCAGTAGTTCTCCCAGCGTGGAAAACTGCTTCGATCGCGCTTGACGAAGGACTTCGCTCCCTTCGCCGTGATCGCTGTGGCCGCCGTGAAAAACTGCGCGAGGCGCAAGGCTCTTGAGCGTTTGTGCGTCGTCTTATTCCACATCCCGTAGTCGTGGCGGCCTTGAGAGAAGGAGCGGCGGGCCCAGTACCAGAGCGAGAAGGTCTCTGGCCGCGTCAGGTGATAGACGATGATGCCCGGATGATAAAAGGCCCTGAAGCCGGGCAGCGTTCTTCGCGCGTGAACGATGAGGTTCGTCTCGTCGCCGCGAGCGAGCCCGCGCTCCGTCAATCCGATGTGCGCGTTAAAGCCGCCCAGTTCTTCGACGATGCTGCGACGCCAGATCATATTCGTCCCGTTGAGAAACTCGTCTTCGCGCAGGTAGCGCGCCTCTGTGCCCTTGTCCAGGCTGGAGTTATAGCTGTCTAAAAACCAGTCGGGTTTTTCAGTCATGTAATAAGGGTAGTAAGGGCCGCCGCACAGGTCTGGGCGCTCCTGGCGTATCACTTCCAGGGTGGTTTCGATCCAACGCGGGTCGGCCTTCGCATCGGCGTCTATGTGGGCCACGTAGTCGGCGCGCGCGTGGGCGTAGCCGGTGTTGCGCGCCACGTTCAGGCCCGGCTGCGGCTCATAAACGTATTCGAGGTTGAGGCCGTGAGAGTTCTCTTCGACGATCTTTCGCGTCTCGTCCCTGGAGGCGTTATCGACGAAGATGATGCGGAAGCTCGTCGGCTCGACCGACTGCGCGCGCAGGCTCTCAAGCGCACGCGGGATATGCTGAGCCTCGTTGTACCCGCACATGAGAACGTCAATGTCCATCGGCTTCGCTCAATCTCTCTGATGGTTTGCGGTCGAGTAGGAGCTGGCGGTAGGCCGCGCAGAATTTTGACGGGGAGAAATGCCGGCGGGCATATTCGTATGCGTGGCGCGAGAGCGCTTCAAGGAGCGCCCTGTATCTATCCAGTTCCTCGATCGTCTCGACGAGCCTGTCCACGATTGCTTCTTCTTCCACCTCTTTGATGAGGATGCCGTTGATGCCGTGATGGACGTGATCGGCAATCCCGCCGACGTGCGTACTGACCGGCACGGCTCCGTGCGCCATCGCTTCCTTGATGACGAGCGGAAATCCTTCGCTGCGCGAAGTCAGCAAAAGCACGTCGGCGTCCAGGTAGAGGCTGTTCAACTCAGCCGGGTCGGCAATCTCTCCCTTGAAGATGCAGGAGGCGCGATCGTCCGCCTCGACCGCCGCCATGTTATCGCCGACGAGGATGAAATCCGCCGCCACTCCCTTCAGACGACAACGGGCAGCAGTCCTTCCGACCAGATGAACGCGCTTCTCCTCCGTGCCGCGCCCGACATACAAGACCTGCAAGCGATCGTCTTTGCGCTTTGAGGGATAATTATCCGGCACTGCTACCTGATTATCAATAAACGTGATGCGATCAAGCAGACTCGCATCCAGATCGTGCTCGCGGTACTGAGCCTGCAAGTCGGAGCGTGTGCGGCTGCTCAGGATGACGCGCGTATCTATCAAGGGCGCGAGCGGAAGACTGACGTGCTCTATGTCGCCGCCGAAAGCATGAAGGAGGTCTATGCGGCGCACGTCTCGCCGCAGGTGCGGAAGCAGGTGATAGAAGAAAACGTTATTGGAGCCGAAGACGACCGCGTGCGCGTGCCTGTTGACGAAAGCGGCGAGCGCTCCGACACATGCGTAATAACGAAGCGAGCCCAGCGTCGGCTTTGAGATGTCGAAAATGCGCGCGCTTCTTTCAAACAGGAACCTGAATTTCTCATCCTTCGACTTATTAGTAAAAAACACCCATGGTCTGCTGTCGGAGACGCAGGCCACGATCTCCGCATGGACTCTCTCGGCCCCTCCGATCTGATAGAACGGAAAAAAGAGGAAGAGCCCGCTCGCGTTGCGCCGCAGGAGAGGAAGCCGCCCGAACAGTTTGCCCATACGAAGCGCCAAACTTTTGCGCCGCTCCCAGGGCAAAAAGTGTCTCATGAATTTCTTCATAGAAGAAAAGGTCAGTACCGCCTGCTCAAGCCGGGCGGGTAGTAGGCGCGACTTGAGACCCGCCCGAGACCTTTGGCGGTACTGACTTCAACTCTTTCCTTGCAGCCCTTCCAGTATCAGCGCGAGGACTTGCTCGCACATGTGTTGCGGGCTGAACTCGCTTTCGATTCGTAAACGATTCGCCGCGCCCAGACGCGCGCGCAAAGCGTCGTCTGCCGCCAGTTTCAAAATCCGGTCGGCGAGGGTTTCAGCATCTCCGGGCGGCGCAAGGTACGGCTGACCGCTTGGGCCCACGGCTTCGCTGATGCCGATGATGTCCGTGCCCGCGACGGCGAGCCCGGCGGCCATGCATTCCAGCACGCCGTTCGGGCTGCCTTCGGAGCGCGAGCTGAAGACGCCTATCTCGATTGCGCCGAGCAGGCCGGAGAGGTCTAGCACCTGTCCGAGGAATCGAACGCTCTTGCCAAGCTCAAGATCGTAGGCCAGCGCCTTGACCGCGTGATGCGTCGAATCAGAGCTATCGAGGCGGCCCGCGAGCAGAAGCACCGCCGAGCGCCCCTCGCTCTCCATCGCGTCAACGACGAGCCGCCATGCTCTCAGCAACGTGTCGTGGTCTTTATACTGCGTCAGGTTCGCCACCATGCACGCGGCGAACGTGTCCTCGCTTAAGGCAAGCTCGCGTCGCCAGTCGTCGCGGTCTGCCTTGATGGGCGCGAGCGTCACGCCGTTATGGATGACGCGCACGCGCTCACGTTTCGCGCCGAGTTTTTCCGTCAGAAAATTTGCGCCCGCCTGCGAGTTGGAGATGAACAGTGGAACCTGGCTGGCCGCGCGTCGTTCGGCCCTCGGCATCCGTCCGATTCCCTCGTCGCGTTGATTCCAGATACAGGTGCGCGCGCCCGTCAGCCGCCAGACCTGACCGCAGATGACGTTCGGGAAGATGAGGTAGGGCAGGAGAACATCCGGGCGTGCGCGGCGCAGCGTCCATGCAAACTGCGCCATGCGTTTCAATCGCTCCGACCTTTTGTCAGACCACGGCCAGGGGGTGAGTCGCCAGGGAATGCCGTATTCCTCGCACAGCTTTGCGACTCGACCGGGTTGGCCCAAAAACCCCCAGACCTCCACGTGCGCCCTCTGCTCACGGGCCAGGAACCTCGCCAGCAGCATCGCCTGCCGCTCGGCCCCGCCAAGCTCAAGCTCCGTCAAGACGATGATGACGCGTCGCCCTTCGAGTGCCGCCTTCCCGGATTTATCGCCGGTCTTGTCAAGGCCGTTTGCTACGCGACTTTCGCCCACAGGTTGTTTCAAACTGCTCATCAAATAATTTGCCGGTATCGCCAAAGGTCTCGGGCGGGTAATGCTTACGATAAGACCCGCCCGAGACCTTTGGCGGTACTGACCGCACACTCCATCGCCCCATGCTTACTGCTTACAGGCTGACAATGACAGTAGCAAAAGGCAGCCTTAGTTAAAATTGATTTCCGGGTTTTGTTCGAGCCAGATTCCAAGCACGAGCAGCAGCCAGAGCGTATCGGAATTGTCATGCTCATGATCGTGGGCTTCGACCTGCGCCCGCACCTCGCTTGCATTGAAGCACTGGTGCAGGCGTGCGGCGGGCGCGAGCAGCACTTCATCCAGAAGCTTGCGGCCCTGTTGGCCGGGAAGAAACCATAGAGGGCGCGGGATGGCGAATCCCTGTTTTTTGCGATGGATGAACTCGTGCGGAAACGTCCTGCCCGTCACCTGCTTTAACAGGTACTTGCGAATGTTCGTCTGCGAGCCGTTGCGCCGGAGCCGCTGGCGTAGCGGCAGTTGCGCCGCCAACTCAACGACGCGCAGGTCTATGAGCGGCGTGCGCACTTCGAGGCCGTGATACATGCTCGCCACGTCAACCTTTGTCAGGATGTCGCACGGCAGGTAGGTTTGATAATCGAGATACTGTGCATAGGAGAGGCGGTTCCAATGGCGCGCGCGCCTGTCCGCTTCCTCGAAGACCTCGCAGCCCTCCGCAATGACGCCCTGATACTCCGGCCGCCACAGCGCGCGCCGTCCTCCTTCCCTGACGTAAAGAATACAGTTCTGCCAGTGGGCCAACTCGTTGTTGGTCTTATTGACGAGGTACTTTCTGACGGCCTGCCGCATCAGGTAGAAGCCGTCGCGCGGAGCCGAGCGCATCAGGCGACCGGCACGCAGGAAGGGGGCCGTCTCCATCCAGTAATCGTAGCTGCTGTAGCCGCCGAACGCCTCGTCGCCGCCATCGCCGGAGAGAACCATCGGGACAAAGGAGCGCGCAAGCCTCGATACGTACCAGGTCGGGATGGCCGAGCTGTCGCCGAAGGGCTCGCCGTAATGCGCGACGAGGTCGGGCAGAATCTTCAGCGCGTCGTCTTCGACCGTCTCCGTGTGAAGCTCTATGCCGCACGCGCGCGCAGCCTGCTCGGCGTAAGCTATCTCCGAATACTCCTTTTCCCTGAACCCGATGGAGAAGCCCTGGACGGGTCGCTGCAAGATACGGCTCATGTGCGAAGCGACGAGAGAGGAATCGATCCCGCCGGAAAGGAAGACGCCGAAGGGAACGTCCGAGACGAGGTGCGCGTTGACCGATTCGTGTATCACTTCCTCGGCGCGGTCTTCCCACTCGCGGTCGGTCAATCCGTCCTTCGACTGAAACGTCACATCCCAATACCTGACGGGCTCCCGGGCTTGCCCTTCAAAATCGATGACCATGTAGCTCGCAGGCGGCAGCTTGTACACGTCGCGGTAGATGGTGTGCGGCGTCGGTATGTACTGGAAGCGAAGGAAGAGGTCTACGGCCTGCAAGTTTCCGGCGGGCGCTGCGTCGTCCACCTGCCGGAGCGCCGGAAGCTCGGAGGCGAAGGCCAGGTAGTCAGCGCCCTTGCGATAGTAGAGCGGCTTGATGCCGAAGTGGTCGCGCGCGAGCAGCACGCAATGGTTTCGGAAATCGGCGAGGGCGAAGGCGAACATGCCGCGAAACCTCTTCACGCATTCGGGGCCCCATTCATCGTAGGCTTGAATGATGACCTCCGTGTCGCAGCGCGTCAGGAAGCGGTGGCCCTTCTGCTCAAGCTCAAGCTTGAGTTCCCGGAAGTTGTATAGCTCGCCGTTATAGGTAATCCAGAAGGTCTCGTCCTCGTTCGACATGGGCTGATGCCCGCCCGTCGGGTCGATGATCGCCAGCCTGCGATGGCCGAAGGAGACGGGCGGGCGCAACAGAAAGCCCTCGCCGTCGGGCCCGCGATGCGCGACGGCCTTCGTCATTCGCTCGATTTCAAGCTGGCGCTGGGACTGCTGCTGCTGCCCGTTCCAGCGAAGGATGCCTGCAATTCCACACATGAACGCTTATGTTATTCGGGAAGAGAGAACAGGTATTTGGCGTTCCCGCCTTCGCCCGCGCCGTCGATTTTTTCCAGCACGAAGCCTCTCTCCTGGCAGAAGCCGGTGATCTCGTCCGTGCTCGCAACCTCGTAGGGCAGACCGCCGAGCCAATCTATCAGGTCGTGATAGGTATCCATGCCGCGCTCTTTCTTCTCGTTCCACGCGAAAGGGTCTTGGCCGTTTTTCCAGCGCTGCCGCATGATCTTCAGAATCTCTTTCTGCTCGATGATCTTCTTACCGAGCTTGGAGGCCCTGTTGTAAGACTGTTTCAGAGCGAGGTGCTGCGGGTAGTTAGGCCCCTTGACGTAAATGGCGATCCAGAAAAGACCGCCTTTCTTCACACGCGTGCTGGCGTTCTCAATCGCCTCCCACATCTTGCCCGTGTGATGCAGCACTCCCCAGGAGTAGACGATCTCGCTCGGCTCAAGGCTCTGGACGAAATCCTGATCCAGCACCGAGCCATGACGAATCGTCCAGTTAGAAGGCTTCCCGGCCTTCTCCCACAGAAGCTGCGTCGATTCCACGCTGTACGGGTCAACGTCTATCGAGACGACCTCGCGCGCGTCCAGCATGTGAAAGCACAGGGAATGAATCCCCGAGCCGCAGCCAATATCAAGCACGGATTTGCCCGCGATGGATTCCCGCCCGAGCCATTCCTCTATGTCCTTCATCGCACGCTGGACGGCATCCTCCGAGACCGTATCGACAAACGACCTCCAGTTTTGTCCAAACGAAAAAGTTATTACTTCATTTTCCATCATACACTCCGCCCACAATCGAAACTCTCAAGATTAAAGACCTTATCGAATCACTTCCTGATGAAGCTGGCTATAAACGTCCACAAGCATACTAATGAGCTGTTGAAAATCCAAATGCGCCCGCGCGTACAAAGCGCCGCGCGCGCCCAATGCGCGCCCGCGATCGGGCAGCGAGAGAATACGGCCGGCCGCTTCCGCCAGCGCCTCGGAATCTCGCGCCCGCACCAAATGGCCGTGCCCGACTTTGCCTATCAACTCAAGCTCCGCGTGGCCTTCGGTCGCAAAGCCGACGGCGGGCAGTCCCATCGCCATCGCCTGGCAACTCGACAGATTCTCAGCCTCAAAGACGGGCGTGCGAAGGTAGATGTCTGCGGCGGCATAGAATGGCAGCGGCTCTTCGGCGAATCCCATGAGGTGCATATGACGCTCGACGCCCAACTCCCGGGCGCGCTGCTCAAGCGCCGCGCGCTCTTCGCCCGATTCGTTCCCGATAACCATCCAGTGCAGGTCTGGGAACTCTTTGACGAGAGAGGGCAGCGCTTCGAGCGCGTATTGATGACCCTTGGATGGGTGCAGCCTGCCGACGGAGAGCGCGACCAAAGCATCTTCGGGAATTCCCGCCGCTCGACGTATGCGGGCGCGATGGTGTTCGCGCTCGGCCTGAACGCGCTCGACCTCCGCGAGATCGACGACGACATTCATACTGACTATCTTCGCTGCGGGCACGCCGATCCGCAGCAACTCTTCCGGGTAACTCGTGAAGAAGCGATCGACCCCGTGATGAAAACATTTGTATTGCTCGGGCAGCCATCCTATGTTCACATCTTCGAGCTGCGAAAAAAGGGCCGGTACGTAATAGACCATCGGGCGGTGATACATCAATTTCAGGGAGAGCCCGAGAGCGAAGCCGTGAAAAGTATGCCCGTGAATAACATCCGGGCGAAACTCCATGTACTCGCGCGCGAGCCTGCTCATCGCCGTCGTATAGATGCCCTCCATCACTCGCTCGTGCGCTTCCTCCGCATCCAGTGTGGCGTCCGTCTTCTCGGTGGAAGGCTGCGAGGATAAAGCTTGAGAGACAAGGGCGCGGGCGGCAACGGCGGCAGACCGCAGGGGCTTGAGCGGACGCTTCCATCGCGTCGAGAGTCCGCTTTTGATCGACGACGAGAGCCCGGCCTCAGAGCCGTTCTGTGCCCCGTCCGTTTCCAGTCCTGTCGATTGCAGATAAGCGCCGCGCCTGCGCAGCCGCTCGGCGTAAACGAAAGTCCCGTCGTCGGGGAAGACTGTGACGACGCGGTGCGAGACCTGCTGCGGGTCTGTGAGGCGGACGATCTCCCAGACATGCCGCTCGGAGCCGCCGCCGCCCAATCCGTCGATGATGTGCAGGACTCTTACGGGCCGGGTGCGACTTAACATAGGAGATAATGCGACCGGGTTGCGGTTACGAGCGATCAAGCGTGTGCTGAAGCAGCTCGACAACCCTGTCAACATGCTCAAGCGGCATGCTCGGATAAAATGGAAGCGAGAGGCTCGCGTCGCCGATGCGCTCGGCGATGGGGAACGCGCCCGGCTGGTAACCGAAGGTCTCGCGGAAGTAGGTCAGCAGGTGAATGGCGCGATAGTTGACCATCACACTGACGCCGCCCTCCTGCATCTCCTGTATCACGCGGTCGCGCTCACCATTACCAATCCAGACGGGGAAGAGATGCCAGGCGTGATCGACGCCGGGCAAAGTCGCGGGCCTGGATAGATTCGGAATGTCCCACAGACGCTCGCCGTAGTATTGGGCCAACTCTCGCCGCTTGCGCCAGTTCGCCTCAAGGCGATCCATCTGCGGCAGCAGCAGCGCGGCCTGTATGTTGTCCATATTGTACTTCCAGCCGAGCATCGTCATGTCCCAATGCTTGTAGCCTTCCTTGTGCCTGTCGTTGGCATTCTTGTTCATGCCGTGCAGGCGCAGCAGGCGCAGCTTTTCTGCCAGGCTGTCGTCGTTACAGACGAGCGCGCCGCCCTCTCCGCACGTCAGGTTCTTCGTCGCATAGAAAGAGTAGCAGGCAGTGTCTCCGAGTTGGCCCGTGCGTATGCCGTCGCGCGTTCCTTCGACGCAGTGCGCGGCGTCCTCTATGATCGCCAGCCCGTAGCTGTCCGCGATCTTGCGCAGCGCACGCATGTCGCACATCTGCCCGTAGAGATGCACGGGCATGATGGCGCGCGTGCGCTCAGTGATCGCCGCCTCGACGCGCGACGCGTCCAGATTTCCCGTCTCCGGCTCGACATCGACGAAGACAGGGCGCGCGCCCGCTTCGATGATGGCCGTCGAAGTGGCGATGAAAGTCATCGGGGTGGTGATCACTTCGTCGCCCGGCCTTATGCCGAGCGCAAGCAGCGAGATGTGTAGCGCGCCGGTGCAGCTTGTGACGGCGACGGCGTGACGCGCGCCCATGTAGTCCGCAAACCGTCGCTCGAAACGCGCGACCCATTCGCCCGTCGTCAATATCGGCCCCGCGAGCACTTCCGCCACAGCATCCAACTCGGCCCGCCCCAGGTCGTGCATGAAGAACGGAACTTTCATCGTCGTCTCTGCGCTCATCAGTGCATCTCCCTTTCGCCCTTGGCGGTGACGATGGAAATATGGCGCATCCACATCTGCGGTCGCCACCATGCCTCGTTGTCCCTGTACCAGCGAATCGTGCGGTTCAAGCCTTCCTCGAAAGAGAGACGCGACTCCCAGCCGAGCAGGTTCTTGATCTTCGAGGCGTCCGCCGTGTGACGAAAGACCTGTCCGGGGCGGTCGCCGATAAACTGTATCTGGCTATCTGTCGGCTGCATCGCCTGCAAGACCGCTTCGGCCACTTCCAACACGCTGCGGTGCTGGCCTGTCCCGATATTGATGACCTGTCCCCTGATCTTGTCCATGTCGGCGTGCAGCAATTGATCCAGCGCCTCGCAATGCTCTTCGACGAATATCCAGTCGCGCGCCGCCGACCCATCGCCGTGTACCGTCAGCGGTTCTTTCAGGATACAGCTTGTGACGAAACGCGGGACGGCCTTCTCCAGGTGCTGCGACGGGCCGTAGTTATTGAACGGGCGCACGATGACGGCCGGAATGTCGTAGGTGGCCCAGTAGGAATAGACCAGCCGGTCAGCGCCGCACTTGGCCGAAGCGTACGGGCTCATCGGGTTCAACGGATGCTCTTCATCCATCTTCGGGCTGACGGCCGAGCCGTACACCTCCGACGTGGAGATGTGTATGAATCGCTCGACGCGGTTGCGGTGCTTGACGACGGCATTGGCGACCGCCTGTGTGCCCAGCACGTCGGTCTCGAAAAACAGCTTGTTGTCATAGATCGAGCGCGTGACGTGCGATTCCGCAGCCATGTGTACCACGATGTCGGAATGAGAGACGAGCGTGTCCATCAATTCACCGTTGCGAACATCGCCGTACCAGAACTCGTAGCGGTTTGAGCCGAGCGCGCCGTCAGGACAATTCTGCACATTGCCCGCATAGGTCAGCGCATCGACCACCAGCAGGCGGTACTCAGGATATTTGTTATATAGATAACGCACGAAGTTGCTGCCGATAAAGCCAGCCCCCCCGGTCACAAGAATAGTCTTCATCAACTTCCTCCCTGGAAACTTTTACTTGCCGTATATAATGGCCGCGCTCTCATCACCACAGTTGAGCACCAGATCAAGCGCCGACAGAAACGGGACGAACTCGCCGTGCTGCTGCGGGTAGACAGGATGCTCATAATCCTGCCACAAGACCTCTATGCCGTGCCTCGTGAACATCTCCGTATCAAGGTAGACTTTGGCCGCGTTGCCGCTCAAGTAGCGACTCGCTCCCATCGCGAGACAGATGTTCAGCAGCCGCTCGCTTCGCTCTCCCTCAATCCCAAGCTCGGAAGAGCGCGCCATCTCGCGCTTGATACCGAGCCACGCGCACAACAGCTCTATGACGGCCACGTCCAGCTCAATCAAACGCTCCCAGGTGCGCCCCATCAGCAGCTCTTCCAACTCCGGCAGGTAGCGTTTCAGGTAAGGAGCCTTCGCGTAGAACTGTTTGATCGTGCCCAAATGCTTGCGCGCCCAGGGCTGCCGCGTGTCGATCTCCGTCTCGTAGATGCGCTGGCTCAAAGACGAGACGCGCACCGGCACAGTCAGCCAATGCGGCCCCGAGGGCGACTTGATGCGATTGCGATTGCGCCAGCCGTTCTTATCAAACTGGACATCATCATAAAATACGAAGATGTCGGAGCGGCGCATCTGGTCGAAGAAACCGAGCCAGGGCAGATAGCCCGGCTGCAACACGACCAGCGTTCGCCCCGCGCCCGCGCTCACGCTCCGGTCTCCCGGAAGCGCGGAAGATAATGGTAATAGCCCTCGAACGTGCCCATGTCCACGGGTGCGCCTTCGACAACGATGCCGCGATGCGCTATCCGGCCCGCGCTCGCCTCGAAAGTCCGCCACAGGTCAATCTCGCCCGTCGCAGGGTTGACGTAATCCTCGCCCAGGTAATCGAAAATCTCCGGCGGATAAATAGTCCGGCCAAAGCCGCGCAGCTCATGTGTATGGTCGCGGTAAGCCGCGCGCGTCTCTTCCTCAGTCTGTAGCCTGCCGAGCACGAATTCGTCCGCGCCCAACGCGCTCTCAATCTCGACCCCACGCGCGCCAGCGAAAAAAGGCAGCTCATCCTTCGCAACCCGCATGAGGCTCGACAAGACGTGCGGCTGCGACGATGAAGCCGTCCAGCGTCTCGTCAGCTGCAACGTCGCCGGAACACTTGAGCGCATGAATTGATCCGGCATCATCAGGACAAATGGCTCGCCCGCGACAAACTCCCGGGCTTGCAAAAGCGCGTCGCCAAGCCCGAGCGGGCGATGCTGGTAAACGAAGCTCAGCTCGCACTCTTCGCCGAGCTTCTCAAGCTCATCGATGCTCGCGTCGCGTTTGCGCTCCTTCGGTTGACGCGCACAAAAGTAGTCCCTGATGATCTCTTTCCCCTCGCGGATGACGATACACACCCGCCTGACGCCGGAAGCGACCGCCTCTTCCACAGCAAGCTGAATCATCGGCTTGCGGCCTGCGGGCAGCATCTCTTTCGGGATGCTCTTCGTGATGGGCAGCATCCGCGAGCCCAACCCTGCGGCGGGAATCACAGCCT
This sequence comes from Pyrinomonadaceae bacterium, assembly GCA_036522655.1. Classification (GTDB taxonomy): domain Bacteria; phylum Acidobacteriota; class Blastocatellia; order Pyrinomonadales; family Pyrinomonadaceae; genus DASQYE01. The sequence goes on along the minus strand of DATDFK010000033.1, from coordinate 82,820 downwards.
TTTCAATCAACACCGTCCCCGTTCCTGTCTTCAACACGCCTCTCAACCGGCAAGAGGGCTACTTCAATTCATATACAGGTCGTACCACTCCTGAAAGACCAGAAGGGCGAATACCTTGTTGACTTCTCTGTAATCGCCGCCCGCACTGTAGAGACCATCCACCATCTCGTTGACTCTCGACTGGTTGAACAGAGCGTGGCGGCCCATGCGCTCAGCGCTCAGGGTTTCGCGGACGTAGTCTTCCAAATCTCCGAGCAGCCATTCCGTAATGGGCATGATGAAGCCTTCCTTCTTTCGGAAGACCATCTCGTCGGGGAAATACTTGAGCGCCGCGCGCTTGAGCAGGTACTTCGTCTCGCCGTCCCTGATCTTGTAGCGTCCGGGCAGGCCCGTGATGAAGGTGACGAAATCCGTGTCCAGATACGCGGTGCGAACCTCCAAAGAATGCGCCATCGAGAGACGGTCGACGAAGGCCAGCACCTGATCGGGGAAGATCGTGTGCCACTCGGCTTCGAGAATACGGTTGAGCGGGTCTGTGGCCGTCAGGTTTGAGAAATCCCGTCGCAGCCGCTCGCGCGAGCTGTAGGCTTGCATCCTCTCCGCCACGTCCGGCGCATAGAGTGAAGCCTTCTCCTCGTCGCCGTACACGAAGAGCTTCGAGCGCCATTGCCAGTCTTCCGCCTCTGCCATGCGCGCCAGAAAATCCGGCTGCGTCTCAAATGGACGAACCAGACGCGCATCACCGTTGCGCAGGTACTCGTCATAGCGCGAGAGGGGAAAGGCCAGCCGGTGTGAAAGATAACTACCGAATAGCTCGTCGGCTCCGTCGCCCGAGACGGCGACCTTGACGTGCTGCGCGATCAGACCGGCGAGAAAATAGGTCGAGACTGTTCCCGAAAAAGGCTCGTCAAAACAGGCTATGATGCGGCGCAGATTTTCGGGGAAATTCGAGAACTCGACTGTCTCCTCGTAATGCTCGGTCGCGTATTTCTCGGCAGTCCAACGCGCCCAGCGTCTGTCCTGCTCCTTGCCCTCGGTCGTGGAATCGTTCGCGTAGGTGAGCGTGAAAGTCTTGATCCGCCCGGGCGACATCTCCGCGGCGAGCGCCGTGGAGAGACTGGAATCAATCCCGCCCGAAAGGAAAAAGCCGATCGGCACGTCCGACATCAAACGCCGCTCGACGCCCCGCCGCAGCAGCGCGAGCAGATGCTCGACCAACTCCTCTTCGGGCCAATCGGCCATCTCGCCCGTCGCCGAAAAGTCCACATCCCAGTAGCGGCGAATCTCCAATCCAGCGCCGGGCCTGTAGACGAGCATGTGCGCCGGAGGAAGAATGCTGATGCCTTCAAAGATCGAAAGCGGCGCGGGCACATGCTTGAAGCTCAGGAAGTGATGAAGGGCTTCGTAGTTTATGCGGCGCTCGAAGCCGGGCACGCGAAGCAGCGACTTGATCTCGGAAGCGAAATAGAGCGCATCATTCTGACGATAATAGTAGAGCGGCTTCTTGCCCATACGGTCGCGCGCGAGCAACCCGACACGATTGGTCGCGTCCCAGAGGGCGACGGCAAACATGCCGTCAATGTGCTCGACCATCCGCGTGCCGTAATCTTCATAAAGATGCGGCAGAATCTCCGTGTCGCAGTGTGTGTGAAGATGATGGCCGCTCGCCAGCAGTTCCTTCCGCACCTGCGGGTAGTTGTAAAGCTCTCCGTTCTGCGCCGCCCAGACCGTTCCCGTCTCGTTCGATAGTGGCTGGCGTCCGTCCGCGATGCCGACGATGGACAAGCGCCGCGCGCCGAGCGAGAAATCTTCGCCCCCGACGAGAAAGCCGTCGTCCGGCCCCCTGTGCAGGAGCGCAGCCGTCATGCGATTGACCGTCTCGTCCTCGCGTCTTCCAAAAACACCGGCAATACCACACATAATTTCCGCTACTCTCTCAAACTTTCCGCTCAAGCGCCCTCAACAGGGCCGGAACATCCTACCTCTATTCGGCTGTGGTCGCATCCGGCGACGCCACTCGCTTGGTACAGACGACGTTGAAGACGGGCGAGAGCCCGAGCGCGCTCAGCAGCTTCAACGAGAGGCCCATCAAGGAAAAGCTGAGGCGCTTTCCCGCAAGGTGAAGACCATAACGAACGCGGCCGCGCAGCGTGCGTATCCCGCGATAGATACTGATCTCGCGCGCCGTGAAGTGCTTATGCTCCGCATCGCCGTTCATCAAAAGCGCGAGCCCGCGCATATAGTAGCGGCCCGAGAGCCCTGCGAACGGCGGGTCGCAAAGACGGTATATCTGCATCTCGCGACACTCCGGCAGCGTCTCTGCCATCTTCCTGAAATGCCCGGGCGTGGTGAAGTTCAACTCGTCAATATAATAATCCGGGCGGCGAAAAATATTTCGCACGTACCACTTGGCCAGGCGTTTGCGCGCCAGGAGATAAGGGAGCCAGAGGATATTGTAATGACCTTCGCGGAAAGAGTTGTAGTTCGGCACGTTCATAATCACGAGCCCGTCGGGTTTCACGACGCGCAGCGCCTCTCGCATGCTGCGCTCAACGTCCTTGACGTGTTCGAGGACGGCGACGCTGAACACTATGTCGAAGGTGTTGTCTTCAAAGGGCAGCTTTTCGGCGAAGGCGTTGAGCAGGCGCGACGTGGCCGGTTTGATTCCGTTCAGCTCAAGCAGATTGATCGCTCTCTGAAAGCGACCGTCGAAGGAAAGCTCGCCCGGCTCTATGCCGACGACTTCGAGGCCTTGCTTGAGCAGGTAGCAGAGCCCGAACCCGTTGCCGCTGCCGATCTCAAGAATCTTGGGCGCGTTGTATGAGCCTAAGAACGGCTCGATGTGAAAGTAAGCTCCCTTGTAGCCGTTGACCAAATTATCTATGGCCTCGCGCGGGTCGCACTTGCGTATCTCCAGACAGAACTGCTGCTCGGAACGCACAATGGCGTCAACTATCTCCTCGGAAACTATTAATTCGGATTGGACTTGCGACATAGACGAAAAATTCCGCGATCAGGATGATTGATTAGCTTCAGGGCTTAATTAAGATTCAACAGCAGTCTCTTCAAATTAATGACAAACTCACAGACGAGCGCCGTCGCCTTTTAAGCACTCACGACGGAGCGTAGCTGCCGGGCCGCGCGCCCGCGAACACGGGCGAGGCAGCGTGCGCCGCACGTACCGAGACGCTCTCGTTAATAATGCGTTCTTTGATGCTCCCGGCCAAGGGGTCAACCTCGTACTCCGCGACCGTCAAATACTCGAAACGATCTTCGGCCTTGCGCACGCTCACGTACTCGAAATCCAGCACGCAGTCCGCCGGACATGGCACGGTGCGGGCGTAACGCAGAAGGCGCTCGCGGAACAACTCGTTGTCGCTCGGATAATACTTGAGCGTCGTGAACAGGCTCGTCACCGTGATTGATTCGCCGACGTGCGCGTAGCGCAGCCCGTTCGTCAGACCATAGCGCGTCAGGAGCGTGCGCTCTTCATTGCCCTCACGCACACGGGGCCGCCTGTGAATGAGTATGAAGAAATTGACGACATCCACGGAGAAGACGCGCCAGATAATAATGCCGAAAAAGTTGGTGTAAAACTCCAGCGCGCGCTGCAAGGGCGCGGGCAGCCTGCGCCGCCCGTAGAAGTTATAGAAGAGCCCCGCGTGCGCGAACGGCAGGAGAATCAGATAGCCCCGGAGAAAGAGGCCCAGCAGCACGTTGATGAAAGCGGGCGCGGGCGCAACGGCCCCCGTAGTGTTGACGAGGGCGCTCCCCGCGGGCACGATCATATTCGCCAACTGGTCGCCCAAACTTCCCGGATGAAAAAAGAGCACGCAGCAGACGATCACCATCTCGCACAGTAGCCCCAGCCTGATCTGTGTGGCGATGAAGATGAAGCTCAAGAGGATGAGCATACCGCCGATGAAGCGCGTCGGCGGAATGAGCATCAGGATGCCCGCGACCACTTCGGTTGACCACGCAAGCTGATTGAGAACTTTGAAGACCAGGTGATGGGGCGAGCGCCTTGCGAAGAAGCGCCACCAGTAACCCCACTCCGGGTTGACCATCCCGCCTTCCATTCCGTGATTGCGCGCATAGCCTGCCGTCAGCTTATACAACCCCGCCGAGAGCATGATGAAGGCGAAGTCAACCTGCAAGACCAGCAGCGCCAGCTGATGATGCGCGGGCACATGGCTGCGCGTGAGTTCGAGCAGAAAGACGGCCGCCGCCATCCAGTAGGACATGAAACCCGGCGCGCCCATCCCGCGCAGCACGCCTCGCCAACGCATGCGCACGAAAAAGTAACGACACAGGAGCAGATTGATCAGCGCCGCCCAAATCGTCCACCAGCCCAGGGTGATGAGCGCCGCGCACGCGAACCAGAGGACGCAGATCAGGGGCGAGACGTAAGGGTTTTGAATAAAGTCGACATCGCGCGAGGAGCGCGCGTAGCCGCCCCAGCGCTCGCTCATGAAAAAACGCCGCCACTGCGGGAGCGTCCACGCGAGCGTCCCCAGCAACAGCACGCCATAAGCCATACGAAAGAGGGCCTGAGTATGGACGCTGATTTGCGGATGGAGGAAATCCTGAATGGCGATAATCGAGTTCACAAGCGCACTGACCTAAAGCTGGATAAGCTGGTGATTCATCTGCCGCGCCCGTTGGCTTCGGGAAGCGCGCAGACCTCCGAGCCGCAGCCGAAGCGCGAGCGATTGCGCGCCACCCAACTGTAAACGCGTGGGCCCACAAGGCTCGCGCCAGGAACATAGAAGAGCGGCATGAGCGCCCACATCAAAGGGCTCGTCCACAACAAACGGCGAAAGGCGAAGAATCCGCGATAGGGCGCTTCGCCTTCGGCCACAGCATACATCGCGTCGTCCACGTCCGCTCCGTCAAGTACGGGAAAGCGCTCGAAGGTTCGCGGGTCGTGGGCATCGTAAAAGCTGAGCTTGCCGTAGGCGTCGAGACGGCGAACAACGTCGAGCGCGCGAATACAGAATCCGCAGCGTCCATCGTAAATGACAGAGACAGTCTTGAGCTTCATCTCAGCTTTCCCAGAAGGTAAACGTCCGTGTAAGCGTCACCCACCCAGCGATCCTCGCGCAGCGTTCCTTCGAGAGTGAACCCGGCACGCTCGAACGCCCGACGCGCGCGCTCGTTGATGCCGAGCACGTAAGCGTAAATCTTATGCAGATTCAAACGCTCGAAGGCGTATTCGCACAGCAGCCGGATGGCTTCGGTTCCTGCTCCGCGCCCGTGATCGCCGGGGCTTCCGATCAGGATGCGAAGCTCTGCGCGACGATGGCGCGCGTCTATGTTCCAGAGCCAGATGTTGCCGATGTGGCGCGCGTCCTCTATGGTCTCGATGGCGAAGTAGGCGCAGTCGCTCTTGTCATGCAGCGCGGCGAACCAGCGCTCGTGCTCGACATCGGAGACGGGGCGGGCGCGATCGAGCAGGCGCATCAACTCAGGGTCGTTGGCCCAGCGCCGCGTCTCTTCCATGTGACGGCGCTCAAGCGGGCTGAGGACAATTGTTTGCCCCTTTATCATCTGGACACGATGGTGGCCGAAGCCTCCGGCGTATAAATCTCCACTTCCATGCCCAAATCTTCGCTCATCACCTGCTTGAGATGATCGCCCGAGTTCTTCAAGACCTTCAGCCAGCCGTGCTCCCAATCGCGTATGCCCGCGAACCAGGCGGAGCAGCCCCGGCAGGGAAAGCATTCCGCGCCGCGCCCGTCGAGGTGCATGCGGCGATACCAGTTGAACACGTCGCCCTGCCAGATGTCGCGTATGGATTTGTCGTTGGCGTTGGGAAAGATTTCCGCCGTGCGAAAGGAGATGTCCTGACCGCAGAGCGCGATGCGCCCGAGCGTGTCCACGTTCAGTCGCTCAAAGGGCCAGACGCAGGGCTGCTTCTTCTCCGTCGTCAGGCTCGCGTAGAGATGCTTGTCCAGAGCCTTGCCCGGCGGAATCGTCGTATTGTCGTCCCAGGTGAGAAACTTGCGCGTGATGACTTCGTCCACGCCCACGTCATGCAGCCAGAAATCGATGGCCTCTTCGAGCTTGCCCTCGATGGCTTCCTGGCGGATGACGGAGACGACCACGCGCGTCGGCGCGACCATCTGCTTACGCAGCTCAAGCGCAGCGCGAACATTGCCGACCTGCCGCGACCACCATTCCTCGGCGGGCTTGGCCAAGCCCCCGCGCGGCGGACGCAGCACAGCATAAGTCTCAGCATCACCGGCATCCATCGAAAACTCTATGAGGTCGATCTTGGCGCGAATGATGCGCTCAAGCTTTTCGCGGTGGCTCGCGGATGGGCCGAACATGCTGCCGTTGGTATTGAGCCAGATGCGAGCGCCGCGCGCTTTCGCGTACTCGATCATCTCGACCATCTGCGGGTGCAGCATCGGCTCACCGCCGCCCGTGCAGCGCATCCATGCGTCATACTGCCCGCACTCGTCGGCGATTGAGTTCCAGAGCTTGACGGGGAACAGGTCGCCGTGGCGCTCGCGATAGAATTGTCTAATCTCGGAGTTGCCGTCCGTGTAGGGGCACATCGGGCAGCCGAAATTGCATGGATAAATGATGGACATAACGACCATCAGCGGAAACTCTTCCGCGCCGGGTCTGAGCCCATACTGCTTATCCTGTGGAGACTCCATGCTTATTGCCTTTCACCTTCGTTTGTGCAGGTCAGTACCGCAGGCGGTACTGACCTGCTTTGCACTAATTAGCTCTCTGCCTGTCCACGTCCATTACTACTGACCAGCCGCCAGTTCTGCTTCTGGTAAAAAACGCCATACTTTTCGTCGAGCGACTGTTCGGGCGAGCTGATCTGAAGCTCGACCCTTTTCCGGCCCAGTATATAGGTGCGATACTCGAAGTTCTGATCGTAGAAGCTGACATCCATCGTGTAGTAGCCGGGCAGCACCAGTAGCTCGGGTATCTCCATTTCGATGATGCCGGGCCCATCCAGTTCGGGGAGCGCGAGCCCTTCGAGTTTGGTGCTTGTGCCCATGCAGATAAAGCCGTCTGGACGCCTGATCGCAGCATACGCGACCCCATCTTCCACGCGTTCGACGGCGTTGTACTCTATCACTACTCTGAGGCTCTCACCAATCTCAAAGGTCTGCTTCTCAACGCCTTCCGCGTCCACGAGACGGACGGCATTGACCTCTATCTGGCCCAGGCCCTTCTCTATATGATTCTGGTCTCTGTCCTGGCTGAGGCTTTCAAGCATCAGCTTTTCATAGAGCGGGACGACCGTGTCCGTGTCGCCGTTGGCAACGATTTGACCGCCCGCCAGCAGCATCACTCTTGAGCAGATGGCCCTCACCGAGATCATGTTATGAGAGACAAGGATAATGGCCTTGATACGGTTTCTCATGTCGTTGATCTTGTCAATGCACTTCTGCTGAAACGCCATGTCGCCGACCGATAAGACCTCGTCGACGACCAGTATGTCCGGCTCGAAGTGTGCGGCGACGGAGAAGGCCAGGCGCACGTACATGCCGCTCGAATAATGTTTGACCGGCGTGTCTATAAAGCGCTCGACTTCGGCGAAGGCGACGATCTCGTCAAACTTGCGCTCGATGTCGGCCCGGCGCATGCCGAGTATCGCGCCGTTTAAGAAGACGTTCTCGCGCCCGGTCAATTCCGGGTGAAACCCTGTGCCGACTTCGAGCATGCTTCCGATGCGCCCGTAAAGCTCGACCTGGCCGCTCGTGGGCTCCGTAATGCGCGACAGAATCTTAAGGAGCGTTGACTTGCCCGCACCGTTGCAGCCGATCACGCCGAGGACTTCGCCCGGCTGAACCTCGAAGCTGATGTCCTTCAGTGCCCACACGGTCTCGGCCTCGGCGTTCATGTTGCGGCGCAGGCGCTTGAAGGGAGCGCTCAGGGTTGCGCCCAGGGCTGCGCGCAGGGATGCTGCCCGCTCGCGCAACTCGCCGATGTGGTATTGCTTGCTTAAATGCTCGACTCTGATGACTGGTTGCATGGGCTTTGAGATCAAACGAGGTCGGCGAAACTCCTCTCCATTCGCCGGAAAGAGAGGGCTGAAAAGACCAGCACGACCAGTGTGAAGACGATCGAATAGGCCAGCGCCTTGCCGTTAAAGTCCAGGCCGAAGAGCGTCGCGCGAAAGCCCTCGATGATGCCCACCATCGGGTTCAGTAGATAGAGCCGCCGCCAGCTTTCCGGCACGAAGCTGAGCGGGTAGAGAATCGGCGAGGCGAAAAACCAGAACTGTATGAGGGCCGGAAGCCCCACGCCGACATCCCTGTACCTGACGTTTAAGGCCGCCATCCACAGCCCAATGCCCAAGGCCAGCAGTGTGATCAGAAGGAGAATGGCGGGCAGCAGCAGCAGCGCCCATGTGAAGGGAACGCGGTAATAGACCATCATCCCGATGAGGATGACGAACGACACGAGGAAATCCACCAGGCGGCCTCCGATGGTCGCGCCTGGGATAATCATGCGTGGAAAGTAGATTTTAGTAATCAGTTGAGAGTTGGCGATCAGGCTGTGGCTGCTGCCGATGACGGAGCTGGCGAAAAACGTCCACAGCAAAAGACCTGCGTAGGCGAAGACCGGGTAGGGGATGCCGTCCGAAGGAACCTGCGCCAGCTTGCCGAAAAAGAGCGTGAAGATGATGGTCGTCATCAGGGGTTGCATGATCACCCAAGCGACACCCATGATCGTCTGCTTGTAACGCGCCTTAAGCTCGCGCCACGTCAGCAGGTAGAGCAACTCTCGATAGGCCCAGAGGTCACGAAAATCAATCGAGACCCAAGCCTTGCTCGGCTTGATGGTAATCAGGGGCTCTTCCGGCAAACCTTGCGACAAAGCGTTGGCTGTAGGGTTGATGAGCGGCGGCGTCGGCGCGGCGGAGGCTGTCGGCCCGAGCGCATTCGCCCTTGAGTTACTGGTGGTCGTGTCCATTCAATCTTAATTGCCCGATTGGATTTGTAGTCTGTCCGAGTCGGCCTTCATCCGACCTTTGGCTCGCTATAGTTTGCGCGGCGAAGGATTTAGTCGTCAGGTCAAAAATATCAGTCTAGTCAGAGCCGTCTGCCCCGTCAAGCAGTGAGACCTTGAAAGAGTGAGCATGCAGGGGCTTCGCCCTCTCAGCCTTCGCCAAAATCTCGCCCTCTAGAAAACGAGACTCCCGCCAGCTTCAACCGAGTGAAGCTGGCGGGAGCATTAAGACCCCGTGTGCCAAATTTTTAGCGCAGAGGCAAAGGAGTTGCGCCTGTCGAAAAAGTTCCATCCGTGCCGTTTAGCGATACGTAGTTATTACCCCATGAATTGATGCGCCCGTTGGCGTTCGAGAACGCGATGCCCACGTTGTTATGGACGATCATGGATTCGGCGACCTGAACGGTCGCGAACGTGATATTGCCACCGGCCTGAATCCCGTTCTGACGATTCTCGCCGATCATCGAATGCAATATCTGCGTCTGCGAACTGGCCGAGAGGTTGATGGCCGCCAGCCCGTTCTGAGTATTGTTCGAGAGCGAGCTGTCTTTGACGGTCGCGCGCACTGCGTCTTCAACGCGCAGGCCGTCTCCGTTAAGAACCAGCATGGAATTATCAATCGTGGCATGAACGAGGTTAGCGCCCCCGGTGTCCAGCTTGATGCCTGCGCCGTCATTGTTTCTAATTATCGTATGACTGACGATGAGGTCTCCGCCATTGGGAGTGAAAAGAATGCCGTCGCCGGTGAAGCCGTCAATCACGGTGTCCTGCACGATCACCTTTGGCTGGCCGAGACTGGAGGGCGAGACGAAGATGCCGCGAATGCCGGTCTTGGTTCCGCATGATAAGCCGCCGCAGGTGCTGCTGCCGCCGCCGGTGATTGAGAGGCCGCGTATGCGAACGGATTTGACCGGGTCTTGAGTGTCGTTGGTTGTAAAGACGATGGTGATGCCCGAGCCGATGGGGGACGCAATCGCGGCAAATGTTCCGGTTCCATCGAGGGCCATGGATTTGGTGATCGTGACAGTGCCGAATCCAGCCGGATCCATGGCATCAATCTCGCCGTTGATCGCCGTCTTGCTGATCGCGCCTGCAAAAGTCTTGCACGGTGCGGTGCGGCTGCAAGGGTTAGCGTCGTCGCCTGTGCCCGATACCCATGTGCGGGTCGCTTGTGCCTGAGCAATCGAGGTTCCGAAGGCGACACACATCAGCATCGCTATAAGTTGAAGTGTAAGTTTGTTCATTTTGGGGCTTCCTTAGATGTGGAGTAGGGGTTAATGGTCAACTAATTATCTGGCTCTCACTCGGTAGGAGCAGCACGAGGCTAATAGAACAATAACAGCAAACGGGCGGCAGTTCAATCAGTGAATGCCATGTGGCAAAGAAAATTGGCGCGGGGGCGGGGCGGGAGCGTGAGGCTTGACGAAAGCGGGGCCGCCTTCGAGTGAAGACAGCCCCGCTTCCGGTAAAAGGGTGACGATCAGTTTTTACTGATCTGTAAAGGCGCAGTTGGGGGCCATCGTCGGAGCCGTGATGTGGTTTCTGGTGTTGGAGCAGACTGAACCCGTAGCGTCCGAGATACCGTTGGTCACGTTGTTGGTGACTTCGGTTCCGCTCAGGCGGATGGTGCTGAGCCCGCCCGATGTGACCACGCCGAACTGGCGGTTATTGGAGACACGGCTGAGGTCTATGTTCATCTCGCTGGCCTGAGTCGAGGCGACGACCGACGCGCCGTTGAGCGTGTTGTTGGATAGGGTGCTGTTGGTGATCGCGCCGCGCACGTTGTCTTCAAAGCGTATGCCTTCCTGCGCGTTGAAGATCGTCTGGGAGTAATCTACCGAGACGAAGACTTTGTTGTTGCCGAAGCTGTCGACGCGGATGCCGGCCGTGCCGTTGTCACGGCTGATGCTGTTGTTGACGTTGAGGTCTCCGCCGTTGGCGGCGAAGAGAATGCCTTCATTGACGAAGCTGAAGATGACCGTGTTTTCGATCGTGACCTTCGGCTGGCCGAGGCTTGAAGACGAGACGTTGATGCCGCGCGTGCCGGTTCTGCCGCCGCAGGACACGGTCGCGTCGGGGCAGGTGAAGAGGCCGCCGCCGTTGAGCGTCAGGTTGCGTATGCGCGCCGTCTTGAGCGGGTCGTGAATGTCGTCCTGGTTGAAGTTGACGGTGATGGCGGCGCTCAGTCCAGAGGCCAGAATCCCGGCCAGCGTTCCGTTTCCATCGACGGTCAGTGATTTGGTGATCGTGAGGCCGCCGAAGCCGCCCGGATCCATGGCATCAATCTCGCCGTTGATCGCCGTCTTGCTGATCGCGCCCGCGAAAGTCTTGCACGGTGCGGTGCGGCTGCAAGGGTTGATGTCGTCGCCGACGCCGGATACCCATGTGCGGCTCGCCTGTCCCTGAGCAAACGTTGCGCCGAGAGCGACGAAGGCCAGAACCGCCACGAGTTGAACTGTAAATCTTAGTCTAGTCATTTTTGGGAGTCTCCTTGGGGTTAGAGTATTTGTTTGGCCGTGAGGCCGTGAAATTAAGTCGCGGTACGATTGCGGCTGTTTCGTCACGAGAGCCCGCGCGGGGGCGCGCGAAACAGTCTTAAAGTAAGGTGATCGGGGTCAAGAGTCTTTCGATTGCAGGCTGGCTTAACTCGGTAAAGCCAGCCTGCAATCGTGAAAAGGTGACGATCAGCTTTTACTGATCAGTGAAGGTGCAGTTCGGAGCCTGCGTCGGAGTCGTGATGTGATTTTTGGTGTTGGAGCAAACCGACCCGCTGGTGATCGAGATGCCGTTGGTCACGTTGTTGGTGATCTCATTGCCGGTCAGGCGAGTCGTGCCGAGCCCGCCCGCCGAGACCACGCCAAACTGCTTGTTGTTGGAAATCTGGCTCAGGTCAATGTTTATCTCGCTGGCCGAGGTCGTCGCCACCATCGCCACGCCGTTCAGCGTGTTGTTGGAGAAATTGGACTCCGTGACAGTGCCACGCACGTTGTCTTCAAAGCGTATGCCTTCCTGCGCGTTGAGATTCGAGTAAGAATCCCTGACCGAGACGAAGACGGTGTTAGCGCCTGCGCTATCGACACGGATACCGGCAGTGCCGTTGTTCCTGACGTAGGTGTTGTGTACCGTCAGGTTGCCGCCGTTGGCAGCAAACAGGATGCCTTCATTGGCGAACCCTTCGATGACGCTATCCTCAATCACGACCTTCGGCTGGCTGGTATTCGCGCTCGAAACGTTGATGCCGCGAATGCCCGTCCGTGTTCCGACCGTGCCGCTCGGGCCCGTCCCGTTAATCGAGAGGCCGCGCAGGCGCACGATCCTGAGCGGGTCGTCGGTGAGACTGGAAGTGAGATTAATCGTCACGCCAGTCGTGCCGCTGCCGAGGATAGAGGCAAAAGTTCCTGTGCCGTCGAGGGTTATAGACTTGGAGATGGTGACCGTGCCGAAGCCGCTCGGGTCTAGGGCGTCGATCTCACCGTTGATGAAGGTTTTGCTGAAAGCACCGGCAAAGGTCTGGCAGGGAGCGGTGCGGCTGCAAGGGTTAGCATCGGAGCCAGCACCTGATACCCACGTGCGGGTCGCCTGGGCCTGCGCAAGCGTTGCGCCGAGGGCGACGAACGCAAAAAGAGCCACGAGTTGAACTGTAAATCGTAATCTAGACATTTTGGGAGTCTCCTTAAAGACAGAGGGTTAACTGATTGTCGGGCTATTACATTCAGTAGCAGCTAAGCAAGCGGCCGTTTCTACGAGGTGGGCCCATGACGGGCGCGCGAAACAGTCTAAAGTAAGGTAGTCAGGGTCAAGAGCGATTCGTAAAACGTTGGCCTGATGTTCTGGGCCCATCCGGCATGTTCTTTGAAAAGCGGACGGACAATATACCTACGAAATAAAAATGTCAATGGCCGGGGACGCTCCGTGCAGGATAATTTGCGTAAGAAAATTTCGCGCCCTCCAAAGAGCCTTGCGCCGGAACACTTAAAGCCTCCGGCGCGGGAGATTCTCCTCGATAAAAATTTGCTCTCGCCAGCTCAAGTCTCTTGAGCTGGCGAGAGCGCCCGCCCGCAGCCTTAGCCTTGCGAAGAATTCCTACTGGAGCGTCAGTGTCGAGACGCTGAAAGTACCGTCCACGCCGTTTGACGAGAGCTGGTTGTTGCCCCAGGAATTGATCAGACCGTTGGCGTTGATCTGCAAGCCGGTGGCGTTGTTGGTAATCATGCAGTCGGAGAGCTGCACCGTGCCGTAGGTGATGTTCCCGCCCGCGACGACGCCCGCCAGCCTGTTATCGGAGATCAGCGTGTGCTGAACCTGTAGGACGGACGCCTGCGTGACGTTCGCCACCACGATTCCGTTCGACTCGTTGTTGGAGATGTTGCTGTTTTGTATCGCCCCGCGCACGTTGTCCTCGAAGAGGATGCCGTCGTTGTTGAGCGCCAGAGAGGAGTTGCTGACATTGACGTGAACGAGGTTCGCGCCGGAGCTGTCAACCTTGATGCCAGCCCCGTCGTTGTTTCTGATCACGGAATCCCTGACGACCAGATCACCGCCGTCAGCCGAGAAAAGAACGCCTTCATTGAGGAAACCATCAATGACGACATCCTCTAAGATTACTTTCATGTCGGTAAAGTTGGTGCTTGAGATGTTGATGCCACGGATTCCTGTCTTGGCATTGTTGCCCGCCCCCAGGATGTTGATGCCGCGTATCCGTACGGTGTGCACCACGTCCGTATTGCCGAGCGCGGGATTGAGGTTGATGGTAATGCCGGTGGTGGCGGCAGCGCCAATGACCGCGACATTCCCGCCCGCGTCAATACCGACGGATTTGGTAAGCGTCACGGTTCCGAAGCTGCCCGGATCGAGGACGATCATATCGCCGTTCTGGTTCGTCTTCGAGATTGTACCGGCGAAGGTCTTGCACGGCGCGGTGCGGCTGCAAGGGTTAACGTCGTCGCCGACGGCTGAAATAAAGGTGCGGGCCGACTGGGCCTGCGCAAGCGTTGCGCCGAGAGCGACGAGGGCAAGTAGGGCGACGAGTTGAAGCGTCAATCTTAAGCTGGTCATTTAGAGGGGCCTCCTTCATAAGGGTTTCCAGGGTTGATTGTCGGCTAATACAGTTTCGTTGGCAGAGAAACAAGCGGCTGTTTCTAAAAGAAGAGCCCCTGAGGGCTGAGAATTTGCGCTAAAAGATTTGACAGGAGACAGGAACCGTTCACAAGAGGTTCGCCCAGGCGCGGCGGACGCTCTGGGCCTCATAAGGCATTAACAGGGATAGACAGGATCAAGAAGAGCATTTTGAGATTTGAGATTGCTCATTTGAGATTGCAGCCCCTGTGCCTTCTTCCTGTTTTTATATCCTGTCCATCCCTGTTAGATTCCCCGCCTACAAACTGAACCTCTACCGTTTCGAGCGTTTTCTTGACACTCTCTCCGGCGCGTTCCTATACTCCGGGCATTTCTGAGAGGGGGCGGGAGGTCAAATCACTTCGTTGAGAGCATTGGTGACAGGAGCGGGTGGGATGGTCGGTCGCGCCGTCACCGATTATTGCGCGTCCCTCGGCGATAGGGTCGCGGCCTACACGCACCAGACCCTTGATATTACGGACGAAGCCTGGGTGCGCGCGGCCTTCGAGGCTGAGCGGCCAGAGGTCGTCTTCAATTGCGCGGCATGGACGAATGTGGACGGCTGCGAGGGGGACGTCGCGCGCGCTTACAGCGTGAACGCCGAGGGGCCGCGCATTCTCGCCGCAGAGGGCCGCCGCGTGGGCGCGTCGCTCGTCACCATCTCCACCGATTACGTCTTCGACGGCGCGAAGGACGGCTTCTACACGCAGCGGGACGACCCGCATCCGATCAGCGTCTACGGCGAGGCCAAGCTTGAGGGCGAGCGGCGCGCCCAAACGGCAAACGCGCGCACCATAGTCATCCGCACGGGCTGGATATTCGGCGCGGGCGGGCCGAATTTTCTCAGTCAGGTCATCGAACTGGCCCGCCGGGGCACGCGTCTAAGGGCAATCCGCGATGCATACGGGACGCCGACTTACGCGAAAGACCTGGCGAAGCGTTTGCGGCGGCTGGCCGAGCTTGATCTGCCGGGCGTCTATCACGTCGTCAATAGCGGTGAGGGGGCCAGCTACGAAGAGTTTACGCGCGCGGCTCTGGCCTTCGCCGGGTGCGAGGCCGAGATAGAGAGTATCAGTATGGATTCGATCGAGCGGCCTGCGCCGCGCCCGCGCAACTCTCGCTTGAAATGTCTCATCTCAGAGGCGATCGGTCTCGACCCGCTGCCTCCGTGGCAGGATTCGCTGAGGGATTTCGCCACTGCGCCCGACGCGTCCGTGACCGCAGTTTGATTGGGCCGGATGCCTCCGAGGGCTTGTCTAAACTCCCATCTTTGGTATGATGCTCTGTCGCCGGAGCCCCTCGGTTTCCCGTACTCTTTAATGTAAGGTCTAAAAGTTATGATTTCTGAAGATAATCGCCTGCTCCCCCTCTCGCTCGGGGAACAGACTCTCGATCGCCCCCTGCGTAACGTCGCGACGCCGAAATCCTACGGAGTGTCGGCGGCTGACTCCGTTAACCTGCGCGACTACGTGGCCGTCGTCCTCAAGCGCAAGTGGCTGATTCTGAGCCTCATCGTCGTCATCACTTCGCTGGTTACGATTCAGCAGTATCGCCTCCCCTCCATCTACGAGGCGGCGATGACGATTCAAATCGAGCAGCCGCAGCGCAGCATTCTGCAAACCGGCGGCGGCGTCATCATCAACGCCGACAGTGACCCGAAGTTCTGGCAGACGCAGCTTGAGCTGCTCAAGAACCCGACCCTCTCGCGCCAGGTAGTTCTGACCCTAGACTTGCAGCACAACCCGGCGTTTTTCGACGCGCAGGCGCAGACCAGTATTTACGCCTCGCTGCGCCGCATCTTCTCGCGCGAGAAGCCGCCGAGCACGCCCGTAACCACTCAGCGCATCGAGGTCGTCGGCCCCGATCACGTCGAAGGTCAACAGCTCACGCCCGAAGAGATCGCGCAGCTGGAGCCTTACGAGGACACCATCGCGGCCAATCTAAGAGTTGACCCGCGCCCCGGAACCAACCTCGTCGACCTTCACTACACGCACACAGACCCCGTGCTGGCGCAGAAGATCGTCAACACGATGGGGGACGTTTTCGTTCTCAACAATCTGGTGCGCCAGACCAAGGGCTCGCAGAACGCCAACGAGCTGCTCTCAAGAGAGATCGCAGACCTCCAGCTCAAGATCAAGCGTTCATCCGAAGAGCAGTATAACTACGCGAAGCAGCACAATCTTCCGCAGGCGATAGACCCCAAGGCAGACCTCGAAGGTCAACGACTGGCGACCTTGAGCTCGCAACTGCTCGACGCGGAAAATACTACCAAGAATCTCAAGTCGCTCTACGATGCGGCGTCCAAGGAGACCGACTCCAACTCGATACCGGAAGTTCTGGAGAATAAGCGCACGCAGGAGCTTCGAGCCCGCCTCGATCTGTTGATCACGAAGCGCGACGAGTTGCTCGTGACCTACACGCCCGAATGGCCCGAAGTCAAGCGGGTCGAGAAGCAGATCAGCCAGCTTGAGGAAGCCCTGCGCGACTCTCCGCGCGAAGTTGTGACGGCCATGAAATCGCGCTACGAGTCGGCGCTGGCCCGCGAGAATATGCTGCGGCAAGCCTACAATGCGCAACGCGCCGTCACTTCCCAGCAGAATCAGGACTTGATCGCGCTCGCAGCCATCCGGCAGGAGCTTGAGACTAACAAGCAGATTCTCAATACGCTGCTGCAACGCCAGCGCGAGTTACAGATTACCCGCAACGACCGGCCCAATAATGTCAGCGTCGCGACCCTCGCGCGCGTTCCCGGCGCTCCCATCGGCCCACAGCGCACGCGCAATATCTTTCTCGCGCTGGTGCTCTCTCTGGCCGCCGGTGTCGGTCTGGCCTTCCTGCTGCACTACCTCGACGACACGCTGAAGAACGTCAACGACATCGATCGTTACATACATCTGCCCGCGCTGGCTGTTATCCCGGCGCTGCGCAACGAGTCGCGGCTGCGGCTGAAGATGATCGGCACGGGCGGAGGCGCTCCCGCCGAAGGTTATGACAAGGAGAGCACGGCGCTTTCCTTGATCAACGATACGCGCTCGCCGATCGCGGAAGCGTACAGGCACTTGCGTACCTCTCTGCTGTTGTCCTCCGCCGGGCAGCCGCCGAAGACTATCCTGGTAACATCGAGCCAGCCCTCCGAAGGCAAGACGACGACCGCCGTTAACACCAGCATCATGTTGGCCCACACGGGCGTCGAAGTCCTGGTCGTGGATTGCGATCTGAGGCGTCCGCGTCTGCATTCGCACTTCAACGTGCCGAACGTGCGCGGCATCACCAACTACTTGTCGGGCGAGACAGACCTGGACTCCCTGTTGCAGACCTACGGGCCGCTCCCGAATCTGAAGATTCTGACCTCCGGCCCCGTTCCGCCCAACCCGGCGGAGCTGCTCGGCTCAAACGAGATGCGCAAGCTCTTAAGCGAGCTTGGCGAGCGCTTCACGCATGTCGTCATAGACTCGCCGCCCTGCATCTCCTTTACGGATGCCTCGATTCTTTCGACGATGGTGGACGGCGTGATGCTCGTCGTGCATGGCGGGCGCTCGTCGCGCGCCGTCGTGCGCCGCGCCAAACAGCAACTGCTCGATGTCGGCGCGAACATCTTCGGCGTCGTCATCAACAACGTGAAGCTTGAGACGCAGGAGTATTACTACGCCGGTTACTACTCAAGCTACTACACGACGGATGATGATGGGCTGGACGACGGGACGGGCGCTGCCGACGCGCGCGGGTCTAGTTGATGCGCGGCCAGTATTGCGTCATCGCGCCCGACGTTGTGCTCGGGCGTGATGTGGCAATCTACAACTTCGTCAATCTCTACGGCTGCGAGATCGGCGACGGCTCGAAGGTCGGCTCCTTCGTCGAGATTCAAAAGGGCGCACGCATCGGTCGCCACTGCAAAATCTCCAGCCACACCTTTATCTGCGAAGGCGTGACTATTGAAGACGAGGTCTTCATCGGCCACGGCGTCCAATTCATCAACGACAAATACCCGCGCGCCACCACCCCCGAAGGCTCCCTGCAAACGGACTCCGATTGGCAGGTTGAGCCCACGCGGGTCGAGCGCGGAGCATCGATCGGCACGGGCGCCACCATTCTCGGAGGCTTGCGCATCGGCACGCGCGCCATCGTCGGGGCCGGAGCCGTCGTCACAAGGGACGTGCCCCCCGGCGCAACCGTCGCCGGTAATCCCGCGAAGATTATAAGAAAGGATGAAGGCGGAAGGATGAAGGATGAAGGGAAGATCGTTTGAGTCGTTCAACAACTGATGGACTCAACCGATTCATCCTTCATCCTTCATCCTTCATCCTTACTTTCATGGTTCCTTTTGTCGACTTACATGCCCAGTACAGGGAGATCAAGGCGGAGGTGGACGCAGCCATCGGGCGCGTCGTTGAGAGCGCAGGCTTCGTGCTCGGGCGCGAGGTCGAAGCGTTTGAAGCGGCCTTCGCAGAGTACACGGGCGCGCGCTATTGTGTCGGGGTCAATAGCGGTACGGCGGCTATTCAACTGGCCCTCATGGCTTGCGGCATAGGCGCTGGCGACGAGGTTATCGTTCCGGCCAACACCTTCTTCGCGACCGCCGAGGCCGTCTCAACCGCCGGGGCCACGCCCGTCTTCGTTGATGCCGATGCGGTCTCTTACACGATTGATGCGACGAAGATCGAGGCGGCCATCACGGAGCGCACGCGCGCCGTCATCCCCGTACACCTCTACGGTCAGGCGGCCGATCTTGGGCCCATCTCAGAGATTGCCGCGCGCCATAATCTCGTCGTGATCGAAGACGCGGCGCAGGCGCATGGCAGCCTCTATCGTGGTCGTCGCGTCGGCGCGCTCGCTCGCGCGGGGTGCTTCAGTTTTTATCCGGGTAAGAACCTGGGCGCGTATGGCGAGGGCGGAGCGGTCACAACCAACGACGCGGAGGTCGCGCGCATGGTCAGGATGCTGCGCGACCACGGCTCAGAGCGCAAATATCATCACGAGCTCATCGGCTACAACTTTCGGCTCGAAGGCATACAGGGCGCGGTGCTCAATGTAAAGCTCAGGCATCTTGATCGCTGGAATGATCTACGCCGCGCGCACGCCGCGCGCTATGATGAATTGCTGCGAGGGACGCCGCTCACGCTGCCGCGAGAGATGGAGTATGCGCGCCACGTCTATCACCTTTACGTCGTGCAGGCGGAGGCGCGCGACTCTCTGCAACAAACCCTGAGCGCGGCGGGCGTGCAGACGGGCATACACTATCCCATCCCAGTGCATCTGCAACGGGCTTACGCCGCGCTTCCCTACAAGCCCGGTGATTTCCCCGAAGCCGAACGGCAGGCCGCGCGCGTCCTTTCGCTTCCGATGTACCCGGAACTGCGCGACGAACAACTTATGCGCGTCGCCGACGCGATTCAACAAGCGTTCGCAAGCCGCTCTGCTGTGGCGAATTGAGAAAGGATGAAGGCGGAAGGATGAAGTAAAGCTTTCAAGACGCGGAAGCATTCTTTTCATCCTTCCGCCTTCATCCTTCATCCTTGCTTTAAATTATGAGAGCACCTGTAACAGTCGGGGTGATCGGTTGCGGCTACTGGGGGCCGAACCTGTTGCGCAACTTCGCGGAGAACGAGGCGGCGCAGCTTGTCTGGATGTCCGACCTCGATATGAAGCGCCTGGACACGGTCGGACGCCGGTATCCTGCCGCAAGGACGACGCGCGACTGCCGACAACTCTTCAATGACCCGCACCTGGACGCGGTCGTCATCGCCACCCCTGTCGCGACTCACTTTCGTTTCGCGCAGGCGGCGCTCGAAGCTGGCAAGCACGTCCTCATCGAAAAACCCTTCACCTCGAACGTACGCGAGGCAGAGCAGTTGATCGAGCTGGCCGAGCGCAAGGGCCTGACCCTGATGGTAGACCACACCTTCATCTACACGGGGGCGGTGCGTAAGGTGAAAGAGATTGTGCAGAGCGGCGAGCTTGGCGATCTGCTCTACTTCGATTCGGTGCGTATCAACCTCGGGCTCTTCCAGCGCGACATCAACGTCGTCTGGGATTTAGCGCCGCACGACCTTTCGATCATGGACTACATCATCGGTCGAGAGCCGGAAGCCGTCACCGCGACGGGGAGTTGTCACATCGAGCCGGGCGTTGAGAACATCGCCTACGTCATGTTCCGTTTCCCCGATCAATTCATCGCGCACTTCCATTTCAACTGGCTCGCGCCCGTCAAGATTCGCCGCACACTGATCGCCGGAAGCCGCAAGATGATCGTCTACGACGACATCGAGCCGACAGAGAAGATACGCATTTATGACAAGGGTGTGACGACCAACCGTATCGAAGAGGATGCTGACAAAGAGGACGCCTACCGCACGCTCGTCAGCTATCGCACGGGCGATGTGTGGGTTCCGAAGCTTGATTCGACCGAAGCCCTGCGCTACGTCTGCAAAGAGTTTCTGGACTCCATCCGCGAAGAGCGCCAGCCGCTCACGGACGGCCACGCGGGCCTGCGCGTCGTCCGCCTCCTCGAAGCCGCCGAGCAGTCCATACGCGAAGGCGGTCGCCCCGTCAAAATCATTTGATAAGGTCTTAGACAGCGCCCCAGCGAACCCGTTTGGATGCATCGCCCTGTGCGGCGCGCACGTCGCGTTCCTGTCGCGCAAGCTCAAGGTCGCTGTCGGTCATCAGCTTGACCAACTCCTTAAAGCCCACCTTCGGTGTCCAGCCGAGCACCTCGCGCGCTTTGGTCGCGTCGCCCAGAAGCAAATCAACTTCGGTCGGGCGAAAGTAGCGCGGGTCGATCTCCACATACTTGTTCCAGTCCAGGTCTAGATAGCCGAAAGCCTCGTCGAGAAATTCGCGTATTGAATGGGTCTCGCCCGTAGCGATGACGAAATCGTCCGGCTCCTCTGCCTGCATCATCAGCCACATCGCTTCCACGTAGTCGCGCGCGTAGCCCCAATCGCGGCGCGCATCCAGATTTCCCAGGTAGAGCTTGTCCTGCAATCCCATCTTGATGCGTGTCGCGGCGCGCGTAATCTTGCGCGAGACGAAGGTCTCACCACGGCGTTCCGATTCGTGGTTAAATAGTATGCCGTTGCAGGCGAAAAGGTCGTAAGACTCTCTGTAGTTGACCGTAATCCAGTAGGCGTAAGCCTTGGCGCAGCCGTAGGGCGAGCGTGGGTAGAAGGGCGTGCGCTCGGTTTGCGGTGTCTCCAACACTTTGCCGAAAAGCTCTGACGAGGATGCCTGGTAAAACTTCGGGCGAATACCCGTCTCGCGTATGGCTTCGAGGATACGAACTGTGCCGAGGCCCGTGACCTCGCCCGTGTACTCGGGCACGTCGAAGCTGACGCGGACGTGCGATTGCGCGCCGAGGTTATAAATCTCGTCGGGCGCTGTCTGGCGCAGGATGGTGTTGAGCGAGCTTGAGTCGTTGAGGTCGCCGTAGACGAGGCGCAGGCGCGTGCCCTTTTCGTGCGGGTCTTGATAGAGATGATCGATGCGGTCTGTGTTGAATGAAGATGAGCGACGGATAATGCCGTAAACCTCGTAGCCCTTTTCCAGCAGTAGCTCGGTCAGAAAAGAGCCGTCCTGCCCCGTAATGCCTGTGATTAATGCGCGTTTGGTCATGCGTTGACGTGTCCTGTGTAATTTGATGTCGGGGCCGCCAGCGCTCGCGGCGGGCGGGCAAAGTTAAAGTCACTATTAGAAAGCGCGCTCGCGCAACACTTCTCGAATCTGATACCATAACCAAGCGTAAGATTTTGAGCAAGCAGCGAAGGCTCGGGGGGCCGCGCCCTGCCGCAGGCCGCGCGCTTTCCCTTTACGCGCGACGATCTCTAATCCATAGCCTTGACCAAGAAAGATCAGATGGACGCTTCCATTACAGAGTTCCCCTACAAGAAAATCACTGTCACGGGCGGCGCGGGTTTTCTCGGTCGCCATCTGGTGCAACGCCTCAAGGACAGGGGCGCGGACGTGTTCGTGCCGCGAAGCCGCGACTATAACCTGGTGAAGGAAGCGGATGTCTCGCGCCTCCTGGACGAAGCCAGGCCCGAGATGGTCATTCACCTGGCGGCGGTTGTCGGCGGCATCGGCTACAACCAGAAGAACCCCGGTCGCTTCTTCTACGAAAACCTGATGATGGGCACGCAGTTGATCGAGCAGTCGCGCCTGCGCTCGGTGAAGAAATTCGTCGCGCTCGGGACGGTCTGCGCCTATCCGAAATTCACGCCCGTGCCCTTCAAGGAAGACGACATTTGGAACGGCTACCCGGAAGAGACCAACGCGCCCTACGGTCTGGCGAAGAAGATGATGCTCGTGCAGTCGCAATCGTACCGAGAGCAGTACGGCTTCAACAGCATCTACCTGCTTCCGGCAAACCTCTACGGCCCATTCGACAACTTCGATCTTGAGACCTCGCACGTCATCCCGGCCCTGATTCGCAAGTGCATTGAGGCGCGGCGCGAAGGGCGCGCCCACATAGATGTCTGGGGCTCGGGCGATGTCTCGCGCGAGTTTCTCTACGTCGAGGACTGCGCCGACGGAATCCTTCGCGCCGCAGAGATGTACGACGAGGCCGCGCCGGTCAATATCGGCACGGGCCGCGAGATCATGATCAGAGACCTCGTCGAGTTGATCGCACGCCTGACGAAATTTGAGGGCGAAATACGCTGGCAAACCGAGCGGCCCAACGGACAGCCACGGCGCGGGCTGGACGTGACGCGCGCCTACGAAAAATTCGGCTTTCGCGCGCAGACCTCGCTCGAAGACGGCCTGCGCCGCACAATCAACTGGTTCGAGGACACAGCGCAGTAACCATTTTGGATTTTAGATTTTGGATTGGCGAGCTGCGGAGCTTGAAAGCCTTGCTTCCAAAATTCAACGGGACGAATCGTTAATCCAAAATCCAAAATGCTTTAAGTATGTATAAGAACATCCTGAGCAAGGTTATCGGTCTGTACCTGTTCCCGTTCAAGCCCGATACGAGGCTTTATCATTACGTCAAGGACAGGTTCTTCACGGGGAGCACGGAGCACCTCTACAGGGCGATCAGGCACATCAAAAACAGGGGACTGGCGACAGGGCGCTCGATCATCATCGATGTCGGCGGCTTTGACGGCGGAACATCGCTCTATTTCGCCGAACAGTTCAAAGACCTCGAAATCTATTGCATCGAGCCGAACAGCCGCATGATCCCGCAGTTGAAAGAGGTCGAAGCGCGAGAGCGTAGGATTCACGTTCTGCACATGGCCCTGGGAAACTCGCGCGGGCAGGCGCGCCTGCACGTCACCTCCAATAACGTCTCGTCTTCGATCAACGAATTGAACCTCGCGGAGATCGGCAAACAACCAGCCGTCTTTCAGGGCTGGCTCGCGGAGGAAGCGGCGGAAGACGTGCGCATCTCCACGCTCGATGACGAGTTCAAAGATCAGGAGAGCGTGCTGTTAATCAAGCTCGATACGCAGGGGACGGAGCTGGATGTCCTGAAGGGAGGTGTGGAGACGCTGAAGCGAACCAGCTTCGTCCTCACCGAGATGAATAATCATGAGATGTATAAAAACGCCTGCCAGTATTACGAGGTGGATCAGTTCTTGAGGGCGCACTCCTTCCGGCTGGCCGACATCGTGGTCACGTATCGCGCCGCTCGCGGGCTACAGGAATTCGACGCGCTCTATGAGCGGCAATAGTCTCTACAGCAATCAGCGTATGCTCAAAGAGAGTTTGAAAGAGGCCCTGCTCAAGGCCGGGCTTTATTACAAGATCAACGATTACCGCTTTCGCCATCGGGAGTGGGGCGGGCTCAGAGAAGCGTCGCAGAAAGCCTTTTACGCGACCCTGATCGGTCGTGACGATTTGGTGTTCGATGTCGGCGCGAACGTCGGGCAGCGCGCTCAAATCTTTTCGCAATTGTGCCGACAGGTCGTCGCCATCGAGCCGCAGGCCCAGTGCGTTCGTCACCTGCGCTCGCGTTTTAAGTTCAGCAAGAACGTCTCGATCGAACAACTCGCGCTCGGCGAGCGAGAGGGCGAGGCCGTCTTGCGCGAGAGCGATTCGCACACCATCTCTTCGATGTCTGCGAGATTTATCGAAGCGGTCGGCAAAGCCCGCTTCAAGGGCAGCAACTGGGAGCGCGCGGTGACGGTTGAAGTAAAAACTCTGGATCAGTTGATAGTCAAATACGGGTTGCCGAAATTCATCAAGATAGATGTCGAGGGCTACGAGGCAGAAGTGCTGGCCGGTCTCAACAGCGCCGTGCCCTATCTCTCTTTCGAGTTCACGCCGGAGTTGATGGACGAAGCGGAGAGATGCGTCGCGCGGCTCGACAAGATTTCCGAGGGCTATCTTTATAACTACTGCCTGGGCGAGAATCTCGAATTCGTCCTGGAAAGCCACGCCACGGGCGCGTTGATGTCGGCAAAGATTTTGCCGGAGCTCGCACGGCAGGGAAATTTCGGCGACCTCTACGCGATTCACCAGAGCGGCACGTAGCGATAGGACTTGAATGATTACGATCGTAGGTAAGCCCGGTCAATTGGGAAACAGTCTCTTCCTTTTCAGTAACTTCGTCGCCTGCGCTATCGAGCATAAGCTGAAGCTCAGTAATCCCGCTTTCGATGAGTACGCGCAGTATTTCGAGACGACGCGGCGCGACTTCTTTTGTCGCTACCCGCCGCGCGCGTCTCTCTTTCGCGGAAACATGCGGGCGCGAAAGCTCTTCTATTCATTCAACTATTACCTGGCGCGCATACTGATCAGGAGCGGCATCAAGGCCGGGCCATTGAGGGCGATGGCGATCGACTGGGAGGACGAAGAGGTTCGTCTCGACGGGCCGGAATTCCTGGAAGCCGCGCGGCGTCCGGGCATTCTTTTCGTGCAGGGCTGGCAATTTCGTGACCGCACAAATTTCACGCGGCACGCCGACGCTCTGCGGGCCTACTTTGAGCCGCTCGAAGTCTTCCAGCATAATGTCGATGCTTTGATCAGGAGAGCGCGCGAGGGCTGCGACCTGCTTGTCGGCGTACACATTCGTCATGGGGACTACAAGCGATTCCTCGACGGGAAATATTTCTATGAGATCAGGGAGTACGTCGATGTGATGAAGCGGGTCGCGGGTCTCTACCCAGACAAAAGGGTCGGGTTCCTGATCTGTTCCAACGTCAGGCAGAGCGAAGCGGACTTCGCGGGCTTTAATTTCACCTTCGGCAACGATCACTTGATCGAGGACATGTATTCATTCGCGCGCTGCGACCTCCTGCTTGGCCCGCCGAGCACCTACACGATGTGGGCCTCGTTTTATGGCCGGGTTCCTCTCTACATGATCGAAGACGTGGAGGCTGTGCCGCGCTTTGACGAGACACAATCTTTCTTATCTGCTGCCACATGAGCCTTCCCCGCATCAGCGTCGTGACGCCCTCTTACAATCAGGGACAATACCTGGAAGAGACGTTGAAGTCCGTCCTGTCGCAAGACTACGCGGAGCTTGAATACATAGTCATCGACGGCGCGAGCCGTGACGGCACGCTCGAAGTCATCCGGCGCTACGAGGGTCAGCTCTCCTACTGGGAGAGCGAGAAGGACAGGGGCCAGTCGCACGCCATCAATAAGGGATTGCGGCGCGCGACGGGCGAGATAGTGACGTGGCTCGGCAGCGATGATCTCTTTACGCCGGGCGCTTTAAAGAGGGTCGCAGATCATTTCGCAACGACCGACGCGGCGCTCATTCATGGCCGCACAGTGCTCTTTGGCGAGGGCTTGAAGGAACAGGTCAAGGGGGCCGACGAGCACGAGCTGGAATTTCGTTATCTGGCCGGGATGCCCTTCCCGCAGCCGTCGTCTTTCTTTCGCCGCAGCGTGCTCCTTGAGCAGGGCTATCTGGACGAGTCGCTGCACTACGGCATGGATTACGATCTGCTGGCGCGAATCGCTCTCAATTATCCGATCAGAAAAGTGGACGACACTTTCTCCCGTTATCGCCTGCACGCCGAAAGCAAGTCGGTCGCGCAGAACATAGAGTTTACGCGCGATTGGGCCAAGACCTTCAGCCGTGTGCTCAGGTCATTCGATTTCACCGGAGACTTGATTAAAAGCCTGATTGATCTGGGGCTCTACGTAGAGGGCGAGGACTCTTACAACGTCAACAGAAGCTTCCATAAGGCAGACATTCGCAAAGCGTTTCTCTATTTCCTGGAGTTTCAGCTCTTCTACTTTTACGAGAATCTCGATTTGAAGAAAGCTCACGAGCTGACGCGTTTCATCAAACGCTCTGACCCGGGCTTTTACCGCGCGCGCCGTCTGGACAAGATATACTGGCGCTCGAAAACCTCCAGCGCGAAGCTCATACGCCTGCTCAGAAACTTTACACGCTAGCCATGCCTTCTTTCAGCGTCGTCATCCCGACCTACAATCGCGCCGCGCTCATCACCGGCACGCTCGATTCCGTGTTGGCCCAGGAGTGGGAGGATTTTGAAATCGTCCTCGTAGACGACGGCAGCACTGACGACACGGAGCAGGTCGTCCATAATCGTTATGCGGGCAACGAGAGAGTCAGGTATATCAGGCAGGCCAATGCGGAGAGGGGCGCGGCGAGAAATCGCGGGCTGCTTGAAGCGCGCGGGCAATACGTCGTCTTCTTCGATTCCGACGACCTGATGCACACAGATCACCTGAGCACGCTTGCGACGATCGCGCTCGCTCACCCTGAGATAAATTTCCTCGCCACGAAGTACGAGATAAGAAGAGACGGCACGAATCATCCATCTTCGCTGCACGAGTTGAAGGAGGGTTACTACGACCTTGAGCTTTTCCTGCGCGGCAATCCGCTGGCCTGCAACATCTGTGTCAGGCGGGAGAACGGGGCCTTGCGTCCCTTCGTCGAAGACCGCAGGTATGCCGTCTTTGAGGATTGGATGTTCATGGTGCAGAATCTCGCCTCCGACCGCCTGTACCTGAGCGACAAAGTGACCATCACTTTGATCGACCACGCGCAGCGCTCAATGCGCGGCGATAATCGTGAGATCATCAGGAAGAATCGACTGGCGCGCGACTGGATAGTCGAGAACGTTCCCTTGAGCCCGGCCCAGCGCAAAGTCCTGGATGGATACTCGCACTACTTCTGCGCCATTCATTCTTATCTTGACGGCGACCGAACGGAGGGCCTGCGTCATCTATACAATGCTGTCAGGGGGACTGGAGCCAGCGTCCGCGTCCTCGCCCTGCTCGCGAAGCTGATCGTCGGGCAGAGACTCCTGCACACGGCTTACGGCAGGTTGAAGAAGAGCTGAGCATGGGGAAGCGTGCGCGGCGGCACAAGCCATGAAACCCAAAAATATTCTGGTCATCACGTATTGGAGCTACAGGGATGCGCTCATTCAGACCTACACCGCGCCGTATCTGAAGCTCATCCGTAAATATCTTCCCGAGGGCAGCCGTATATTTCTGGTGACGCTCGAACAATCTCACCTGCGCATGACCGACGAAGAAAGGGCCGCGACCGACGAGGCTCTTGAAAAAGAGGGGACGCGTCTGTTGCCCTTCAGTTATTCAAAGTTCGGCCTGTTGGCGATATTGAAATGGCTGCTCTTTCTATGGCGACTCTTCCGGCTTTGCCGCCGCGAGCGCATCACGCACATACATGCCTGGTGCACGCCCGGCGGAGCGATCGGCTATATCCTGTCCAGGCTCACAGGGCTGCCGCTCATCGTTGACAGCTACGAGCCGCACGCCGAGGCGATGGTGGAAAACGGCGCGTGGGCCCACGGCGGACTCGCTTTTAGAATCCTCTTCTTCTTTGAGAAATTACAGTCGAAGCGCGCCGCCTTTATCATCGCCACGACCAGTGGGATGAAAGCTTACGCCGCGGAGAAATACGGCGCAGCCTTAGAGAGGTTTTACGTTAAGCCCGCGTGCGTTGACCTCGGCCTGTTTTCCGCCGAAGACAGAAAGAACCCGGCGCTCCTTGAGAAGTATAACTTGGCCGGAAAGCTCGTCTGCGTCTACGCGGGAAAGATCGGCGGCATCTATCTCGAACGGGAGATTTTCGATTTCTTCGCGGTCGCAAGCGATTACTGGGGCGAGCGCTTTCGCGTGCTCATGCTCACGGACGCTTCCCCCGAGCGCGTCAGGGAACTGGCCACGGCGAGCGGGCTGGACGCTTCGATTGTGACGAGCGTGTTCGTCGCGCACAGCGATGTGCCGCGACACATGGGCCTCGGCGATTTCAGTATCAACCCGGTCAAGCCCGTGCCGACGAAAAGGTACTGCACTTCGATCAAGGACGGCGAATATTGGGCTATGGGCCTGCCCGTCGTGATTCCGCCGCGCATCTCGGATGACTCCGAGATTATCGCGGAGCGCCGCATCGGCTCCGTCCTGACGGATTTGAGCCCTGACGGTTATCTGCGCAGCGTCCGCGAGATAGACGCCCTGCTCAACGGTTATTCATGCGCCGAGTTATATGATAAAGTCAGAAGCGTCGCCGTAGAGTATCGAAACTTTTCGATTGCCGATGATATTTATAGAGACATTTACGCTTCCCAAGATGCGCGTTGATGCTAAGCAGATTCAAACAGGGAGGGAAAAGCAAAGGATGAAGGCGGAAGGCGGAAGGATGAAAAGAATGCTTCGCTCTCTCGAAAAGCTTTTCCTTCCGCCTTCCGCCTTCCGCCTTCCGCCTTGCTCTTATCCATCCCTGTTCATTTCTTTCCTGTTTTGAAGGTTCTAGCTTTAGCCTCATATCCGATTGAAGCCGCCGCGACTCGGTATCGTCTCGCACAGTTCGTCTCCCCTCTGGCCGAGCGCGGCATTACGCTCGAAGTGCATCCGTTCATTGATTCGCGCATGTTCGCGTCGCTTTACAGGCGCGAGGCGCTGCCGCTGACGGCCATCAACATGGTCGGCGCGATGGGCCGACGCTTCGGTGATGTCTGGCATGCGCGCGGCGCGGACGTGCTCTTCGTACAGCGCGAGGCGATGCTCTTCGGGCCGCCGCTGATCGAGTGGCTGGCGATGAGGATGGGCGATTGCCCGATGGTGCTGGATTTGGACGACGCCACGTACCTGCCTTACGTCAGCCCCGTGTACGGGCGACTGGCGAGCGCCTTGAAGTGGTTCAGCAAGACGGACGATCTCATACGCTGGGCCAGGGTCGTGACCTGCGGGAATCGCACCATCGCCAACTACGTCGAGAGCAAGGGGAAGCGCACCGCCGTCATTCCGACGGTCGTCGATACGGAGAGATTTCGTCCGGCCAGCGCGCCGCGCACGAGCGACGTGCCAGTGCTCGGCTGGATCGGTACGCATTCGACTTATCCGTACCTTGAGTCTATATTCCCGGTGTTGCAGCGGCTGGCGCGCACCGTTCGCTTTCGCTTGAAGGTGGTCGGGTCGGGCCGCGACGAAGTGAATCTGCCGGGCGTCGAGGTCTTGAATCTGAAGTGGAATCTGGCGCGCGAAATAGAGGACTTTCAATCTTTCGATATCGGTCTCTATCCTGTGATCGAGAGCGAGTGGGCGGCGGGCAAATCCGGCTTCAAGGCGATACAATACATGGCCGTCGGGATTCCATATGTGGTGACGCCCGTCGGAAGCTGCGCCGAGATCGGCGAAGCCAATGTGACGCATCTCTGCGCCAGAGAGCCGGAGGAATGGCACGCGGCCCTGGAGAGACTGCTCACGGACGCCCCTTTGCGCAGGCGTATGGGAGAAGCCGGACGCGACTACACTTTGCAGCACTACACCGTGCCGATACAATCCGATAAACTTGCGCGCGTCTTGCGCGCAGCCGTTTCAACGCGAGCCGA
Source organism: Pyrinomonadaceae bacterium (assembly GCA_036522655.1). Classification (GTDB taxonomy): domain Bacteria; phylum Acidobacteriota; class Blastocatellia; order Pyrinomonadales; family Pyrinomonadaceae; genus DASQYE01. Next base: position 52,938 of record DATDFK010000033.1, on the reverse strand, counting down.
AGATTTATGAATTCGATCTTAGCATTCCTGGCCCTGGTCATCGGCGTCATCATCGCCGTCATGATTCCCAACGAAGGTCAATCGGCGTTGATCTTCTGTATCCTGGTGACGGCGGTCGCCGGAGTGATCATCTACAGCATCGGGCAGGACAGGAGATTTCTCCTGCACATCTTTCTCATGGGCCTGCTGATGCGCGTGCTGGTCGGCGGGCTGATCTATCGCTTCGAGCTGCAAGGCTTCTTCGGCGGCGATGCCTTCACCTACGACCAGTACGGATACCTGCTCTCCTACTCGTGGCAGCACGGGACGATCTTCGCCGACGAGTGGTTCACCGCTGGCGGCGGCGGCGGCTGGGGCATGATCTACATCGTCGGCGCGATCTACACGCTGGTCGGGCGCAATATGCTCGCCGTGCAATTCTTCAACGCCGTGCTCGGCGCGGCCACAGCGCCCATCATCTACCTCTGCGCGCAACACCTGTTTCGCAACACCAAAGTCTCGCGCACCTCTGCCTATCTGGTCGGTCTTTATCCCTCGCTGATACTGTGGTCGTCGCAGGGGCTCAAAGACTCGCCGATCATCTTCCTGCTGGCCCTCTCCATACTGGCGACGTTAAAGCTCGGGGAGAAACTGAATCTCAAATACTTTCTCATCCTCGTCGGCGCGCTGTTCGGCATCCTGAGCCTGCGCTTCTATATCTTCTACATGCTGTTGGTGGCGATCGGCGGCACGTTTGTCATCGGCCAGCGGGCCATCTCTGCGCAGAGCCTGATGCGGCAGTTCGTCATCGTCATCGGCCTGGGCCTCGCGCTCACTTACTTGGGCGTCTCGCAGACGGCGAGCACTCAGATTGAGAACTACGCGAACCTCGAAGCCGTGCAGCATAGTCGCGCCACGCAGTCGCGTCTCGCCAACACAGGCTTTGCCCAGGACGTTGACGTGACGACCACATCGGGCGCGCTCACGGCGTTGCCTGTCGGCCTGACTTATCTGCTCTTCGCTCCGTTCCCGTGGCAGCTACTGAACCTGCGCCAGAGCATTACGCTGCCCGAGATGGTCGTCTGGTGGGGCTCATTCCCGCTGCTCGTCCTGGGGTTATGGTTTGCCATCAAGTATCGTTTGCGGCAGGTCTTGCCGATCCTGATTTTCACCGTCATGCTGACGCTCGCCTATGCGCTCGTGCAGGGCAATATCGGCACGGCCTATCGCCAGCGCTCGCAACTGCTGATCTTCTATTTCATGTTCGTCGCCGTCGGCCTGAGCCTGCTCGGCGAAGTCAGGGAAGCGCAGCGCCAGCACGCCAAAGCCGAGAAGGACGCCGTACTGGCCCGCCGTGGAATGCCTAAGATGTAAAGCATTTTGGATTTTAGATTTTGGATTCACGCTTCGTCCGTCTTGGATGTTGGACTGGAGCATTCGAGTTCCTTTGCTCGCCAATCCAAAATCCAAAATGTTCTTAGACGACCTTGCGTGAAAATTACGGGAAAGATTTGCCGGCGCTAACGGTCGTTGCGCTTGCCGTACGTCTGGCCTGGCTGCAAAGAGGCGTGCTCGTCACCGCTGACGGCTCGCTTTATCTGAGCGCGGCGAGAAACCTCGTCTTCCATCATGTGTTCAGTCATAGCCAGGCGGCGGCGGCGGAGATTGTCCCGACCGTCAGTCACCCGCCTCTGTATCCGGCCGTGATCGCGTTGCTGTGGTGGAGAGACGCTGCTCCCTTCATGGCCGTGGGCCTGCTGCAAGCAGCCTTAAGCGCGGCGACGGTCGCGCTCGTTTATCTCATCGCGCGCGATTGCTTCAATCGCACTGCGGCGCTTGTGGCCTCTGCGGGCATGCTCATGGCTCCGATGAGCAGCTTCTATACGAGCCTTGTCCTGACGGAAACCCTGTTCACATTCCTGATCACGCTGGGCGTGTTTCTGTGGGGGCGTAAGCAGGCCGCGCTGTGCGGCGTAGTCTTCGGGCTGGCTGCGCTCACGCGTACCACCATGCTGCCTTTTTTAGTCCTGCTGTTGTTGCTGTCGCTCTGGCCTCGTGTGCGACGCAGTGGACGGCGTACCTGTCTTATCATCGCGCTGGTCGCGCTGGCCGTCTCATCCGTCTGGATTGTGCGTAACGGGTTCGTGACTGGAAAATTCGTCCCCGTTGCGACGGGCAGCGGTCTCAATCTACTCTTCGGTACGATCGAGACGAGCATCACCGGCACACGCTACTGGACGGGCAGCAGTTGGGTGGCGAAGCAGAGAGAGCTTCCGGTATTTCAGGCCGATGAAGGTCTCCCGGAAGTCGAAAGAGACCGCGCGCGGGCCCGCCGCGCACTCACGCGCATCCTCGCAGACCCGCTCGGCTGGTTAGTCGTCCGAGCGAAACAATACCCTAAGCTCTTTATCGATACGGGGGCTTACGTGCTTGACCCTGTCGGCAACGCGGACGTGCATGCCCAGCCGAGGTTTCGCCCGCTCGTGCTCACAATCAAGGCGCTCTTCATCCTCGGCAACCTGATGGTGACGGGGCTGGCCGCGTTCGGCATCTTCCTTGAGCGAGCGCGCATCGTCTCTCTCGGCCACATCGCATTATTCCCGCTCTATCTTTCAATCATACATCTGCCCATCTGGATTGAGCCGCGATACAGCCTGCCGATGATGCCTCTGGTCGCAATCTTCGCCGCCGTCGGCGCGCTCCGACTCGCGGGCAAACACAGGTCAGTACCGCCTGCGGTAGCGGGCGGGTCTTGACAATGTTGAGTACCCGCCCGGCTTAAGCAGGCGGTACTGACCTGTCTTAGTCATAATCAGTTGCCCGGCCCGACGGCTGCTGTCGTCGGCCCGAGATGATTCGCCTCAAGCCTGCGGCCCCGAGCAGTATGAGCAGCATCCAGAAGACATAACGCATGCGAAACATCACGGCGACGTTGATCACGACGAGGCCGAGCGCGATGATACCCGTCGCCGCGAACAGCGCCAGCAACCAGACGGGCAGACGCTTCCTTCCCTCCCACAGGCCCGGAAGCGCCAGCATCTCTATCAGGTACATCGCAAGCATCTCCACCCCGCTCAGTATTCTGCCGGAGGAGCCGACGCTCGCGCCCGTGCCCATCCACATGTTCGGGTAGGGCGCAAAGAATCCGTTGGCGATGCCGCGTGGCAGATAGCGCAGCATGTCCGCCACGCTCCAGAGCGGCACGCACGCGTCAATGTTCGAGCCCGCGTTTTGATAGATGACGGCAAACCTTCGACGCATCGCGCCGAGTCTCGCCACAGCGCCGTCGGCCTTGGCCTTCAGGCGCTCCGCCGCGCTCAATTGAGTTGCGCGAGACGGCGCGGGCGCGTCATCCGGGCACGGCGACGGTGGCAGTCGTTCCTCTTCCATAGGGTATTCCGAGATGAAAGAGTCGGGCGCGAGGAACACTCCGACGATGGCGGGCGTGCCTCCCATCAAGCTCAGCAGCAAGAGAGCACCGGCCATGTTGCCGACCAGCCAGCGCCTTTCGCGTCGCTGCCGCAGGATGAGAAAAATCGCTCCCAGCAACGCGAAGCCGACGATCATTATCCAGATGTTATATCGTGTCAGCCAGACGACCGCGCCGCATGCTGCGCCCGCCAGGGCTTCCAGCAGGCCGCGTCGCAGCGAATGGGCCCGCGTCAGCCATCTCGCGACGATCAGCACCAGCGCGAGCGTCACGACGATGAACAAAGGGTCTCTCAGCAATTGGGTCGTATGCAGTAAGAATGAAGGCCAGAGGGCGACGATCGCGGTGGCGACGAGCGCCGTCGGCCTGTCAAACGTCTCCTCGCCGAGCTTGAAGAGGAGAATCAGAATCGAGAGATAGTAAAAGAGATTGAGAGGCTCGACGCTCAACATCGTAAAGCCGCTCAAGGGGCTCATGACGGCAAACGAGAGCGAGTACAACTTGACGTGGATGGGGAAGGGCGCATTGAACCAATCGGAAAAGTTCCCGCGCGCCAGATAAGCGACCAGCTCGATTGATTTGCGACGATAATAGAAGCTGTCGAAGGCGAGCGGCGAACTGATGCCATTGGCATCGAACAGATTCGGGAGCAGATTGAAACGCCCGGACAAGTTGATCAGCAAGCACAACAGGATTTGTGTCGCTGCCGCCGCCGCCAGGAGGTGACGGAAGCGAAGGCGGGCGAGCGCGTCCGTAAATCGTTTGCGTAAACTGCTCAACGGTTTCTCTCTCGCCGCAGTCAAGACCTGTCGCCCGGCACGGCTCAATGGGCCCACTCGCAGAGTTTCTGCGCCATGAGCCCGCCCGCGACCTCGTGGCCGACTTCGTTCCAGTGGCCGCCTCCCAGAGTTCGACCGAAGCCATGAAGATAAACTTTCCGCTGATCGACATAAGCCTGCAAGGCAGGGGACAGGTTGAAGACCTCAAAGCCCGCGCGCTCGCCGAGAGCCCTGATGCGCTGGTTCGGGTAAGACAGATCGCTTATTCCGAGGCGCTTCATGAACTCTTCTCGTCGGCGCGCGTCAGGATGAACCTCGATGGCCGTATCGAGCGTGACGACTAAAAAGCGCGCGCCACCCTTCGAGACCTCGTCGTTCATGATCGTCAGAAGGGTTTCGGTGAGCGCCCAGGCATCTTTCCAGTCCGGGTCTGTGGGCTCGCGGTAAAAGGTCGGGTTGATGCCCGGCTCGGCTGCCGGAACATTCGCGGTCTGCCTCGCGGCCCTGTTGGCTTCGATCACGTTGGGCAGATCGTAAATGAACTGTAGGACGCGCGAGTAATCCCGCACTCTCTTGAGCTGAATATTGAAAGCGGAGTTGCGCATCTGATAGTTGCGCGTGTGGAGAAAGGACGAATCGAGCACCAGCTGGCCGTCGCGATAGACGTAATAAGGGACGCCGTCATCTTTCCTGAGCGCGCGCGAGTTGTCGACGACATCATTGGCGTTGAAGGCCAGCAGGACAATATCGGGCGAGTATTCCCAGACGTGGCGGCGCAGCGTCATCAACTCCTGCGCCGTGCCGAAGCCGGAGACGCCGAAGTTGATGACCTCTACCTTTCGCCCATTGAGACATGCGCACTCCGCGAGCTTCCGCTGCATCACGGCCCAGAAGGTTTTCTCTATCGGAACCTGAAAGGCTTCCGCCCATGAATCGCCGAGCACGGCGATGCGCAAAGTGCCGGGCGGTTTCTGCTTCTCGTGCTCGTAATCGCGCAGGCCGTCGCTATTGATTTTTATGTACGCCTCGCCCTCCTTGCGCCACCATCCTTCAGCACCGGGCCGAAGCGAGAGGCCGCGCTCCGAGTCGGTCGCATAGAGGCTCGGGACGGAATAGCCGACGATGCGCAGGCCCAACTCGGCAATCAGCAGCCCGGCGAAGATCACGCCCAGCACCTTCAATTGCTTCAACGCCCAACGCTTCATCATTCTGGATTTTAGATTTTGGATTAACGCCTTCCTAAGCTTGAATTTTGGAGGCGGGCTCCGCAAGTCGCACAGACGCGCCAATCCAAAATCCAAAATCCAAAATGGTTAACCCTTCTCCTGTTCGAGCCAGCCCTGAAACATCAACACGTCCCAGATGTAGTATTGCCAGTTGCGCGCTCCGCTCAAATGCTCTCGCCACTTCTGACGGATAGGTTGCGGGTTCAGGAATCCTTCACGCTCAAGCCGCCGCTCGTCGAGCAGCGCTTCGGCCCACTCGCGCAGGGGGCCGCGCATCCACTGGCCGATGGGAATGCCGAAGCCCATCTTCGGGCGCTCGATCATCTCGCGCGGGACGTGCTGATAAAGAATCTTTCGCAGGGGCCGCTTACTCTCGCCGCCGCGTATTTTCCAGCCAAGCGGTATTCTCCAGCTAAACTCCACGACCCTGTGATCGAGGAAGGGGACGCGCGCCTCAAGGCTCACGCCCATGCTCGCGCGGTCAACCTTGACCAGAATATCGTCCGGCAAGTAAGTAACCGTGTCCATGTACATCATGCGCTGGATGAAATGAGGCAGGTGGGCCCACTGCCCCGCGTCGGTCAGGGTCGTGAGCGGCTCCAACGCTCCCTTCACGAGCGAGGTCGGCTCTTTCCAGTGCGAGACGATGTTCATATACATCGCCTCCGTGTCGGGCACGGCCATCACCTCCGCCAGCTTGTGCAATCTATCGCCGGGCGTGCGCTGCTGTAGCCGCGATGGCAGAAACGGTTTCAGGCCGGTGAAGGCGCGATCCCATGCTTGCGGTGAAACGGTCGTCAAAGCTCCGGCGAACACTGCGCGCGAGCCCAGGGGCATCCAGCCGATCTTGTTCCAGACGCTTTGCCCGAGCAGGTAACGGTTATATCCGGCGAACAATTCGTCGCCGCCGTCGCCCGAGAGGCTCACCGTGACGTGACGGCGCGCAAGCTCCGAGACGAGGAAGGTCGGAATCTGCGAGGAGTCGGAAAACGGCTCGTCGTAGAGAGCTGGCAGACGCGGGATAACGGCCATCGCGTCTTCGGGCGTGACGTAGAGCTCCGTGTGGTCTGTCTTCAGATGCCCGGCCACAAGCCGCGCGTAGCGCGCCTCGTCGTAAGCTTTTTCCGTAAAGCCTATGGAGAAAGTCCGCACGGGCTGGCTGCTCTGTGCCTGCATGAGAGAGACGATGGTCGAGGAATCGACGCCGCCCGAGAGAAACGCGCCGAGCGGCACGTCCGCGACCATACGCAGGCCCACGGCGTCGCTCAAAATCTTTTCAAGCTCCGCGACCGCCTCCGCTTCCGTACCCGCGAAGGGCTCGCGCACGCCCTCTTCGGCAACCTCTCTGGCAGACCAGTAGGCAACGGGCGCGGGGCATTGGCCCAAAGCGTTGTCGCCGTCACGGCGCGCATCAATTGACAGGTATGTGCCGGGCGGAAGCTTCCTGATGTTTTTGTAGATCGAATAGGGCGCGGGGATATAGTTGTAGCGCAGGAAGAGCGCGAGCGCGTCCCTATTGATCTCGGCGCGAAAAGAAGGGTGCGCCTTGAGGGCTTTCAGTTCCGAGCCGAAAAGAAAGGTCTCGCCCGAGAAGCCGTAGTAGAGCGGCTTTTCGCCGAGACGGTCGCGCGTCAGATGGAGCACGCGCTCGTGTTTGTCCCAGAGCGCGAGGGCGAACATGCCGTTGAAGCGACGGACGGCGCGCTCAAAGCCCCATTCGGTGAAGGCGGCGAGCATGACTTCCGTGTCGGAGTGGCCGCGAAAGCCGTGGCCGTAAGCTTCAAGCTCGCGGCGCAGCTCTCGAAAATTATAGATTTCTCCGTTGAAGATTAGGGTGTAGCGGCCGGCAGCGCTCGTCATCGGCTGATGGCCTTCGGGCGAGAGGTCTATGATTGATAGTCGTCTGAAGCCGAGGGCGACGCCCGCCGCCTCGTCCACCCAACTGCCCTCATCATCTGGCCCGCGATGAAGCAGAGTGTCTGACATCCGGCGAACCGTCGCCTGCATCTCGTCCGACCCCTGCTGCGGGCTCGTGTTCAGAAAACCTGTGATACCGCACATTATCTTTCGATCTCTTACCCTTGCGGGCAATCACACTTTCATATAAAGCTTCGTACTGCGCCACGACCGAGCCGAGCGGGAAGTATTGTATCACTCGCGCGCGCGCCGCCTGGCCCAGCGCCTCGCGTCCCTCCGCGCCCATCTCGATCAGATCGGCCCATGCCCGGGCGAGGGCTTTCGGGTCGCGCGGCGGCACGACCTTCCCCGTCTCTCCGACCACCCACGGCAGATCGCTCACGTCCGTCACCACGCATGGCACGGCGCAAGACATCGCCTCGCCGATCACGTTCGGGAACCCTTCACCGTAAGATGACGAAGAGGATGCTATATCGAGCGCCGCCGTGATGCGCGGCATGTCCTGGCGCTCGCCGAGCAGGTGCACGCGCTCGACAAGGCCGAGGCGCTGCACGAGGTCGCACAAAAACTGGTTGCTCCAACTGACTTCCTTCCCCGAGAGCACGAACTGCACGTCCGGGTAATGTTCGAGCAGGAGCTTGGCGGCGCGAAGGAAACTGGCGTGGCCCTTCATCGGATGAAAACGACCGACGAGCCCGATCAGAAAAGTGCTTTCGGCCACGCCCAGCTCAGAGCGCACGCTCTGGCGTGCCTCTTTTGAGGGCGCAAACAATCCGGTGTCAAACCCGTTGGGAATGACGAGGGTTTTCTCCGTGCGGTATCCGATGGCCCCGTGCTGGGCCGATGCCGTCCGTGAGTTATAGAGAATCCGCGCGGGTCTTTTGGAGAGCCGCGCGCACATCCTGATGGCGAAGGCCGTCCCGCGCTTCTCATACTCGAAGGAGTAGAGCGTCTGGCGTATGTTCCATAGCACACTTGCGCGGCGCGAGACGAACGAGGCGAGCAGTTGCGCGATCAGGTTGCCGTGAGACATCCATCCCTGTATCAAGTCCGGCTTGATCGAGCGCGCGAGCCTCACCAATCGCCAGACCGATGCGGGGCCCGGCATCGACGGGTCAATCCCCGCCGAATAGACGGGCACGCCCAGCGCCTCAATCCGCTCTCGCAATTTGCCGCGATCGACCAGCGATACGACGACCTGATAGAAGCGCTCTTCGTTCATGCCCGAGAGCAGCTTGTAGAGCATCATCTCCGCGCCGCCGATCGAGAGGTCGTTGATGATATGCAGGACGGTGATCTGGTCGCCGCCCGAGGGCGTGCGCAGCGGTTTGGTGGTCTTCGGCTGTAAGGTTTTGACCGTCGGATGAGACCCTGGCTGTGGTGTAAAAGTCATCAGACTTGGTTCCCGGTACTTGCGCGCAGCAAAGTACCCAAGATAGTCATTGTTTGGAAAAAGTCAAATCGTTTCGCCGGACGCGGCCGCCGTGATAGCCCTTTCGGTCTCAGCCGTCATTCGCTCGACGCTGAAATTCTCAAGGATGCGAGCGCGCGCGCGGCGTCCCCTTTCCTGCGGGTCTTTCTCCATTAAAGAGATGATCGCGCCGGCGAGCGCCGAAGGATTGCGCGGCTCGACGACGCAGCCTGTCTCTCCGACAATCAGGGCCGAATCACCTGTATCCGTGACGACACAGGGTACACCACAGGCCATAGCTTCTCCAATAACATTCGGGAAGCCTTCGCTGAAAGACGACGAGACCAGCAGGTCGAGCGCGCTGTAGACCGCAGGCATGTCGGAGAGCGCGCCCGCCCAGATAACCTTGTCGGAGATGCCCAACTCCGTAGCCAGCCTGCGCAACCCTCCCGAGTAATCCTCGTCGTCCCCGCTACCGACGCAGAGGAAGTGCACATCCCCTCGCTCGCGGCAGACAAGCGCCGCCGCGCGCAGCAGCGTCGGGTGATCTTTCATAGGGTCTAGCCGACCGACGTGGCCGACCAGAGGCGTGTCGGCTCCGACCCCTAACCGCGCGCGAAGTTCGCGCCCGGCCTCGCCATCGGGCTTGAAGCGATTCGTGTCGATGCCGTTGTAGATGACCAGGCTCCTGTCAGCCGGAAAGCCTTCCGCGAGATGAAAGGCGCGGCCCCGCTCGGAGTTGAAGATGATGAGATCGGCGAAGCGCGAGAAGAAGCATTGCAGCCGGAAGTTCAGACGCGCGAACCAATCGTAGTGCTCGAAGTGTACGCGCGAGGCGCGCACGCCCCAGACGATGCGCGCCCCCGGAAACAGCGGCTTGAGAAAGACCGTCAACAGGTTGGGCTCGACCAGAAAAGAGTGCATGACATCCGGGCGAATCCTTCTCAACTGCCTGACGAGTTTCCGGGAGAAGCGCAGCACGTCCCAGCGCCCGGACTTGTCCAGAGAGATGACGGGGACGCCGCTCGCCTTCAATTCATCTTCGAGGCGTCCGCCCGGGTAAAAGTGTAGAACCGTGACGGAGAAGCGCTCTTTATCGAGGGCACGACTGAGCGTCAGTAGATGACGTTCCGCGCCGCCGTAATCGAGCGAGCGTATGAGAAGCGCGAGTCTCGTCATCGCCTTCTGAAAACGAACTGGTTATTGCCCAGTCCTCCTCCGCAGGTGACGAGTCTGTCGAGCGTAAAGCCTCTCTCGTGATAGAAGCTGAAAATCTCTTCGGGCCGCGCGACCTCGAACGGATAACCGCCGAGCCAGTCTATCCAGTCATGCACGATCGACATCCCGCGCGATTTTTTGTAATCCGCATAACGCCTCAAAGGATTACGCCCACGAAGCAGGTCTTTCGTGAGCCCGCCCGCGATGAAGTAAGGGATGAAGATGGCCGGGACAATCACTTTCCCCGCCGCGCCCTCGCAGTAGAATCGCTTGACGCGCAGCCAGAGGCGCGAGCGTTGCTGCTGATCATTATAGATCGCGATAAATAGGTGGCCGCCCGCTGCGACCGGGCGCGCAGCATTCTCCAGAGCCTGCCACATCGCGCCCGTGTGATGCAGCACGCCCCATGAATAAACGACATCGAATTGGCCCAGCCGTGTGACGTAGTCGGCGTCCAGCACGGAGCCCTGCTCGATCGTCCAGTCGTCATCGCCGTTGAAGTAGCGACGCTTGAGCTCTTCGGCGCAGGCCACCGATTGAGGGTCATAATCGAAGGAGTGAACGCGGGCAGCGCCGAGACGGCGCGCGGCGAGAGAGAAGAGACCGCTGCCGGAGCCTATGTCAAGAAAGCTCAGCCCGCGCAAGTCTTCCAGCGCGAGCATCTCCGTGAGCGATTTTTCGGCCTCCGCGATACGCTCGTCGTTGAGCACGGACAAAAAGCGCCGCCAGTTCTCGCCGAACTGGAAACGACGCTCCGTCTGCGCCAACTGTTGCCCGGTCATCTCCATAAAACGTGCGGCCCTTCAGCCGTGCGCGACTTCTCTGAATATGTCTGCGAGCACCTGGACATTAGCGTTGACAGAGTATTTCTCCTGGACGAGCTTTCTTCCCGTCGCGCCCATCGTCCGGCCAAGCCCGCGATCTTCGTAGAAGACACGCAAAGCATCGTACCACTCATTAGTCGTATCCGCCCCGACCCCCACATCGGCCTGATCGAGTATCTCAAGGTTGACGCCGACGGGGCTGACGATGACGGGAATGCCGACCGCCATGTAAGAGATCATTTTGAAGGCGCACTTGCCGCGCGTCCACTCCGTCAGGGGAAGCGGCATGAGGCCGACATCCATCTCCTGCACGAGGCGGACTTCCGCGTCCGGCGACCAGCGCACGAAGCGAAGGGCGCTCGCTCGTATTCGTTTGAACGCGGGCTCGCGATCACAGACGATCAACAGTTGTGTGTCATCTCGTCCGTTCAGAAAATCGGCGAGCGGCTCTTCGATCTCGTAAAGGTATTGAAGGTTGGATTGAGAGCCAATCCATCCGACCGTCCATCGCGCGTGCGCCGTAGTTTCCCGCCCGCGTGGCCTCCACACGTTTGTGTCTATCGAAGTCGGGACGACCCAGGTGCGCGCGCCGAACCTGTCGTAATGGTCTGCGATGTATTGATTGCCCGCGATGACGCCGTAGCACATCTCCGCTATCCGCTCGGAGAAGCGCGTCTCGCTCAGGAGCCAGATGGCGTCGTCCACGTCGAAGAGGCGTCGGCGTCCGGCGTAGCGTTCGAGCGTACAGCGTCCCGGTATCAACTCGCGCTCAAGCCATGTGATGTCGCTCGCGCGCGCGCTCAAGACGCCCGGCAGACGACCCAGCAGACCGAGCGGCACGACGCTCGCCATCGTGTACTTGCTCCAGGGCGGGTGAAATTCCGCGACGCGTATGCCGCGCTCCAGCAGCGGAGCGATGAATTGCCTGACGCGAAAACGGCTGGCCGGGGCATGCTTGCCGGAAGTCAGGGCCGTGACTTTGATCATCTAGACCTTTGCGCCCAGACCGTCATGCGTCCGGTCTGTCCCAGTAAGCTGAAGAGATACGAGACAGGGTAAAGAAGGTAATGCAGCTTGCCACCGTTCTCTGGAAACCTGATGAGCTTTTCGGAGAGACGGGACAGCGAGCCGCGATCTTTCAAGACATAGCCGAGGCTTGCGAGCAGGTTGCTGAGCTGTCGCTGATGGAAAACCTTGTGCACCTGCCAGCCGCCCTCTGCGAGCACGCGCGCGATGGTCTCCGGCGTGTAGTGATAAAGATGGTTCGGCAGATGAAGCGCGAGCCAGGCGTCTTTGAAAAGGGAGAACTCACGAGCGCCGACGTTGGGCGTCGAGACCACCAGCCAACCGCCCGGACGCGTCCATGAATGAAGCTTGCGCAAAGCCCTGACGGGATCATGCAGGTGCTCCAAGACCATCCAGCCGACGACGAGGTCGTAACGCTCTTCGGGCTCGGGCGCGTCCTCAAGGGTTCCCGTGTGCACGCGGTAGCCGAGGATGCGCGCCTCCGCCGCAGCCTTCTCCGCGAACTCTATGCCCTCGACCTTCCACCCGAGGGCGGCCATGCTGTGCAGGAAAAGGCCGGAGGCGCAGCCGAATTCCAGCATCCGCCCGGGCGCTAAAGGCGGCACATGATCGCCGAGCGTAAAGCTGTTGAGCCGGGTTGTCAGAGAGCGTTTCCAGGCGGAGAGCCCTGAGCGTTCGCCGTTTGAAACATTGACGCGCGTGTCATGGTATGGGCCGTAATCGTCCGGGTAATAGAACGCCATGCTCTCGGGCGTCGGGCGCGGGTTGGTGCGCACAAGGCCACAGGCGCGGCAACGTACGACACGAAACTCTCCCGGCAGATCGTGCAGGCGGTCGCGCCCGACCAGCACCAACTCATCGTCAGCGGCGCAGCCGAGCGGGCATGCTTGATTCTCCAAAACGACATCCTCAAAACGCATCGTCGATCTACTTCTTCTCGGCAATCGCCCACCATCCGAACGGGTCGTTCTTACTCTTATCGAGCCGCTCAAGAAAGAGAAACCCGCGCTGCGCGGCGCGCACCAGCACGTAGCAGGAGACCTTGAGCGGCAGCAGCAGCGCGCCCTTCGCGTCAATCCCGCCCTCGGTTGAGCGCAGCGCCGGAAAGATAGAGAGCGCGCGCGGCAGCTCGTAGGCCCAGCGCGTGAACATTCCCCCGAACGGCTCGACCTGTATCTCGCGGAAACCGGCGTTCGCCAGTAATGATCTTAGCCCAAAAGAGGTGTAGCGAAAAAAGTCGTAAGGCGTCTGGTGCTCGACGTGGGCCATCGGCGCTGTGAGGTAGAGACGGCCTCCCTGTTTGAGCACGCGGTAAAACTCTTTCACGCTCTCGCGCGGGCGCTCAAGGTGTTCGAGTACCTGCGTGCACAGCACGGCATCGTAGGTCTCATCCTCCATCGGCAGATCGTCCAGGGCGGAGACGTGATCTAGGTTCCCGTAATTCCACGCGGCCTCGCCGACGCCGAGGTCAACCGATTCGTAACGACAATGCTCGAAGTAGGGCTTGTAGACGCACTCACCCGCCCCCGCGTCCAGCAAGTGAGTGCCGGGCGGAAGCTCGCCCGCGACACGCTTGACGAAATCACTGACGAACCAGCGGCCAACGTCCTCCAGCTTCGACCTCTGCGTGAAATCCTCATGTACATTCATGGCGACCGGCTTTACCGACGGGCAACGAATTCTCTAATAAGATAAGTTGCAAAATGAAATTGAGCGCGACGTAGATGCTGATCGAGACGGCCATGCCCGTCAGACCATAATAAATGAAGACGAGAATTTTGGCCGGGATGTAGACCGTGTAAGTCCAGATGCCGAGGCGCGTCGGCGTGCGCGTATCGCCGAGCGCGTAAAAGGCCAGCGAGGTCACCTGTCCCAGAGCGCCGCCCAAAAGCACGCCCCACAGCGCCAACATAATCCACCACAGCAGGCTCACGTTCTCCTCTGTGATGCCGCCGTGGCCGATCAGGAAGCGTAGCGAGGGTCGGCCCAACAGTAGCAGCGCCAGGTAAGCCGAGAGTGTCAGGGCGCTAATTGCCGCGAGTCGCCTGCGGTAGGTTCGCTTGAACGTCTGCCAGTCGCCTGCCTTCGCCTGTATCGCCAGCAGCGGAACCATCGGCGCGGCGATAGCCTTGTTGATGATCTGACCCGCCGCGCCGTAAATCTGCTGACCTATGTAGAGCAGGGAGAGCGAGCCCGCCGGGGCCATCGAAGCGAGAAACCTGTCAAAGAGCGGGTCTGTCTTGAAGTAGATGGTTCCAAGCAATATAGGCTTGATGCGCCGCCAAGCCTCCGTTTGCGCCCGCGACTTCCACGAGAGAGCAGGCCGGCGGCCCAGGCCCGGCAGCAAACAAGCCAACTGCAAGCCCGTTCTGAGTACCATCGCCCATGCGGCGGCGCGAATCCCGTAGCGCGGCAGCATCCAGACGAGCAGCAGCACTCCCGCGACGTTGGCCGCGAGCGCCGAAGCTTCAGTCCAGATAAACTTCTGGCGCGCGCCGTAAACAGACCATAACACGGAAGCGGCGGCGGTGAAGATCAGCGTGGCCAACTGAATCCTCGTCAACTCGACGGTCAGCGCGCGACCCGCCGCCGAAAAACCCGGAACGAGCAGTGGAACCCACCATTGCGCCGTCACATAGAGCACGAGCGAGAGCGCCGTTGCGAAACCCGTGATGCTCAGAAAAAACGCCCACGCGTCGCGCCGAAAACTCTCTTCATCTTCGATCGCAAGGATGGGAACCAGCACGTAGGTGAGCGAGGTTGAGAAGAGAGCGAGAATCAGTTGCGGCAGCACCATCCCGGCAAAGAGCGCGTCCGTCTCGATGCCGACGCCCAGCGTTGTGATAACGTACCACTGAATAAAGAGGCCCAGCACGATATTGGTTGCCGACAGCCAGGCGAGAATGAGACTTTGTTTCATTAAAAGTAAACGTCAATCTGAAAATCTCTGAGGTCGCTGAAAGCGACCCATTCAATAGCCGGGGGCAGCGCCCCCGGTACGCCGTCACCAAAGATGGCCGACCCTGAAAGGGTCGTACCGCACCTTGATGAGTACGACCCTTTCAGGGTCGCGCACTGTTTGATGGCCGGAACCGGGGGCGCTGCCCCCGGCTATTACATGTATCCCCTGCGGGGATATGAAAGACTTTTCAAACAGCTTCCAGGGCTATGAATCGAAACCTCACTTTATATGAAGAGTGGATAAACGGAAATAGATAATGTATAAAGGCCGACTTGACCTGCTCGATATGATTCATCAATATAATAGGGAAACCTTGCGTGTCAGGTGAGCGCAACCCTGGAGACCACAACCCTTATCCTTTTGCCCGTGTTATCAAAGCATATCAGGAGAGCGCGTTGCAAAGGCTCTTCGGGTTTGGAAGCGCGGCCAAAGCGGGCGGGATAAAGCAAGTCAGTGGAGGAGTGAGAAGTGAAAGGTGTCGTCTTGGCCGGCGGACTCGGCTCGCGTTTGCGCCCGCTGACCGCTGTTACAAATAAACATCTGCTGCCGGTCTATGACCAGCCGATGATCTATTACCCGATTCAAACCCTGGTCAACGCCGGGGTCACGGACATACTGATCGTGACGGGCGGAAATTCCGCCGGGGATTTTCTCAAGCTGCTCGGCAACGGGCGAGCCTTCGGTCTCAAGCATCTCAACTACACGTATCAGGAAGGCGAAGGCGGCATCGCCGACGCGCTCTCCTTGGCCCAGCACTTCAGCGCCGGAGAGCCGCTCTGCATCGTCCTCGGCGACAATATCATCGAGGGCAATATCAGGCAGGCCGTCAACTCCTACAAAGAGCAGGGCAGGGGCGCGAAGATTCTCTTGAAGAGAGTGTCCGACCCGCAGCGTTTCGGCGTGCCCGAGCTTGCGGGTCGGCGCGTCCTGCGCATCGAAGAGAAGCCGCAGGTTCCCAAGTCGGAGTTCGCCGTCATCGGCGTCTACATGTACGACGCGGAGGTCTTCGACATCATCAGCACGCTCAAGCCCTCTTCGCGCGGCGAGCTTGAGATCACAGATGTCAACAACGCCTACATCGAGCGCGGGCTCATGACGTGGGACGAGCTGGACGGGTGGTGGAGCGACGCGGGGACGTTCGAGAGTCTGCTGCACGCCTCGAATCTGGTGGCGCAGACCGGAGCCAACAAGGTGGAGGAGAGGGATGCCGCACGGGTCGGAACAGCGAGTTAGCAGATTCACCGAGGGCACGATCCGCGATGTCCTGGTGCGCCCTTTGCGCAAGTTCTATGACGAGCGCGGGTGGCTGGCCGAGCTTTTTCGTCACGACGAGCTGACGGAAGAGTTCTACCCCGCGATGGCCTATATCTCTTCGTCGCTCGTCGGCGTGACGCGCGGGCCGCACGAGCATGTCGATCAGGCAGACCTCTTCTGCTTCATCGGCCCGTCGAACTTCAAGATACGGATGTGGGACAACCGGCAGCAGTCCGAAACCTACAACCACGTCATGACGCTCGTCGTCGGCGAAGACAATCCGCAGGCGGTGCTCGTGCCCAAAGGCGTCGTCCACGCATACCGCAACGTCGGAACAGTGCCCGGCATCGTCATCAACTGCCCCAATCGTCTCTACATGGGAAAGGCCAAGCGCCAGCCCGTTGACGAGATCAGGCACGAGGACGACCCCGAAACGATCTTTAGGATGGACGAGTAAGAGGACGAGTGGTCAACTGTCGGTAGTCAGTAATCGGCTTTAAGCTTCCAGACTGATTACCGGCTGCTGATCGCAGGCGACTGCAAAATGAAAGTTGTGCGCATCATTGCGCGGCTCAACGTTGGCGGCCCGGCGCGGCATGTGACGTGGTTGACGGCGGCGCTCGGAAGCCAGGGCATAGAGTCGGTGCTCATCGCGGGCACAGTGCCGCCGGGCGAAGGCGATATGACCTATTTCGCGCGCGCGCACGGCGTCGAGCCGGTCATTATCCCTGAGATGAGCCGCGAAATCTCTTTGAAGGACGCGGTCACGATCTGGAAGCTCTACCGCGAGCTTGTGCGCCTGCGGCCCGACATTGTGCACACGCACACGGCGAAGGCCGGGACGGTGGGGCGCGTCGCGGGATTCTTCTACAGGTGGCTCGTGCCCTCTGCGCTCTGGCTGCGACCGCGCGCCATTCGCTTCGTGCACACGTATCACGGCCATATCTTTCACAGTTATTACGGCGCGCTCAAGACGCGGCTCTTCCTGCTCATCGAAAAAATTCTGGCGCGCGTCGTGACCGATCGTATCGTCGTCATCAGCCCGCAGCAGTACCGCGAGATACACGAAGAGTTCGGAGTGGGCCGCACACGACAGTTCAGCATCATCCCGCTCGGCCTTGACCTCGAAGCCTTCGGCGGCTGGCGAGAGAGACGGCGCGTGCTGCGCGAGGAAATAGGCGCAGGCGAAGAGGACGTGCTCATAGGCATCGTCGGGCGGCTGACGGAGATAAAGAATCACAGCCTCTTTCTGCGGGCCGCCGCGAGCTACAAAAGAGGGCAGGCCGAAGTCGCGGCGCGCGAGGCGCAATGTACGGTGCATGATGCGCGACGCCGCGTGCGCTTTCTCATCATCGGAGACGGGCATCTCGCGGGCGCGCTCGAAGAAGAGGCTCGCGGGCTGGGGCTTGAAGAGGACGTGCTGTTCATGGGCCAGCGCGACGACGCGGAAAACTTCTATCCGGGCCTGGACATCCTGGCGCTGACCTCGCTCAACGAGGGGACGCCGCTGACCCTGATCGAGGCGATGGCAAACGAGCGCGCGGTCGTGGCCGTCGCGGTCGGCGGCGTGGTTGACCTGCTCGGAGACGAGAGCGGCACGACGAGTGGGCCCAAAGCTCAGTATCTCTTATGCGAGCGCGGCGTGCGCGTGCCCTCTCATGACGCGGAGGCTTTCGCCCGTGCCTTGTGCTTGCTCGTCGAGGACGCCGGGCTCAGGGGCGAGCTGGGTGCGCGCGGGCGTCGCTTCGTCGAGCGGCATTATACGAAAGAGCGGCTCGTCCGTGACGTGACGAAACTTTATCAGGAACTACTGCACGAGAAGACTAAGGGCGCGCGTGACGTATCGTCGCCGCCGCTGCGTGCGATTGAAACGACGAGTTTGAAGGAGGATTGATAATTTTGCGAATATTGATTACGGGAGGCGCTGGCTTTATCGGCTCTCATCTGTCGGACGCCTACCTTGAGCGGGGCGATGATGTCTTTATCATCGACGACCTCTCGACCGGCTCTATCCAGAACATCGCTCATCTTAAAGCGAACCCGCGTTTTCATTACACGATTGACAGCGTTCATAATCAGCCCGTCGTGGCCGAACTGGTTGACCAGTGCGATGTGATCTTTCATCTGGCGGCAGCCGTCGGCGTCAAGCTCATCGTCGAGAGCCCCGTCAGAACCATCGAGACCAACGTGCGCGGCACGGAAGTCATCCTCGCGCTGGCGAATAAGAAAAAGAAGCCGGTGCTCGTCGCCTCCACTTCCGAAGTCTACGGTCTTTCGATGGACGTGCCCTTTCGCGAGGACGGCAATCTGGTGATGGGCGCGACGACCAAGGGACGTTGGAGCTACGCCTGCTCGAAGGCGATCGACGAATTCCTGGCTCTCGCCTACTGGCGCGAGAAGAAGCTGCCGACCCGAGTCGTCAGGCTCTTTAACACGGTGGGCCCACGCCAGACGGGGCAGTACGGGATGGTCATTCCGACCTTCGTCAGGCAGGCGCTCGCGGGCCGCCCCATCACCGTCTACGGCGACGGCACGCAGACGCGCTGTTTCGGCTACGTCGGCGATGTCGTCGGCGCGCTCATCAAGCTGATGGATCACGAGGGGGCCGTCGGCGAGGTCTTCAACATCGGCAGCAACGAAGAGGTCTCGATCCTTGAGCTGGCCGAGAGGATTAAGGAGTTGACCAAGTCCGAGTCCGAGATCGTGATGGTTCCCTACGCGGAAGCCTATGAAGAAGGGTTCGAGGACATGCCGCGCCGCGTGCCCGACATCGGCAAGGTCAACGCGCTCGTTGGATTCCAGCCCGAGATGAAACTCGACGGCATACTCAAGAGCGTGATTGATTATCAATCCGGCAGGCTCGGCTCTTAAACGCCGAACTGCCTGCGGCCAGACCATCAGTGCTTTATGGTAGTGAGAATCGTGATGGGATTAGTGATGATAGGGATGGGGGCTTTAGCCTTCTATACTGTCCTCGCCAAGCCCCGGCATGAATGGTCAGGTAATCATCTTGATCAGGCCCTCGGCATTCCGAAGCTCGTCACCAGAATCATCCGGGGTGCGGTCGGCTTACTGTTTGTCGGTCTGGGCTTGATCACGATTCTGAAAGCCCTCGGGTTGCTCGCTTGAAATCCCTTTGACGTTTGCTCGTCAGCACTTGATTTGTTGCGCCTGATCGAATAGGGTTTGGGGTTCTCGAAACCGGCGGTATTCTGCGTCGCCTCCGCTTTATATGTCATTTGATTTGAAGCATCTCATCGCGGTTGCCACTTCGCTTGGGCTGGCGCTCGTGCTGACGCCTGTCGTGCGCGCGCTGGCGAGGCGCTGGGGCGTGGTCGCGCGCCCGAAGACAGACCGCTGGCATAAGAAGCCGACGGCCATGCTCGGCGGCACGGCCGTCTTTCTCTCAGTCGTCGTCACTTATCTCTTCCTCGTCCCGCATACGCGCAACGGTTGGGTGGTGATCGGCGCGAGCAGCTTTCTTTTCCTCGTCGGGCTGGTGGACGATCTGGTTCACACGAAGCCTTACCAGAAATTGATCGGGCAGGTGATGGGCGCGGCCTTCGTCATCTATTACGGGCTGAGCACGACCTGGACGGGCTCGGCGCTGGTCAATATGGTGATCACGATCTTCTGGCTGATCGGCATCACGAACGCCATTAACCTGCTCGATAATATGGACGGGCTCGCGGGCGGTATTGCGGCGATCGCTTCGATTTTCCTGGCGCTCAGCTTCGTGGCTAACGGGCAGATGACGGAGGCGCTGATGCTGGCGGTGTTCGCCGCCGCGCTGCTCGGATTTCTCGCCTACAACTTCAACCCGGCCTCTATCTTCATGGGCGATTGCGGCTCGATGTTCATCGGGTTCTTTCTATCGAGCACGGCGCTGTTGAGCATCGCCGGAACAGCCGGGCGCTCGCGCTCGCTGCTGCCCGTGCTGACCGTGCCGATTCTGATTCTGTTCATACCGATCTTCGATACGACCTTCGTGACCGTCTTGAGAAAGCTGTCGGGGCGAGCCGCATCGCAGGGCGGGCGCGATCACACGTCGCACCGGCTGGTGGCGCTCGGCATGAGCGAGCGCCGGGCTGTCTGGATGCTTTACGGGTTCGCGACGCTCTCAGGATTGCTGGCGATACTGGTGCGCCAGCTGAAGCTGGATGTCAGCCTCGCAGCCATCCTGGGCTTCACCGTGCTGCTCACTCTGCTCGGAGTTTACCTGGCGGGCGTGAAGGTTTACGACGAGAATGATGTGAAGTCAGCGCCCGAGACTCCGCTCTTCGCCTTCCTTGTCGATCTCTCTTACAAGCGGCGCGTCTTCGAGGTGCTGCTCGATGTCGTGCTGATCATCCTGGCCTACTACAGCTCCTATGCTCTGGTCTTCGGGCCGTTCTCGTTGGAGAGCCGCGACTGGCAGCTCTTCCTCAGAACCGTGCCGCTGCTGGTCTTCATCAAGATGGCGACCTTCCTTCTGATCGGCGTCTATCGCGGCATCTGGCGTTACACGAGCGTCGATGATCTGGTCGTCTTCGGCAAGGGCGTCATGCTCGGCTCGATCGCGAGCATCCTGGCGATTCTCTTCGCCTTTCGCTTCCGCGAGTTTTCGCGCGCCGTCTTTGTGCTGGACGGCATGTTCCTGTTAATGATGCTGGCGGGAAGCCGCATGGCCTTCAGGCTCTTCCGGCAGATTCTCCCCACGCCGCGCGCGCGCGACGGATGCCGCGTGCTGATCTACGGGGCGGGCGACGCGGGCGAGCTGCTGCTGCGCGAGTTGTTGAATAATCGTGAGCTGCAATACGCGCCGGTCGGGTTTGTCGATGACGACCCGCGCAAGAAGGGCAAGGTCATACACGGGCTCAGAGTCTACGGCGGTAACGGCCAGCTTCGCAGCCTGTGCCGCGAGCAGCGCATCAACGAAGTGCTCATCTCAAGCTCGCAGTTTCCCGAAGAGCGAGTCAAACAAATCCTGCGCGACTGCGAAGAAGAACAGGTCGTGCTCAAACGCATGCGCATCAAGATCGAGCAGTTGAGTGAGGAATAGCGCGGGCCGCTCGTCGTCCCTCAAGCCTTGAAGCGACCCGACATCGGACGAGCGCCGTGGAATACCCCGAAGGTTGTGATTCTGAACGAACGAGATCAACTAAAATTGATAGACGTGCGTGCGCCAGCGTTGCGCATGTTGCTGGTTGTGCCCGTTGTGCTGGCGCTCGTCGGCTCATGGTATGCGGGGCGCTGGTATATCGGCGATGTCGTGGCCGAGTATGCGCCGGGCATGGAGAGCGGCGCGATCGAGATGGCGCAATGGACGACCACGCTCGCGCCCGACGACCCGCTCACACATTGGACTGTCGCCTCCCTGGAAAAGCAGGTCTTGCCGCCCGAGCAATGGGCCGAGGCGCTGCGCCAATATGAGGAGGCCGTCAGCCTTTCGCCCAACGATTATCGTTTGTGGGTGGATTTAGGAAGGGCGCGCGAACAGGCTGGCGACCGCGCGGGCGGCGAGAAGGCTTTGCGGCGTGCGGTCGAGCTTGCGCCCGTGTATGCGGAGCCGCGCTGGCTGCTCGGTAACGTGCTGCTGCGCGCTGGCCGCCCCGAGGAAGCCTTCGCGGAGTTGCAGCTCGCCGCCGATCAAGACCCGCGCCTGCGCCCGCAAATCTTCAACATGGCATGGTACGTCTTCGGCCAGGACGTTGAGGCGATCAGCCGCGCGGCCGGCAATTCTCCGGCGACGCGCGCAGACCTCGTCACGTACCTGATGGGCCGACAGCTTCTGGACGATGCCCTGGGCCAATGGAACGGCCTCGCGGCGTCCGACAAGACGGCGCAGCGCGCCGTCGGGCTCGCGCTGATGAGGGCGCTGCTTGACGGGAAACGTTTTCACGCGGCGTTTAAGATTTACAGCGACATTGATCCGAAGGGCGCAAGCGGTATTAAGCCCGGGCAGATTGCCAACGGAGGTTTCGAGAGCGATATAGGCTTGAGCGAAGAGAACCCTTTCGACTGGCGCGTGCGCTCGCTTCCGCAGGCCCAGGTCGGGCTCGACGAGAGATACCGGCGCAGCGGTAATCGCAGCCTGCGAATACTGTTTCAAGCGCCGGGCCCGCTGATCTTCAACACCATCGGGCAGGCGGTTCTGGTCGAACCCTCGACCGCTTACCGTTTGGAATTTTACGCCCGCACGACCGATCTCAAGAGCGCCAGCACGCCGCTCATAGAGATTCAGGAGGGCGCGGACAGGTCTGTGCTTGCTTCCTCCGCACCGCTTCCCGTGGGCACAAACGAATGGCAGAGCATGACGCTTAACTTTAAGACGGGGCCGAAGACGGAAGCGATCTTCATCGCCACCAATCGCAGCGCGTGCGACACGGGAGGGGAAGCGGCATGTCCTATATTTGGTACGGTCTGGTATGATGACTTCAATCTCCAACGCGGCGCAACAGACGCTCCCGCCCAGCAGGGTCGAAGAGCAGACGCCGGGCGTGCTTCAGTCCAGGGCGCTCGATGAGGTCGGGCGCACTCTGGCGAGCCGCTTTATCTTCCTGATCATCTGCGTCAGCATAGTCCTCTCGACGCTGGCTTACGGCACGGTTCACTACTGGTCGCTCGCCGTCTTTCAGGCTGGCGCGGCGCTCCTGATCGTCCTCTGGGCCGTCGACGCGTGGGCCAGCCGTCGCCTGCGCTTGAGCCGCAACGCGCTGCAATGGCCGCTCGTCGGCCTTATACTCGTCGGCCTCTTGCAGCTTCTCCCCTTCGGTCATGATGCAGGCGGCGGGCTCATCTCGCTTGCAACCGTCCGCAGCCTCTCGCTCGACCCGTATTCGACGCGCCTCGCCATCGTCCAGATCACAGCGCTCTTAATCTATTTCGCCGCCACGCTCGCCTTCACCGATGGGCCCATCCGTTTGCGCCTCATCGTGCGCACGATCGTGATCTTCGGCTTCCTGCTCGCCATCCTCGGTCTCATACAGTCCTTCACGAGCCCGACGAAACTGCTCTGGCTGCGCGAGCTGAAAGAGAGCACGCCCTTCGGCCCGTTCATCAATCGTCACCACTTCGCAGGTTACATGGAACTGACCTTGGGGCTCCCGCTCGGGATGCTCTTTTCCGGCGGGGTCGAGCGCGATAAGCGTTTCATCTACGTCTTCGCCGCCGGGTTGATGGCCGTCGCGCTGGTGATGACGAATTCGCGCGGCGGTATCCTGAGCCTCGTCGCGGAGATAGTCTTTCTTGTCGGGATGACCGGATTCAGAAGAGGCCGCAGGAGCAGGGACGAGGCAGACGGGAAGTCCGCGATCAGGGGCGCGGCCGTGCGCGCCGGGCTCGGGCTTGCGCTCATCCTCTCGATCTTCGCGGGCGTCGTGATGCTCGGCGGTGAACCCGTCCTCAATCGTTTCATGGGAACGGTCAGCTCGGCTGACCCGACGACGGGCCGCGCGCACTTCTGGCGAGTGACGCTCGACATCATACGCGACTACCCGCTGCTCGGAACGGGCCTCGGCTCATTCGGTCTGGCCTTCACACGCTACGACACGCGTAGCGGATTCCTCAGAGTCGAGCAAGCCCACAACGATTACTTACAGGTGCTCTCGGACGCAGGGATAGTCGGCGCGCTGCTCGGGCTGTTCTTCGTCGTCACGCTCTTTAGACTCGGACTGAAACGCACGTCGAGCGAAGACAGGTTTCGTCGCGGCGTCGCCGTCGGCGCGCTCGCCGGTTGCTTCGCCGTGCTCGTCCATAGCTTTTTCGATTTCACCCTGCACACCACCTCAAACGCTCTCCTGTTTCTGGTGGTCGCGGCCCTGGCGACACTCAATGGCAACGTCGAGCGCAACGCTGACGGCGGGCATCGTCGCCGTCGCCGTCGTCGCCGCAGCATACAACCCAAGATCGCTCCCGTAGTCGAAGCAAACAACGCGCCGTCCATCGCGCACAACCGGCAATGAAACAGAGGCTGCTCCAACTAATCGTCTGCCCGCTGTGCGGGGGCTCGCTCTCGTGTGAAATCTTCGAGAGGACTACCGCGAATGAGATTGCCACGGGCCTGCTCTCGTGCGCTTGCGCCTCCGTCTATCCGATCATCGCGGGCATCCCGCGCCTGCTGCCGCCCGCCCTCCAAGGTATGCTCTGGGAGATGCACCCGGATTTCTTCGAGCAGCATCGACCGCGACTGCCCGCGCAGTTGTTGCCCGTCGAAGGCGAGAAGAGAGCCGGGAGTGAAGACCAGTCTATACGCGCGCAGCGTGATACGGCGCGCAGCTTCGGTTATGAGTGGCAGGCGTTCTCGGAGATGCTGCCCGACTACGAATCGAATTTCCGCTGGTACTTTGAGCGCTTTCCGCGCGAAGCCTTTGAGGGCGCGCTCGTCCTCGATGCCGGGTGCGGCACGGGACGCCACACGTTCTACATGGCGCGTAGCGGCGCGCGTGAAGTCGTCGCGATGGATTTCAGCCAGGCGATAGAGGTCGCCGCCCAGAATAATCGCGAGAACCCGAACACACATTTCGTCCAGGCGGATATTTATCACCCGCCTTTCCCGCCGCGCACTTTCGATTTTCTCTACAGCCTCGGCGTGCTGCATCACCTGCCAGACCCCGAAAGAGGTTTTCAAGCGCTGCTGCCGCTCCTGCGCGAAGGGGGCTTTCTCAACATCTATCTCTACTGGAATCTCGAAGGCGAGCCACGTTGGCGACGCGCGGCCCTCTCCGGCGTGACACAGGTGCGGCGATTGACGACGAGGCTCCCGCACGCTCTGCTCAAAAAATTGTCCTGGCTCATCGCCGTCGGTTTCGAGGTCGGTCTGGTCACGCCCGCGCGCACGCTCGAACGCTTTCCGGCGACGCGCCAACTGGCCGATCGCGTCCCGCTCGGCCACTATCGCAAATACTCTTTCCGCGTGCTCTATACGGATCAGTTCGACCGCTTCTCCGCGCCGATCGAGAATCGCTACAGCCGTGCGCAGGTCGCCGAGTGGTTCGAGCGCGCTCATCTCGCAGATGTCGTCATACTGGGCGGCGCTGGATGGCGCGCTTCGGGGCGGCGCGTGACGGGCGCAAGCGCAGACGAAGAAGAGGAGACGCAGGCGGCGCACGTGGCTGCTGCGGCACAGGCAGAATGACGATGAACTTACTGGACATGATGCGCAACAGTAGTGATCGAACCGTGCTCAAGACGCTCGGCATCGAGATCGAGGCCGCAGAGCCCGAGCGCGTCCTGCTCTCCATGCAGGTTGACGAGCGGCATCACCAGTACACGGGACTGTTGCACGGCGGCGTCTCTGTCGTGCTGGCCGAGACGGCTGCCTCCATCGGCGCGGCGCTCAACACAGACCTCAGCCGCTATACTCCCGTCGGCGTCGAGATCAATGCCAATCACCTGCGCTCTGTCACGAGCGGGCGCGTCCGCGCGGAAGCCAAGCCCGTCTATAAAGGCAGGCAGATGACCGTCTGGGCCATAGAGATACGCGACGAGCGCGAGCGCCTCGTCTGCATCTCTCGCTGCACGCTCGCGCTCAAGCCCGGCAGCGCCCTTGCTCCCGCAGAGTGAAGATCAGCCGGGTTTGTTGTATCTTGATAGGAAGATCGTACTCTCCATTCTATTGTAATTTGCTCCGGTACGTCAGGAGGCAGCCATGCGGCATGCATTCAATTGTCTGGCGGTGTTCTGTTTCGCTCTGCTGAGTCTCGGCACGATTACGACGACGCGACCGGCGATCGCAGAATGCCCGACCATAACTGTTGACTGTGCGACCGAATGTTTTGAAGTCGGCGACACGTATACCGTGAAGGCGAATGTCAGCGGCGCTGACCCGACCGCAAAGCTGAGTTACACGTGGTCGGTGACGAGCGGGAATATAATCAGCGGTCAGGATACGCCGACGCTGACGGCCGTTAAAGCCGAAGGCGGACAGAGCACGACGATCACGGTCGAAGTCGGGGGCCTGGATTCAAGTTGCCAGAAAACCGCCTCCTGTTCTTTAACGATCTGCCACGCGCCGCTCAGCCGTCGCTTCGATAAATACGGCGACCTTGTCTTCGCCGACGAAAAAAAACGGCTCGACTACTACGCCGAGCAGTTGAAGAACGAGCCGAACTCGCAGGGGTACATCATGGTTTACGGCAAACGTGGCGCGCGTGCCGGTGAGGCGCAGGCGCGCGCCGTTCGCGCCAGGGATTATCTGATTACTAAAGGCGGGATTGCGCCCGAGCGCCTGGCGACGGTTGACGGCGGAGACCATGAGAAGTTTTCGATCGAGCTTTGGATAACGCCACAGGGCGCGCAACCTCCATCGCCTGTAGATCAGTACGGTGAAGCGCCGGAGGGTTAAGCCCGCACAAGTGTATTTGAATAGGGAGAATCCGGCGCTCTGCTCTTGAGCGCCGAGCCAGCATGACTATCTCAGACAACGGAACATCAACCACGCCCACGACGTTGCCGAAGTTCTGCCTCGCCGCTATTCGTCAATACGGCAAAGCGGACGCCCTCAATCATAAGCGCGGCGGCGAGTGGATTAATATCTCGGCTGAGACTTTCATCGAACGCGTGCGCGCGCTCGCCGTCAGCCTCGCAGAACTCGGCATCAAGGCTGGCGATCGCATCGCACTGCTCTCGGAGAATCGCCCCGAGTGGTCTATCACAGACCTCGCCATCCTGAGCCTGGGCGCGATCAACGTCCCCATCTACACCACGCAGGCCGTCGAGCAGGTGCGCTACATCCTCGAAGACTCCGGCGCGCGCATGCTCTTCGTCTCCGGGCGCAAGGTCTTCAAGCACGCGCGCGCGGGCATCGAGAGCGTCGAAACACTGGAACGTATCATCTTCTTTGAAGCCGATGCCGCCGAAGGGATGGAGCGCGCGATGACGCTCGAAACCCTTGAGCAGCGCGGCGCTGAGCGCGATCGCCGCGAGCCGGAAATCTACGACGCTTTCGTCGAGGCGGTCGCTGCCGACGACCTCGCAACCATCATCTATACTTCGGGCACGACGGGCGAGCCCAAGGGCGTCATGCTGACGCACCATAATTTCGTCTCCAACGTCTTGTCGATCACGGGCTCGCTGCCCATCTCGTCCGAGGATACCTCGCTCTCCGTGCTGCCTCTCTCGCACATCTTCGAGCGCACGGTCTTCTACGTCTTCTGCTGGAACGGCGTCTCCGTCTACTACGCGGCATCGTTCGATCAGGTCGGCGAGCACCTGCGCGAAGTGCGGCCCACGATCATGACGGCCGTGCCGCGACTCTTCGAGAAGGTCTATCACCGCATCGTCAAGAAGGGCATGTCGGCCGGCGGCTGGAAAAGCAAGATGTTCGCACGCGCCCTGAAAGTCGGAGTGCGCTACGCCGAATTGAGGGATAAGAATGAAAGCGTCCCGCCGCTGCTTGAGATAGAGCAGGGGATTGCGAGCCTCCTGGTCTTCTCGAAATGGCGTGCCGGAGTCGGCGGGCGGCTGCGTTATTTCGTCTCGGGCGGCGCGCCGCTCTCGCCCGCGCTCTCCTACGCCTTCCTCGCCGCAGGCATCCCAATCCTACAGGGCTTCGGCATGACGGAGACCTGCATCGTCTCTGCCAATCGCCCGGAAGACAACCGCGTCGGCTCTGTCGGCCTGCCGTTCCCGGGCATAGACGTGCGGATTGCCGACGACGGAGAGATTATGGTGCGTGGGCCCAACGTCATGCGCGGCTACTACAATCATCCAGAATCAACTGGGGCCGTGATGACCGACGGCTGGTTCGCTACGGGCGACGTGGGCCGCATAGACGAGCGCGGCCATCTCTACATCACAGACCGCAAGAAAGACCTCTTCAAGCTCTCGAACGGCAAGTACGTCGCGCCGCAGTTGATCGAGAGCCTGATCAAGCAGAGCGAGTACGTCAATCAGGTGGTCGTCGTCGGCGCGGGACGAAAGCAGCCCGTCGCGCTGATCGTTCCCGATTGGGAAGCGCTCATGGGCGCGCTTGCGCAGCAGTCAGCGCCGAACGCCGCTCGCCGCGCAGAGCTGAGTCGTGATCCCGCCGCCGTCAAGATCGTGCAGCGCGACGTGGCTTTGCTGACGGCGGAGTTGGCCGACTACGAGCGCGTGCGCCGCATCGCGCTCCTGCCCGAAGAGTTTTCCATAGACGGCGGCGAGATGACCCCGACTCTCAAAGTAAAGCGCCGCGTCATAGACGAGAAGCACGGCAAGCTGATCGATGAGCTATACGGCGTCACGGAATAGCTCGGCCCCGCGCACGGATAATAAAGAGATGAAACGCCATCTGACCCTGATTATGATCGTGGCCGGTGCCCTGGTCGGCACTCTGACGGGGCTCTTGCTGTTTCGCTCCGACCTGCTTCGCCCCGCCCCGCCCGCCCCTGTTCTCAAAGACCTCTCGAAAGCGTCGCCCGGGGCTCAGCCCCCGCACACAAGGGGCGTAGATCAGGCCCCGGTCGTCTTGGAGGAGTTCGCAGATTTCCAGTGTCCCCCGTGCGGCGCTCTGCACCCGGAGTTGAAGAAGATCGAGGCCGAATACGGAGCGCGCCTGCGCGTCGTCTTCCGCCACTACCCGCTCGCCATGCACGCGCACGCGCAGGAGGCCGCACTCGCTTCCGAAGCCGCCGCCGCGCAAAACCGCTTCTGGGAGATGCACGACATGCTGTTCGAGCGCCAGCGCGAGTGGAGCGGCGCTGCGGCTGACGCGAGGACGCTATTTACCTCTTACGCACGCACGCTCGGCCTTGATGTCGATAGATTTACGCGCGATATGGACGCGCCCGAAACACAGGCGCGTGTCCTCTCCGACCGGCAGCGGGGCGAATCCGTCAATATCGCTGGCACGCCGACGCTCTTCGTCAACGGCCTGGAAATATCGGAGGAGGCGATGTCGGCCGAGGGGATTCGCGCCACGATCAATGCCGCGCTCGACGGCAAAAAGCCCTGACGCGGCGGCATCAACGGGCCTGGAACGCTCTATACAGTTCGATTGTGATGGATTTTCGGGTAGGGCTGCGCTTGCGGAGGCCGTGGGCGAGCCCTTGCTTGAAGTGAGGATGTTGTTTGACGAAGAAAGGTTTTTCGGACTCAGGCGTCCGTCAAGGTCATCGGCACTTTCTCATAGGCCGCTTCCTGGTAAATCTCCACGCTGCTCAAATCCCTGCTGAGGAGCGCTTCGGCCAGGTGACGCAGGTTCGCAGGCATATCGGCCACGGGATATTCTTCCTCTACGGGGCGATATTCGTTCAATAATTGAAGCTCAGCGCCGCAAAACTCACAGGTGGCGAGGTGACGTGCTATCCACGCGCGCTGTTCCTTTGAGAGATCACCCGTGCGGTAGCAGAGCAGCATCTCCGATGAAGGGCAGGTCGTTTGTTTACAGAATAAGCTCACAAATGTCGAACTCATGGTTTATCCCCTCGGTGTCCTCAGACCTCTTAGGTTCAGTCACAAGACTTGGCGCATATGCTCACGGAAGCGCTGCATCAAAACGGGTCGCGAGGCTAAAGGGGCAAGAGAGATGATCGCGAGCCAAAATAGCAAATACCGAACGGGCGCTTCGCCTGATCAACCAAGATAAAGCTTTAATCGTCGCCGATTTCCATAAGTTTCAGCGGCCCGAAACGCCGGTTTTTATGGTGATTCGTAAATTTTTAAGAATCGTGTAAAAAGATGTTGCTCGTTTTCTGTTTTGCTGATAACATCTTTTCTGTCAGTCAAGGGGCCCACACGCGTCCCCTGAAACCCCTTCTAGGATGATCGCGCCATTCCCCTTCGCGTTCATCTGGCGCGGAGACTCCAAACAAGGTATCGAAGCACGAGGGCCTGCGGGTAGCAGAGGCGATCCGAGAAGTAAATCGAAAATTGCTACCAAAGCATCGTGACAAACTCTCCTACGAATGACCGCGACGACCCGCCCATTCTCTAAACTTAGGACAAAGGCATATCAGGCTCGTACACTTTGCCCTTAGTGCTTACCGTCCACTGTGGCGTGCCGGAGTCGGAACTGGCAATCCCTGTCAGATTCTTCAACCATCAAAGCTGTGAAACCTACTCGTGAAAACCCTCCGAAAGGCTCCTCAATGAGCGTGACCAAGGAACAAACGCGCTCAGTGCGCCCACAATTTGAGCGCCAGTCGCGCGCCGGACACTGGATTGAGAGCCTGCGCTCTTCCGATGTCAATCGCCTCTGGGCAGAACTTCACCGTATCGTCTGTCATCATCCGCTGGTGCGCGCCTCGCGTAACGCAGGGCTGCTCGTCGAGGAGGGCTCACAGAACGCTTACACCGATTTAACACAGGAACTTTTCGTCCAGCTTCTCAGCAAAGCGCGCTTCCAGCATTACCTCGACACGGAGATGACCGACTCCGAGATCGAATGCGAGATCGGCCAGATAGAGTTGACCAATCTCCTGACGGCTGAGTTGCGCAAGCGTCACCCGGAATCCTATCGCTTAGCGCGCCGCATCTCGACCCTCATTCAATCGAGCGCCAATTTCCGCCGCTTCGACTCCTCCGGCATAGACGACGAGCCGCATCGCCGCCTCGCAGACCGCGTCTACGGTCTCTCCGAGTGGCCCGACGGCAAACCCCGTCGCGAGCATCACGACCTTGAGCAGCGCATACATTTAATCCCCGTGCGCCAGCGAGACACGCGCATGGTCGGCTGCACGGGCGATTCCCAGGTCGTCATCAGCAACCTAGACCTTGAAGATTTGATCATCTCCGTTCTGGACGCGGCCGACGCGCCCATCGATGTGCGCACCCTTCGCAGCCTGGTGATGTCGCGCCTGCCTGTGATGGACATCTACCTTGTGCCGCTCGGCGGTGATGACAGCGAAGATGGTGGAAACCAGTTTGAGCCGGTGGACGGTTGCGAGAATCCTGAAGAGGGGCTGTTGCGCCGCGAGAGCGAGCGCGAGGCTGCGGGCTTTGTCGACCAATTCTTGAGAAATCTGCACGGGAGCGTGCGCGGCAAGCTCAAGCAATACAATCGTATGCTGGGCGTGCTGTGGCATTGTTACTTGAGCCCGGATCATTCTACGCAACTGGAAGTGGCCGCCGCCCTTGGCGTCTCGGATTCGCTCGTTTCGGATTACCGCCGCCGCATCGAACAGGAGTTGCGCGCCCTCTCTTTCAACGAGATAGAGGAAGCGCGCCGTTTCGAGATGGCTTTGCGCGAGCGCGTGCGTGCGCTGGTGCTGGTCGGCGACGAAGAGAGCGTCACGGTTTAGGGCACGCTCGTCCTTTGCCCGGAAGATAGCCGGGGCGTTAAACTCGAACGGAGGGCCGTGGCCTCGCGCGCCTGCAAAGAATTTGCAGGCGCGCTCCCGGCTTATTCCTTCGAGCGGGAACGAGCGCCGGAAGTCGCGACGGCGCGCCTGACGGCCTTTCGTGCTTCGGGCAGCCGGCGCGCTCGGGGTCTAAACTTCTAACGACGAACGGTGAGGCTCAGATGGCGAAAGCCTTGATGCAAGAACATTGCGACCTGTGTGAGAAGCCCGGAAGCCTCTACGGCAAGGGCCGCAGCTTCGACCTGCTTTCGTGTCCGCAGTGTGGGCTGATCTGGACGAACCCGCTTGAGGTGGCTTCGGAGAGCGACACGCCGCCGGACGACTACTGGGCCGAGGACGTGTATCTCGAAAATCAAGAGGCGCAGAAGAAAAGGTTTCGCCAGCAGTTGAAAACCTTCATCCGGCGCAGCCGCGCCAGGGAGCCAAAGTCACTCAGAATCCTTGAGGTCGGCTCGGGCCTGGGGTTCTTTCTGGACGTTTGCGACGAGCTGGGGATAGAGGCCGAAGGATGCGATGTCGTGGAGCGGGCCGTGCGCTACGCCAACCGCGAGCGAGAGCGCGTGCGGCTCGGAACCCTTGACGATTATTACAGGGACGAAACCTTCGACGCCGTCTTCGCCTTCAATCTGATAGAGCATCTCTCGCACCCGCGCGCCTTTCTGGATGAAGCGCACAGGGTCTTGAAGAAGGGCGGCCATCTGGTGCTTGAGACGCCGATTCAAGAGAGCCTCTTTCACCGTCTGGCGCGCCTCGGCTACGCTCTCTCGCAGGGGCGGCTCAACTTTTTCGGGATGGATCCGGGCGGGCACGTCTACAAGTTCAGCAAGCGCACCTTTGGCAAACAGAGAGGATTCACGCCCGTCTACCAGCGCAACATTGATTCGCCCTTCGGCGAGATATGGGGCAAAAGCTCCATCTCAAGCGTCGATAACCGTTCGCTCTATCGCCTGTCGCTGCCCCTTGCATGGACGGCAGCCAAAGCGACCCGTCAAGAGAACAGACTATTTATTTTTCTGCAAAAGCCGTCAGAGGCTCAAGCCGCCTGAGACGACCCATTAGCGTGACGTGCGCCCGAGATGAAACAGAAGAGCTATGCGAGCGATTACGAGCCCGTAAGGCGTGTCCGGCGGGCGCAAAGCGCTTGGTGGGACGAGGCGGAGCAGCAGCAGCAGAATCAGTACAAGACCGAGACGGCTGAAGAAGAAGCCGCAGTAGTCGAATGGCCCAGGCGTGCTCGCCCCGTTGCGACGCAAGATGAAGAGACGGCTGGCGCTGATCGTGCGTCAACGAAAGCGCCGGACGAGAAGCGTGAGAAATGGATCAACAAGCGCGGGCACGCGCTCGGCTACGCGGGGCTCTTTCTCTACACCATCGCGCTCTACTTTCGTCCCTATGAATGGCACGCTTCGCTCGCCGGGTTGGTGAATCTCTCCTTCTGGTTCGCCCTCTTTACGCTCGCGGTTTTCGTTCCCACACAATTCGCCCTCGAAGGCAGGCCGACCATCATGACGCGCGAGATCAAGATCGTGCTGCTGCTGTGCGTGCTCTCGTTGGTTTCGATGGTGCTGGCCGCCGACCGCGCGGAGGCTTGGGGCTACTTCAGCCAGGTTTACATCAAGATCGTGATCATGTTCATCGTGATGGTGAACGTGGTGCGCACGGAATGGCGTTTGAAGGGGATGCTGTTTCTCGCGCTCGCGGTCGCCTGCGTGACGAGTTGGGGCGCGATCATGGATTACCGTGCCGGGAACTTCGAGTTTGAAGGCTATCGTGTCGGCACATTGAATCACGGCATGTTCTCGAACCCGGACGACGTGGGCCTTCACCTCGTGATGATGATTCCGATCACGAGCGCGCTGCTGATCAGCTCGCGCGGCCTCTTCAAAAAACTGTTCTACGGCGCGTGCACGCTGCTGATGACGGCGGGGACGATTTTCACTTTCTCGCGCGGCGCTTTCCTCGGCCTGCTGGGCGCGGTCGTCGTGCTCGGGTGGAAATTCGGACGCAAGAATAAGCTTGTCTTCTTCGCCTCCTTCTTCCTCTTCCTCGCGATCTTCATGATTTTTGCGCCGGGGCACTACGCGACTCGACTGCTCTCGATCTTCGATCACAGCCTGGATCCCGTAGGCTCTGCGACCGCGCGCACTGCGCTACTCATCCGCTCGACCTACGTCATGCTCAGGCATCCGCTCATCGGCGTCGGCCTGCATAATTTCCCGATCTATTCGCTTCAGGGCAAGCTCAGCCACAACTCCTACACGCAGGTCGGCGCAGAGCTCGGCATTCCGGCCCTGGCGGTCTACGTGATGTTGATGGTCACATCGCTCAAGCAGTTGCGCCGTATCGAGCGGGAGACTTACGAGAAGCGCCGCCAATCGAAATACTACGGGCTGGCGATCGGGCTGGAGGCGAGCATGGTCGCCTACATCATCACCAGCTTCTTTATCTCCGTCGCCTTCAACTGGAATCTATATTATCTGGTCGGCTTTGCGATTTGCCTGCGTCGTCTCTACGAGCTGACGGAGCATACGGCCGGGCCCACCAAAGCAAGCTTGACGGTCGCCGACTCCGAAGAACGAGCAACGGCTGCCGGCTCTACGGTTGATGAGGCGGGAACGCTTGAGGTGCGGAGCCAATCGTGATGAGCATCCATCGCACAGGCGAAGTGATTTTCTGGCTGAGCGCCGCCGCGCTCGTCTACACCTATGCCGGTTATCCGCTGCTCGTGGCCGTCGTCAGCCTCTTGCGCCCGCGCCCGCTCCGACGTGGGCCCAACGCGCCTTCGGTGAGCGTGATCATCACTGCCTACAACGAAGAGCGCGACCTGCGCGCCAAGCTCGAAAACACGCTCGCGCTCGATTACCCGAAAGAGAAGATGGAGGTGATCGTCGCCTCCGATTGCTCTACTGATCGGACGGACGAGATCGCGCTGGAGTTCGCCTCGCGCGGCGTACGCCTTCACCGCCAGCCGGAACGCCTCGGCAAGACGGCGGCGCAGAACGCGGCGGTTGCCGCAGCGCGCGGCGAGATCATTCTCTTCTCCGACGCCACGACGCTCTATCACGCGGACGTGCTCACGGTGATGATGCCCAGCTTCAGCGATGAGAGCGTCGGCTGTGTCGCTGGGCGTCTCATCTATGTTGACCCGGCGGAGTCTGCGGTCGGTCAGGGCGCGCGCTCCTACTGGGGCTATGAGACTTTTCTCAAAAAGCATGAGAGTCGCGCCTGCTCGCTCATCGGCGCGTCGGGCTGTCTGTACGCCGTGCGCCGCAACGCTTACGTGCCGCTCTACCCGGAAGCGTGCAGCGATTTCCTGATCGCGACCAAGATGGTCGAGCAGGGGTTGCGCGCCGTTTATGAACCCGACGCCGTGTGTACGGAGGAGACAAACCGTCAGGCGCGTAAAGAGTTGAGCATGCGCGTCAGGGTCATCACGCAGACCTTCACAGACCTCTGGCGTCATCGCGCGATGATGAATCCTTTGCGTAGCGGCTTCTACGCCGTCGAGCTTTTTTCGCACAAGGTCATGCGCTACCTCGTGCCGGTTTTTCTCATGACGATCTTGCTGGCATCGATCATGCTCGCGCCGGGGTCGCTCTTTTACGCGGTCGCGCTCGTCGCGCAGCTCTCCTTCTATCTTGCCGCATTCTTCGGCTGGGTGCTGGAGAGAAGCGGGGCGCGTGTCCGTCTTCTTGCGCTGCCGCAGTATTTCGTCCTCGCCAATCTGGCCTCGCTCGTCGCCTTCTACAAATTCTTGCGCGGCGAACGCTATGCTCGCTGGGAGCCCATACGCGAGCCCACAGTCAATAAAGCTGGTGGAACCGCAGCAGCAGCAGCGCCGGTCGTGACACGCGCAGGGGATTGCTAAGCTTGACGCCTGCGGCGCGGGCGGGCAATCGCGGAGGAACCGCGACACACACTCTCGCGCATCATTAGATCATCGAATGACTTCGCAACCACAACAGGCTGGCTCTCTCGGGGACGAACCGAAATTGGTCGTCGAGTCCGGGCATGAGAAGAGTTCTATGACCGCGCGCGCGGCATGGATTCTCGCTGCCAAGACGCTCGCGTTCTCTTTCGCACTGGCCCTGCCGCTCCTGCTCGTGCGCCGTTTGAGCCAGACGGAGTTCGGCGTTTACAAGCAGGTCTTTCTCTTCGTCAGCACTGCCTTCACGCTGCTGCCATTGGGCGTCGGCCCGAGCGCCTACTATTTTCTCCCGCGCGAGCGTGATCGCCAGCACCAGATCGTCTTCAACATCCTTCTCTTTCACGTCCTGATCTCCGGCGCGGCCTGCCTCATGCTGGTCTTGCGGCCCTCGCTGCTCGCGTCGCTCTTCAACAGCGCGACGATGACGGCTTACGCGCCGCTGGTCGGACTGGTGCTGCTCACCTGGGTCAGCTCTTCGTCGCTGGAAGTGGTCGCGATTGCGCGACAGGAGTTGAGACTGGCGACCTTCCTGATCGTCGCCGCGCAGTTTACGAAGGCGACGTTTCTGCTGACCGCCGCCATCTTTTTCGGCACGGTCGAGTCCCTGCTTTACGCGGCGATCGTGCAGGGCGCGCTGCAAACAATCATCCTGCTCATCTACCTGCGCTCGCGTTTCGGCTGGGGCTGGCGCGGTTTCGAGTGGTCTCTCTTGAGACGGCAGTTGGCCTACGCGCTCCCCTTCGGGTTCGCCTCCGTGCTCTTTCGCGCACAGCTTGAGCTGGACAATTACTTCGTCGCCTACAACTATGGGCCCACCCTGTATGCCATCTATGCCGTCGGCTGTTTCGAGCTGCCGATGCTCGGACTCTTAAGCGATGCCATCGCATCGGTCACGATTCCGCGCGTCAGCTACTTGCAGAAGCAGGGCGACACGCGCGAGATAGCCGAGCTGGTCGCGCGCATGATGCGCAAGCTCGCGGCGATTTTACTGCCGCTCTGCGCTTTCCTTTGGGTTGCCGGGCGCGAATTTATAACCGTCCTCTTTACGGCGCAGTATCTGCCGAGTTGGCCCATCTTCGCCATCAACCTCGTGCTTATCCCACTGGCGATCATCACGAGCGCCTATGACCCAGTGCTCAGGGCTTACGCCGAGCACCGCTATTTTCTACTCAAGCTGCGCTGCGTGCTGCTCGTCCTGTTTGCGACCTCTCTCTGGTTCGGCATCAGGTTTTTCAGTCTCATCGGCGCGGTCTCCGTCATGGTCTCCGTGAACGTGATCGACCGGCTGGTGACGGCGCGCAAGGTCAAGCGTATTCTCGGCGTCACGCGCCGCGATCTGGTGTTGCTCAAGGATGTCGGCAAGATTGCAGTGGGCGCGGCTATCGCGGCGGGAGTCGCGGCGCTTGCTCGATCAGTCATCACGGGCGCGAAGCCCGTCTTCGTGCTGGTGGGCGCGGGCTGCGCCTTTGGCGTCGCCTATCTTCTGGCCGTCGTACTGCTGGGCGTGCCGACGCCGCAGGAGCGCGGGAGCCTTCAACATCATTTCGCGCGCTTGCTGCGCTTCACCTCTTGGAAAAGGGCCGCCGACCCTCTGGCGTAAAACCGCACCGGCATCAAGCGAGTTGGTGAAATACTTTCAGGTAATCAGGAGGCAACCCTCAGTGCCAGCGATTAATAGAAAACGTAGAGCCG
Organism: Pyrinomonadaceae bacterium; assembly: GCA_036522655.1. GTDB lineage: Bacteria > Acidobacteriota > Blastocatellia > Pyrinomonadales > Pyrinomonadaceae > DASQYE01. Next base: position 16,032 of record DATDFK010000033.1, on the reverse strand, counting down.
AGCTGATCCGCAAGGCTTTCGAGATACTGATCCCGTACCGCGACGGCCTGCCGCCGAAGACCGTGCTCGAACGCATCGCCGAGTCGCTCTCGACGAGCGAGAGCGAAGCGCGCACGCACGGCAGTCGTCCGCTGCGAAGCTTTGAAGAGGTCGTGTGGCTCGCAACGATTGCGCCCGCCAAGGCCGGATGGCTGCGCAACGATCGTGTGCGCTGGCTGGTGACGGAAGCGGGCGAGCGCGCCTATGCAGAGTTTCAAGACCCTGAGGAGTTCATCGCGCAGGCCGGGCGGCTCTCGCGGCAGGGCTGGGTCTCCGTGCAGTTCCCGAACTTCTACCGGCTTGCGACGCGTACCGCCGATCAGTTGATCATGGACTATAAGCTGATTCGCCGTGTCGGCCCGAAGCAGTTGTTGGGCAAGGCGCTCGGCGGCTCGACGCGTCCCTGGCAGGAAGTGCTGCCGCTTCAAAGCCCGCAGCGCTTCAGCCTGACGGGTGCGAGCTTTGCCGATGCCGAAGAGATCAAGAGCCACCTGGAGTCGCTCGGCGCATCCTACATGGAGGGCGGCCACACCATCTATGTCCCGCCCGGCAGTGTGCGCGCAAGCGCGCTCAATCCCCTGATGAGCAACTACCCCGCAGACGCCGGGCTCAAGATCATCAAGCGACAGGGCGGCGTGGACGAGAGCACCTATATTCATGAAGCCCTCTGGCACAGGCGCGGGAACAGCCGCTTGCAAAAGACGTTCACGCACGATCACAAACACCTGAGCCTCGTCGCCAATCTTCTCTACGCCAAGAGACTTGGGCCCAGGCTCTACGACCTGATCGAGTTCGAGACCGGCGAGTATGTCTGGACGGCCTACGTCATGCAGCATGTTAAAGGGCAAGCGCCTGACATGACGCAGTGCGAGGCTGGCATCAAAGAGTTGCGCGAGCTTGAGCGTCGTGGACTGTTCCGCAATAACATCCCGGACGGTTGGAAGGATGAAGACTTCACCTGCCCGGCTTGCAACGGCAATGCCCTGATGGATGAGAGCGGAAAGTTCAACTACATAGACTTTCAGAACTTCAACCTCGTCGGCTACGAGTCGTACTTGCGCGAGACGGCCATCGATGCGACCGAGAAATCCCACTTCGGCCAGAACTATATTCTTCGCCGTGGCCGCTATCTCTACCAGTCCGTGCCGGGCGTCAGTCTTCCGGGCCGCCGCAACGTCGAGGACAGAATGGTCGTCATCCGTCGATTGTTGGAAGAAGCTGGCGTGTCCGTGCGTGGCCGCATGGTCTTGGATGTCGGCTGCAACATAGGGATGATGATGGCGCAGTATCTGAAGCTCGGCGCGAAGTGGTGTCACGGCTGGGATCGCGCTTACCTTGTGCCGCACACGGAGCAATTGCTGCGCGCGCTCGGCTGCACGCGCTTTTCCACCACGGGCGGCGACATAGACATAGCGCAGCCGATGGAAGAGGAAGTGCCGGAATTCATGCGCGATGCCCTACAGGGTTGCGTCATCTCGTACCTTGCGGTGCGCGCGCATCTCGGCTGGCTCAACGCTCTCGGGCGCATCCCGTGGTCGTTTCTGATTTATGAAGGGCACGAGTATGAGTTCAAGGCGGAGTTTGAAAACGACATGGCCACGTTCAAAGAGATGGTTCCGTTCCGCGTGGCCGCGATGAGCACTTACAAGGACGGCGACAGCGAGGAGCGCATCGTCGCCATCCTGATCAGGGAGTCATAAGCCTGTCGATGGAAAGAAGGATGCCGACAACAAGCGTACACGTCAGCGAATCCAGATCACCCGAACGACTCAGGGCCCATTACCTGATCGAGCGGGAGTTGGCAGACCGCCTGCGCTCCGCCGGTAGGGAAGAGCGCCGCCATCTCTACACGGCGCTCTACGACGAGCTTTTCCGTCGCGTGCTCGATCATCCGCAGTTGACGCGGAAGGCCGATTCTGAGAATCGCGCGTCGGCGGTCGCCGGGCGCATGGGCCTGCTCGGTCGCTTCATCAGACCGGAGACCGTCTATCTGGAAGTCGGCCCGGGCGATTGCGCGCTCGCTCTTGAAGTCGCGCGCGAGGTAAAGCAGGTCTACGCGGTTGATGTCTCCGAAGAGATTACGGGCGGGCTGGACATGCCCGGCAACTTCCGTCGCGTCATCTCGGACGGTTGCAGCATCCCCGTCCCCGCAGGCGAGGTTGATCTGGCGTTTAGCGATCAATTGATGGAGCACCTGCATCCCGAAGACGCTCTTGAGCAGTTGCGCAACATCTACGCCGCGCTCAGAGAGGGCGGCCATTACATCTGCATTACGCCGAACAGCCTTTCCGGCCCGCACGATGTCTCGGAATATTTCGACGAAGTGGCCACGGGCTTTCACCTGAAGGAGTACACTATCGGTGAGCTTGCGGGCCTCTTTCGCGCCACCGGCTTTAGACGCGTTCGCGTGCTTGTCGGCGCGCGCGGGCGTTTTCTTGGAATCCCGGCATCACTGCTGAAGGTGGTCGAAGGCGCTGTCGCCGTGCTGCCGCGAAGGCTCGGGAAAAGGGCGGCCCGTGGCTTGCCGCTCAGATTGATACTCGGCATTACGCTGATCGCAACCAAATAAGAATTAACAGGATGGACAGGATAAACGAAAGGATGAAGGATGAAGTAAAAGCAATGAAGAATGAAAAGCATTCCTTTCATCCTTCATCCTTCATCCTTCATCCTTGCTTTTCCCTCTCTGTTAATTGATTTCCTGACGAAGCAATTATGAGTGCGAATCACACCGGCTATCTGACAAAGCTTGCATGGTCATTGCCCTGGCTGTCGCGCTATCCGTTATGGCGCGCGCAGGAGCTTGTCAGCCGGATGACTGAGAAAAACAGTGGGCCCGAACAATTGATCATGCTCGTCGCCAACCATTTCGAGCCGGGTTGGAGCCGGAATAATGAAAAGGTTGAGCTGCGCGTGCAGATGAGCAGGCTGGAGCACTGGTGCGAGTTGGCCCGGAAGACCGGCGCGGCTGTGCGCGACACAGACGGCGCGGCCTTTCGCCACACGCTCTTTTATCCCGCCGAGGAATATCACGCGCCGCTGCTTGAGCGAATGGCCGAGCTACAGCGCGCGGGCTTCGGCGAGGTCGAGATTCACCTGCATCACGGCGTCGAGCGTCCAGACACCGCGACGAACCTGCGCCGCGCGCTCGTCGAATTCCGCGACGTGCTGGCCGAAGAGCATCGATGTCTTTCGCGCGTCAACGGCGAAGGGTCGCCGAGGTATGCCTTCGTGCACGGCAATCTGGCGCTCGGCAACTCTTCGGGCGGCAGGTTCTGCGGCGTTGACTCCGAGATGGAGATACTCGCAGAAACGGGCTGCTACGCGGACTTCACTCTGCCGTCCGCGCCCGACCAATCGCAGGTTCCAAAACTAAACGCCATCTACCAGTGCGGCCATCCTTTGAACGAGGCGAGACCGCATCGCTCAGGCCCGGACGTGCGCGTCGGCGACCAAACGTTACAGCTTCCGTTGATCTTTACAGGGCCGCTCGTTTTCAACTGGCGACGCCGCGTGCGCGGCCTTCCCGTGCCGCGTCTTGACGACGGCGTCCTGGGAGACAACTACCGGCTCGATGCGACGCGGCTTGCGCGCTGGCGCACGGCGCACATAGGCGTGCGCGGCCAACCGCTCTGGAATTTCATCAAGCTCTATTGCCACGGCTTCTTTCCGCAGGATCAGGACGCCATGATCGGCGATGCGATTGCGCGCGCGCTGGAAAACATCCTTGAGCTACAGGAGCGCACGCGCGCCTTCAAGCTACACTTCACGACGGCGCGTGAAGCCTTCAATATCGTCATGGCGGCTGTCGAGGGCTTGCGCGGCGAGCCCGGCGAGTATCGCGATTACAGTCTGCGCTCGATCATGAGCGAAGAAGAACAGAGCCGCATCCCCGACACGTCTGAAACGCAACCCTTCGCGCTCGGTCGCCTGAGTTAAGCCCTTATGTCGTCGCAACGAAACATCCTCATTATGATGGGCAGCTTCAACATGGGCGGCGCTGAGAGCCAGGCCGTGCAGCTCGTCCGTCTGCTGCTTGAGAGCGGGCGATTCCGCGTTCACCTGGCCTGCCTGATGCGCGAGGGCGTGCTGCTCGAAGAAGCCTTGAAGCTCGGCCTGGATGATATTACGGAGTTTCCGCTGACCAGCTTTTACGACCGCAACATGGTCGTGCAACTGCGGCGCTTTCGTCATTACCTCAAGGAGCGTGAGATAGAGGTCGCGCACTCGCAGGATTTTTACATGAACACCTTCGGGATACTCGGGGCCGCGCTCTCAAGCGTCCCCGTCCGCATAGCCTTCTGCGGCGAGATGGCGGCAAACCGCACGCGGGCCCATCTTATTCTTCAACGCAATTCGCTGCGACTGGCCACGGCCATCCACGCCAATTCCGAAGCGGTCAGACAGGATTTGCTGCGCGAAGGCGTGCCCGCCGAAAAGATCACGGTCGTCTATAACGGGCTCGACCTCGCACGCGTCCACGCGCCGCAGGGGTTTCAGAGAGACGAGGCGCTCGCAGCGTTCGGGCTACCCACGAGTGGCCGACGCTTCGTGAGCATCGTTGCCAACCTGCGACATGAAGTGAAAGATCATCCGATGTTTCTGCGCGCGGCCCGCCGCGTCCGCGACAAGGTTTCAGACGCCGCCTTCGTCATCGCCGGTGAAGGGGAGCTTGAAGGCAGCATACGAGCGCTGGCCGCAGAGCTTGGCCTTGAGCGGGATGTCTTCTTCACGGGTCGCTGCGAGAGGCTGGCAGAGATGCTGGCTGTCTCGGAAGTCTGCGTCCTGAGTTCTAAATCCGAAGGCTTCTCGAATTCGATTCTGGAATACATGGGGGCGGGGCGCGCCGTCGTCGTCACGGATGTCGGCGGAGCGCGCGAAGTGGTCACGGACGGCGAGACGGGCTACCTCATCGCTTCCGGTGATGATGAAACGATGGCCGCCAGAATCGTCTCGCTGCTTGATGAGCCAGAGAGGGCGCGTCTGATGGGCGAGCGCGGGCGGCAGCTTATCGAACGTAAATTTTCGAGCCGCGCGCAACTGGAAAATACCGAGCGCCTGTATGAGCGCCTGCTGGAAAAGCTTGGGCCCACGCGCGCAGGGCTGACGGGAAGCGTGCGCCGCGAAGGCGCTTAAGTGCGGCGGCGTTTAATGAAAGAGAAGCTTCAAGAGATGAGTGTTCGCGGAGAAGCGCAGAGAGGCGAGACGGCGGCGTGGGGCGGTGCGGGTCATCTGCGCCCGGTTGCTGCCGCCACCGCCCGGCGTAGACCGCTGCGTATTCTCATCGTGGGCCCATCGCTTGACCCGCCGGGCGGACAGGCCGTGCAGGCCGCACACCTGCTTGAGCATTTGCCGCAGGATGCGTCGCTCGAAGTCTCGTTTTTGCCGATCAATCCCAGGCTGCCGGGCGTTTGGGGAAAAGCTCAGGCCGTCAAGTACGTGCGAACCGTAGTAACGATGATTCTGTATTGCGCGTCGCTCCTGGCACGCGTGCGCAAGTACGATGTGATACACATTTTCTCAGCCTCTTATTTCTCCTTCGTGCTCGCGCCGACTCCGGCGCTTCTGGTCGCACGGTTGTATGGCAAGCGAAGCGTGCTCAATTATCACAGCGGTCAGGCCGAAGATCATCTGGCGCGCTGGCGGCGCTCGGCCCCGGCGACTATCAGGCTGGCCGATCGTTTGGTTGTGCCTTCGGCGTATCTCGTCGAGGTGTTCGCGCGATTCGGTCTGCGTGCGCGCGCCATTCACAACTTCGTTGCGACCGAGCGTTTTCGTTTCCGCGAGCGCGGGAGTTCCTCGCGCCCGCACTTCTTCTCGAACCGTAGCTTCGAGCCGCTCTATAACGTCGCGTGTACGCTGCGCGCGTTTGCGATCATTCAGAAACGTTTCCCCGAAGCGCGCCTGACGCTCGCGGGGGACGGCAGCCAGCGCGCAGAACTCGAAAGACTCGCCGCAGAGCTTGACTTGAATCATGTGACCTTCACCGGATGCGTCGAGCCGGAAGGGATGCCGGGTTTGTACGACGAGGCGGACATCTTTCTCAATAGCTCCGACATAGACAACATGCCCGTCTCCATCATCGAGGCGTTCGCCTCGGGGCTGCCCGTGGTGACGACGGACGCGGGCGGTATTCCCTTCATGGTGGCGGACGGAAGGACTGGGCTCATCACGAAGCGCGGGGATTATGAAGCCTTGGCCGCCTGCGCCATTCGACTGTTGGAGGACGACGAGCTTCGATCAATGCTCACGCGAAACGCCCTTGAGGAATGCCGCAAATATTCCTGGGCGGCGGTGCGCGACCAGTGGCTTGAGCTGTACAGCGAAGTCGCGGGCGACTTCAGCCTTGCGAAGAGGGAAGAGGTGGTTGACGAAGGAGCAACCGCGAGCGAACGTTGATGATCGAAGTGCTGAAAAAATCCAGGAAGCTGCGTGGGCGTTCGCTCAGGGAGTTGCGTGTGCGCGCCGCGCAGATGATGGCGGCGTACGCGGAAAAGTACAGGCTGTCTTCTCCGCTGCCCGATACCGAGGCGTTCTGGAAGCTGCTGGATGCGCGTTTGACGGGCAGTGATTCGCTGAGCGCCGAGGGCCTGTGGGCCCACTTTCGCGCGCGCACCACGCCACGCTTCTTCGCCTTCGCCGACCGCGAGCGTACCGTCGCAGAGCTACAGCGCCGCTTCAGCGCTTCCGCTGCCGAAGAGGCGGTCAGGCGCGCCGTGCACATCTCCGAGGGGCGATTCGATCTACAGGGACACGAGGCTCTGACGTTCGGCTCTCCGCCGGACTTTCACCTCGAACCCGTCTCCGGCAAAAGGTCGCCGCTCATACATTGGAGCAGCATCGGCGAGCTCAACTCGGAATTGACAGGGGATAAAAGAATCATCTGGGAGCTGAACCGCCACCAGTATTTCCTCACGCTCGGACGCGCCTACCTGTACACGGGCGATGAAAGCTTCGCGCAAACTTTCGTCGATCATCTTGAGCGATGGATGGAACAGAACCCGCCCAAGCTCGGCGTCAACTGGACGAGCAGTCTTGAAGTGGCCTTTCGCGCTATCTCATGGCTCTGGGCCTTGCACTTCTTCAAAGACTCGCCCGCGCTCACGTCCGAAATCTTCCTGCGCGCGCTGAAGTTTCTATATGTTCACGCGCGCCATCTGGAAACGTACCTGTCAACTTATTCGAGCCCGAACACACACTTGACGGGCGAGGCGCTGGGTCTCTTTTATCTCGGCACGCTGCTGCCGGAGTTTCGCTCCGCCGAGCGCTGGCGCGCGACGGGCGAAAGGATTCTGGTCGGAGAGCTTGCGAGACACGTGCTGCCGGACGGAGTCTATTTCGAGCAATCGAGCTACTATCAACGCTACACCGCAGACTTCTACACGCACTTCCACATTCTCTCAAGAGACAACGGACGCCCGAGAGTTGTCGAGCTTGAGACGAAACTTCAGGCGCTGCTAGACCATCTGATATACATCACCAGGCCGGACGGAACGACCCCCTTTTATGGCGATGATGACGGGGGCCGCCTGATGATGCTGGATGAGCGAGCGAACGACGACTTTCGCGCCGCGTTCGCCACAGGCGCGGCCCTTTTCGCCCGCCCCGATTACAAGTACGCGGCAAGGGACGCGGCGGAAGAGACGCTCTGGCTGCTTGGGCCCAGAGGGCTCGAAGCATTCGATCGCATGGAGGCCGCGCCGCCCGCATCCTGTTCGCGCGCGTTCAAGGATGGCGGCTACTACGTGATGCGCGACGGCTGGACGCCGCTGAGCAATTACATGCTGATCGACTGCGGCCCGCACGGCACGCTCAACTGCGGGCACGCGCACGCCGACGCGCTCGCCTTTGAAGTGGCCGCGCGCGGTCGCACGCTCCTCGTCGATACGGGAACTTACACCTACACGGGCTCGACGGAACTGCGCAATCACTTTCGTCTCTCCGCCGCGCACAACACGCTGACCATCGACGGCGAGTCGTCGTCCGTTCCCGCCGGGCCGTTCTCCTGGCAGCACATCGCGCAATGCACGACGCGCCGTTGGCTGACCGGCGAGCGCTTCGACTATTTCGAGGGCACGCAGGACGGCTTCATGCGCCTCACGCAGCCCGCCAGCCACACGCGCTCCGTGCTCTTCCTCAAAAAAGATTACTGGGTAGTGCGCGATCGCGTGGAAACCGGCGGCGCGCACCGCTACGAGTTGCCGTTTCACTTCGCCAGCGATGCCGCGCCAGCCATCGCAGATCGAACGGTTGTGCGCGAAAACGGAAGGGATGCACAGGGCATAGAGCTTTTCGCTTTCGGCGCGGGCTCTTGGCGAAAGGAAGAGGGCTGGGTGTCGCGTTGTTACGGTGCGCGTGCGAGCGCGCCCGTCTGCATCTTTGAATCCGTGGGCGAGGGCCCGCAGGACTTTTTCACCTTTATGCTGCCGCGCGGCGCGGGCGAGCCTGCGACGCAGGCGCGCGAGCTTGAAGCCACAAATGGCCGCGCCTTCGAGCTGGTCTCCGTTGTGGCGCGCGATATGCTCGTGATCTCGGATGGGCCCAAAGTCTTGGCGGCGGAAGTCGGCTCGGATTTCGACTGGGCATGGCTGCGCTTTGCGAGCGATTCACGGAAGCCGCGCGAGCTGGTGCTGATCGGTGGAGGCGTCCTTGAGTTAGACGGGCGCAAAGTATTCGAGGCGGGGGAGCGCGTCTCGTATGCTGTCTTGCGTTGGACGGATGATGAGTTGCGCGTCGAGACTGATGGGTGTGGCGAGTTTCAGGTGGCGGCGTTCGGCGCGTCTCGTGTGATAATCGAAGGGGAGACGTACGCTGCGGGCGACGATGCAACGATGCTGCGTTTCGCTGAAGGGCGTCTCAAGAGCGCCGCCGCGTCGAGAGCGGAGACTGTGGTGTAACGCGAGGGGGCCTTTGGCGGTTTATGTGCGGAATTAACGGGATAGCATTGTCGGGTCGTTCGCGCGCCACGGTTGACCGGCGCGTGCTCGAAGAGATGCGCGATGTGCTGGAGCATCGCGGGCCGGACGACTGCGGCCTCTTTATCAGAGACGGCATCGGTTTGGGCCATAGACGCTTGAGCATCGTTGACGTGGCGGCGGGCCACCAGCCGATGACCAATGAAGACGGCTCGCTGCACATCGTTTACAACGGCGAGATTTACAACCACGCGGATTTCCGCGAGCGCCTGGAAGCCTCCGGCCACGTCTATCGCACGCATTGCGACACGGAAACCATCCTGCACCTTTACGAAGAGGATGGCGCACGTTGCGTCGAGCACCTGCGCGGCATGTTCGCCTTCGCCATCTGGGACGAGCGCCGCCGCGAACTCTTCATCGCGCGCGACCGCCTGGGCGTCAAGCCGCTTTACTACGCTCATCTGGACGACGGCTCGCTCTACTTCGCCTCCGAAATCAAGGCCATCCTGGCGACGCGCGCCCTCAAGCCGGAAGTCAATTTCGCGGCGCTGCCGGATTACTTGGCGAACCATGCGACCTCCGGCGAAGAGACGCTCTTTCGCGGCGTCAAACGATTGCTGCCGGGCCACAGCCTGCTCTGGCGCGACGGGCGCATCCACATCGAAAAATACTGGGACGTGCGCTTTCACTCGGAGGACGATACGCGCCGGAGCGAGGCCGATTACGTCGAAGAATGGACGGAGCTTTTCAAGACCTCCGTACGTTTGCGCCTGATGGCCGACGTGCCGCTCGGCATGTTCCTCTCGGGCGGGATTGATTCTTCGGCGATTGCGGCCGTCATGAGCCGGATGGTGAAGGAGCCGATCAAGACTTTCTCCGTCGCCTTCAACGAGCGCGAAGCGAACGAGCTGGATTACGCGCGCCTCGTCGCCCGCCGGTTCAAGACAGATCATCACGAAATCACCATCAGCTCCGAGCAGTTCTTCGATGCCCTGCCGCGACTCATCTGGCACGAGGACGAGCCGCTCGCGCATCCGGCCTCCGTCCCGCTCTACTTCGTCTCGGAGTTGGCCGCGCGTCATGTCAAGGTCGTCCTCACGGGCGAGGGAAGCGATGAGACCCTGGCCGGTTACGAACGCTATCGCAAGACGGTTTACAATCTGGCGCTCGGCGCGCGTTACAACTCGTGGACGCCCGAGCCCTTGCGCCGTCTTATCTGCCGTCGCATCGAAGAAGGCCGGAGCATGTCCGGCCTGCGTCAAAAGCTGCGGCGCACCTTCCTCTGCCTGCCGCCCGACATTGAAAGCATCTACTTCGATAACTTCGCGGTCTTCCCGCGCGATATGCAGCGTCATTTACTGACAGCGGAAGCACGCGAGCGCGTCGGCGCGCACGACCCTTACGAGAACGTGCGCCCCTACTTTGAAGGGACGAAGGGAGACTCCCTGCTTGACCGCCTGCTCTACGCTGATGTCAAAACCTACCTGCACGAACTGCTGATGAAGCAAGACCAGATGAGCATGGCGGCATCCATCGAGAGCCGCGTGCCGTTTCTCGATCATAAGCTCGTGGAGTTTACGGCCCGCTTGCCGGAGCGTTTGAAGCTGCGCGGCTGGACGACGAAATACGTGCTGCGGCAAAGCATGAAGGGCGTGCTGCCGGACTCTATTCTGAAGCGCGGTAAGATGGGATTTCCCGTGCCGCTGGCGAGATGGTTTCGCGGCCCCTTCCGCCCGGTCATAGACGATTACGTGTTGGGCGAGCGCGCGCGGGAGCGCGGCCTTTTCGAGCCCATGTTCGTGCGCAATCTTGTTGAGGAACATCAACGCGGCGAGCGCAATCATGCCGAGCGCCTGTGGTCGCTCGTCAATTTCGAGATGTGGCAGCGCCAGTTCATTGACAGCGAAGGATGGAAGCCTTCGGAAATAGATTTGCCGGAGGGCCTGGCCTTAACGAGCGGGTGAGGGTAATTGGAAAAGGGAGGAATGAAAACGCTTTTAATCTGTCATGAGGGTGCGGAGCTTGATCGCGAGGGGCTGGCGAGATGGCTGGCCTCTTTCTCTAATCTGGTCGGGGTCGTCGTCTTGAGGGAGAAGACCGGGCGCATGCGTCGGCGCATTCGCCGTGAAGTCGAGCGCGTGGGCGCGGCGCGTTTTCTTGACGTGCTCGCGTTTCGTCTCTATTACAAGCTTCTTCTGGCGGCGCAGGATCACGAATGGCAGGAGCGCAAGCTGGAAGAGCTGCGCGCCACGTACCCTGAGCTGGGGGATGTGCCGGTGCTCGTCACGCACAGCCCAAACTCTGCGGAGGCGGAGCAGTTCATCAGGCGGCTCTCGCCCGACATAGTGCTCGCGCGTTGCAAGACGCTGCTCAAGGAGAGCGTCTTCTCCATCGCCTCGCGCGGGACGTTCGTCATGCATCCGGGCGTCTGTCCCGAATACCGCAACGCGCACGGCTGCTTCTGGGCTCTCGCGAGCGATGACGCGGAGAAAGTCGGGATGACGCTCCTGCGCATAGACAAGGGCATAGACACAGGGCCCGTCTACGGCTACTACAGCTATCCCTTTGACGAGGCCGGGGAATCACACATACGCATTCAGCATCGAGTGGTGTTGGAGAATCTTCCGGCGCTCGAAGCGAAGCTCGGCGAGATATACGAGGGCAAGGCCGTTGCCCTGGACACGCACGGCAGGGAATCGAAGACTTGGGGACAGCCCTGGCTGACGAGCTATCTGAGATGGAAGCGTAGGGCGAAGCGAGGCGCGCAAGGATGAGAGCCATTTCGATCATGTATCACGATGTCACGCCGGAGGGCGAGGGGCACACGAGCGGCTTTGCGAGCCCGGATGCGGCGCTCTACAAGCTTGAGCGCGAGCACTTCGCAGAGCACCTGCGGGCCATCGCCGCCGTCCGCACGGATGAGCCCGCGCGCGTCTCTGAGCTTTCGGAAAAGTCTGAGGGCGCGCCCTGGCTTCTGACTTTTGACGATGGGGGCGTGAGCGCCTATACCTGCATCGCGGAGCTGTTGGAGGAACGCGGCTGGCGCGGTCACTTCCTCGTCACCGCAGGCTACATCGGCAAGCCGGCCTTCCTTAGCCGCGCACAGATCATCGAGCTTCATCGCAGGGGCCACGTCATCGGAAGCCATTCGACCACGCACCCGGCGCGCATGTCGCACTGTCGCCCCGAAGAGATGCTCGAAGAATGGAAGACGAGCACGGATGCGCTCTCTGATATTTTGGGCCAACAGGTCGAGGTGGCCTCCGTCCCCGGCGGCTTCTATTCGAGAGAGGTCGCCGAAACGGCATCGCGCGCAGGCATCAAGGCGCTCTTCACCTCGGAGCCCGTCACGAAGTCCACGGACGTTAACGGCTGCCTCGTGCTCGGTCGCTACACTGTGCAGCGTTGGATGAGACCGCAGCGCGTCGCGGCCCTCGCCAGCGGAAACTTCACCCCGCGCATCCGGCAACTGCTCTTCTGGAACGCCAAGAAGATCACCAAATCGCTCGGCGGCGAATATTACCTGAGACTGAGGAAATCATTGCTCAGCCACTAAAGGAACCAGACCATTTTGGATTTTAGATTTTGGATTGGCGGGCCGCATGAAATCTCAAATCTCAAATCTTAAATTTAAAGGCGGTAAGACAGAATGACCGGCACTGAGACTCTTAATCGCACGACGCACATCGCTCAGCTTCAGACGAACAGACCCGATTGTCTGATCAAGGGGCGGGACATCGTTTGTTTCCCGCACGACTGGACGGGCGACCCGCTGTCGAAGACTCACTTGATGCGGCTCTTCGCCCGCGACAATCGTGTGCTGTGGGTCAACTCGATCGGCATGCGCGCGCCGACCGCTTCCAAGGCCGACATCAGTCGCTCGTTTAAAAAACTGGCGGCGGTCGCCACGCCCGTCCGTGAAGTCGAGCCCAACATCTTCGTCTTAAGCCCGCTTGCGATACCCGCCTACGGCAGCCCGCGCATCCGCGCGCTCAATCGTCACCTGCTACGCTTTCAAGTCAAGAGGGCGATGCGTCACCTCGGCTTTAGCCGTCCGATCAATTACGTCTTTCTCCCGTCGGCGGCTGTCATCGCCGGACGCCTGGGCGAAGAGCTGGTCATCTATCACTGCGTCGACGAGTACGCCGCCTTCTCCGACATCGAGGCCGGGCCCATGCTTGAGCTTGAAAAGCAACTGATGAGGCGCGCCGATCTGGTCATCACGTCGGCTGAGCTTCTCTATCAATCGAAGATGCAGCACAACCCGCGCACAGTGCTCGTGCGTCACGGCGTTGACCATACACACTTTCGCCGCGCGCTCGATCCCGAGACCGTTGTGCCCGACGATCTGGCGCGTCTGCCGCGACCGCACATCGGATTCTTCGGGCTCATCGCCGACTGGGTTGATCTTGAGTTGTTGGCCCGGGTGGCGAAACGCTTTTCGAGCGGGTCGCTTGTCATGCTCGGCAAAACGACGACCGATGTGTCGGCGCTCGCGAGCCTTCCCAACGTACATTTCCTTGGCCGCAAGCCTTACGAGCTTCTTCCCGCTTATTGCAAAGGCTTCGATGTCGCGCTGATGCCGTTTCGTATTAATGAACTGACTTTGAACGCCAACCCGCTCAAGGTTCGCGAATACCTTGCCGCCGGGTTGCAGGTCGTCTCGACGGCGATACCCGAGGTGGAGGTCGTGGGCCAATGCCGCATCGGCAGGGACGCGGACGGTTTTATACGCGAGGTTGAAGAAGCGCTCCTTGACCCCGGCCCGAGCCTCGCGCGCAGCGAAGCCATCCGCCACGAAAGCTGGGAAGCAAGGCTCGAAGACATCTGCCGTCACATCGCAGACGTGCAACAATCCCGGAGCCTCTGACAAAACCGAATCGCCAAAATATTCAGGCCGGATTCAAACAGGGATGGAAAGCAAGGATGAAGGCGGAAGGCGGAAGGATGAAAGAAATGCTTTCTATTCGTTAATGCTTTTACTTCATCCTTCATCCTTCCGCCTTCATCCTTTTCTTGTGCGGCTTACATTTAGACAGACTGAAAAGAAGGGCTGGCATGTGTGGCGGGTTGTGCGTGTGGTCTTGTTGGCGCTGGCCGTATGGTCTCTGGTGGCGTGGGTGGCGGCCCGCGCGCTGATCGTTAGCTCCGAGCTTGAGAGCGCGGAAGCGCTCGTAGTGTTGAGCGGCTCGGGCGCTTACGTCGAGCGCACAGGGCTGGCGGCGCAGCTCTTTAAAGAGGGACGCGCGCCGAAAGTTATTCTGACCAACGACCTGATGATCGGGCCCTGGTCGCAGGAGCAGCAGCGAAACCCTACGTTTACTGAGCGCGCCGTGGAAGAGCTGCGACGCGCGGGCGTGCCGCCTGAGCGCATAGAGGTATTGCCGCAGCCGGTCGCGAGCACGTATGAAGAGGCGGTGTTGTTGCGGCAATGGGCCGTCGCGCGCGGCCTTCGCTCGATTCTGGTGGTCACGTCGAGCTACCATTCGCGCCGTGCCCTTTGGACGCTGCGTCGCGTCTTCGAGGGAAGCGGCGTTGCGGTCGGCCTCGTCCCCGTCGCGCCGGGCCGGCAAGTGCCCGGGCCCGCCGTCTGGTGGCTCAAACCCTTCGGCTGGCGGATGGTCGCGCTCGAATACCTGAAAATCGTTTACTACTTTTTTCGCTATCGCTAGTTTGTAAAGTTATGGACGGGCAATATCATTAAGAATAGAGCGTGATGGTAAGCAGCTAGTGCGGGCTTGTTGCGAGCATAAGGTATGAGAGGGCGAACAGATCAGAACGGGCGCGTGAGGTTTGAGGTGCTGGCCGTGGCGTGCCTGCTGCCTGCCGTCTTCCTGGCGCTCGGCTTCGCGCAAAGTCGGCGTCCCTCCGCGCAACAGGAGCGCCCGCGCCGCGCGGCGGCGACGACCGCTCGCTCAAGCAATACGATCAGGGTTCCGGCGCGAGGAGATTTTCAGAAGGCGCTGAACGCCGCGCGCCCCGGCGACACGATCATCCTGGAAGCAGGAGCCACCTACACCGGCCCCTTCACCCTCCCCGCCAAACCCGCCTCCGAGGACTTCATCACTATTCAGTCCTCCGCCCTCTCACAACTCCCCTCCGCCTCCCAGCGCGTCTCTCCCGCTCATGCTCCCTTGATGCCCAAACTCCTCTCTCCTGGCAATAATCAACCTGCTCTTTTGACTGCTCCCTTCGCTCATCACTATCGCCTCGTCGGTCTCGAAATCTCTCCCCGCGATGCCTCCGCTCTCCTCCGAGACATCATCCTCCTGGGCGATGGCTCCGCCAACCAGAACTCTCTCCAGATGATTCCTCATCATCTCGTCCTCGACCGCTGCTACATCCATGCCTTCCCCACACAGGAGACCATCCGCGCCATCGCTCTCAATTCCTCTTATACAGACATTATCAACTGCTACATCTCGGAGATTCATCACAAGAGCAACGACAGCCAGGCGATCTGGGGATGGAACGGGCCCGGCCCCTTCAAGATCATCAACAACTATCTGGAAGCGAGCGGAGAGAACGCAGGCTTCGGCGGCAGCGACCCGCCGATCTCAGGGTTGATTCCATCGGATATCGAGATCAGGCACAACACGTTCAGCAAGCCGGTGTCGTGGCGTGGAGTGTGGGCGGTGATGAATCTGTTCGAGATCAAGAGCGGGCAGCGGGTGGTGATCGAAGGGAACTTGTTTGAGAACTGCTGGGTGAGTGTGCAGGCGGGGTTCGCGATCGTGTTGACGGTGAGGAATCAGACGGGAGGAGCGCCGTGGAGTACGATCAGGGATGTGACGTTCAGGAACAACATCGTGAGGCACAGTGGAAGTGGAGTGAACCTGCTGGGGCACGACAGCATGGATGCGAGTTACCAGAGTGTGGAGTTGGAGAATGTGCGGATCGAGAACAACTTGTTTGAGGAGATTGATGGGGTGAAGTGGGGGGGGAGTGGAATTTTCTTGCAGGTGACGACGACGACGGGAGTGGTGGTGGATCACAACACGGTGATGCACAGTGGGAGTGCGGTATCGGCGTATGTGACGGTGAACAATGTGGGCCCATCAAGCGGGTTTGTGATGAC
>DATDFK010000032.1:0-46821 GCA_036522655.1 Pyrinomonadaceae bacterium | reverse complement strand
GCGTGATCGTGCAGGTCTACGTACTGGCCCGGCACGACCAGTTGCGAGATGTCGCGCTCCTGGTCAACGTAGCGATAGACGAACTGATTGGTGGCCGTGTCAAAGATATTGAGTTCGCTGCCTATATCGTCAAAGGTCGTGGCCTTGGTGGCGTCTGTCATGACGGGCGTGTAGCCGAGGGGCTGCCCGTTGTTGCGAATCGCTGTGCCGTTCGCGTTCTTCGTCGGCAGTCCGTGTCCCGTCTCACGCTCGTTCAGTTTCGTGTTGGTCTCCTGTCCGCTGACGATGCCCCAACGACCGGCGATCTTGACATCCGTGGAGAGACCGCCGACCGGCAGGACTTTGATTAACTGGTTGGCATCAGCCTCGACGTTGATGGCCGCGATGGTGTGGCCGAGCGTGTTGGCGACATAAAGGGTCTTCCCGTCCGCGCTCAAGTCCAGGTCGCGCGGGTTGGCGCGCTCAAGGTCTGTCGTGCCGGTCGGAATCTCAGCGATGAGGGTGAAGAAGGGCCCGGGGTCAACGCGATATGCGCGCACTTCGTCTTTGAAGCGGTCTGTGATGTAGAGGCGCGTGCCCGTGCTGTTGAAGGTGAGCTTCTCGGCGTAGAAGCCGGACTCGAACTCGCCGATCACGGCGTCGGTCGTCGTATCTATGACGCTCGCAAAATTGCCGTACTGGTTGAGCACAACGAGATAAGGATTCTGGTAGATGGCCGTGTTAAGGGGAGCGACTTTGAGCCCGATGGGACGCAGGCCGCGCGTCTGTCCGGGCGGGCGCAGGTCTATCCAGTTGGTGGCGCGACGACTGAAAGTGTCTACCACGGCGACGCGCCAGTCCGGGTAGCCTTCGCGGCCCGGCAGCGTCACGTAAAGCTTCCTCCCATCAGGTGTGAGCGCCAGCGAGCGCGGCTCGCTGCGAAACGGTTGCTTGCGATTGGGCCAAAGCTGGTTGCCGCTCTTGACGACCGGATTATTAGGGTCAATGCGCGTCGAGGGGTCTGGCCGCCCGTCAATATAGCTGGCCCCGTACATGATTTTCGTAAAGCGCTGAAGGCCCGCGCGCTCACCCGCCAATTCGGCCCCGACGATATTCTTGACAGGATCGCTCGTCGGCCCGGTAATGATCTTGCCCTTTGAGTCCGTCTTGACGGCGGTCTCAAACAGACGCAAAGGCAGCGGCGCTTCGGGCGTCGTCGCCAATACCTTATGTTGGAAGGAGGACGAAAGAAGCAGGTGTGTCGGACTGGCGCTCGCGTGCGGATTCGCGCGTAGAATCAGCCACACAACCCCGGCGAGAATCGCCCCGAAGAGGATCGCGTATTTCACTTTGTTATTCATCCCTTTTCTCCCCGGAAAAGTTTGGACTCGAAGCCTGCCCGAGGCACTCAGCGCTGTTCGTTGCTTGTCCTTGAGTGCAGGCGATGACTATTTGCCGCGTCGAAACAGCAGGTCGGGAGTTTCGGACACGCTCAATAGAAAGCTATCGCCTGAACAGTGCGGCCGGGATTCTTAAAAATACATACGCCGATAATCTTTTTTTGCACGGAGCGGAGCGGCTACAAGTGTGTGGATGGGCACTGACCCTGATACCGAATCGACTTCCCTGCATAAACGGCAAGGACAGCACCCTCCTCGACAGGAGTGCTGTCCCATTGCCGCCGGCGAGCATTCTCTCCCCTTACTGCTCGCCAAACCTTTGACGATTTTCCGGCGAGTAGACGAAGCCAAAGACGAGCGTGCGATAATCACCCGTCGCTTCCAGGTAACTCAGCCAGTGGTTGTAACCGTTCTCGTCCGGGTCTCTACGCAGGTATCCGAAATACTCCATCGTGACGAAAGCCTTATTGAAATTCTTCGTATGAACTTCGGGGCTTTCGACTATCTCTCGGAGCACCTGTGCGCGCGTCTTTCGACCCTCCATCAGATCACGCACTAAAGAGTCTCTCTGCGCGAGGGTGATTCCGGCGGTCTGTAACAGAGCGTCTACGAAAGCGCCGTCCGTTTGGAGATTGTCGTAGCGGTTGCGGAATTCCGGTCGGCTCATGAACTCGTCAATGAAGGCCAACTTGTTCGCCTCCTGCTCGGCTGGCGTCTGCGGGCCGTTGAGGCGCGCCATATCGGGCGTGAACTCCGCGAAACGCGGCCTGCGTCCTAAAGCAGCCTCGTAGAAGCGATAGATCAAAAATCCACGCTCCTGAAACTCGGGCGAGCGGAAGAAGGCCGAGCTGACTTCGACGCGATCACATGACGGGTCGTTTGAGCCTAGCTGGCCGTGGTTATGACATCCTTCCAGAATACTGCTCCAGGCGGAGAGGCCCGGCGGCTCAGGCTCACGGTTGAGAAAGTCAAGGTAATGCTGGCGGACGAAGAACGTCGTGGCTTCAATCGGATTGCCGGCCGACGGAGTGGTGTCGTTATCCGTGATGAATACTACGGCTGAACCGGGCACGCCGATCGTGCCGCTATTGCTCGCTTCGACGATAAAGACGTGCAGCGTCTCACTGCCTTCGACCAGCACGTCATCCGTGATGGGTATGTTGAAGGTCTTGCTGGTCTCACCGGCGGCATAGCGCAGCCGCCCGAAGGCGACAGTGTAGTCAGAGCGGTCTGAAGCCGTCCCGTTGCTGGTCGCGTAATCGACTTTGGCTTCGCGTGAGGTGTCGCCCGTGCGCGTGATCGTGATGGCGACGCGTCCGGCATCTTCGGCGACCGTGTAGCTGGCCGCGCTGAAACGAGCGACATAACGCTCGTCGCCCGGCGACGGAGACGGACTCGCTCCCGGCGAAGGCGAAGGCGTCGCTCCGGGCGAGGGTGAAGGCGTTGCTCCGGGTGACGGCGTCGGGGTGGAGGGCACAGAGGAGAACGTGCCGGAAACAACCGTCGCGCCGGACTGTTGCCTGATAACGACCGTCGTTCCATTAGTCACGTTTGGAACCGGCTGCCCATCGTTGGTGTTAAGCTGAAGCTCGCCTTGACGCAGCGAGTTGACGGCGAAGGCCCCGACATTCGTCCCATTGACAAATACGTCGAGCGCCGTGCCGACGGGAAGATTGACATCCTCCGCTTCCGCCTTGAAACGGCGGCTGCCGTCCGCATTCGAGCGGAACTCCGCGACGCCCTTCGGCGTCAATGAATTGATGGCCGCGCCGGAGAGCGTCGTCTGGACAGTCACGTCACCGTCGGCGCTGGCAACGACGCCCGTGATCGTCAACACAAGGCTTACCAGCAGTATCAACAAAAAGCTCGTCTGCAATCTCTTACTTCCCATGAGTACCCCTCTTATACTTTTAATTTCTACAGCAGGCATTGCTCTGCTTTCGTCATAACAGTTCCAAAGGGCGTGCTGAAAATACATTCGACGCGATGAAATTTGTGAGAGGCGTGATCGAGTTATGAGTATAAGAAAAGCGGCGTGATTGCTAATGGCAACCACGCCGCATCTTCTACGTATGTTCCGTATGAAAGAGCCCGACTAACTACTGACCGAAGCGTGAGCGATACTCGGCGGCATTGACGAAGGCGTTGGCAAGATCGGCGAGATTGATTTCGCCTTTATCCAACCTGTCCAGGTAGTTCAGGTATGCTCCGTCAGGATTACGCGTGAAGAATCCATAATAAGCAGACACCACCTGCGCCTCGTGCAGATACTTATCGCTGACCTCCTGCCGCTCAGAGATTTCCCTGTAGACCAAAGCGCGCGTCTTGCTCACGTTGTTGAGCGCTGTAATCCATCCGTCCCGTATATTCTGCGGCACACTCACTCCTGCCGTCTGCAACAACGCATCGACGAACGGAGCATTGCCGAGCCCATCATACTTACTTGCAAACTCTGGTCTGGACATGAGCTCGACGACTAAATCCTGCTTGTTCTGCTCCAGTTGCTCGGCGGTCAGAAATCCGCTCACGTAAGCAAGATCGCCGACTTCATCATAGCGAAGGATACGACCCAAGCCCGTCCGATACAACCGCAGCACGAAGAACTGTCGGTCGAAGAATTCACCCGAGCGGAGGAATCCATCGCCAGCGACGGTCACTCGATCACAGGGAGGCGGCGGTTGTCCGGGCAGACCGCATTGATCTATGCGAGTAGTCCATCCATTCCATCCTGCGGGGTCTGGCTCGCGGCTCAGAAGATCAACGTAAAGCTGGCGGACGAAGAAGCTCGTGTTGTCTATCGGATTGGCCGTGCCGGGCGTGTCGTCGTCAGTGATCGTGACAGGAACATTAACGTTCTGCCCGAGTGCTGTCCCGACGGGATTGCTCAGAGTGAGACTCAAAGTCTCAGGGCCTTCAACGTACACATCGTCGACGATGCTCAGGGTGAACTGTTTTGTAATCTCACCGGCAGCAAAGCGCAGGCGGCCTACCGCCATGTGGTAGTCGCATTTTCTCGAAGCGATTCCGGTCGGCTGGCCGGTCGAGTTCGGATCGCAACGGAAGTTGGCGTCCGTCGAATCCGAGGTCGCGTATTTGATGATCGCGGGAGCAGCGGTGTCGCCGCTGCGTGTAACCGTGATATTGAGCGAGCCCGCGCCTTCCGAGACAGTGTAACTGGCCTGACCGAATTGCAAGGTCGGCGTCGTTGGCTCCAACTCCGGCTGCGTCGTCAGCGATGCTCCGACATTGATGCGATCCTGTATGGGCCCTTGAATACGCTTTGAGGTGCGAACGATATGAGCGATGACCTTGGTCTGTCTCAGAGTCGGGAAGGCTGCGCGCACCAGTGCCGCCTGGCCAGCCGCTATCGGGGCGGCCATCGATGTCCCTCTCCATGTTCCGTAGAGCCCGCCCGGCACACTGCTGAGGATGCGATCGCCGGGCGCTGCCACCTTCACCCATGACCCGCGCGTGGAGAAACTCGCCAGCGCATCGTTCTCATTGCTTGCCGCAACCGCCAATAGACCGCCGATGTTCTCTGCGGCAGGATACTCTTCAGTCGTGTCACCCGTGTTACCAGCCGCCGCGACGACGACCAGACCGGGATGGCCTATGCCTGGGAAATCATCATCGTCCGTCTCAGTTGTATCGCTGCATACTTTGGACAAGAGACTGGAAAGAAGCCGCGTGCGGCGCGGAGTGCTCAGGCTCAGGTTGATGACATCTGCCCCGTCATGTGTGGCCGGATTACCGTCCGGGTCAACGGCGTAAGCCAGCGCCTCTGCCAGCACCCAGATATTTCCCTGCCCACGCGCGTCGAGCACTCTGATGGGAATGATCTTCGCCTCGGGAGCGATCAACGCTATCAACCCTGCGACATGTGTCCCGTGTCCGTATGGGCCTTGCTCCCGGCTGCCGACTTCACTGGGATTATTATCCATATCAACGAAGTCGTAACCGGGCAGAAGATGCCCTGCCAGCGCCGGGTGTGTCGCGTCCACGCCCGTATCAAGCACGGCCACCCGTATACCC
The DNA here is from genome assembly GCA_036522655.1 of Pyrinomonadaceae bacterium. Lineage (GTDB taxonomy): Bacteria > Acidobacteriota > Blastocatellia > Pyrinomonadales > Pyrinomonadaceae > DASQYE01. The sequence continues at coordinate 41,410 of DATDFK010000032.1, read as the reverse complement.
GCGCCGCGTGTGACGCCGTGCGCCTGACTGAGATTGATCATCTGCGGAGCCCACTGTCCCGCGTACGCGCCCACGTCGCCGCCGACCGTCCATGAATTTCCAACCGTCCAGGAATTGCCGCTGCCCTCCGGCACTGCCTGAATATAGTTCGGCTCAGCATACACCACACGCAGCTGCGGGTCGGCTGCGAGCGCATTGACCCGCTGCTCGACGGAAGCGCCGTCGATGATGCGCAAGCGATAGATGGGTCGGGAACCGAACTGGTCTAGGGGAACGGGATTCAGACCGTACTGTGAGGCGATGGCCGCCAGGTCAGACGCTTTGGCGAGCTTAACGACGACCTCGCCCGGCACGAAGTCGTTGTCGCCTGAGCCCTCAGCGCGCGCTCCTGCGGGCTGCGTCATCAGACACAGCAGCGCCGCAAATATTACCAGCAGCTTTAGCAAAAGATTTGATGTAGGGCGCGGGCGTCGCATTCTGAATCAACTTTCCTGTAGCAGGCCGAGCGCAGTCGCCCGAAAATCCTCAATTTAACGGATTACGTCGTCGCAAAAGCCAGAGAAATCCATCAAATTGAAGCGCGGGCGATAACCTCTGATCAAGTCAACAGTGCAGGATTGGGGGGTGAAAATACATGACCGCCTGGACTTTCTACAACACTGGCTCTGGTCAACCGGATTTTGATGCCGAACTTGTCCCTTCAGTTGTTATCAATCCCTAAAAAGAGAGGTCAGTACCGCCTGCTTAAGCCGGGCGGGTCGCGGCGGCAGGGATACCCGCCCGCTAACGCAGGCGGTACTGACCTGTCTGACTGTATGACCTCTCTTTTTACTGCAACCTGGTATAAGGCATGCGCGCTCCGGCCCAAGGATTACCAGCGGCCCATGAGCACAAAAGGCGACCAGAAGAATGGATGCGGCTCCTGTTTGAGCGATTGAAGCTGAGCAAAGCGCAAGGCCGTGGCCGGGGCGGAACCTTCGCGCAGCCGCGTGTAAAAGTTAAGCATCAAGGTCGCCGTCGCCTCGTCGTCCACCGCCCAGAGGCTCAGCAAAAGCGAGGGCGCGCCCGCCGAGAAAAACCCACGCGCCAGCCCGATCAGCTCGTCTCCCGGCGCAACGGCGCTGACCCCTGTCTCGCAGGCGCTCAAGGTCACGAGGCTACAGCGAAGATTGAGGCCGTAGGCGTCGCGCACCGTCAGCCAGCCGTCTCCCAGGCGCAACGACGAGAAAAGCGGATTGTCGGGGCGGAACTGGCCGTGACAGGCCAGGTGTATGACATCCGCGTTCGGCGCTTGCTCGCGGACGGAGGCAAGCGTCGCGCTCTCGTCGAGCAAGGCAGTTGAACGCGGAAAGAGCGGCGCAAGCACTCTCACCTCGTCGCGCACGCGCGGGGTCTGCTCGTCGGCCACTCCTAGAAGCAATGCGCTCTCAAGTGATCGCTGCGTTCTCGAAAGGCAATGAAGCAACACGCTGGCGCTCGGAGCATAGGAGACCTCGCGGCGTTCTATCAAATAAGCCTCGCCATTATGCAGGGCGTGAAATGGGACATAGTGTAAAGCGCGGTGCGGGACGACCACCAGCCGCCTCGTCCCGATCATTTCTTCGACCGGCCTGAGCAGCATGTCATAAAGCGATTGCAGGTAATGACGGACGCGAGCGGTGAGATGCGGCAAGTGTTTGCGTACACGCTCAGCGCCATAGCGCAATGCGTCTATTTGAAAGCGAAACTGTTCAAGCAGTGCGCCGGTCTCTTCTTCCCTCCCAAGCTCGCGCAGGACTTCAATACTTTCATTCGTGACGACAAACGCGAGCAGCTCTCCGTCGAGGCTAGTATATTCGACCAGCGCCGTGTCTGGGCCAAGGCTGCGTTGAAGCGCTGTGATGTCGAGCGACTCGACCTGTGTGAATAAAGGGTCGCCGCGATGTTGCAGTTGACGCATGATCTCCAGCATCTTCCGCTCGCGGTGGCCGACGGCCTGGTGAAGCACTGCCATCTCGGTCGCGCTCTTGGTCGTGTCATACAATGCCGGGCGGTTGATCTGGCTATAGAACCAGTTCAATTCCTCCTGTAACTCTTCGAGCCGTGTCATCAATTCCGCCTCGAACGGGTCGCGCGGCTGCGGGAGGAATTTCAGTGAACCGCCCATCGCGTCCACCAGGGCGCGGGAGCGTGCGCGCTCGACAAAGCCCAGCGCCTCTGCCACACGATCACGCTCGTCGGTCAGGCACAGGCGCAATAGCTCATCGTAGGGCACGAGCTTGTCTGAGAAGAATGCTGTCCGAAATTCTTCGGCCGGCAAGGGCGCGCGCAGGTCTTCAATGAGCGAGACGGCGCGCCTGAAGAAGTCTTCGGCCCCCGCTCTATCGCCCGTCATCATCGCGAGCAAGCCAAGCGAGGTATGACAACGCTCTGCCACCTGTGGCTGGCCTTGCAATTCGGCATCTTTGAGAGTTGATTCCAAGAGGCTTTCGGCCTCCGTAACTTTTCTTTGCGCGCGTGCGACTTCGCCGCGCAGCCAGCGTGCCATCAGCGCGCGCCTCCAAGTGCCCGCAGAGGCCAGCGGAGTTTCTGCAAGTGCGGCAGCCGCACCGGAAGCCTCGTAGTTCCCCTCGTCGTAATGAAGCTGCGCTTCCGTCAGTGTGACCATCGCTTCGCCGACGAAGTTTCCCTCATCGGCATAGAGGCGTCGCGCCTCGGCCAGAAGCTCGTGCGCTTTATCCACTTGCCCGAGGAGAATGGAGGCGCGCCCGTGTTGCGCAAGCGAGCGCGCCTGTTCAGCACGCATGCCTAACTGCGCAAACGTCGGGATCACTCGTTCATAAATCGCGGCTGCTTCGGGAGCGAGGTTCAACTCAAGATAAGCGTCGGCGATCTCCTGCTCAGCAATGGCAGACTGATGCGGCATCCCTAAAGCGGTAAACTTGCGGCGAGACCGTTCCAGATAATCCAGCGCCTGATCATAGCGTCCCTGAAAGAGCGCGAGATTGCCCATGTTGGATTCGATCTCGGCCTGCCTGACAGTGAGCCCGGCCACTTCTGCGCGCTGTAGAGCTTGCCTGTAAAGTTGTTCGGCGGAGCGGAACTTGTGTAGCGTGGAATGAGTATTGGCGAGGCAGTTCTCTATCTCGGCGAGTTGTTTCTGATCGTCAAACACCGCATAGCGGTCGCGTGCGGAGGTTTGAAACTGTTCCGCCTCGTGATAGAGGTCGCGTCGAAAATAGAGATTGCCGAGGTTGTGCTCGATCTTGCCCGCCGCAAGCTGGTCGCCGTGAGCGATGAAGACCTCGCGCGCTCGCAAGCCGCCTTCGATGGCCTCATCGTAGCGACCGAGCATCGAGAGCGGGATGAGGCGGCTGACCTCCGTGACTGCCGCCGTGTGCACCTTTCCCAGGCTGATAAAAAGCGCGGCGGCGGTCTCAAAGTGCTTGACGGCGCGTTCCATCTGGCCGTCTATCAGGGCTGCGATTCCGGCCCCCCAGGCGGACAGTGCGGCCACCTCCGGGTTATCTGTGATGGAATTCAGCAGGTTGAGGACGTTCGCCGCGCTCGTCGCGCGCAGTGGGTCGCTGCTCCAGCCGTCTAGGCAAATGTCCTTGAGCACATACGCGAGGCCGACACCCGGCTCCCGGGCAGAATACTCCCTCAACAATGCTTCACGTTCCGCATTGTCCGCCGCCAAGAGACGCGCCGCCAGCTTCGCCAGCTCCATGCTATGCCCTTAATTCAAGGTCGGGGACTTCTACCTCCATGTCGGTCAAACGCAATCGCAGAGTATAGCGCCCTGTGGGAACCGGCGGCAGTGCAAACTCGCACAAATCATTGAGCGGCGCGTCAGCCGCAGTCGTCCCGCCTTCGCCCTGCAATTCGACCTGCCCGCCCGCGCACTGGCCGAGCACCTGCCCTGACACGAACCATTCCGCGCCGCTGGGTCTGATACGCAAATCCAGATCATTCTCCCCGGCGCTGTAAAGAAGCTGGCGCGCCTGCGGCTGGCCGGAGCGCAGGCCGTAAGCAGGCGACACGCGGGCGCTGTCGAAACTGAGCGCGGCGATGAGGCGCTGTGCAATGCCGGGTTTTCTTGAAGCACTGCGCGCACCGAACAGGGCGACGGCGTTGGCCCTGACATCTCGCGGAGCATCCTCCGCATTGTCTGTGCGCATGAGATTGATAAGCTGTTCCATATCGTTCAAACGGGCTGCGCAATGAGAACATCCCGTGACGTGACTGAGCGATGCCGCACGCTCTTCGTCCGCCAGGCGGTTCTCGGCCAAGTCGGCGAGTCTCTCAAACGAAATGTGTCGGGATGTCGTCTTCATGCCTTTGCTCTGAAAGCCGCGCTGTCCGGCTACTCCTCACAATTCAACAGTGCAGGGCCGCCGACGCAAAATACATGGAAAAACTCTCAGGCTAATCGTCGCATCAATTTTTTTAAGCAGCGCGCACGTGTCGGGCCGATACTGCCTTCGGTAGTGCCGATGGCGGCGGCGATTTCCGCATAGGGCGGCGGCTCCGGCCGGTAGAAAAGCATGGTCAGCAATTTCCGGCAGCGTTCGTCCAAATCTGCCAGCGCCGTTCGCACCCTATGCTGCTCTTCGAGGCGCATCATCACCTCGTCAGGCAAAGCGCTCGGGTCGGGCAGTTTCTCTAACTCCGGCTCGCCCTCCTCCGCATCACCCATAGGATGCTGCAACCTCTTTTCGCGACTGATCAAACGCCACGTCTTCCGCCGGGCAGTCGTGACCAGCCATGCCTGTAGGCGTTCCGGCTGCTCTATGTCGTTCAGCTTTTCAAACAGGGTCGTGAAGACTTCCTGAAACACTTCGGCGGCCTGATCTTCATCCAGGCCCGCGCGACGCGGAATAGTATAAATGAGCCGCTGGTAACGCTCGACGAGCGCTTCCCAGGCAGATTCATCCCCACGCCGACAGGCTTGCAATAGCTTCTCATCGTTCAGCGCCAGTTACCCCCTGCGTTCCCATTCTCACGATGTTAGCATAGGATGCATATTCTCACTGTGTCCAACGATATAATAACCTCGTGAGAGGCCAGCACCCTGGAAGCCTTCCAGCTATTTTCAGGTAAGGAAGCCGAACTCTTCAGGCGGCACAGTAGCCGCGATTTCGATGGTCATGCTTTTCTTGCTCACTTAACCTTTCGAGCAAGTATTTCGCGCCCGCCCTGACGCAGAACTACTCCAGTAACTTTCCCCTCTGTGTCTTTGACGAATCTGATCTGCACGGCAGCTTGTTTCAGAAAAAAGTCCGTGTCCGATTCGGCGAACAATTTGACTTTCGCTCCGGCGAGCGGGTTCGCCATCAACTTTCCATTCTCATTCGTGATGGTAATAATGCGGTCAGGGACAGATTGATATTGTCCGACGTAATCGTCAAGTATCTTCGGGTCGATCGGAGCGATGACTTTTTCTTTCGGAAGGTAATCGAGCCAACCGTATTCTCCGGCAATGCTTCGCATAATCTCTGCTGACAACGCCGCGCCCCGATCGGCATTCGTCATCACCACCGCGCCTTGCCCCTTGCTGGCATAGGCTACCGGCAAACACCTGTAACCCACGTTTGAGCCGCTGTGAGCGAAACGTGCTGAAGCATTCTCCCCTTGCAGCTCGAATCCAAGTCCCCAGCCTCCGACTTGCGGCGCGAGCATCGCAGCAATCGGTTCGACCTTAATTATGATCGGCGGCAGCAAACCGTTTTCGACGCGGCGTATCCTCTCGTCAAGGTCATCATTTCGGGTTGAAGCGGGAACTCTCTTTGGGCAAATCCGGTCGGGGGAAATATACCGGCAACACTCAAACTCACAACGGTCGGTAGGAATAGGAAAAGAAATAAGGCCGAGGATGTTTTATTACACCTGGGGGAAACTTTCTGATAAAGCATTGCAGAACAGCGAGCGCCTGACGCCCGAATCAATCCGCCGCCCGCGAATGTCATTCGAGGTTATCGCAGTCAAAGAGTATGAGAGGAATGCTGTCGATGCGTTGGGTTAAATTGAATGAGTTGTTAGATGCGCCTCGCTTCAACGCCATGCGACTAGGATATTAGATTCACAGGAAACCCGAGACCTTGAGCATTGCGATAAAGCGGCCCACCTAAAGTCCATAATTCAGCATGTAGCTCTTCAGTTAATGCAACGTAAGCAGCGTCAGCAGCGTCATAGGCATTCTGCCGCTTTAGTGCAAGCGCAATTTCTACAACACGCTCCACATGCGATAGATCATGATACCTGATCGGCAGAATGGAGATTCTGTCGCGCGGGTTCGATAAGTTGTTGGGCGGCAGTCCGAGAAAGCCCGCGCGCGCCAGTCCGCTCATTGGGTGCATCGGCCAGGAAATCAGTGGAGAAGAACTGCGGTCGCACAATCGGCTCGCTTGGTGTCGAACGGTAGTTCTCGTTAATCCGTTCGATCACCGTTTCGATGTTGCTGCGAATGACCAACGGGAACGGGCAGGCCGGGAGGATTAGCCATTAGCCAGCGGTGGCCGCCATTCATCCCTCGTGGGCCCATAGAACTCAGGAAGATCAACGTCCTGATAGTTCACCGCCTCTTTAAGAGGCTCATATAAATTCACATCCGCCTAAGTTGCCCATACGTCTCGGAACGCCCTTGCTGAGACTAAGCCCTGTGTGGCTACACAATTGACGGGTTTGTGTATACATTAATCCAGGCCGACTAAATTTTACCAATCTTATAACAATAATCCCGCTCGTGAAACATTCAGGGCCCGACCAACCTTTGAAAGCTGAGTAGACGCCAGCACCGTGCGAAATTGAGCGCAGGTGAGATCAATCTATCTGAAGCGGGGCAGTTTGCCAGAATCACTGTTAAGACGCCCGACTCGTCTACTCTACATATCTGAGAATTTTAGAGCGCTGAAAACATTCCCGTAAATGGCTCATCAAGCGGTAGTCACTTCTATTCCTGATTCTCTTCCACTGCTTGAATCAGTTCAGTCGGGTTTCCGAAGGTTTACAATTTAGCATCATGTGAAACTGTGTGAAGCGCAAATTTTAAGTGGTTGGCTGGCTGCCCTCCTGAGACATACTCAGCCTCGCATGCTGGCACTTGGCTACTCCTTGCTCAATGCCCTTCGGATAATAAAACCCTGTGCCCTGGCAATCTGGACACTGGCTGGCGTCGATGAGCGCCTGTGTGGGAGACGGACTAAGGAAAGCCTCGATCAGTGCATCTGCTTCGCCGGTGCGGTGGATGGTGGTGGCATAACCGCCGGGGTTGTTGATTCCCTGCCCGCTTGTTCGCAGATGCTCAGCATACCTTCGGCATTCTTCGATCGTAAATCTGGAACCCACACGCACACCCGCCGCAGGCGGCTCCTGTGTTTGTGTGTTTTCTTTTTGTGTATTTACTTTATTGGGTTCGAATTCCGCAGGGGGTGTGGAAACCGAACCCCCTGGGTTTTTCGCACCCCCTGCGGATTTGGTAGTGGCAAATCGAGGCAATAATACTTCAAAAGTAATCCCCCTTTCAGATTGAATTTTATTTGCCAGATCGACGCTCAGTCGCTTTATCAACTTCCTTTGCTCAAGGTCTCTAAGGAATATACGAATCTGTGTCTCACTGATATTACAGGCACTTGAGAGCTTTGGCAGTGATACGTGACACGTGTTTGAGCCGAATCCGGCAGAGAGCCGGTAGAGCCGCATGAGCACCACTTGGCAACCTGGCTTGAGGGTTGGAAGGATCTTGTCTGTGATTTCATGTGGCGTTCGCAGGTGCGGAGCATCGACTGGCAGAAGAGCAGCCCCTTTGGATTTCGCAGGGGGTGCGGATTCCACAGCCGGTTCGTTTAGTAGGGGCTGGCCGGTTCGATTCGAACCGGCTGTGGATTTCACACCCCCTGCGGATTTCACAGAGGGTTCGGGATTCATAGGGGGTGCGGATTCCACAGCCGGTTCGGTTTCCGTAGCGGGTGCGACATTGATTGAGGTTATTTCGTTTTCTTCTTTGGCGCGGCGCTCTTTCTCCAGCCGTAGGATAGCGGCCAGACCGCCAGTCTTCGGCTTGACGTTACTGCTCATCTTCAGCCTCTGTATCGGCTTCAAGTTGCATCTCGGCGTAAGCCGTATCGATCAACTCAAGCGACACGTTATCCATTCGTGCAAGTTTGGCCATCTCGAATGCTATCGCGCAGAGGCGTAGGGCAGCTCTAGGGATACCACCCGTAAGCGCATAGAGTCTATCCACGGATTCGGCAGGGAAGGGGTTCTTAACCTTGCGTAGCTTACATCGGTGTTCGATCATTCCACTCAGTTCATCAGGAGCGAGGGGAGAAAGTACGCTGGGGGCCACCAGACGGCTATAAAGGGCCTTCTGCTGCGGGGCAAGCAGTTTGTTTCGTAATTCGATCTGTCCGGCCAAAACTACTTGAACCAGCTTCGATTCGTCCGTTTCGTAATTCAAGAGAGCCCGAACAAGCTCCAGAATGCCGGGGGTCAGATTTTGAGCCTCGTCAATGAAAAGGACAACGTTACGATCTGCCGCATATTGCTCGCCCAGCCAGTTCTCCAGTTCACGCTGCTGCGCCTGAGCGCTCCTCCTGAGCGGGATGCTGGCGGCAGTGCAGATATGAGTCAGGAAAGCATATTCGGTCTTGAAGCTCGGAGAGGGAATGAGGATGGAGAGCGTATCTTCGCTTGCATCGTAATCCGAATGAAGATACCGAACCACGCTGGTTTTGCCGAGGCCCGGCTCGCCCAGGATCACACTGAACCCTTGTCTCTCATCCACAGTGAATCTCACACGGAATATGACAGCCTCAAGAGCTGGAGTTAAATAGAGACCTGTTGGTGACGGGCTGATTGAGAAGGGAGTTTTAGCCTTTTTGCGGGGCATGGGTTCCATAATTAGCATCTTATAGCACCGTTTTAAGGGTCAAACAACAGAAAAATGCCATTTGGGGAAGGGAATTAAGGTTAATTCTCGTAAATACTGGAATAGCGTAGCATTCTGATCAGGCATCAACTCAATAAACCGACGCGCGAGCAGCGCTGCTTTTATCGACAATTTGAATCTAACTGCGTCGAATGTGCGCCCGGTTAATTCGAGCAGTTAGATTGCCTGCGCACGCTGCCCATATTCTCTCTTGATGAGCCGAACTATATCTCCCGGTGTATGACAGATGTGGTCAACGCCCGCTGTGTGCAACTCGGCTTCCGACCCGTAGCCGTAAGTCACGCCGAGCGATGAGATGTTGTTTCTTCGCGCGGCAGCAATGTCATGCCATCTGTCTCCGACCATCATCGTCTCGCTCGGCCTTAAGCGATGGCGCGCCAGCAGTTCAGACACTAATTCCGCCTTATCATCTAATCGGCCATTCAACTCATTCCCGTGCACCTTGATGAAGTAACCATCCAGTGCGAAGTGACTCAATATCTTTTCTGCGTAAACCTTGGGCTTGGATGTGGCGACAAATAGGTCATAGCCTGATGCTCGTAATTCCGCGAGCATCTCTGGCACGCCCTCATAAATCCTGTTCTCGAATAAGCCGATGGTCGAGAATCTCTCCCGGTAGATGGTCAACGCCTGCTCGATGAGCGCCTCGTCGTCGGTTTCAAGCACTGCCGCGAAAGTCGCGCGAATCGGCGGGCCGATGAAGGCTGTTAATGCTTCGGCAGGCGGACAAGACGCGTTAAGCCGACCCAGAGAATACTGATAACATTTAATGATTCCTTCGGCCGGGTCGGTCAAAGTTCCGTCAAGGTCGAAGAGGATGTGTTGCAGGCTCATGTGGCTACAATAAGCTTCAACGGTTTACATCGCAATCCAATCCCGGAATTGGTCAGCAACTACAAAAATTTCTGCGCTGCCTGGTGCAGGATGATCTGTTTCTATTCCGGTTTACGCGTTACAGAACGTAGGGAGATAGTTTCAGTCCTTCTCGTGTGGGAGGTTTGATATGTACGACGCAATTATTGTCGGCGCACGTTGCGCCGGTTCGCCGCTGGCGATGCTGCTCGCGCGCAAAGGCTACCGGGTGTTACTGCTCGATAGGGCGACTTTCCCGAGCGACACGATCTCAACGCACCACATACACCAGCCCGGCGTGGCGCGGCTCAAGCGCTGGGGTCTGCTCGAAAAGGTTCGTGGCTCAAACGTCCCCCCGACGACCGAGATAAGGTTCGATGTCGGCCCCTTTGCCCTGGTGGGCACCCCGCCCCCGGCTGAGGGCAACGTGGAAGCCTATGCACCGCGCCGCCGGGTTCTGGACAAGATTTTGGTCGACGCGGCGGTGGAGTCCGGGGTCGAGTTGCGCGAAGGTTTTTCGGTCGACGAACTCACGAGCAGCGAGGGGGCTGTGACGGGCGTTCGCGGTCGTGACAGGAAGGGTAAGACCGTGACGGAGAGGGCGCGCATTGTCATCGGCGCGGACGGCGCGCGCTCGTTCGTAGCCGACAGGGTTCAGGCTCCCGTCTACTTCGACAGAGGCATGCTGACCTGCAACTACTACTCATACTGGAGCGGCGTCCCGCTCGCAGGGGTTGAACTGTACGCGCGCGAGGGGCGATTGATAGTGGCCGACAAGACCAACGACGGTTTGATTATGGTCACCTCCGTGTGGCCGAGAGAAGCGTTCAATCGTGTGCGGTCAAACATAGAGTTTGAGTTCATGCGCTCTTTAGACGAGTACGCGCCCGCGCTGGCCGAGCGGTTGCGCGCAGGACGCCGTGAAGAGCGTTTCGCAGGGTCTGGCTTTCTGCCCAATCTCTTCCGCAAACCTTACGGCGAGGGCTGGGCGCTCGTAGGGGACGCGGGCTACGTCAAAGACCCTGCCACGGCCCAGGGCATCACCAACAGTTTCAGTCACGCCGAGATGCTCGCGGAAGCTCTTGACGAAAGCTTCTCAGGCAGGCGGGAGATGATTGATGCGCTCGCCGGTTACGAGCGGAAGCGCAACCAGGAGGTGATGGCGATGTTCGAGCATACCTGTCAACTGGCGAGGCTCGCGCCGCCGCCACCTGAAATGATACAACTCCTAGAAGCCCTGCGAGACGATAGGGAAGAGACGGGCCGCTTCCTCGGCACGGTGACTGGCACAGTGCCGGTACAGGAATTTTTCTCGCCGGAGAACGTTGGCCGCATCGTCAAAGCGTCGGCACTTATGCACGCGGCATAAGAGGAGCGCGCCAGGAGTGAGAGAAGGGCAGGCGACCATCGCGCGGAGTCTTAAACCAGGCAGAGAGTCAGCCGATGCCGCATCCGGCATAAGTTGACTATGAGAGGAAAGCTGATCCCGCGCCGGTTGGATGAGTTGTTATGCGGCGGGGCTGGCCTGCGCTGTTCAGGATAAGAACATACGCTCTACTTTTTGGGCTCTCCTGTCACAGTAAACTTTATGTCACTCGAACTTTGAGAAAGTTTGATGTCGTTACTGTTGTAGGCTTCTACCTTGCAAGTATACGAGCCGGGCGAGAGCGGTTTGTCCAAAACGTAAGACAGACCGTCAACACGCTTGTTGATGTAGTCGTACTCCGTCGTCGCACCCGACGAACTGTCAGCGTAGATGCTGAATTTGTAATAGGCAGCTTCGGGGTAAGCGTCCCATTTCACTTCTATGTTGGCGGGGCCGACTTTCGAGCCGGCCTTCGGACTCAAGAGCTTCAGATCGTTCTTGAAAAGATGCGCGTCGGGCGCGAAGAATGTCTGGCCCTCTTCGATCTTGTACTTGGCCGATTGGATGATGCCTGAAGTCGCGAAGACGTAGTAATTTGTGTCGAAGACCTTCACGATCAGGCCCTCGTAGATTCTTGGCGGCACATCTTTGATCAGGTACTCGCCCGCACTATCCGTCTTGGCCGTGAACGTCTCGCCTTTACACCCACCAAAATACTGGTTGAATGTTTCGCACAGTTTGACCTCGACCCCTACGGCTGGTTGACCATTGTAGAGGGCTTTGCCTTGCACGTTACCTTTGCCGGGCGCGGGTTTCTCTTTTTCTACTCCGGTACCCGAAGGAATTGTTCCGTCGGCATTGGGCTGGCTGGGCGGCGTGGTCGTTGCAGTTTTAGTTGTACTCTTATTGACGGATTGATTCGTCGTATTTGAGCCAACCTCACTGGAAGGTTTGCAGCCCGACATTAATGTGGCTGAAAGCAGAATAGCGGCAACGGCCGTTTTACTTTTAGAAGTCACTTTGGCTCACTTTCGGCTTGTCCCTTATAGTCATCCTCACTTAAGGGTAATGTTCTCTTGAAGAAATCATTGTCATACTTCCTGTTTATAGCGTCAATAGAAATTGAATTATAGCCAAGAACTTCAGCTCTCAGCTCCTGATGAAGAGAGCGCTTTTTGCGGCCGGAACTAATAGTATGGTTCGTGAGGCTTTGCCTAACGGGACGGTTTAAAGCAGTTCCGTGAGCGAAGCTACTTTTGAAGATGGCTCCACCTGGAAAGAAGAAACGGTAGCACCACAGAATTAAATCCTTACATGCAGCCCGACCCCAATTCGAGAGCACGTTGCTTTCATTAGTTCGCCTGCCGGATTTTCTGGTAGCGTGTGGCCCAGTGATTTGATGTGACCGTGGTTTGCGGTTGTGTTTGCGCTTGCTGAGTCATGCGGTCTTTCTTGCGACTGGCAATCTCCTTGGCGATCTGCGAAATTCTATCTATATCGAACGGCTTCGCTACTACCCAGTCGGTCTTCATTTCGCGCTGCTGGTCGGCGCTGATGGTATCGCCCCAGCCGCTGACAATCGCCAGGGGAATCTCCCCGCATTTTTGTCTGACGGCGCTCACCAAATCCCAACCGCTCATCTCCTTCATTCCTATGTCGGTGAAGATGGCATCGAATTGTTGATCGGAAGAGTTATACATCTCAAGCGCCTCTTCGCCATCTTTGGCCGTCACGACTTCACACCCTTCCTCCTCCAGCGTATCTCCCAATAGCTCGCGCACGGTCGCGTCATCATCCACCACCAGCACGCGCACTTTCTCGGTCACCTGCGAAGCGCCTATGTGATCGGCTTCCGGTTGAGGCGAGAGCACCTGTAGGCCGAAGGCCGGAGGTAAGGTGATGCGAAAAGTAGTGCCATGTCCCTCTTCGCTTTCAACCTCGACACTGCCTTCATGTCTTCTGATGATGCCGAAGCTGACGGCCAGCCCCATGCCCGTTCCGCCTTTACCTTTGGTCGTAAAAAACGGGTCGAAGATTCTTGATTTGACTTCAGGGCTCATGCCCGTGCCGGTGTCGGAGATGGAAAGCACGACTTTCCCGAACTCTTCATGCACGCCCATATAGATGGCCCCACCTTGCGGCATTGCATCGACAGCGTTGTAGACCAGATTAACCAGCACCTCGCGCAACTCGACCTCATCTCCCATGATGTAGGCGTTGCATGCGGTCTCGATTACGAAACGGATGGCCTGTGCATCCTGTAGATGCTCCCATCTTGGGCGAGTCATCTCCCATGTGTCCTTGAGAAGCTCCGTGATTGAGATAGGCTGAAAGTCGCGGCTTCGACGCTGACAGGCAAAGTCCTGAATGCGGCGTACGATCTGTGCTCCGTCTTCAGCGCTCTTAATAATCATTTTCAGTCCGTTGCGCATCTTCTCCGGGTCGCTTTTGAGCAGCAGTTGGGCACGACCGAGGATGCCCGTCAAAGCATTGTTGACGTTGTGAGCCACGCCAAAGGATAGCTCTCCGAGCGCACGCATTTTTTCGGCGTGGGCCGCCTGCTCGCGCTGCTGTTCATGTTTGGCATGTGCGTCGGCAATATTTTCTAAGCAGATTTCCAGACGTTTTTTAATCGAGCTTTGTTGAGAGTCGCTCAGCAGCTTGTCGGCGCGGCTGCCGACTTCACGGCGATCTTCGTCGCTGAGATAATCGAACAGCTCCTCTATGAGGATCAGCGCCGCGCGTCCTGCTCCCTCATAATCGCCGCACCTTTCTGCGACACGTTGCGCCTGCTCCAACTGTAGGCGTGCTTTCTCCTGATGCCCCAGCTTACTGAGCACTAAGCCCTTGGTCGTGAGCGCTTCGGCGAAGAGAGCATCTGCGCCGCTTGTTTCAAGGGTCTCGATGGCTCGCTCGATAGTCTCGACAGCAAGATCAAAGCGGTTCGAGACGATATAGAGCTGTGTGAGTGTCTCCTCGACCTGCGCCCGGCGAACGTTGTCTTCCAGGCTCTCAAAGAGATGGTGCGCCTGAATCAAATGCTGCTCCGCTTCAGTATTTTGGTTCAGACTGATGAGCAGATAACCGTGGTTGTTTTCGACGATGGCACAATAGCGTTTGTTGCCGATCAAAGAAAATTGGTTGAGAGCCTCCCTGTACTGTGCCTGTGCCTGGGCAAAAAAATCATCGCACTTTTCAGCCGTCCCGAGGTTCTTGAGGGTCGTCGCCAACTCCAGATGGTAGCGCCCCTTCGACCAGGGGCTGTCAGTTTCGATGATCGCTGATGCCTCGTCCAGCAGACTGAGCGCTTCGCGCAGCCGCCCGGCGTGTCGCTCTATGATCGCGAGCCGGATAAAGGCCGTCCCCTTCAACTCGGAGTCCTGTTCGGATAAATCGTTCAATGCCTCGCGCAAGATGGCGCGCGCGTAGTCGAACAGTCCCTGACGGTAGTAGCAATAAGCCAGTTCGATCTTGCTTTCGGCAGAGCACCTGCGCTCGCCCATCAGGTTGAAGAGCGTGATGCTGCCGCTCAATAGCGACTCGGCGTTTTTCTGCCCGCCAGCGACCTGCTTTGCCCCCGCCGTCCAGCCCGAGAGCGACCCGGCAGTAAATAAAAGCTCTGCCGCAGCCCTCTGATCGAGGCCCTCCATGCGAGGCCACTCTCCGATCGTCCACCAACGCTCAAGCGCCGCGCAGCCCTCGTCAAACTCACCTTTCTTCAGGTGCTCATGAGCGATCAGGCAGCAAGCCTGTGCCTGCTCGCTCTCTGTTAAGGCTGAATGGTTAAGGTATGATTCTCTTCCTGTTTTGAGCATGGCTCAATCCTCAAACTGGTTAGTAGGTATACTGTGGTTACCAAGTATACAATTCCCGTCAGCGACTGCTTATTTGTGGAAATAAACAACTTACTGCCTCTAGGTAAAAAATCGTATAGCAGGTAAACACTTTTCTCGGAAATCAGGGCTCTCGGAGGGTCAGGGCTGAATAACCCTTAAAGGCTTCAATCTAGGACGCTTACGGCTTTTGCTCTGTGTTTGGCGAGTGTGGCACGCTGGTTGATATACTAATCAGCGAACAGAGAGGTCACCACTAGGGGGATTTACCCCGAATCAATTAGCAAATCCCGATAGTGAACGCCTTTCAAGCAAATCGACCAAAATTTATTTAGGAGAAAAGAAATGAAAACCCTTCAAAAAGCGCTCATCGCAACCACGCTCACATTGGCCCTCAGTGCTACGGCTTTCGCAGGTGATATTTCCGGTGGCCGTAACAGAACAGGCGACATCTCTGGCAGCCAGGTCACCACTCAGGGCGATATTTCCGGCAGCTTTCCTTCAGTCACTTCATATGTGGTCTGGGTTTTCACCTCGACGCTTTATTAATTGGGCTGACCTCATCCATTCAATTTGAGAGGTTTGGTCAATTTGCAAGCTGTTGCTCTCCCAAAATCGGTCAAAGTGACGAGAAACTCCCCCCAAAGGGTGCTCCCACTTTACTGGTAGCAACTCACATGCCGCTTGATGTCGAAGCGATTTGACTGCTCTTATTATCGAATTCTTATTTGCTGGATTTGATGGGAGCAGCAGCAGGGATCGAGTCATCGTGTTATCCGATTATGGGTAGCACGTTCTAAGTGGGAAAGAGAACCGGAAGACGAATTGGAGGCTTTAGCCGATAACAATTCGCCTTCCGGTTCTCTTTTTCAATAAAGGGTAATAACCTACTGGCGAAAAGGTGCAAGCTCTGTCCAGGTCTGGAGGTCTGACAAATCTGACGACTAATTGCTCTGTTCTAATATTCCATCATGCTCGGCGACCGTTTCGAAGAGCTGCAAAGAACGAATCTTCAACCCGACGGCGCACAGCGTGGCGCGCGGTGTGTAGAGCCGGGCGTCGGTAATAGGGCGTGACTTTTTCACTGCGAGAGACCGCCTATGGATGCTCTCGCATAATCTCCACAGAAGGTCTATCCCCTGGACACTCACTCGTTTGCAACATACACGCTGGCGCTACTTTGGGCGAAACTTAGGATGAACCGCAAGCGAGTAGAGTCCGATAACAACAGTCAAGCCAGGTTGGCTTTGCAGGGAAAGTCGAAATAGGAACTATATATCGCGGCTACGGAACATCTAGACTTCTACCTCTTGGGCTTGGTAATCACTTTCCCTGCAAAGCTAGCCAGGTTCACCCGCACTTTTGATGACGCTGAAGTAGTCCTCGCGCAGTTCACTGAACACCGGCTTTATTACGCTGAATGGAGAACCCGCGCCCGCAGAAAGTCGAACTTCGCGCGACCATACACCATCCGCTTGATCAACTTCGACCGATTGACCTGCCCTTCAAGCTGGCCGTTGCTACAGTCGTAGCGCAGCGCGTTCATCACGGCTGTATAGTCCTCGCTCAACCCGCGAGCGAAGCTCATAAACTCTTTCAACGTGCTCTGTGCGGCAGAGCGCTTTCCATGCCGCTCTTTGGAGCAGCAGTCTATTTCTGCACGGAAGCAGGTTAGATGACAATTGATAGCTGATGGCAAGCCTTACATCGAGTATGCGCCGTTGAGCATCTCGACCTCATCCCGTGGCGGCGCGTCTGCCGCAGAGCCCGGAAGCGCGCGGCGCTGCCACTCCTCATGCACCAGTGAGCCCGCAGCCTCGGCCATCACGGGCTTGGAGAACAGATAGCCTTGCCCGTAATGGCAGCTGAGCGCCCGGAGTTTCCGCGACTGCTCGTCGGTCTCTATCCCTTCGGCCACGACATTCATCTTCAGCTTGGACGCGAGGGTGATGATGGTCTCGACGATCCCCATGCTCTCCTCATCCATTGACATGCGACTTACGAAGGAGCGGTCGATCTTCAGTATATTGACGGGGAAGCGGTGGAGGTAGGAGAGCGACGAGTAGCCGGTGCCGAAGTCGTCGATGCTGAGCTGCACGTTGAGCGAACGCAGTTGCCTGAGCATCGCGGTCGCGGCCTCTGCGTCCTCCATGACCATGCTCTCCGTGATCTCTAGCCTCAAACAGCTCGCGTCGAGTCCTGTCTGGTAGAGAATCCGTTTGACCTGTCCGACCAGATCGGGCTGCTTGAACTGTTTGCCGGAGAGGTTGACGCTGATCGTCAGCGGCGTGTCAGACGGGTAGAGGGATTGCCACGCGCGCACCTGCCGGCAGGCTTCGCGCAGCACCCACTCCCCGATCGGGATGATGAGTTCCGTGTCCTCGGCCACGGGGATGAAATCGGCGGGCGAGACAAGGCCGCGCTCAGGATGATGCCAGCGCAGCAGAGCCTCGAAGCCCGAGAGCGCGCCCGCCTCAAGGTTCATGATCGGCTGGTAGTAGACCTCGAACTCACCGCGTTCGAGGGCCTGGCGCAGATCGCTCTCCAACTGCAAACGTGAAATGGCGCGGGCGTGCATGACCTTGTCAAAGACCTCAAAGCGGCCTTGGCCTTGCTCCTTGGCCCGGTACATGGCCGTGTCGGCATCGCGCAGAATCTCTTCCGTGCTGTCGTAGCCGATGGACGAGAGGGCGACGCCGACGCTGGTGCTAGTAAACACGTCGAAGCCGCTCAGCCTGAACGGCGCTTCGACCTCGCGCAGGATACGCTCCGTGATGGCCAGGGCGTCCGCCGAATGCTTGACGCCGTTGAGGAGGACGGCGAACTCATCGCCGCCGAAGCGCGACACTGTGTCCTCGGGCCTGACGCATCCCTGCAACCTGCCAGCAACCGCCGTGAGCAGTTGGTCGCCGACCACGTGCCCGAGGCTGTCGTTGATGTTCTTGAAGCGATCAATATCCAAGAAGAGGACGGCGAACAGGTGATCGGGATGCTGCTTCGCCCGGCTGAGCGTCAAATCCAGGTGGTCAGCGAAGAGGGCGCGGTTAGGCAGCCCCGTGAGCGCGTCGTAGAAGGCCGCGCGGTGGAGCTGCTCCTCGGCCTGCTTGCGCTCGGTGATGTCCTGTGCCTGGAGGATGAAATGCATGGGCTTCGCCTGCTCGTCGAACACACTGGACACGCTGACCGTGGCCCACACGACGTGCCCCTCTTTGTGAATGTATCGTTTCTCGCGGGTGCTCGTCACCATCTGGCCTTCGAGCATCCGGTAGTGGTCAGCGAGATCAGAGCCGAGGTCGTCCGGGTGGGTGATCGACTGAAAGTTCGTCTGGAGAAGTTCCTGCTCGGAGTATCCGACGAGCTTGCAGAGCGAACGGTTGACGCTCAACCAACGCCCGTCCGTCCCGACCAGCGCCATGCCGACCGCCGCATAGTCGAAGGCGCTGCGGAAGTGTTCTTCGCTCTTCCTGAGCGCCTGGCTGATGACCTTCTGCTCTTCGACACTCTCCCTGAGCGCATCGCTGATAGTCCGCTGCTCCTCGGCGTGGCGCTCGGCCTGCTCGGCCTGCTGCTGCGTGGCCTGCAACTGCTTGCGGTAGGTCTGGTAGGTGAAGTAGATGATGGCGATGATCGGGATCATCGCCATGAAGGCGTAAAAGCCGCTCCCGCTAATGAGACTCGCCGTCAGACCTGCGGCGGAGGCACCGGTAAAGTAGGTGATGGAAATCCAGACGTAATGCTCCCTCCAGACGTGGAAGAAAGGCAGGTCGAGCTTTAGCGACTGGCGCAGCGCGGGGATGCCGGTGTTAACCAAAAATTGCACGAAGCCGAGGAGGCAGAGGGCCGCGACGAAATCACCGGAAAATCCCCCTCGCTCCAATTCCGTAAGCGGGCCGAAGACGAGTTTGGTGACGCTGGCCGTGACGAAAGTTGAGACCGCGAGGAGGCCCGCGTTGAAGAACTTGGTCAGCCAGAGCTTGGTGAAGCGGAAGGAGGAGCAGAAGGCTTCCGCCGCGGCCAGGAGCACCGCCGCCTCCGCGCCGTAGAGCAGGAGCGTGAGGAAGATGAAGCTGTCGGAGACTGTGATCTGGACGCGGTGTTTTGAAAACTCGATTCCGAGGCGTGAGCCGAAACAGAGCGTGACAGAGGCCAGTATCAGGAATCGAACGTCGAGCTGCGCCGGGTCGAGCCGCAGGAGGCAGTAAAGGCAGACGAGCGCTCCGAGCGCGGGGATCAATCGCAAGTAATAATGATGAAGTCGTTGTCTATTCACTATGGCTCTTGGCCGGTCAGCGCCGTCTCATGCGGCTTTAATGCCCGCAGGCGCGGGCGGTTGATTAAGGCGGGGCAGGCTGTCCCCACCCTCCCGATAGCGAACGATGTGCCATCAGGGCGTCGAACGTGGAGTATAGGATTTGCTCGGAAAACGGCTGGTGAGGCGAGAGCAGACAAACGCCAATCGGTCAGCCTGACGGGGGCGGCCTCTCAAAAGCACAGGCCCCTCTCAGACTGACAACTTTTGCTGGCGGTATTCAACTAAGCGTTGGTTGGCGCGCAACCCTCCCGCCGTCGGGCGAAGATGGCCCTTACAAGTAAACCTTGTCGTAGCGACCCAGTAGCGCGCCACCTACGCGCTCATAGAAAGAGAGGGCGGCCGAGTTGCGGACGTTGGCGAAGCCGCACAAGGAGGGCACACGGCTGAGAAGCGTCCGGCTGAGCTGCGCCCAGCAGCGCCGCCCGTACCCTTCCTGGCGGCGACTGGGACTGACCCACACCCCCTCAAGGTAAGCCGCCTCAGGGGTCTCGGTGATGATGTCGGCCTTGAAGATCAACTCCCCGTTCTCGATCAATGCCCACACTCTCCCCTGCTCGACCCGCGCCGCGCAGCGCAGGCGGAATCCCTCGGGGTCTGTTTCGAGCGGGTTCTGGCCCGTCTCCTCCTCGCACATCTCGGCGTGGGCCTTGACGATCTTGTCCAGGTGGTCGGAGGTGGCCTGCCTGAGACCGGAGATGCCCTCGGCATCTTCGCCAGCGCCGCGCGCGAACTGGTAGAACAACTCGCTGCAAGCGCGACGCGGACTCTTATTGTCGGCAGCGTAATGACTCAAAAACCGCTTCAACTCCGACTCCTCGCCCATGATCATGCGGACTGAAGAGTCTTGCCGGGCCAGTCCGGCGAACGCCGCGAGCGCCGCCTCCGTTCGCGCCTCGAACATCGTGGCGCGGCCGATGAGGGCCACCCCTTCGAGCCGCCCCCGCCGTTCGCGGCAGCCGTAGAAGGTGCCCTGCGGCGAGGGAACCGTTGGGCCGTGCTCGCGCAACAGCCCGGCCATGATCACTGTGTGCAGTGGGCGCTCGCCGAGGAAGCCGAGAGCTTCTTCGACGTGACCTTCGGGCAGCGGGGCGACGCGCGCCGGGCTTGCCGTGGCTGGATGGGGTTTTGCGGGCATAGGTGCTCCAGGTAATCTATGTCGTGGCGGCGTCAGAAAGGCAGCCGAACTGAATGGCGTTACGGCTCGCTCCCGTCATCATAGACGACCGGCATCCCCTTCGTGCTGTCGCCGTTAACCAGCACATTGAGCGCCCAGAAGCTATCCGAGATCATCACGCCGTCGGAAATCATCACGCCGTCGGAGATCATCACGCCGTCGGCTAAGGGAAAGCCATCCGAGATCATCACACCATCCGAGATCATCACGCCGTTGATGATGACCGTACCGCTGCCCATCTTAAGGCCGTCGGAGATCATGACGCCGTCGGAGATCATCACGCCATCGGAGATCATCACGCCGTCGGAAATCATCACGCCGTCGGAAATCATCACGCCCTGGCCGAAAGAGGCACCGAGGTTGTAAATCCGCTGGTACTTGGTGATGAGGTTCGTCCCGGTGACGTAGCCCTGATTTTGCAGCACGCCCTGCGACCACGGGAACTTGTACCCGGCGAGGGTGGTGTATGGAGCCGGGAGCGTAGTCCCGGCGATCAGCAGGGGTGCGCCGAGTGCGGTCTGGTTGGTGAGATCGGTGCGGATGAGCTTCGCCAGTTGTACCGCACCGTCGATATTGAGCTGGCCCGCGCCCTGCTCGTAGGTGTTGAATCCATTCAAGGGCTGCGCCGTGTACTGGAGGATCATCTTGACCATGTTCGGCGTCAGCTTCGGATTTGCTTGAAGCAGCACCGACACGGCACCTGCGACTACAGGTGTCGCCATCGAGGTTCCGCTCATCAACATCACTTTATGGTTGGCGTTGCTCGCGGGCGTGACTTCGAGCGAGCGGTAATTTCTAGCGATGGCATTATTGTTGGCCTCAGCCCCGATCAGCTTGTTGCCGGGGGCGACGATGTCCGGCTTGATGATATGGTCGTAGGCCTTGATGCCATTAACCATCCGATAGCTGCGCGTTGGCCCACGCGAGCTGTAAGTCGTGACGAGGTCATCGTAACGCGATTCTGTGTTGAGAGTGTTTGAAGCGCCGACGGTGATGGCCGATGGCTCATTGCCGGGCGAGTGGATGTGTCCGTATAGTTTCCTTCCCGTGGCGTCCGTCCCATCGTTACCTGCGGCGGCGACTACAACTATCCCGGCGTCAACCAGTTTGCGCACGGCCAGGCAGAGTGGGTCAATTTTGTATGAATCTATCGCCGGCGAGCCGATGCTCATGTTGACGACGCGAATCTTATACTTCTGGTAATTCTTCTCTCCCGTCGGCTTGTTCGGATCGGCGGGAGCGAGTATCCATTGCAGAGCCTTCAGGACATTGGAGGTTGAGCCTATCCCTTGCGAGTTGAGGACGCGGAGGTTGATGATTTTGGCTTCGGGCGCGACGCCTGTATAAGCGCCGTGCGTAATGTGGTTGGGCCCGGCGGCCAGTGACGCGACGTGTGTGCCGTGCCCGTAAGGGTCGTCCACGCGGTTTTCGCCGGTAAAGTCTTTCTGATATGCCATGTCGCTGACGCCGTGGTGATCTTTATCCACACCCGAGTCGAGCACGGCGATATTGATATCCTTGCCTTTAAGGCCGCTGTTGCCGCTGCGTAACCGCATATCTCTGGCGCCGGTCGCCCCCTCGATGAATCCCAGGAAGTTCACCTCTTGGTCTTCGGTGATGACCTCAACCTCGTCGAATGAAGCCAACTCTTCGACCGCGTTTGCGGGTAGCTCAACAGCCATCAAGCTGAAGCTCTCGAACTCGCCTTTGAACTTCACGTCATTGCGTGCAAGTAGTGCGCGCAACTTGCCCTTCGGTTTTTCCTTAAGTTGCAGGATGACTGAAACGGTCTCGCCGCTGGAGCCTAGACGGCTCAGGCGCTCGCGCATCCCGGGAGAGACTTTATCGATCTTTTCGTCCCGATTGTTGTCAACTTGTTCGACAGTAAATTTTGCGCCGGCTTGTGGTGTGAGAAAGGCACTTGTACAGAAAGCTATAAGCAGCAGCAAGGCCGTTAATTGCGCGCGCGGAAATTTTTTTGAGGTGTTCATCTGCTTCCTTCGGGAACTCCCACTGCCGTGTCCCTCAAGAGGGGGTTTAGGCTGGTAAGTGCATGCCCGCTCCCGCTTTCGCAGAGAGAAGGCTCTTGTCGGTGATTGGTTATTGCAATTAAAGATCACGCCCGACACAGGTCGAGCCGCCCAACCTGGTAGCGAGTCATGTGCCAGCGTTGCGGGATTCAAACAAGCGTGGTGAAATCAAGAGGTTACGTGCAACATCTCAAATCATTAAAGAGAGTTTATGCGAAGCAGTCTGACCGACTTTGCTTAAGAATGATTGGCGTATCAGTCAGAATGAACTCGCGGAAACAATGATCACAGGCGTGCATAAGCAATCGCCCCCGCTTGTGTAGAGTTAGGCCAAGATGTTGTCGCTGCACCTTAGGCACAGCCCAATATCCAGTGGCGGTTTCGTCCTGTTGGGCAAAGCCGAGAAACCATAATCGTGATTATCGGACTCTGGTAACGTGCCGTATTCGTCATGCAAATCAAATCCTCATTTTTCGCCAATTGATTTTTCTGTCGATCCAAAGTAGAGATGTCCGCTGCTTGTGCCGGATAGAGATGTGTTAGCGGCTTCAGTGTGACGGAAAGAGGACATCTCTACTTGGGAGAAAGCGGACATTACTACTTTGCGCTAACACACTAATAAATTTTCTCTTGACATCAATCCCTCCCGACCTTTACTCTGCCCGCGTTTAAAATCTTCGTTTGCGTGCTGCTCACATCAGCCTCACGTCAACGAGTCCTCGCAACCACCGGATAAAGAAACGGCGCGGCCTTTCTCAAGCTGTACGCTGCCTCCCTGTCAGCCACACAATCGCGTGTCTTTCGCGCGTCCAGGGCGGTAACTGAGAAAGTCTATTATTCGCTCTGATTTTTGCGTTCTACGTAGGATGAAAAGCCTCATCATCGCCTATCCGTGATGGCGCGGCCCATCTTACCAACCCGAACCTCTGACGTAGGTATGACCTGGGCCGGCAAAGTTCTCGACAGGCTCAGCGTCTGCACGCACTAACTCGTCGGCGGTTCAAAAGGGGTCGGCGCGATAGCCTTTACCGAGCGTCACCCCCCATACTCAATCTACTCACCTGCCGCTGGCAAGTATAACTTTCGTCGTGACGAAGGTGTGCTCGCAAGGAACGGATTCGCATGTTGAAAAGAAAAGCCCGTCAACTGAAAAGGGCTGCCGCAGTATCCGCCACGGCCTCACGCAGTAAGAGAAATATAGTCGCAGTTGTCGCCTTACTGCTGTGCCTGAGCGTGGCGAGCGGAATACTTGCCCGTTGGAGAGCGAGCCATTTTGCAGCCCGTTTGCGTCCTGTGGCGGCAACTGCTCCGACCACGGCGTCCGGGAGCAATCCATCGAAGGAGTATATATATGCCGGCGAAAAATTGGTTGCCACCGAAGAGCCCACACCTTCTACAGCAAGGGTCAACTATGCGCTGGGCATAAACGGCGGCGTTGCGAGCGCCTCATCAGTGGCGGGCGCAGGCTTTGAAGCTAGTGCCGCGAACAACGGTGACCGCAAGGGCGCTAACTGGGGAGCGGGCGGAGGCTGGCTCGACGCTCCTCCGCAAAGCGTCTTTCCCGAATGGCTACAGATTGACTTCAATTCCACCAAGACCATTGATGAGATTGATCTCTTCTCGATTCAAGACGGCTATAACAACCCGATCATGCCTACCGAGACGATGACCTTCAACCTCTACGGGTTGACCGCTTTTGATGTCCAGTACTTTAACGGCTCGGCCTGGGTGAATGTCCCCGGCGGCAGTATCAGCGGGAACAATCTCGTCTGGCGGAAGCTCACTTTCTCAGCCGTCATTACCAATAAGATCAGAGTGCTGACGAATGCTTCCATTGATGGTTGGAGCAGGCTGGCTGAAGTGGAAGCATGGGGCGGCTCATCATCGCCGGAGGTCAATGTCGCACTGGCTTCCAACGGAGGTGTTGCTAGTGCTTCGTCTTCGGCAGGCTCAGGTTACGTAGCGAGCGCCGCCAACAACGGCGACACATGGGGCGTCAACTGGGGAGCGGGCGGAGGCTGGCTCGACGCTCCTCCGCAAAGCGTCTTTCCCGAATGGCTACAGATTGACTTCAACTCTACCAAGACCATTCATCAAGTAGATGTCTTCATGGTGCAGGACAGCTACGCCGCGCCGGTCGCTCCCACTCAAAGCATGACGTTCACGCTCTACGGGCTGACGGATTTCAAGGTGCAGTCGTGGAATGGAACAGGCTGGACGGACATCCCCGGCGCAAGCGCGACGGGGAACAATCTGGTGTGGAAGCGTTTCAGCTTCCCGGATGTCTCGACCAGCAAGATCAGATTGGTGTGTACGGGTAGCGTGGATGGATGGAGCAGGGTCATCGAGCTTCAGGCGTGGGGGAATTAATTCGGACGGCGGAACGGTCGTTAAGCTGTATGGGAGAGATGCTCCCGATGCTCAGACTTCAATAAAGGTCTCGCTTGCTTTGGACATCACAGCCGGGCATGAACTCTGCGCGGTTTATGGAATGAGGAAAAAGAATGTCGGGAAGGACACGTCAACTCATCGCCATTAGTCTCATCGTTGCCCTCTGGATGCCCGCGTTGATATTGCCCATCAACGCCGGCGCGAGCAGCACAACTGAAGACGACGACGGTTCAAGCTCGACCGCTTCTCTTCTCGGCCTGGCGTGGGCCAAGCTGGCGATGCTCACCGCCAGCGTCACGCAGGATGAGGAACTGACGCCGCCCGGCATGCCCCCTCTGGAGAAGCCGCGCCGCCAACCCGAAACCTCAAGGCCACGGCCCTCGAAAGAGGAGCGGAAAGCGAAAGTGGCGAGCCTGAAGCTTACGCCCGAGGATGAAGTGACGCTGGAAGTGGGCCAACAGCTCGTCGTGGCGGCCATCCCGAAGGATTCCGACGGCAATACCATTCATGGGCTCGGTGCAGAGTGGGACTCGAATCAACCCGATATAGTCAGTGTCACTACCGATGGTCTGGCGACTGCGAAAGAGGCCGGTAAGTCACAACTGATAGCCACCGCCGGGAATAAGCACGCGACTCTCGGCGTGACAGTCATACCGGCACAGCCTAAACAGACAGCCACCCCTCCGCAGACGGCGAGCATCAATAGAGCGGGTTTACCTCCCAGACCTGCACGGTCGCAATGGCTGAACAAGCCGAAGGCGGATTCCATGACGGAAGCCTCCGCACACCCGAAGCGTTCACTGTCACATGGGCCAAGCCTCAGCAGAGTAAACGCATCGCTTGTCCAGGTGCCACCCGTACTGGACGAAGATGACCGCCGCTACGTCTCGGAGGTTGGCACGCCTCCGGGTCAGGCAGAGCCCGGAGCGACAACGCCCCCGGCGGCCATCGGAGGCACGGAGAGGCCCGGCACAGCCAACTTCAGCTTCGAGGTTCCGGTTGTTGGTCTTCCCGGACGCGGGCTCGATGTCTCACTCTCCTTGGTTTACAACAGCCACCTATGGAATAAGAAAAAGAGCGACACGACGACCACGCTCAGCTATGACGTGGATCAAAGCTGGCCCACGCCAGGTTTTTCGCTCGGTTATGGGAAGCTGCTCTGGTCAAACGGCGACTACGTGTTGATAGATGGTAACGGCACGCGCCACCCACTAAAACCGACCAACGGAACGGGCCCGAATGATGCGACCGCGTGGGAGACCACCGACGGGACTTTTACCAAAGTGATAACGACCAATGGCAGCTACAAGGCTCTATTCACGGATGGGACGCAGATCATCTATGGCGCGGGCGCGGGCGCATCCCTCTATCCCATCAGAATCACTGATCGTCATGGCAACTTCATCAACATCAGCTACAAGGGAGTCAACGGCGCGGGCCCGCGCATCGACACGATCACGGACACGCTTGAGCGCAACGTGACCTTCAACTACGAGGGCAACGACCTAGTATCCATCAGCGTGCCCCCTTATCTGAATGAAGGTAGCGACCGGCAGGTGATTCGCTTCTACTACAGCGACTTAATCATCAACCCGACGGGCAGCGGCAGCTTCTCCGGCGTCACCGTTCCGGTGACCTCGCAGAACAAGAGTGTGCGCGTCATCAGCCGCGTTTATTTCCCCGGCACACAAACCGGCTACGCATACTCTTACTCCGCTCCCTACGGGATGATCTACCGCATAGAGCAACGGCGCTCGATGACCGTCAGCACAACGGCTGCCACGCAGGTGGGCTCTGTTACGAACGAAGGCGTGACGGCTGCCTCAACCGAGTATGACTATCCGTTGATGCCCAGTTCGCTCTCGGACGTGCCGAAGTACACGCGCCGTACGGACGACTGGGCCGGTCGCACCACCGGGCCGACCTTGCCCTTCTACAGCTTCATCGTGACCGAGGGCACAACGCCTGTCTCAAGCGTGATAGCGCCGGACGGAACGATCACGGACACAGAGACCTATGGCAGCGCCAGCAACGGCTTCGCAGGACTCCTCAAGCAGATCACGGTCAAACGCGCAAGCGGCGCTCTGCTTTCCAGGACTGTCTTTAACTGGGAGGCAAGCATGGATGGCTCCAATCCCAAACTGACACAGGTCTTGACGACCAACGACCATGGACAGACGAAGGGAGTGGTCTATACGTATGACACCGGCTCACTCGTGAACAATAATATAACGAAGGTGAGCGAGCGCGACTTCACCTCGGACGGGACGCTGAGTCCCGTGGAGCTAAGGCGTACGGAGACCACCTACGAGAAAGGAACGGCATACCTCGATCGCAGGCTGCTGCGATTGCCGACCAGCATCAAGGTCTTCGAGGGCGGGTCAACCATCCCGGCCTCGTTCGTCGAGTACAAGTATGACGAGGGGGGCGAAGCGGCGCTGACTCAGCGCACGGGAATTTTGATGTATGCCAACCCGCAGAGCGCGCAGCGCGGGAACGTAACGAAGGTCATCGCCTACAGCAACGCCGCCGCGCCGAACCTCAACGCGGCGACCATCAACCAGACCACCTACGACACGACCGGCAACGCTGTATCTCTGACGCTCAACTGCTGCCAGCAAAAAACCATCGCCTATTCGGACGCCTATAAGTTCGCTTATCCGACTGGCGACACCAGGGGAAGCGCGCCTGACCAGTTGACTATCTCTTCAAGTTATGATTTTAATACTGGCCTCCCTCTGACCTCGACAGATGAGAACAATCAGGTGACGGCTCTAAGTTACTATCCGGACACCCTGCGTCTCGATACAGTTTATCGTCCGGATACAAGCTACACGCGTTATCACTATTACGACGGGCTGACCGCAGACCCCGACACGACGCACCCACATAGCTACGTGGCGGTTGCGACTTCAAGCGGCGTCGGGACTGTGGTCTGGAGCTACCAGTATATGGATGGCAGAGGGGCTGTGGCGCGTAGCTTCACGAATAATACGGCGGCCAACGGCTGGCAGACTATGGATGTCGAGTTCGACTC
Source organism: Pyrinomonadaceae bacterium (assembly GCA_036522655.1). Taxonomy (GTDB): domain Bacteria; phylum Acidobacteriota; class Blastocatellia; order Pyrinomonadales; family Pyrinomonadaceae; genus DASQYE01. The sequence goes on along the minus strand of DATDFK010000032.1, from coordinate 13,486 downwards.
GATGGGCCGCACGAAACGCACCAGCAGTCCTTATTACAGCGCAGGGGTGGGTACTACTATCCCGACCATCTCACAGATGTGGACGAGCGTCGAGCAGTACGACGGCCTCGGACGAGCGACACAGGTGCGCTTGCCCGATTCGACGCTGGTGCAGACTACCTATGACGGCAAGACGACGACCATCACGGATCAGGCCGGAAGGCAGAGGCGACAAGTGACGGATGCGCTCGCGCGCGTAGTCAGGGTCGATGAGCCGGACGCGACGGGCAACCTCGGTGACATCTCTACCCCAACACAACCGACCTCGTATGAATATGATGCCCTCGACGATCTCACGCGCGTCATACAGGCCGGGCCGGGCGGCGTCACGCAGGAGCGTAAATTCAAATACGACTCGCTGGGCCAACTGACCCACGAGCGTCAGGTCGAAGCCGTCGCCACACTTGATAATGACGGCGCGCTCGTCTCAAGCGGAGGTCTGTGGACTGGCGTCTATAAGTACAATCTTCACGGGCTCCTCTCGGACGCGTATGACGCCAGAGGTGTGCATACCACGTTCGAGTATGACGGGCTCAATCGCATTCATCAGGTCAACTACAGCGGCGAGAGCGGCTCGATACGCACGCCATCGGTAACTTACATCTACGACCAGGCACATGCGGGCTACTTCAACAAGGGCCGTCTCACGGAAGTGAGAACCGATGCCATCAACGCCGCGCAGAGCGTACAGGGTGTTCCGCTGACCGTTCATGCCTATGACTATGATTTGATGGGTAGGGTTAAGAACCACCGGCAGACGGTCGGCACGGACACCTATACTCTCTCATATGCTTACAACATGCTGGGCCAGATGACTTCTGAGACCTACCCGTCAGGTCGTGTCATCAGCTATGAGTATGACGAGGGCACGAGGCTGAAGAAAGTGGCGAACGCGAGCGGGGGCAACTATGCCACGGCGTTAGCTTACAACGCACACGACGCGTTGGAGTCCATGACCTTGGGCAACGGAGCGGCAGTCCAGAGCCTAAGCTATAATGAAAGATTGCAGCCGGTGCGTCTCAAGCTTACGGTCGCAGGCGCAGAGAAGCAGCGCTTCGATTACCAGTACGGTGCGGTCGATCTTTCGACGGGGGCGGTGGATGCGACAAAGAACACCGGACAGATTGCCGTAGTCGAAGGATGGATAGACGGAGCCAGGCAGTGGCAGCAACGCTTCGCTTATGACAGCATCGCGAGACTGGACATCGCCTCGGAGCACAAAGGCGGCAGCCTGGAACAACTCTCCTGGAAGGCCGACTATGATTTCGACAGATGGGGCAATCGCTACCAATCCGGCGCGCAGAATCAGAACCTCGCATATGTGGCCGTCACCACGGCGGACATCAGCACACAGACCAACAGGCTCACCAATCTGACCACCTATGACAGCGCCGGGAATGTTTTGGCAGACCAGAAATTCCGCGCGCAGCAGTATCTCTACGACGGCAACTCAAGGCAGGTTTGGACTGGACAGATTAATACGTCAATCGAAGCCAAAGCTGTCTATGATGGGTTGGGCCAAAGAGTGCAGGCCACAGAGGGTGGGATAGCCCGAACGATGGTCTATGACATCGAGGGGCGATTGGTGGCCGAATACGGCGGACAGGTAATCGGAACAGGCGGCACACATTATTTGATGACGGATCCGCAAAGCTCAGTTAGAATGGTCTTGACTGGGAGCGGAACAGTCGAGACTCGCCGTGACTTCCTGCCCTATGGCGAGGAGATACCATCAGACACAGCGTTGAGGACGGCAGCCAAAGGCTACGGAGCGGTTGATTCATTAAGACAGCGCTACACGGGGCTGGAGAGAGATGCGAACGGTTTAGATCATACGCTGTGGAGAAAATACGAGAGCCGAGCGGGCCGCTGGACGACGCCCGATCCTTACAGCGGTAGTATGAGCGTCGAAGACCCGCAATCCTTCAACAGATATTCTTACGTGAGCAACGATCCGATAAATTTCCGGGATCCGACGGGCCTTTGCACGTTTAATATTACTCTGGCGACCAATAACCTGTTCAAGGGCCACCAGGAAGACGCGATGCGTAAAGAGATCTCTCGCATCTTTGCCGCAGCCGGACATCAAATTAACTTCGTGAATTCCGCAACGACCAAGCCTGACTACATCTTAAGTGTCAATAAAAGTGCGGCAGGCTATCCCGGCGTTAAGGCTAACGCCGTGGGCGTAACCTATACGAACTTAAAGAAGACGTACGTCACTAATATCGGGCGGGTCTTCGTAGATCGTCTGACCGCCTCTGCCACCGTTGATAGCAAAAGCGCAATGGCCTTTAGCCAGGATTCCAACGCCCTGGCTGTCGGGCTCGGGCGGGCCGGAGCACATGAGATCGCTCATTTCCTTCTGCAACAGACCTACGATTCGCCTCACATTCAAGGAGTTATGCACGATGGATTTAGCGGAGCGGAATGGTTTAGCGCAGCGAAAAGTGGGATGTGGACGTTTAGCGCTTACCAGCAGGCGAGATTGAGAGCTTACTGCGAGCCGGTCTCAACCTCATCTGTTGATTTTCAACGAGTGAATGTAAGCTTTAACCCTTTGTTAAGCCCGGGCAGGGGCGGGTTCAGCGGTATCGGGTCATTAGCCTGGCTCGACGTGTACTTTTCGTCGCTTAAGGCCGGGGGCGAAGGACGCACAGAGGTGGTGGGGTACACCATCAATAGTCCATTGTGAAGCAGACTAAACCTCAGGAGATGTATGCTCACATGAGTAGATCACTTGCAATCCTCTTTGCTTTGTTCGTGCTCGCCACCTCCCTGCGCGCCGATACCTATAGCACATATAAAACCACCCGGTATTACTCGGCTAACAAGCAGTACATACTTGAGGTGACCCCCAAACGGCGCGCCACGCTTTACCATAAGGGGCGACGCCGTAATCCCCTGTGGACGCGCACTATCCCGATCTTACCTAATCAAGTGCTCGTTAAGAATGACGGGAGCCGCGTCGCAATTATTGATAACTACTATGGCAACGGCAGCAACCCGAATGAGCCCGTCGTGATTTTCCTGAATGACAGAGGGATAGAGTTGGCCCGCTATCAATTAGGCATGCTCGCCAATCTCTCAAGGGTTGTAACGACGACCTCGGACGCTGAATGGTACAGAGAGGCCAGGCTGACTTCGGACGAAAGCACTCTCGTCATCGAGAGCGTCGTCGCCGCGCGTGACCCGGCAAAATGCGCGCATGTAGAAACACCGGAGGAGGCCGACGAGTGCTCCAGGTCAGTGCCGTACGAACAGTTCACCTTTGCTACCGCGACCGGCAAACTGACTTCCAGAATTCCCCTGACTATCGCAGTTAGCGGGATGGCCAGTAATGAACAATAACCCTTAGTCTCACACGGCCCGTTCACACCCGCAAAGGCAGAGGGTGAGATAGCTTGTTCTTCACGTAGATGGTATCTACTTGATGCGTCCGCCCCCGCGCTGCCGAGGCGAGAACGGCGAGCGCTGAGCCGCACAGATGCCGCCGGGTTTGTGCGAGGTGAGGACGAAGTGGCCGACACCCCGGCGTCCCTCTTTCATTGACTTATCCTCACCGCAGGTATATCGTTCCCGCACTTAAAGGTGCTTCTCCTTCTCGATCCCATGCCCCGGGCGATGTCTCTCTGTAGCTATAACTACACAGTCTGACCTGAACCATTCGGCACAGTAGTAGTTCAGTCGGAGCCGGCACCCTCCAGCAAATTCCAGCGATGAGGAGATGTCATGAACGACCAATCGAGCAGTCCAGATGCAAATGTAAATCCCACCGACGGGCAACAATCGAACGCGCTCAATAAAGAAGATTGGGTGATCGAAAATCTTGCCTATACAGAAGATCTCCCTGCCAAGGGCTTTCTTCAGTTATGCGCTGACAGGCGATTCCACAAATGTATCCAACGGGCGTTTAAAGAGGATGCCGGGCTGACTTCGCGTGACGATTATTGGATACACGCGGATGCGGGAGGCACGCCAAAGATGGAGGGCCAGAGAATAACACCGGACTATTGTTATATTAACAAGGAGGTGCGGTTGATGGGGTGGTCGGCCCACGGAGCCGGTTGCGGAGGGTTTGGAGAGGAGGTGCCGGATGAGGTCATCCAGCGGGAATTGTGTAACACCATGCAAAGGAACGTGAGAAAGTACTCGCTGGCAACACACTTTATATATTTCGCGACGGTGCGCAACGAAGAGACGGTCTTGTATCGCATGAAAGCTGAACCGGGTGAAGACATAGTTTGCACACAGGGTTCAGATTAGTTCATGTGGATAGGTGAGGACTCGAAAGCCCGGGTTCCTTTTACGACGGTCTAACGGCGGAGCAGAGCGGGCGCGTCCTGAGACATTGTGAGTAGCCTAAGCGTCTGCCGTGCCGCGCTCCACCTCAACCGAAGTCAGGCCCGGAACCAGTAACCAGGTGAGGGAAAGGGCTTTTAAAAAGGAGAGTGTCCCCATGACCGTATATTCAGTTGGGCTACATTGGGGCTGGACACGGCTGGAAATTACAGTTGGCTAAGGATCAACGTATAAACCACCATCAGAAAGTGACCGTTCCCTTGACCAACGCACTGGCTCCCGCCAAGGTGGCTGCCCAACATTGGCGAGTGGCAAGGGACACCCCTCTCCCCCAAGTCGAAACTTAGAAACGTGACACAGCGATAGAAAAGATTCCGATGTGGTTGAGTGCTTACGTCCACTGTGGAGCCTCTCGTGACTCAGTTCACCGAAACAAATGAGGGTCTGAGGAAAGTAGAGAAGCTAATCTACAGGTCTGCCTCCTGAATAGGTACTATATCTTACAACCTCTCATCCTCTGAGGGAGTCTGATTTTCATTGTGATGTCTACTTAGGCTCCTCCATTCCCAGAAGGCGCGCAACGTATGGCTTCAGCGGCTCAGCAATCGTTGCGACCTCTGACGCCTTCGTAAGCACAGTGGAAAGGTGCCTCATGACGCTTTTCCACCGGCTCACTTCTTCCGGGTACTGCGGTGCAACCTGATCAAGGCGACCACTGAAAAGAAGTGTTGCTCCTATGCTCCGGTACAACGCCAGTTGCAGGCTTTCATAACCTTTGTACGGGTAGACGCGGATGGCGTGCTTGATGGCGGCGAGTTGTTCGAGGATAAAAGTCTCAACGTCTTCGGGCATACCCGAAGCTTGTACCGCGTCGTAGAGCGCATCCACCTCAGCCAAGAGGTCTTCCATCTCGTCTTGATCCACGAGTTGCTTGTTACGGCTGCCCTCCTGCTCGAACTGGTGGGAGAGATAGCGCAGGGATGTGACATCGGCCAGACTAAACCTTTCCTTAGTTTCGGTAAACAGAGCATCGGGCCTAATCTCCAAAACGGCTCGCCATAAACGCTCCACGGGCCGTTTGAATAGTTCACGATCAAGCTCGCGCTTTTCTACCCAATCGATGACATCTTTCGCTAGCTGCTGGAGGTGGAAAACGTGATAAAGCACATAATCTTTACCGTGGTCTTCCCCAAACGTACGCGGCCCCCTAAACCTGAAAGCAGCCTTTATGGCAACCTCAGTCTTCTCATGTATCGTTTCCGGGGTATGATTCACAAGCTTTTCGAGGAGCGAGTGAAGCCTCCACGCTGGATTGTCGGGCATCTTAACACTCCTTCAGCTTGAGTATAATGTTTGACAAGAGTGCTTCCAGGAAATAGGCTAAATAAAACCGAACGGGACATTACAATTAAATTTCCGGCTTCCCTACCTTCTAAAAATCCCGATGTTGTCAGGCATGCTATACGATAGCTTCAACGGTAAATACGGCAGTTAAATAAAGAATCGCTTCAATTCAGGGCGTCTCCCCGGCCTGAATTGTTGCCCATTCAATGAAATTATAACTCAAGCTTATGCCATTCAAATACATCTGGTGCAGGTGAGGCTTAACTTCCGAGAGCAGCCCCTTCTTCTTCGCCAGTAGTAGTACCCCGACGCTGCCGAGAGCGTTCAGCCCCTGCTCGCGGGCGACCTTCAGACCCCTCTTTTCATCTATGAGGACGAGTGACGCCCCGATCTCTATCGCCAGCGCAATCAACACGGCCTCGCCAGCTCCGCCTCATCACTTGTATTGACATTCTATACGTGCGAGTTATATCTTCATACAGATAATCTATACGAGGTGAGCATGTGGAACCCACTCCGACAAACTTACTCCAAGGCACGCTCGATCTGCTGGTCTTGAAGACGCTCTCGTTAGGAGAGCTACATGGACTCGGCATTTCACGGCGCATCGAGCAGATTACGAACGGTACGTTCATGGTCAAACCCGGCTCGCTATTCCCTGCCCTGCACCGGATGGAGGAGTCCGGCTGGCTCGTCTCCTCCTGGGGGGAGTCGGAGAACAATCGCCGGGCGAAGTATTACCGCCTGAGCCGCGCCGGGCAGAAGCAGCTCAAGACGGAAACTCAAGAATGGGATCGCGTCGCCCTGGCGATGGCGAATGCTTTACAGGCTACCTAGAGGTGTCTGATGACGCTGCTGCGATGGCTCTCTTCTTACTGGAAAACTCTCTTTCACAAAGCGCATCTGGATCAAGAGCTGGACGAAGAGCTCCGTTCCTACGTGGAGATGCTGACCGAGGAGAAGATCGCGCAGGGTCTTGACGCGGACGAGGCACGCCGCGCCGCCTTAATCGAAGTCGGCGGCATTGAACAAGTCAAAGAGCAGGTACGAGATGGGAGGGCGGGAGCCATGTTGGAAATCTTATGGCAGGACTTGCGCTACGGCGCGCGGATGCTGTGGAAGAAACCAGCCTTCACTTTAACTGCCGTCCTCACGCTGTCTTTAGGCATCGGCGCGAACACGGCGATCTTCAGCATCGTCGATGCAGTGCTCCTGCGCCCGCTCCCGTACCCGGACGCGGCGCGCGTCGTCGAACTCAAAGAGGTCAGCGCGAAGGGCACGCGGATGCCTGTGGCCGAACCGAACTATGCGGACGTGCGCGCGCGCAATCACAGTCTCGAAGCGATTGCCGAATACAGTGGTGGAACGCCGTCAACGATGATGACGACGATCATTGGTGGAAGCGAGCCGGTGCGCGCGCCCGTCTACGCGGTTTCCGCAGAGTTCTTCCGCGTGCTTGGCGTCGCGCCCGTTGTCGGGCGTTCGTTCCTGCCTGAAGAACTGAAGTCCGGCACTCCTGTGGCGATTGTCAGCTACGGATTCTGGCAACGCGTGCTCGGCGGCAAGACCGATCTGGCGGGCACGACTTTGCGGATTGACGAGCAGAGCATGCAGGTGGTCGGCGTGCTGCCGCCCGGCCTGGGCTTTCCGAAGGCGGCTGAGGTGTGGGTTCCGCGCGAGATGTTTCCGCCCGACGCTTCCCGCACGGCTCACAACTGGAGCGTCATCGCAAGACTGCGCCCGGACGTGACGCTTGCCGCCGCGCGCGCAGACCTGAGCGCCATCGGTCGACAACTCAAGCAGGAGAACGGTACTGAGACGGATGCCTCAGACTTCGCCCTCATCCCGCTGCAAGAGTATCTCGTCGGCAACGTGCGACCGGCGCTGCTCATTATCCTCGCGGCGGTCGGCTTCCTCTTGCTGATCGCGGGCACGAACGTTGCGAATCTGCTCCTGGCGCAGATGACTGCGCGACAGAAAGAGTTTGCCGTGCGCGCCGCGCTCGGAGCCGGACAACTGCGTCTCGCGCAGCAGTTCCTGACGGAGAATCTGCTGCTCGCAGCTCTAGGCGGAGCGGTCGGCGTGTTGTTCTCCTTCTGGGGCCTTAACCTGATTCTCAGACTGAACCAGGGGAGTCTGCCGCGCGCCGACGAGATCAGTGTGAACGGGCGCGCGCTCGTCTTCACGCTCGCGCTGTCGACCTTGATCGCCATCGCGCTCGGAGTCGTGTCGGTGCTGCACGGCGCGGGCAGAGACTTGCAAGCCGGTTTGAAGGAAGCCGCGCGCGGGCAGACGGCACACGGCGCGGGCAAACGCGTGCGCGGGTTGCTCGTCGTCGCACAGGTCGCGCTCACTTTGATTCTGCTTATCGGCGCAGGACTGCTGGGCAAGAGTTTTGTCGAACTGCTGCGCGTTGATCCGGGCTTTCGTCCTGAGAGCGCCGTCGTGATGAATCTATCGCTGCCCGCGTCTGATGATAAAGGTCAACAGAAACGAAACGCGCTCTTTTATCAACAAATACTCGAACGCCTTGGACAACTGCCGGGCCTCGTCGCTACGGGCGGCATCAACGGCTTGCCGATGACAAACACCGGAGCGGACGGGACGTTTCTGATCGACAACGATCGGTCGCGCACAGGCCACGCCGAATACAGACTTGCAAGCTCCGGCTACTTCGCCGCGATGGGCATCCCGCTGCTGCGCGGTCGCATGTTCGATGCGAGCGACGGAGCCGATGCGCCGCCCGCCGCCGTCATCAGCCAATCGCTCGCACAGAAATATTTTCCGGGCGCAGACCCCATCGGCATGCGCATCCAGTTCGGCAATATGGACGGCGACGCGCGCCTCCTGGAGGTCGTCGGTGTAGTCGGCAACGTGCGCGAATACGGACTCGACCGCGCGACCGCGCCGACCGTCTATGCCAACGCTTTTCAGAGGCCGCAATCTAACTCGCTGGCGATTGTCGTACGCGCTGAGGGCGATCCCTTGACGCTCATCCCGGAGATGCGACAGGCTGTGCACGCGCTCAACCCGGAGATGCCAGCGACGTTTCGCACGCTCACGGAAGTTTACTCGTCTTCGCTCGACGCGCGTCGCTTCAGCCTCGTCATCTTCGGCGTCTTCGCGTCGGTCGCGCTCATCCTCGCGATACTCGGTCTCTACGGCGTCATCTCTTACGCGGTCGCACAACGCACGCAGGAGATTGGCATACGCCTCGCTCTCGGCGCGCAGCGACGCGACGTGCTGCGGCTCATCCTCCGGCAAGGCATGACGCTCACGCTCTGCGGCGTGGCGCTGGGGCTCGTCGCGTCGTTTGCGCTCACGCGCTTGATGGCTTCCCTTCTCTTCGGCGTGACGGCCCAAGACCCTTTGACGTTCGCGTGTGTGACCCTGCTCCTGGCGACCGTTGCACTCGTCGCCTGTCTCATCCCCGCGCGACGCGCGACGAAAGTTGACCCGATAATCGCGCTCCGCGACGAGTAATAATTTTGCTCAGAGCAACAGGGTCATAAAGACGCTATTTGGGTCTTCCGTGTAATCTCCAAATGGCCCGCAGTAGGTAAAGCCAAAGCTCTCATATAGTTTTTGCGCCGGTGTAAACGCCTCCTGCGAGCCGGTTTCAAGGCTCAGACGCTCATATCCTCGCCCCTTCGCCACTTCGATAATGTAAGCAAGGATTGCGCGCCCGGCCCCCTTGCGTCGATGCGCGAGGGGAGTGCGCATCGATTTTATCTCGCCGTGTTTCTGATCAAGCTCTTTGAGTGCCCCGCAACCGAGTAATAAGTCGTTCTCCCAGGCAGTCCAGAAGGTTATCTCAGGGGCCAGCAGTTTCTCCAGATTCAGCGCGTGAACGCTTTCAGGTGGGGTAAGCTCGTACATATTTTGTAGATGCTCATCTAATAGGGCGTGAATCGCAGGATGCCGAAGATCATCGATTTTAATTTTCATGGTTTGAGAAAGTGCTGTTTATTACTGAAGCCCTCACTTCCGCTTTACCACACCTATCAATCCAACCAATTCTTTTTCACATCGCCGCTGCTCGGGAAGATAAGCATCGCGTACGGGAAGATACAATTGTGAGATGCATCCATCTAAATACAAAGCGCTCCGGCAATGCAGTTGATGCTTAAAGACTGAGGCGAAGTCATAGAGATTCACCTCATCCTCGGAGACCAGAAGGTATATCTCGTCGGCGGACTTCACTCCAATCCCATTTCGCGCATACAGAGATCGGGAGTCCGGGTTGAGGTTGGGATTTACTTCGCCGTCGATGACCAGCAACGGCCCCGATTGCGTGGCTTCGTGAATGCCTCCGCGCGCATTGAGCGAAGCGAATTTCTCTGATTCGACGATTCCGGCCCCCTCATCCGTGAGGTAGAAGACGCCGTTCGGCTTCCAATAAAAGTTGCCGTCGCCATCCCTCAGATTAAGAGGGCTCAGTGTCCTGTCTCCCTCAATGTGGAGTCCTTCGGGAGCGTGACTTTCAGAATATATGCCTGCATTGGTAACGACCAGGAGGTCGCCGCCGACCTGACGGTAAGCTTCACCTAAAGAGCCGTAGGGGACACCCGCCGGGTTTCGCCACAGCATCTTAACGAGCGCTCTATTTAGGTCGACATGGATGACGACGTATGTGGCTTGATTGATCGTAAGGCAACTGACTTCGATACCCTCAGCAGTATAAGCGGGGCATTTAGTATCCGAATGACGAGCCGCATCCCCCGTGCGGGACGAGTTCCGACAAGAGAGAACGAGCATCATACTGAGGATGAACAAAGTCCTGATGTTTAATAAGCAAGACTTCATATCCTGAGCCGGCAAGGGAATCGCTCACTTTCAATTCCTGGCAGACTTTTCCTCGACCGCCTTGAAGCCAGTACCGTTGATGACTTCACGGAGTTTGGCGACTGTCACTTTCTGGTCATCGTACTTGACGACGGCCTCGCCCTTCTCATAGCTGACCTGTACGTCTTCAACGCCGTCGGTCGCCTTCAAAGCCTTCGTGACGGAACTGGCGCAGCCTCCGCAGTGCATCCCTTCGACGCGAATGGTCACGGTCTTTGTGGCGGCCGAGACGCTTACTGCGCCGAGCGCGAGTGTGAACACGATAAGGGCGATGATCTGTTTTCTCTTCATTTTGTTTCTCCTCATTGATAGTGGGTCTTTACCGGACAGTGCTGCTCTGATGCTCATTCTCTGACTTTGGCTTACCGGAGCAGAGGTTTTACTTTTTCCTCGAACTCTTTCGGCAAGAGTATGCCTTCGATTTTGTCTCGAATCTTTCCTTCACGATCTATTACGACCGTAAGCGGTAGCGTCTCTCCCGTATCAAACATAGCCTTGGTCTCTACTGCGCCGAGCAGGACAGGGTAATTGACCCCGATGCTGCGGATGAACCGGCGCACGGCGCTCAACTCCGTCGGCGGGTAGGTGATGCCTATTACCTGTAAGCCCTGGCGACGATACTGCTGCTGCAATCTGACCAGCGCAGGCATTTCAGCCCGGCAGGGCGGACACCACGTCGCCCAGAAGTTGAGGAGCACTACTTTACCCCTGTAATCGCCGATTCGTACAGTGCGGCCACGCAGGTCTTTGAGCGCCACAGCCGGTGCTTCATTGCTCTGCCCACTTACAACTGCGGGCAGGAGGATAAGTAGCGTTGCGAAGACTATGGCTCTGACCATCGCATCACCTCAAAACAGATACTTCACACAGAGCAGGACATAAGATGGCCGTTTGCAGCAACGGCGGCCCCGTATTTCGCACGACAGGGATTTGAACGCTGCCCTCGATCAAGAACTTGAGCTTAACATTCAGAGTTAGTAAAGATGGAGCAATATCGCAGGCGTTGAATCTTTATGTCCAGACAATGAAAGGGGCGCTCGGTCTTGAACGCCCCCTTCATCCAGCAACAGGCAATCTGCGAGGTGCAGAGATTGACTGCCGTTATTGTTCTTCCAATTCCTACATGACCGGAGCGGCTGCCCGCCTGGTCATACCTATTTCGCTGTCACCGTCCTGTAGGTCGTTCCCCTTTCTACTGTAGCGATAAGAGGTACGCGACCAGCGCATCAAAGTCGCTCGCGGAGAGATGCGAGGTCTTGCCGTGCGTGTCTTTGATGACGCGTATGTTGTTGGCCGCGAGCGCAGGGTTGATCTGCCCACCCACGACGAGCGGGGCCAGGTTGTCCGTGCCGAGGCGGTCTATCTGCGCTCTGCCGTCGGCCTCGCGAATGAACGGGCTGTCGAGACTGACGTAGAGTGGGCCCATACCGTCACCGGCGAAGCCGCCCGCGCTATGGCCCGGTGCGATGGGCACTTCGGTCGGCAGGTTGTTCGGGCCGCGACGTTGATCCGTGCGAACGGTGCGGAAGTTGAACCCACGCTCGCCCGCCAGGAGCAGCGGCGAATCAGGCGTCAGCAGAATCTCTCGCAGGGTGTGTGCGAAACCGTAGTGGAGCCAGCGCGGCACGCTGTCCCAGAAGGTGCGCAGGTGTTTGGTATTGCGGCTGCTGAAATTCTGCGGCGTCCCGACATCCTGTGGCGGGCCAAACCGTGTGAAGAAGTAATCGTTCTGCGGGCGGTAGAACGGGCCCTCGCCATCGACGGTTGATTCCGGGATGACGCCCGGCTCGTGTATGTTGAAGTCCTGGAAGGTATCGTCCATGACGCCGTTGGTCATCTTGTTGCCGTTGTGATGGCAATCGGCGCAGCCCGCGCCGCCTTCCCTGACGCTCGCCGTAAATATCTGCTTGCCGCGCGCGACCTTCGCCGCCTGTGCCTCTTCGGGAAACTGCGTCGTTGGATTGGGGAAGCGTCGCGTCTCATTCTGTGACCAGAGAATTTGCAGATAGGCCATGTCGTAGTAGCCGACCTTGAAAGCCTTGCCGTTCAGCTCGGGCCGCCCGATGGCCGTGGAGTTTTCCGCCGTCTTGTCGAGGACGTACTGCTCGCGCGCCTTGAAACGATCGACGGCGTTGGCCTGCGGAAAGAGCGGAGTGGGCGCGCGCTCGCCAAGCAGCACCTCACCGTTACAGGCCGAAGCATAAGCCATGAAGTCGTTGTTCAAGCCCTCGTACCATTCGGGCCAGTTGTCGGAGATGTCCTTGTTCTGCGGACAAACTTTCGTCCCGCCGACGGCGTTGGCCGCGACGTTCCACTGGCAACCGTCCTGGCGTCCATCCCAGTGACAGAAGCCGCAGGACTTCTGCGCATCATCCGAATAAGCGGAGGAGAAGAACCAGCGTAAGCCGACCTCTTCATCCGTGGCGAAGAGTCCTTGACCGTTGTTGCCCGTGGTCGGGTCAATGGTCTGCGGCGTCACGCCGACTGCCGTGTAGCCCTGGCGTTGCAGGTTACCGTTTGCATCGACGCCGAGGAATGAAACATCCTCCGTTTGAAGATTGGCGACGTAGAGAGTTTTCGCATCGGGCGAAGCCTCAACGCCCTGCGGCGTGATGCCGCCGGTAAACTCTATGCCGAGCGGAGTGAGAATCTGCGAAGGGTCTGCTGCCGAAGGGTTGATGCGAAACGCCTGCACCTTTTCCGAATGGGCCATCGTGACAAAGAGCAGATTGCCCCTGATCGTCATCTGCTCGGGCCCACTGCCCTTGATGATCTTCTGCGCGTCTGCGTGATCGTGCAGGTCTACGTACTGGCCCGGCACGACCAGTTGCGAGATGTCGCGCTCCTGGTCAACGTAGCGATAGACGAATTGATTGGTGGCCGTGTCAAAGATATTGAGTTCGCTGCCTATATCGTCAAAGGTCGTGGCCTTGGTGGCGTCTGTCATGACGGGCGT
>DATDFK010000031.1:0-66304 GCA_036522655.1 Pyrinomonadaceae bacterium | reverse complement strand
ATGATCGTGAGCAGTAGCCCCTGTCTCAGGATGAGCATCAGCACGCGTTGCGGCTGTGCGCCGAGCGCTATCCTGATGCCGATCTCGCGCGTCCGCAGCGTCACGGAGTAGTTCATCACGCCGAAGATACCGACCGCCGCCAGCAGCATTGCCAGCCCCGCGAAAAGCCCCAGCAGAAGCGTGTTGAAGCGTGCGCGGGCCACAGTGTCGGCCATCACCTGATTCATCGTCCGCACGTCTGAGACGGGTTGGTCGGGGTCTATCGCGCGTATCTCGCGCTGCACGGCGGGCGCTATGGCCGTGGGGTCGCCATCGGTTCGTATGACAAGGGTCATGAACGGATAGGTAAGCTCCGAGTGCGGGAAGTAGGCGGTCGGCTCAGCTTTATCGACAAGGCTATCATACCTGACATCGCCGACGATGCCGACGATCTCCGTCGGATTGGGTTTGCTAAACATCTCGATGCTGACGCGCTTGCCGAGCGGGTCTTCGCCCGGGAAGTATTGTCGCGCGAACGACTCGCTGATGAGGACGACGTGCCGGGCTTCGCTGGCTTCTACGTCCGTGAAATTGCGACCACGAAGCAGGGGAATGCCCATCGCGCCGAAATAGCCCGCGTCGGCCACGCGCACGTTCGTGCTGGGCTCTTCGCCCGGCGGCGGCGCGGGCTGGCCCTCTATGGCGAAGCTGGTGGCGGAACCGAGCCCGCCGTAGAGCGGTAGGTAGTTGACCATCCCTGCGGCCTGCACGCCCGGGAGCGTGCGTATGCGCTCCGTCGCCTGACGGAAGAAGCCCACGACCTGCTGATCACTCTTGTACTTGCCGGTCGGCAGAGGCAAAACCATCGTCAGGATGTTTTCCGTGTCGAATCCTGTATCTACCTTTTGCAGGCGGGCGAAGCTTTTGACCAGCAGTCCAGCGCTCGCCAACAACATCAACGCCAGTGCGACTTCCGCGACGACAAAGGCGCTGCGCAGCCGACTGCTGCGAGAGCCCTGCCCCCCTGCCCCCTTGCTTCCTTCCTTGAGAGCTTCGTTGACGTTCAGCCGCGTCGCTTCCACGGCGGGCGCTATGCCGAAGATGATTCCGGTCGCAAGCGAGACCAGCAGCGTCCAGCCGAGCACGGGGAGATTGATGCCGACACCCTGTAAGTTCACAAGGTCGCGCGGGCTGATCGCGACGAGCGCATGTATGCCCCACCACGCTATCATCAGCCCGAAGAGGCTTCCCAACAGGGCCAGCAGCACGCTCTCTGTCAACATTTGCCGGACTATTCGCCAGCGGCCCGCGCCGAGCGCTGCCCTAAGCGCTATCTCTTTCTCACGCGCGGCGGCGCGAGAGAGCAGCAGGTTGGCAACGTTAGCGCAGGCGATCAGCAGTACGAAGGCGACCGCGCCGAGGAGTATGAGCAGCGCTGGCCGGACGTTGCCGACGAACTGCTCGCGTAGCGGGATGACTTCCGCGCCGTACCCCTTGTTGTATCGCGGCGAATCCTGTTCGAGGCGTGCATGAATGGTCTTCATCTCCGCCTGTGCCTGCGCTAATGATACGCCGGGTTTCAATCGCGCGACGACCGAGAGGAACCGGCCACGTATGCCCGGCCCCTCCGTCGTGGGCATCACGAGCGGGGCCCAGATTTCGGCGGGCTTCGTCGTGCCAGACCTTCTTCTTATGTGCCACTGAAAACCCGCCGGGAGGACGCCGACCACAGTGACGGGCGAGCCGTTGAGCGTGATGGCCCTGCCGATCACCTGCGGGTCGCCGCCGTAACGCCTCTGCCATAAGCCGTAGCTCAAGACTGCCACGCCCGGCGTGCCGATGCGTGCGTCCTCCTCCGTGATGACACGTCCGAGAATCGGCTCGACGCCGAGCACCTGGAACAGACCGGGCGTCGCAAGCTGGACGGAGACCTCTTCGGGTTCGCCGTCGCCGGTCAGGTTAAGACGCCGGTCTGAGAACGCCGCCATGCCCTCGAACGTCGTGCTCTGCTCGCGCCAGCCACGAAAGTTGGCACGCGAAGTCGTGTTCTCATGCCTGCCCTCTGGAGTGACCTCCCACAACATGACCAACCGATCTGCGTCGCGGAAAGGCAACGGGCGCAGGAGCAGTTCGTTGACGACCGAGAAGATGGCCGTGTTCGCACCGATGCCCAAAGCCAGAGTGAAGATCGAGATGACAGCGAAGAGCGGGCTTTTCCTCAGCATGCGTGCCGCATACCGCACATCCTGAAATATGGTTTCCACTATCGGCAAGCTGCGACGATGACGATACCGTTCTTTCACCTGTTCGACTCCCCCAAACTTTCGCAAGGCCGCGTAGCGCGCCTCTTCCGGGCTCATCCCCTGCCGCTCATGCTCCTCAATCTGCATTTCGAGATGCGATTGAATCTCCTCTTCCAGTTCCCGCTCAAGCTTTCGCTTCATCACCATTGCGCGCAAACGGTGCGTGAGAACTCGGAGCCAGCTCATAAGCCTCCCTCCGGGTGTTCGAGAAATCTGATCATGATGGCGGACACTTGCAGCCAATTATCTATCTCAGCGGCAAGCTGCTTGCGCCCCTTCCGCGTGATTGAATAAAACTTGGCGCGCCGGTTGTTTTCCGATACCCCCCACTCGGAAGAAATCCAGCCCATCTGCTCCAGATAGAGCAGAGCGGGATAAATCGTTCCCTGATTGAGCTGTAGGAGATCACCGCTGATCTGCTCGATCCGACGGGCAATGCCGTATCCGTGTAGTGAGCCCATGGTGTCCAGGGTTTTCAGAACCATAAGGTTCAACGTGCCAGGCAGGACTTCATTCTTGTTCTGTTCCATGCTCGCTCCTGTTGGTCATCAACATCAATCTAGCCTCTTTCCTGTAGGTAGTCAACACAAAACCCGGCCAGCCTGATTTGCTCGCATGAAATGGAGAGGGATTTCGTAGCCAGACGGGAGTGAAGAGGGTTGTCGTAATTTTTTATTGACACGAGACGGCTTCAACATCTACGCTGGAAGTGTCGGATTGGGAGGAGCAGGTTACGCCGTCCCGCTCGATGATCGCGTTGAGACAGCCTTAAAGAAATGCCCTTGCCTGAAGTATTTTTCATAGAGTTCGGATACACACGAAGACGAGCGCATCGTCCCATCACGTACGCTCGAATGTGCCGTAGCCACTCCGTTTGCTACATCTCGCCGCGCGATCATTTTACGTAGAATAAGGGGCGTATCTCTCTTCAATTCAAGCTCGGAACAGAAGAGCACTCTGCGAACTATAGAACTCTGAAACGCGCAGCCGTAGGCGAATACGGCGTAGTGCGCTCATCCATAAACCCTCATTCAAGGAGAAATAACAGATGTCTTCCTCTCACCTCGCACAGCACGTCACAGGACTGCTTTTAACCCTCTCGGTATTCATGAATTGTTTCTCACCGGCAATTTCTTATGCGAAACCCTCGAATTCGACGACCCGAAATCAGGCTTTGAATCGGGCCAAGGACTCTTTAACTCTAAATGCTATCGGGCTATCGTATTTACCGGCGGCGATGTTGCTCATCGACGAAGCCGATCTGGTGCTCAATGCGAGCGCGCAGCCCGGCGTGGTCGAGCCCGATGGCACGGTTGATCTCAATAGCACCATCTACAACTACGGCCCGGACGAGGCCACGGGCGCGATCCTGACGACGACTCTCCCGCCCGATATGACCGTCAATACGGCTGTCACTCCGGCAGGCACATGCACGATTACGCCCCTCACCGGCGGCGGCACAAGTGTCGTCTGTCCGCTCGGGGACATGTCAGCGTGGGACGATGAGACGGTCACGATCAACGTTACGGTCACCGCCGACGACGGGATCGACCTGGATGTCGACATGGTCGCTTCAAGCTCGGTGACTGATCCGTCAGCAGGTAATAACACGGCGAATCCGATCGTCCTGGTTCGAGACTCGCAGAGTGGCCCTGGTGGAACGCTCATCTTCGTCAGCTACAGGGATAGCGATGCAGAGATATATCGCTCGGACGCCGACGGCACAGGGGTTGTCAACCTTACCAATAACACAGCCTACGACTGGGAGCCTGCATGGTCGCCGGATGGCACGAAGATAGTCTTCAACAGTGACCGCAGCAGCGGGGAAGAAGTCTGGGTAATGGATGCCGACGGCAGCAACCCGACGCGGCTCACCACCAACGGCTCGAACGGCGTCAACTTCGCATGGTCGCCGGACGGGACGAAGATCGCCTGGCAGAACTGGGACAGCAGCACCGATCAGTACGACATATGCGTCATCAACGCCGACGGCACTGGCTTCAGCAATCTTAACGATGATGCTGAGTACCAGGACAAGCCGCAGTGGTCGCCAGACGGTACGAAGATTCTCTACCAGGGCGAGGTCTACTACTCCCTGGCGGACGCGTTTCACCCCAATATCCTGCTGATGAACGCTGACGGTACCGGGAAGACAAACCTGTCCAATAATTCTGACGCTTACGACTCCGCGCCCGTCTGGTCGCCGGACGGGACGAAGATCGCTTTCGACAGGGGCCTGGACGACCCGGGCATCTATGTAATGGATGCCGACGGAACCGATCAGGTCAATCTCACGAACAGCACTTACGACGGCTCTCCCTCATGGTCGCCCGACGGGACTATGATCGCATTCTCACGTTTCTACAGTTCCACCAGCATGATCTTCGTGATGACCGCCGACGGCAATGACCAGTGGCCCGTGTTTACGGAAAATTTCAATGACGGCGCAAAGGTGGAATGGTCGCCCGATAGCACGGGGCTGACCTTCGATACGTACCGCGACGATAACAGTGAAATTTATGTCGTGAACACGGATGGCAGCGGGCTCTCGAACGTCACCAACGACGTGGAATATGACTACGGGGCCAAGTGGCAGCCGAGCGTCCCCTAGCCGTTCGGTGCGCGCGTTAAGGTAAAAGCAGCCGACAACTCCCGGGCGGATTTCAAGCAAGGGAGTTGTCGGCACTTGATTTAAAACGAACGTTCGTGCTATATAGAGCCCGACTTGATCTTCTGAGACTTACTTTGGATACCACGCCGGAAACGAAAACAGTGGCGAGAGGCCGCCGGGCGCAGGGAGAGCGTACGCGCCAGGCGATACTGGAGACCGCCGTTCACATAGCCTCTGCGGACGGCCTTGAAGGGCTGACCATCGGACGGCTCGCTGCGGAACTGTCGATGAGTAAGAGCGGACTTTTCGCTCATTTCGGCTCAAAGGAAGACTTGCAACTGGCGACGATAGAGGCCGCGCGCTCGATCTTTATACGCGAAGTTATCCGGCCCGCCTTCGAGGCGGAACATGGCATCCCGCGTCTCTGGAAGCTTTGCGACATCTGGCTCGGCTATGTGCAGGGCGGAGTGTTCCGTGGCGGTTGTTTCTTCGCCGCCGCCGCCGCCGAGTTCGACAGCCGTCATGGGCCCGTGCGTGATCGCATAGCCAAGATCATGAAGGAATGGCTCAATATCCTCTCTCGCGCCGTAGTCGAGGCGCAGGAGGCGGGCCACCTGGAAAGGGACGTGGCCCCGACTCAACTGGCCTTCGAGTTCAACGCCCTCGAACTGGGGGCTAATTGGGCTTTTCAACTCTACGACGATAAGCAATCGTTTGCGCGTGCGCGCGCGGCCATACTCGAACGCTTACGCCGCCATTCAACGCGGAGCGGCTCTGCGCTCTTGCCGCCGACGAAGGAGAAACGTCGTGGCCGCGCCCGCGCACGTTGAAAGAGATTCTTGAAGATGAACGCAACCGATAGGACAGACAGCTCGCCTGTCGTGCTCAAGAGGAGAGCTTCCTGGGAAGGCATCAGGCTCGAACATTACCGCCTGCGCGAGGGAGATTTGCCCGAGCACAGTCATAGAGATCATCTCATCATGTTCTCGCTCAAGGGCGGCTGCCAGGGTGTGATACGCACGGCGAGCGGATTTGAGGCGAGCGGCGAGGCGGACGGCAGCGTGTGCGTGATTCCTTCCGGGCAGCCCTTCCGGGCCCGTATCACGGGCGACTCGGAACAACTCGCGATCTACCTTGAGCCGTCGCTGGTCTTGCGCGCGGCGGACGAGCCTCGCGCAGGAGCAGGCCGCGCCGTCGAGGTCATCGAAGGATGCGCGCCGAGCGACCCTGTCGTGAAGAGTGTCGGGATGGCGCTGCTGGCGGAGCTTGAATCTGAGGCTCCGGGCGGTCGTCTCTACGCCGAGTCGCTGGCGAACGTTTTGGCCGTTCACCTGCTCCGTCATTACACGGCGGCGGGCGATAGCGCGCAGAGGTTCACGGGCGGATTGTCCGGCCGCAGGCTGCGGCGCGTGTTGGCCTTCATCTCCGACAATTACGAAAGCGACCTGAGCCTCGCGGAATTGGCCGGTGTGGCCGAGATGTCTGTCTTCCATTTCGCGCGCGAGTTCAAGAGAACGACGGGCACGACCCCGCACCAGTATTTGATCAAATTCAGAGTCGAGCGCGCCAAGGCGCTGCTGACCGAAAGTGAAATCCCGCTCGTCGAGGTCAGCTCGCGCTCAGGCTTCAGCCACCAGAGCCATTTCACGAGACTTTTTCGCAGGCTTACGGGAACGACGCCGCAGTCCTACCGCCTGCGGTTCCAGCCGTAACTCTGTCCCGGACAAGTCAGCAAGATTAGTCAAGCGCGAGCAATAACGGGAAAGACATAGCATACCCGTCGTCATTACACTCCCTTCATCGTCGGAGCAAAGGTTGCTCCGATGTTGAAGGGAGTGATCAATGAGACAGAAGAGATTATCTTTGTTAGCGGTGTTACTGGTCATGTTCGCTTGCGGCGTCGTCGTGAATGCTCAGACGAGCAGGGAGGACGCAGAGCAATTGATCAGGCGCGGGAACGAAAGGTATACGCGGGCCGAATATACGGCGGCCATAGAGGAGTACGGGCGCGTCCCGAAGGGCGCGGGAGAAATTTACGCGCAGTCGTTGTACAACATAGGCGTCTGTTATTACGAGCTGTGGCGCACGGAAGATGCCATACGCATGTACAGGCTTGCGATCGACGCGCGCCAAGGTCGTTATCCGAAGGCCCTCTACGCGCTCGGCGTGGCGCTCAAGGATGCGGGCCGCGCGAGTGAAGCGAAAGAGGCGTTCGGGCAAGCGCTCCTGACCTCGGGCGGGAAACACGCGATGGCTCACTATATGCTGGGGCTGCTCGCGATGAGCGAAGGCGATTACAAAGCGGCGGCGGCGCTTTTCAAAGATGCCATCGACCGTTTCAAAGATCGTTTCCCGGCGAGCCATAACAACCTCGGGGTGACGCTGGCGCACTTGGGTCGTCTGAGCGAAGCCGAAAGGGAGTTTGAGATTGCGCTGCGCCAGGCGGACGGCGAGTTTGACGAAGCGGCCCATAATCTAAAGCTCTGCCGTTCGCTTGCGACGAAGGCTCAGGCGGCGTCGCTGAAGGTCGTCGAAACAAGCGCGGGGCTCAACAAATAAACCAGACCCGGAGGACAAACGCTAATGGACACCAAAGCGCAGGACGCGCTCGTCATCATCAAGCTTTACGAACTCAGAAGCGAAGCGCTGATGCGCGAGGCTCGCCGCTGGTTCTTTTCGGAATTCGCTCCGCAGAGCGGCAAAGAGATCGTCGCGCTGTTATTGAGCGGCGAAAAGCAGAGTGCCTTTTACCGCATGGTCGCGTCACACTGGGAGGTCGCCGCCTCCCTCGTCAACAATGGCGGGATTGACGAGAAGCTGTTCCTCGAAGCCAACTCGGAGCATGTGGTCGTGTTCGCCAAACTCCAGCCGTTCCTCGCAGAAGTCCGCGAGCTCATCGGCGAGCCGGATTACCTGGCGCACCTTGAGCAACTGGCGATGAAGATTCCGAACATCGAACGGAAGCTGGAAAACCGGCGTCGACTGCTGGAGCGCTGGACACAGCCATCCACTTAGTCGAGAGGCGTCACGTTCAATGAGTCGTTAGCCCGGCCCGCCGTCACCTTTGCGTTTGTTCTTCGACCGGGCTAACGATGGCTTCTTTAAAGCTATCACTGCTGATCTCTCTCAGAAGAGTGTGACCGGATGGGCTTCGTTGATCAATACCAGTGCGTCAAAGCCAGAGATTATATCCGCGACACCGCGCGGCAGATTCGGCAATCTTCTAGTGCCCAGGTGCTGTCTGAGCGGGCGTAGATCGATGACCTTCCAGCCGGATGCATCGGCCAGACTCACGAAGGGCTGCACGTCCAGGTAAGAATAAGCCTCCGCCGGGTCAAACTTTTTCTTCTTGTCTTCCTCATTGCCGACGAAGGGGAGGAATTTGTTGTAAGTCCCACCGGCGGCCATGACCATCACATGAAACGATGATGTGCCCTGCGAATCGGCCAGCTCCGAGACCATGTTGCCGAGATCGAAAACATTGACGTAATTGCGCCCGCGACCGACGTGGGCCGCGCCGAATTTGAAGAAGACCTTCGGTTGCTTGTCCGTCCTGAGCGCGGCGTTGTAGTGGGCCATGAAGTTTCGCTTCAACAGCCGCGAACGCTGTAAATTATTCGCGTAAGTTTCGCCCCGGAAATTCTTCTGATAAATCTCCCAGCTTTCGCGCAAGTCGCGCAGGATTTGTTTCGCCTCCAAATCTTTGCTGCCGAAGGCGGCGTCGAGCCTGTCAAAATCGGCGGCCTTCGCCGAGACGATAAAAGCACCGCCCGGATTATGCGTTTCGATTCCGCGCGCTAATTCTGTGCGCGTCTTTTCGTAGTATTCCTCGACGACGGCACGCGCTTTGGCATCCGGCGCGAGTTGGCGCAGACGCTCCATATGATAAACAGGGGAATAGAAGAACTCCTGGTCTATGCCCCAGAAGGCTGGCATCTTCCCGCGCGGACGCTTGAGCGCCGCTTCGAGCAGCGTGCCTTCCTCCTGCCAGTTGAAAAAGGGGAGCGAGAAAGGATACCGGCGGTTGAATTCCGCCAACACTTCGCGCACGGGCTTTCGCTGCGCCTCCGCTTCCAGCCGCGCCGCCGTCAACTTTCCGATCTCAGAGGCGAAATATTTATAGTCGTTTAGCTCTCGCAAGATCGCCGCCGCGAAAAGCGGATTTTCGGCGAGCCCATGTTCTTCGCCGATCAGAAAAAATTGCGCCTTGTTCGCTTCACGTATCAGGAAGTCCGCGCCCTCGCCGGACAACTTCCCGTCCTTGTAAACGAGCGGGTGCGTGTTTGCTTTCAGGTAAGCAATTAAAGGCGCTTCCTTACTGACGTTATCCTGAGACGACGAACGAGCGACGGGTGTCTGGAAAAACAGGCAAAGGATAAGGATTGGGACTAAATATCTCATAAAGTTTCGGCGGTGATTACGCCGTGTTCGTTTGAGTGAGTTGTTAGATTGCGCCGCGCCCTCAAGCACATGGCTATTCAGCGCGACGGTCGCCACGGTTCAGCCACAGCAGCGCCGCCCCGAAGCAGGCGCACCCCAAAGCATCCGACACCGTCCACCATAAAGGCATCCCCGAAGTATGGTCAATTATCAGGAAGACCGGCGCGGCCAGCAGAAACGAGATGCCGTTGAATATCAAGAGCGGTCGGAACCTGTCCACGTCCGATGCCAGAATCCACAACGATACTCCATGCATGCCGTAGGTGTAAGATGCCTGGCGTATCATGAACATGAGGATGGGCCCACCCGGCATCTCGCCGAGGCCGAGCCGGAGGTGCGATACTTCCATCCAGGAGCGCGGCATCACTACGGCCACAAACGCGAGTATCTCAACCGAACCCGCCAGGCGCAGCAACCAGGCTTGAAGGCGCTGACTCTTCATCATAAATCATCCTGTGACTCGTCCCGGCTTATTACTAACCGCCGGACATCTGTTTGTCTCAAGTCCCTTTCAGGCAATGCCTACGTTAACGATGTCGTATACGGAGAATACGATATAGGGTAATGTTGAGGTTCAACCCGTTCGTAATATTCAGGAATATTCCGGCCCCATTTCTGCGGCATGATCGTTGCCCTTGCGTCTGCCAAGGAGAGTTATCAATGAACACAAGACGCCTACAGTATAAGTTTGGGGGAGCCTTGCTGGCCTTCTCTTTACTAATCGGTATCGCACTCGCATCGAGCACGACGGCCCAGGCACAGTATCCGTACGGTCGCAACGGCCAGTACGGTCGTGACAGGGATTATCGTGATCGCCAGATTCGCCGCGACAGGGATGGTCGTTATCGTGATCGCAACTGGGATCGTGATAGAGACTATCGCTACGGTAATCGTCGTGATGATCAATATGGCCGCTATGGGAACAATGGCGGTTATGGCGGCTATAATAACATCTACCAGGCTGAGCTGAACCAGGGATACCAGGCCGGAATCAACACCGGGGCGAGGGATGCGCAGCGTGGGCAGAGCTATAATCCGCAAAGGTCACACTACTACAGGGAGGCCAGGTCGCAGGCTTTTCGCAACGGCTTCGTGCGTGGCTACAACGAGGGCTATCGTCAGTATCAGGGCTATGGAAACGACCAATACCGTAGGAATAACGGTATCGGAAACGTCCTCGGCGGCATCTTTGGCCGACCCTAGCAGCAGAGCATAACTGCCAGCCTTAGCGGAATGCCGTGGCCATAGGTCGCGGCATTTCTCTTTGCCGGGCTGGTTAATGCGTGCACATTCTCACTCGGTCGGTTTCCAGATGTAATTCCCCTTGTTGTCTATGTAGCCGATCTTTTGCCGCTCGAACGAACGTGGCCTGTAGTCTTCGAGCCCGACCTTCGCTATCCCATCGAAAAAGGGTGAAACGTCGTCGAACTCCAGGGGAATGATGAACCTTCCTGAGCGGTCTATGAATCCGTGCTTGTTGGCGACGCGAACGTGCGCCAAGCCGTCCGAGAATTTATCTGCCTCGTCAAACTGCGGCGCGACGACGAACCTTCCGCTCCGATCCATGTAACCGTAACGCCCGTTGCGCCCGGCGCGCGCGGCGATCAACCCTTCAGACCATTCCCCAAGGTCGAAGAGCAGTTTCGGCTCGAAGAGGTAAGCGCCCGTTTTGTCCACATAGCTCGTGCGCTCTCCCCTGTGAACTTGCGCCAGGTCGCCGGAAAAAGGGCTGCCCCGGTCGCCTTTCTTCAACCTGATGACGAATGTGCCCGTGCGGTCTATGTAGCCCGCTTCATCGCCTGAATTGATCGTCGCCAATCCATCTTTAAAGCTGCCGGCGAAAAAGCGTTCGGCGTGGGCTTCATTCTTCCTGCCGATCTTGATGGCGAGTCTTCCGGTCTGATCTATATAGCCGAGCGTGCCGTCGGCTTCCGTCACAAAGGCCAGCCCTTCGTTGAAAGGTTCTGCGTCCTCGAAGCGAGGCCGGATAGCGATCTTCCCGCTCTTATCTATGAAGCCCCACTTGCCGTCCAAGCGGACTGCCGCCAGCCCCTCCGAGAAAACCTTCTCGTCCTCGAACCCTTTGGCGACGATCTCGCCTTCGCTGTTGACGTAGCCCCACTTCGCGCCGTCCCTGATGAAAGACATCCCTTCGGAGAAGTTACCGGCATGCAGCGGCTGAAACCCGTAATAGTCATCCTCGTTGGGCTGCGACACAAACTTCCCTGACCTGTTGATGTAACCCACCTTGTCCGGCTGGCCAGACTTTCCTTTAACCGTCACACGGGCGATGCCGTGCACGAAGACCCTGACCTCGTCAAACTGCGGCGCGATGACAACTTCCCCGGCCTTGTTGACGAAGCCCCATCGATCGCCGAGCCTGATCGCCGCCATGCCTTCCGAGAAAGTCTCGCCCCCGGCATATCCCCAGACCACATCCTTGAAACGCGGGGCAATCACCATCGTGCCCGGATGGTCAATGAAGCCCCATTTATCGCGCACCCTGACCGCCGCCATACCCTCAGAGAAAGGGTGTACCTCGTCAAACTGAGGCGTAATCTTTATCGCTCCGCTCTCATCCAGATAACCCCATTTGCTCCCGACCCGGAATTCCATCAGCGCCTCGCTAAAGCCCCAGTTGCCCAGAGCATCGAACTGCGGCTCGACGACGATCTTGCCCGTCCGGTCAATGAATCCCCACTTGCCTTTGAGTACGACGGGAAGCAGTCGGCGTTCGCGCTGCCCCGCCGCACCGTTGGCACAGACCGTTGAGAGGAT
The DNA here is from genome assembly GCA_036522655.1 of Pyrinomonadaceae bacterium. GTDB lineage: Bacteria > Acidobacteriota > Blastocatellia > Pyrinomonadales > Pyrinomonadaceae > DASQYE01. The sequence goes on along the minus strand of DATDFK010000031.1, from coordinate 54,193 downwards.
AAGCGCGATTAATAACGTCAGGACTTTTCTCATCAGAGTTTTTCCCGACGGCAAGACGGCGGAACCCACTAGAATTTGCAAGCTGTCCGGTTAGAAGAACGGTGATGGCCATTTGCAATTGGGTATACCACAGGCCAGTACCGCCAAAGGTCTCGGGCGGGTCTTTCAACATTGAGCACCCGCCCGAGACCTTTGGCGGTACTGACTGTGCGATGCACGACTATTCGGCCCTCAACGTGATCGAGGGGTCAACCCGCGCCGCACGCCATGCGGGCACACAGCAGGCGATCAAAGACATGCCCGTGAGCAGCGCGGTCACGCCCAGATACGTGATCGGGTCTAGACGCGAGACGCCGAAGAGCAGCGAGACGATGGCCTGGCTCGCCAAGATAGCTCCGCCCAGCCCGAGCGCGAGCCCCAGCCCCGTGAGCGTCATTCCCTGCCTGACTATCAGCCCAAGGATGTTGCCGCGCGATGCGCCCAGCGCCAACCGCACACCTATCTCGCGCGTTCGCTCCGTAACGCTGCCCGATAGCACGCCGTAGATGCCCGTGACAGCGAGCACCAGCGCCACGACGCCGAACGCCTCGAACAGTATCAACGCGAAGCGCCGCTCTGCCGCCGACGCGGCGAGCAGGTCGTCCATCGTGGCGACACGTATGATCGGCTGATTCCTGTCCACAGACCAGACCGCATTCCTGATGGCCGGAGCAATCGCCGCCGTCTCTCTCTGTGTACGAACCACCAGCGACATGGCCCTTTCAGCGAAGCGCCACTGCCTGGTCGTGATATACACGGCATCCGGTTGACTGACCGCGAGCGACGTTTGCTTCACATCGCTCACCACGCCGACAACCGTATCCCAGGGCCCCTCGTTGGGCCCAATGTGCAGGCGCTGGCCGATGGGGTCTTGACCCGGGAACTTGCGCCTGGCAAACGATTCGCTGATCAGCACGGCCACCGGCGCGCCAGCCGCATCGTGCGCGTCCAACAATCGTCCCCTGTGCAGAGGGATGCCCATCGCCTCAAAATATCCGGGGCTCACCGCGTAGACAAACGCGGTGTGATCTTCCTCTGGAGCAGGGTTCGACTCGAAGTGCACGCCGTACTCGTCCACGTCGCCGCTCAACGGCAACTGGCTCGTGAACGCCGCCGCCTCGACGCCCGGTACATTGCGCACAGCTTCCAATGCCTGCTCGAAGAACTGATGAGTGACGTTGTCGTCGTCGAATCGATGCCCGGATGTTTGTACCTGCATCGTGAGCAGGTGCGATGCATCGAACCCCGGAGCAATGGCGAACAGATGCCGCATGCTGCGCAACAGCAATCCCGCGCTCACCAGCAGCACCAGGGCGAACGCGACCTGAGCGACGACGAGCATACGGCGCGTCAATTGATGGCTACCGGCGATACGCTGCGAGCCATGCTGAAGGCCGCTATGCAAGTCTATACGCGACACTTGCAGCGCCGGAACCAGCCCGACCAACAGGCCGATCAGCGTCGTGATGCCGAGCGCAAACGCGAATACGGTCGCGTCTATGCCGATCGCATTTATGCGCGGCAGCTCCGGCGGGCTGAGCGCCACCAACGCGCCGATACCATACTCTGCCACCAACATCCCGAGAGCCCCACCCATAGCTGCCAGCAGCAGACTCTCCGTCAACAGTTGTCGTATCAATCGCGCTCGTCCCGCGCCGAGCGCGGCGCGAATCGAGAATTCGCCACGCCGCTGTGCCCCGCGAGCCAGTAATAGATTCGTTACGTTGACACACGCAATCAGCAGCACCAGCAGGACAGCGCCCAGCACCGCCAGCAGCGCAGGCTTGACGCCGCGCGTGAGATCGTCCTGAAGCGAATTTATGATGAGCCCCTGAGACAGGGATGCCCATTTCGGCCTCGCAAACTCCGGCACGGGAGCGCGCGCGATCATCTCCAACTCACGCACGGCCTGATCTCGTCCGACTTCCGGGCGCAGCCGCCCCACCATGCGCAGGTGATGCCCCCAGGCACGGCCCTCTGACATATCGTATTGCAGCGGCGTCCACAGCTCAGCCCGCGACGCAAGCACGTTCTCGAACCCTCGCGGCATGACCCCGATGACGGTATATGCGTCGTCGTCGAACGTGATCTGGCGACCGACGATCGTGCGGTCAGCGCCGAAGCGCCGTTGCCATAGCCCGTCGCTCAGAATCACCACCCTGGGCCCATTGAGGCGATCGTCAGACTCTTCAAAGTCATGCCCGAGCGCTAATGGCACGCCCAGCACACGGAAATAGCTCGCGCTCACGCGCTGCCCGTTGAGACGCTCCGGCTCGGCAGGGCCGGTCATGGTCGGCTGCCATGCTTTCAATAAGGCGAGCGCATCGAAGGAACGACTCCGCTCGACAAGCTCGCGATAGGTTCCGAAGGTTACGTCGGCGCGCGAGCCGTCCGGGCCAATGTCCCAGATCATCGTGACCCGCTCCGCATGCGGATACGGCAAAGACTCGAACAGGATGGGATTCACCGCACTAAAGATCGCCGTGCTCGCGCCGATTCCCAGTGCCAGCGTCAGCACGGCAACCAGCGTAAAGCCGGGCTTCTTCCACAGTATCCTTACCCCATACCAGAGGTCTTGCCAAAGGTTTTCGATAAGCCTCACGCCGCGCGCCTCGCCGCACTCTTCTCTCGCCTGCTGCACTCCGCCAAAAGTCCTCAGCGCAGCATAGCGCGCCTCCTCCGGGCTCATCCCACTTTGAAGGTTCTGCTCGATCTCGCGATCCAGGTGGTAGCGCAACTCCTCGTCCAGTTCGCTCTCCATCGAATCCTTGCGCACGAGAGCCAGCAATCGTCTCTTCAACCTGCCCAGCATCGCGGCTGCCTCCCCGCCTACGCGTCTCTCAGAATCGCCTCGACCGCGCCCGTGAAGCGCTCCCACGTCTGGCGCTCCGCTTCGAGCTGCTTACGCCCGGCGGCAGTCAGCTTGTAGAACTTCGCCTGCCGATTGTTCACGGATTCGCCCCACTCCGCCGAAATCAGCCCGCGCTCTTCGAGCCGGTGGAGCGCCGGGTAGAGCGCGCCCGGAGTGACGCTTAAAACCTCACCGGAAACCAGCTGGATGCGCTGCATAATATCCCAGCCGTTCAACGAGCCGGAGCGCAGCAGGCGCAAGACCAGTAGTTCGAGAGTCCCCTGCAAAAGGTCTGTTTTCTGTTTCTTCATGTTGCCCCTCTATACTGACGATAGGGGGCGAGTCTACATGTACACCTATCGCGTGTCAATAGGTGGTGACAGTCTCTCGTTGAAGAGGTGGGAAAGGTGTTGACCGCGAGAGGTCGTTATTCGTAACGGAGCGCGACCAACGGGTCTACTTTAGCGGCCCGCCGCGCGGGCAGGTAGCACGCCAGCAGAGCGACCAGGGTCAGCAGCAGCGCGCCGCCCGCGAACGTCCAGGGGTCTGTGGGCTTGACGCCGTACAGCAGCGTCGCCATGACGCGTGTTGAAGCGAAGGCGCAGACGAGCCCGAAGGCGAGGCCGACGAACGTGAGCCGTATGCACTGCCCGACGACGAGCTTGATGACATCTCGCGTCTGTGCGCCGAGCGCCATGCGTATACCGATCTCGTGTGTGCGCTGCGTCACCGAATAACTCATCACGCCGTAGATACCGGCCGCCGCCAGTAACAAAGCTACACTCGCGAAGATGCCCAGAAGGAGCGAATTGAAGCGTGGCTGGGCCGCCGCCTCACTAACGATCTGCTCCATCTCTTTGAAGTCCGCGACGGGCTGCGCCTTGTCAACCTCGCGCACGGCTTCGCGCACCGCAGGGATGAGGCTCTCCGGCTCGGTCTGCGTACGCACAACGTATGACATGCCTGCGAATGCATCCTGGAGGGATGAAGTATAAATCTCCGGCGTGGGCTCGGAGTTCAGTTCGAGGCTTCGCACGTCGGCCACGACCCCCACGATCTCATACCAGATGGGCTGTCCGTCGGCCCGCGTCGCGCCGAAGTTGATCTTCTTGCCGAGCGGCTCTTCGCCCTCGAAGTCGCGCCGCACGAGCGATTGATTGACGAGGACGACGAGCGGAGCAGACTCGTTGTCGTGGGCATCAAAGGCGCGCCCCCGCAGGACTGGAGCATTGACCGCGCGGAAGTAATCCGGGCTGACGTTACGATAGTTAATGCCGGGCCATTTGTCCCGAGTGAGCGGCGGGCGGCCTTCGACCATGATGGCGGCGGTCGGCCCCTTGACGAGCGGGAGCGTGTTGATCATGCCGACGGCATCAACGCCCGGCAATGTCTTGATGCGCTCGGCGACCTGATTGTAGAAGTTGATGTACTGCGGGTCTTCACGAAAGTTCGCCCCCGAAGGCGTCAGTCTGAAAGTCAGCACGCTCTGCGGGCGGAAACCAAGCTCGACCGCTTGCAAGCGCATGAAACTACGGAACAGCAGCCCCGCCCCGATGAGTAATACGAGTGACAGCGCGACCTCGGAGATGATCAGCAGCGAGCGCACGTGATTGCGGCGCACACCGCCCGTCGAGCCGCGAACGCTTTCCTTGAGCGACTCGTTAAGGTCTGGGTTCGTGGACTGAAGCGCCGGCACAAGTCCGAACACGATGCCCGTGCCGATTGAGACCAGCAAAGTGAAACCGAGTACGCGCAGGTCAACGCTGATGCTTTGCGCGCGTGGGAAGTCGACGGGTAAGAGCCTGCGCATCAGGTCAACACCCCACCAACCGAGCAGCAGCCCGACCGCGCCCGCAACAATCCCCAGCAAGACGCTCTCAACGAGCAACTGCCGGACGAGGCGCAGTCGCGTCGCCCCTAAAGCCAGGCGGACGGCGATTTCCCTGTAACGGGTGGCGGCGCGCGATAGCAACAGGTTCGCAACGTTGGCGCAAGCGATCAAGAGCAGGAGCGCCACCGCCCCCAGCAATAACATCAGCGCCCTGCGGCTCTCGCCGACGAGATGCGTTTGCAGCGAGACCACACGATTGAAGCGTTTGTTGTTCGTCTCTGGATACTGCTGCCGCAGGCGCGCAGTGATCGCCGTCATCTCGTCGTGCGCCTGTTTGACGGACACGCCCGGCTTGAGCAACCCGACCGCGCTCAGGAACCCGAACCCGCGCGCACGCTGTATGTCCATCTGCGGGCCGAGCGTGGGCACGAGTTGAAAGGGCGGTATCCATACCTCTGTGCGGTCTGGATACCGGAAATCGGCGGGCGCGACGCCGACGATCGTATAAGTCTGCCCGTCAAGCATGATGCTATGGCCGACGACGGACGAGTCGCCGCCGAAATGTCTTTGCCAGAGTCCGTAACTGATTACCGCCACGGGGTCGTGTCCCGCGCGTTCTTCTTCCGGCAGGAAGAAGCGTCCGATTTGAGGCTGGACGCCGAAGACCTGAAAGAAGTTCGACGAGGTCATGGCGAGGTCAATCCGCTCCGACTCGTCCCCGGCGGAGAGATTAGCGGTGCGCGCGTGGATCGCCGCGAGTTGTTCAAAGCTGGTGTTCTGCGCGCGCCAGTCAACGAAATTCGCGGGGGTGACCTGGACGCGCGTGCCCTTCTCGTTGAGTTCCTGAATCGCCACGATGCGCTCGGCGGTCGGGTACTGCAAGGGCCGCAACAAAACGGCGTTGACGACAGAGAAAATAGCCGTGTTCGCACCGATGCCGATCGCCAGCGTCAGCACGGCGATGAGTGTGAAGCCAAAATGCTTGCGCATCATACGCGCGCCGAACCTTACGTCCTGAATAAAAGTCTCCATTCCCCCGCCTCCCTTAACGTCGCGGCAAGCTTCCTTGACGCGCGCCCAACTGCCGAAGCTTCGAAGCGCCGCGCGCTCCGCTTCGTCCGATGTCATTCCCCGCTGCATATTCTCTTGAGCGCGCATTCGCAGATGGAAGCGAAGCTCTTCTTCCATCTCGCGCTCGACGCTTCTCTTACGCAGCAACCCACGCAAGCGCGCGCGCACAAGCCTGAGCCAGTACATCATCTGCCAACCTCTCAAGGCGTCGTGGTCTGCATAACCTTGAAGACGGCAGCCGCGAGCCGCTCCCAGTTCTCCTCTTCAACTTGTAGCTGCTTGCGGCCCGCGCGCGTCAGCCGGTAGAACTTGGCGCGCTGGTTGTTATCCGACACGCCCCACTCGGACGTGATCCAGCCCTGTTGCTCGATGCGATAGAGCGCCGGGTAGAGCGAGCCCTCTTCGACGCGCAGAGAGTCGGCGGACATCTGCATGATGCGTTGCCCGACGCCGAAGCCGTGGAGCGCTCCGAGCGAGAGCGCCTTTAAGATGAGCATGTCGAGCGTGCCCTGTAAAAGTTTTGCGTCCTGCTTAGGCATGAGAACCTCCTAGATAATCTAGGATAAGATCACACGACAGGGCCTAGATTGTCAAGGTAGTGAGGCGCATGGTGCGGCCGAGGCGTACGGGTTGAGCCCTCGCCGGAGTTGGACGAGGGCTCGATTGATGGAAGCGGAGCGGAGGCTCGTCAGTTGAAAGAGTCCGCAGGCTAAAAGACGAACCTGATACCGAGCTGTATCTGTCTCGGCGTAGTCCCCTTTGGCGAGCGCTGTTATATCTGGAACTAACCGCCCGTTTATTCAGCCCCTAATGAGGCTCGTTATCGTTTGACATCCTCTGTGATCAGGCGCGAGAAATCATCGGGAGTGTCCACGTCTACCCAACCATTCTGGAAGGGTAAGAAGTGCGCATCCTGAGCGTGTCTCCAGATGATCTCTTTCGCGCCCGACTTGCCCTGGAGTCGCGTCAACTCGGTAAAGAGCGTCCTGCTGAAAAGTGCCGGTACGCCGAAACTTCCGCCGTAGGTTGAGGCGACGATCGCGCTTCCGGTGGCGCAGTGCGCGGCGACGAGCCCCGAAATAATATCGGCGTTGACGTGAGGTTGGTCGCACAACATCAGGACGGCTGCGTTTGCATTGGTGTCAGCGCTGACTAACTCCTCGATGCCTGCTCGGATTGACGACGCCATCCCGGTCTCCCAACGGGTGTTCAATACTTCTCGCGCGTCGAGGCCATCGAGTTCACGTCTGGACAGCTCTGCGTATGCGCCCGTCACTACGATGACAGGACGGCATCCAGCCCCGAGCGCGGCCAGCACCGCGCGCCTGAGCAGGCTCTCACCCCTGAATCGGAGAGTCTGCTTGGGGCTGCCCATGCGCGAGGATGACCCCGCCGCCAGGACAACAGCGCCGACGCCCAAACTATTGCTTTCAACCACTCCGGTAATGTCCTCCCCGGCCAGCCTTCGCCCCTTCAAGCTACCGCCACAGGCATGACCTCCGCCTCCGTCAATGGCACGCGCTCGCCGTCACGCGCGCCCCCGTGAATGGAGCCACGGCGCTCGCGCAACATCTGGCCGCGCCGTCCGTCCAGTACCGCGCGCATCTCGGCTATGATTGACAAGGCGATCTCGGCGGGAGCGTTCGCCCCTATGTCCAGACCAGCGGGAGAATAAAGCCGTGTCATGTCCGCTTCTTCCAGGCGGCGTGCGTCTTCGTTTATTGACAATTCACGCAGCATCCGTTCGGTGCGTTTGCGTGGGCCCATGACACCTATGTAACGAGCGGGTGAGGCAAGCAGGAACCTAAGCAGCATTAGATCGTGCGAGTAGTTATGCGACATCAGAAGCGTGAGTGTTCGCGGCGTAACGCGTACCTGCGCGGCAACGTCTTCCGGGCGCGAGAGTGTGACCCTGTCAGCCATAGCAAACCGTGACCGGCTGACAGGTCTGGCCTGCGGGTCTACGACCTCCGTCTGCCAGCCAAGGCCGCGTGCGAGTTCTACAATCGGCAGCGCGTCATGACCTGCGCCGAAGACGATGAGCGGGACGGGGGGCTGTAGCGTTTCAACGAACACTTTGACGGCGACGCCGTCCACATCATAGGCGCGAGCGCCGGAGGTCTCCCCTGCGAGCGACAGACCTCGCACTTCGCTTTCGAGCAACGCGGCCACACGCTCGTTCAACTTCTCGCGGCTGATGTCACCATTCTCTTTGATGAAGAGGCGCGCTCCGGGTTCGATGCGGGCCGCATCCCTTGCCGACTCCGACGGCGTATGTTGATAAACGGTCGCGACCAGCACGGGAGCAGCGTTCGCCTCGCAGGAACGCTTCAGCGCCTCGACGTAGAGTGAGCCGTCGGCGAGCGGTTCGACCAGCATACGCACGATACCGTTGCAGCCGAGCCCTAAGCCCCAGGCCATCTCGTCCCTCGTCGAGGCGGTGTCGTACTCGACGAGCACAGCCTCTCCTGCCTTAATCACGCGCTTCGCGTGCTCAATCACATCGCTCTCCAGGCAACCGGCGCTGATCGTGCCGGTACTCTTCCCACTTTCGCAGACCAGCATCCGCGCGCCCGGGCGTCGGTATGAAGACCCCTCGACGCTCACGAGCGTCGCCAGTGCGCACCGCTCGCCTCTACTGTTCGCCGCGTCGAAGGCTTCGACTAATGCTCGCACTTCGTTCATAAGCTCAGCCTCCTCTCTACAGCAGCTTGTCCGGCGTAATCGGTAGTTCTCTGATGCGCTTGCCCGTGGCGTGGAAGACGGCGTTGGCGATGGCCGCAGGGATACCGACCATGCCGAGTTCGCCCATGCCCTTGACGCCGAGCGGGTTGACTATCTGGTCGTCCTCCTCTACGAACAGCGTCTCGACCTCATGTACGTCGGCGTTGACCGGCACGTGGTAGTGCTGTAGGTTCGGGTTCATGATGCGGCCGTAGCGGTGGTCTATCTCGGTCGCTTCCGTCAGCGCCATGCCGATGCCCCAGACGACGCCGCCGATCTCCTGGCTGTGTGAAGCCTTCGGGTTGATGATCTTGCCGCAGGCCGTCACTTCTATGGCGCGCGTGACGCGCACTTGGCCGAGGTCTGGGTCTACCTTCACCTCGACGAACTGAGCGCCGTGCGCAAGCGTCGCGTACTTGTGGCGCTCCTCAGACGGTTTAGACTCGAACGTCTCCGTGATCTCTGTCAGATTGTTGCGACTCATGACTTCCGCTATTTGGACGAACTTTGACGGGTCGCTCTTGAGTCGCAGCCGACCGTCGAGCATCTCTACGTCAGAGGCTACTGCCCCTTTAAGCGGCGAGTTGGCGTCCTGGTTTGCGAGCGCGAACAGCCTGGCTGTCACGGCCAGGGCCGCGCCGTGCACAGCCGAGCCGACGCTCGCAGTCGTTTGCGAGCCGCCCTGCGCCGGGGCACGCGGGAACTTCGTGTCGCCCAGCTCGAACTGGACGCGTTCGGGCGTCAGGCCCAGATACTCAGCGGCGATCATCGTGACGACCGTGTAGGTTCCGGGCCCGATGTCGCTCGTCGCGCTTGTGACATGCGCCGAGCCGTCCGCCCTGAAGGTGATCTTGGCTGAGGCGGGTGACTGGAAAGCGCCCCAGACGCCGGTGGCAGTGCCCCAGCCGACGAGCAGGCGGCCATCGCGCATCGAGCGCGGCTCCATCTTGCGCTGCTTCCAGCCGAACTTCTCCGCGCCCAATCGATAGCACTCCTTCAGCGCCTTGCTCGAAAACGGCTTGCCGCTCTCGGGGTCTACCTCTGCATAGTTGATGAGCCTCAGCTCCAGCGGGTCTACTTTCAGCGCGTAGGCCAGCTCGTCCATCGCGCATTCGAGCGCGAACATACCGCTCACAGCGCCGGGCGCGCGCATCCAGGTAGGCGTGTTGAGGTCAGTGTCCGTGATCTTCGTCGGCGCGTAGAGATTAGGGCAGGCGTAGACCTGGCGCGTGAAGCCGGTGGTGTTGTCGTTGAACTCCTCGAAGCTGGAGGTGTTGTGCACCGCTTCGTGAATCATCGCGGTCAGCTTGCCGGACGCTTCGGCTCCGAGCGCGATCTTCTGAATCGTGTAGGGGCGGTGGCCGTGGCCCGTGAACATCTGCGTGCGCGTGTAGACGACCTTGACGGGCCGCTTGAGTTCGCGCGCCGCCATCGCCGTCAGCGACGGGTAATAATTCGGCCTCAAAGACGACCCGAACGCGCCGCCGACGTAGGGCGAGATAACCTGCACGTTATCTTCCGGGACATTGAAGCTTGAGGCGAGGTGACGGCGCACTCCGTAGACCTCCTGCGTCTTGTCGAAGATAGTCAGCCGGTCGCCGTCCCAGACGGCGATGGCCGCGTGCGGCTCCATCGGATTGTGGTGCTCGATGGGGATGCGGTACTCGGCTTCAACTTTCACGGGGGCGTTCTTCATCGCCTCTTCCGGGTTGCCGCGCGGGCGCGGGGGTGGCCCCTGCGTGGGAACGCGCGCACGCGTCCGCACGGCCTCGGTGTCGGTCGTGTGCTGCTCCGCGTTGTAGGTAACTTTGACCAGACGCGCGGCGTAACGGGCCTGCTCGTAGGTCTCTGCGACGACGAGCGCCACGGGCTGTGCGTTGAAGTAGATTCTGTCCGACTGTAGAGCACGGAAAGACTTGTCCTGCTCTCTGGCGTTGCGCGGCGGTGCGTACTCCGTCGAAGCCTTCGGGCCGAGCTTTGGCGCATTCAGGTGTGTAAAGACGCGTATCACGCCCGGGGCCCGTTCGGCCTCACGCGTGTCTATCGTCTTGATCGTGCCTTTGGCCACGCTCCCCAGCACGATGAAGCCGTAAGCCAGATTCGGCACCTTGAACTCGGCTGCATACTTCGCCTTCCCCGTGACCTTCGCCACGCCGTCCACGCGGCTCATCTCTTTCCCGATATACCTCGGCATCACATTCCCTCCCGGATTCAAGTCCTGCGGCAATTCCAGGGCCTATCAGGCCAGTCTGCTCGCACGCATCAGCGCGCGCACGATGGCGCGCTGCCCCAGCTCGACTTTGTAGGCGTTATGCGCCAGCGGCTTCGCGTCTTTGAGCGCCGCACGGGCGGCCTGACTGAAGCTCTCTTCTGACGCGTTGCGGCCTGCGAGCGCGGCTTCCGCCTCGGGGCTGCGCCAGGGCTTATGGGCAACACCTCCGAGCACGACTCGCGCCTGCTTTATCCTGCCGCCGTCGAGTTCCAGTGCGGCGGCCACCGCGACGAGCGCGAAGGCGTAACTCGCGCGGTCGCGGACTTTCAGATAGTAAGAGTTCTTCGCGAATGGCGACTTAGGCAGCTCTATGGCCGTGATGAGCTCGCCGTGCTGTAGATTGTTATCCCGCTCGGGCGTGTCGCCCGGCAGGCGATGAAACTCGTTGATCGGGATGGTGCGCTCGCGCCCGGAAGCATCCCTGACCATCACCAACGCTTCGAGCGCGTAGAGCGCGTTCGCCATGTCGCCCGGATATGTGGCCACGCACTTCTCGCTCCAGCCGAAGATGGCGTGTATGCGGTTCAAGCCTTCGAGCGCACCGCAGCCCGTCCCCGGCTCGCGCTTATTGCAGGGCATCGCCGTATCGTAGAAGTACTGACAGCGCGTGCGCTGCATCAGGTTCCCGCCGTTGGTCGCCATGTTGCGCAGTTGCCCTGAAGCGCCGGCGACAATGGCCTGCGTTAAGAGCGGGTAGTTCCGGCGAATCGTAGGGTGGTTGGCGGTGTCCGTATTCTTCGCCAGCGCGCCGATAGTGAGTCCGCCACCGGGCGCGGCCTTGATCTCACCGAGCTTGAGGCGCGTTACGTCCACCAGCTCGTTCGGGCGCTCGACATCCTCCTTCATCAGATCGAGGATGTTCGTCCCGCCCGCCAGAAATTTGGCCTGTGGGTTCAATGTTACCGCGCGGGCGGCCTCGTCAGCATTGCTCGCACGCACGTACTTAAACGGTCTCATCTTCCGCCTCCTTCCTGACGCGTGCCAGTTCTTCCTCTTCGACGTAGCGCCAGGTGCGCGCCGACTCGCGGCCCGAATGAGCCTCCTGAATGGCCGCGACGATCTTCGGGTAAGCGCCGCAGCGGCAGATGTTGCCGCTCATACGCTCGCGTATCTCGTCGTCCGTGAGCTGCCTGACCGGCGCGCTCACGTCTTGCGTGACGTGACTGACTTCTCCGCGCCGCGCCTCTTCGAGCAAGCCCACCGCAGAGCAAATCTGTCCGGGTGTGCAGTAGCCGCACTGGAAGCCGTCGTACTTGATGAAGGCAGCCTGTACGGGATGAAGCTCATCGCCCTTCGCCAGTCCTTCGATGGTCGTCACCTCACGACCTTCAAGCGTGGCCGCAAGCGTCAGGCAAGACAGCACGCGACGCCCATCGACGAGCACCGTGCAGGCTCCGCACTGGCCTTGGTCGCAGCCCTTCTTCGTCCCCGTCAGCTCAAGCCTCTCGCGCAGGGCGTCCAGCAGTACCATGCGCGAATCGAGTTCGAGTGTTTTCGTCGCGCCGTTGACCTTCAGCACGACCTTGACGGGATTTTCCAGCGCGGGCGTAGCGGCGAACACCGCCTCGGGTGATGTGCCGACTGCGGCTAACGCCTGTTCCTTCTCCAGCAGCATGAGCGCAAATAGCCCCAGGCCGCCCGTGATCGTCTGCCCCAGGAAAATGCGTCGCGCCTGCCCTACATCTGTCAACGTCGGCATCTCCTTTACGAGCGCCTCCTCGTCAGCCGTCAACTCGGGCCCAGAGGTCTCGTCCGAATAGTCATTCATTTAAGATTCACCCCCTGATTTGTCCAAACCGATTTCCCGGTCGCAGAGACTGATGATACGAAATCGCGCAGCCTGTGCCTGCGTTTACAGAATCCCCTTCAGCTCGCCCGGCATGATCTGGATGTTTACCAATAGTTGCTGTCGTGTGCCCTGGATAATACCACTCACCTTCCGATGTTGAAATCCAGTCAGGGCCTCAAAGGACGTGCGCGCCGGAGCGTTTGCCTGGAACAGAAGGTCGACGCGCACGGAGCCTGTGAAGTTCTCAGCCGGCCCCTGCCGGGAGGCTTGCGAGCCCCTGCGAGTGATTTTGATCATCTGTGAATCCTGGGCCGACCAGTTCTTCGTTCGTCAGCGGCCCGTAAATCTCGGCGGTGTCGAAGAAGGTGCCGCCCTGCTCGACGGCTGCCCTGATCAGCGAAATTGCTTGCTGCTTGTCTGTGGCCGGGCCGTAACCGAAATCTCAGGTGTTGAGTTTGACTGCACTCAACAGTTTCACCATCTTCGGATCACGATGGTCGAAGAAGAGGCTTTGCTTCGTGTCGAGCGAGATGATCGCCTCCATGTCTTCCGGGCTGAGTTCGAAATCGAAGATGTTGAAATTTTCGACGATTCTTTCCTTCCTGACTGACTTCGGTATGACGACCACTCCTCTTTGTATCAGCCAGCGTAAGATGACCTGGGCGACCGATTTCCCGTACTTCCCTGCTATGGAGAGCAGCAGCTCATTCCCGAAGATGTTGTTCCTGCCTTCGGCGAACGGCCCCCAGGACTCGATCTGAACATTGTTCTCTTCCAAGAATTTCTGCGTTTCGATTTGCTGATTGAAGGGATGCGTTTCGATTTGATTAACCGTCGGCACCACTTCGTTATGTACCTTCAAATCCATTAACCGATCGGGTTGAAAATTGCTGACGCCGATGGCTCTGATCCTGCCCTCCCGGTACAACTCTTCCATCGCCCGCCAAGCGCCGTAAACATCCCCGTAAGGCTGATGGATCAGGTACAAGTCCAGGTAGTCCAGTTGCAGCCTCCGTAAAGACCCTTCAAAAGCTCTCTTGGCGCTTTCGTAACCGGCGTCCTGAATCCAGAGCTTGGTAGTGACAAACAACTCTTCCCTTGCGACACCACCTCTCTTGATCGCTCTGCCAACAGCCTCTTCGTTCCCGTAAACGGCTGCGGTATCGATCAGACGGTAGCCGGTGCGTATGGCCTCATAAACGCTCCGCTCACATTCCTCAGCATCAGTTATCTGATAAACACCAAACCCCAACATGGGCATCTCCACGCCGTTATTCAACACAACATTTTTCATAATTTCCCTGCTCCCTCTCCTCCGAGGCGTCGCCCGCCGCGCCCGCCTCGACCTTCTCCAGACATATCCTTGCCTCACTGGTATGAATTTTTCACCCAACTGTTTTAGTGTGATTCTAAGGGCACGGGGATACAGAGCGATAAGACGATAGTCGCGAATGATTGTACGATCCTGCAAAAATTCATCACGCAGCGTGCCGGGAGGAAACAAAGCGGCTAATATGAATCCATGAACGGTATAGAAGCGAAGCGCGAGGCGCAAAGGGCACACAGCAACAGGGAGGAACTGCTGGAGCGGATGGCGCGCGCCCTCCCCGAAGACGGGGCATTCGAGGCGGTCGACGGCCTCTTCCTCGCCCGCTTATCCAGGCCGATGGAGTCTGTGTCTGCCCTGTACCAGCCCGCCTTCTGCTTCGTCGTCCAGGGCAGTAAGCAGGTGCTTCTCGGCGAGGAGATGTTCCGGTACGACCCCGGCCATTACCTCATCTTCACGGTCGACCTGCCGGTCGTCTTCCGGGTGGAGGAAGCGTCGGAAGAGCGGCCCTATTTTGGCATCCGGCTAGACCTCGACCCGACCATCGTCGCCTCCGTCCTGATGGAATCCGGCTTTGAGACCAGAAAAGGCGACGCGGGCGTCAAAGCAATCGGCGTCGACCGGGTTGACGCCGACCTGCTCGATGCGATAGTCAGACTGACCAGGCTTCTCGACGCGCCCGGCGGGCGGAAAGTCCTCGCCCCGCTCATCAAGAGGGAGATCGTTTACCGGCTGCTGGCCGGAGGAGAAGGCGCGCGCCTCGGCCACCTCCTGGCTTCTTCAAGGGGGGACACGCGCCGCATCTCCAGGGCGATCGGGCATCTACGCGAGCACTATGACGAGCCGCTTAAAATCGAAGAGGTCGCGCGTGAACTCGGGATGAGCGTCTCGGGCTTTCACCACCACTTCAAGTCCGTCACAATGATGAGCCCCTTGCAGTTCCAGAAGCAGATACGACTTCAGGAGGCACGCCGCCTGATGCTCGGCGAAGACCTGGACGCGGCGAGCGCCGGGTTCCGCGTGGGCTACGAAGACCCATCATACTTCAGCCGTGATTACAAGAAGCTCTTCGGCGCTCCGCCACAACGTGACATAGCGAGGCTCCGCAGCCACCTCGAACCAGGAGACACCCCGGCAAGGGTCTGAGACTACCGGAAGATGTCAGGCGATGTTCGTACTGGCGGAGTGACTCTCTGGAATAAAGGTTATTTTCAGTCAATAGAAATTTTCTTCATACCAGTTAGGATCGGCGATTGCCAACCACCACAAGACCGCCTGCGTGAAATTCAATGGGTGGATTTTTTCCCGGATTGGGAGGAAGGGCTACGGCAACTTGGCAAAGTCTTATCATTCGTTTCGGAGCAAGCGACATCTAAAAGTTTATCAAATACAAAATGGCGAGTAACGCAATCGCTCAAGGCTAAAGAGTGGAGCTTCTTTATTAAGAGAAGATGGGGTGCTCGAATACGACAAGTCGGGTAGACAGTTATCTATCGGTACTTGGATACAGAATGGTGATTGCTCTATATCGAAATTAATCGTAGCTACTCTCAGTATAAGGGAACTGTTGAAGGTAATAGAATCATAGGAGAAGCTCAAAATATCGTAGGGTCTGAATGGACATGGGAAGCCACCAAAATTGAGGATTAAAACCACCATGCTCGAGTGTCATGGCTCAACCCGAGAGGCGGTCTAACAACTCATTGAACCCGACGCCTCGAGAGCATGGCTTTCATCATTGCCTGGTTCCTTCGTCTTGAATGCTTTATGCTCGGCGCGGGTTAATTCGAGCGTTGGGCGGCTGGCAGCGTTTTAGATGGGAAGGAGAGGTTTGCTATGAATGCTAAGCGCCTTACATACACGTTAATCATTGCGTCGCTTGTTTGTCTTCTAGCCTTTATCGTCGGTGTTCTGAGAACCCCTATGCCGCGAAGACATGATTTCTTTCCTGGACAAACCCTAACTCAAAAGGGTAACCGCGCCGTGCTGTACGAGCTCGGGCGAACGAATGTCGGTATCGTGGATGGCGACATCTTCAGCATCCGATCTATTGATGGCATGTCTGACGCGGATATTGGTATCTCAGTGAGACAAACCGCCGGTATGCCGTTTGAGGAATCTGCTCACAAGACCCTGATAGAAAAGCTTGACCAGCAAGCGGGTGGAGACAGAGACAAAGTTCTGTCCCTTTTTAAGAATGCCTATAATGCTCATCTCGGGAGCGAGCCTTGGGCGCATGCACTTCCTCTCGACTGGAAAGTTAGAGGTGCACGAGTGTTTATCCTTGCTGCCTTGCCTGCACGCATGAAGGGTGAAGTTTTCACGACCGGGCAGATCTCCGATAAAGAACATCGAATCCGAGATGTCGTCATGAAGGCATGCATCGCTGCACAATCATCATCGTCACCGCACCTTGCCATTACGTTGATCGGGGAGGGAGCTGCAGGAGTCCCTAAAGATAACGTTATTCCTGCATTGTTTGATGGGGTCAATGATGCCGCGGGCAGCGATGGTTGCCCGCCTAAGGTTACCTTCGTCACGTATAGCGAGGACGATAAGCACGGCAAGTCTAAGGAGGAGCAAGATGCTTGGCTAGAGGAAGTCGCATTGAAATTCGACAAAGAGCTTAAATCAGACCCAAGCAACTGGAAATATCAGCGATATCCGCTCGCAATCTCTCAGTTTTTCCTTGTGGCGATTGCCCCTATGCTCGCTGGACTAGTGGCACTTCGCATTCCCCGCTTGGCGGGTAGAGTATGGGCAGGCCCTATAGCATTTAATGTCGCCAAGTGGGCAGCGCTCGTCATGGGGGTCAACGGCTACGCGCAGCTGGCGCGCGGAGAGTTGACTCCTCAGCCGTTCTATATTCTGGTGATAGCGATGCTCTTTGCATTCGCCTTGCCGCTAGTTGAATGGCTTAAGTTATCAGAAATGCGCGGGCTTTCTGACAATCCGACAGCGACCGTTATTGATCATGAAGAATCATGAAGCCACAGATAATGCGAATCAAGAGTAGAAAATAGCGCATGTTGAAAACAAAAGACTTACGAGAAGCGCTTTAGGACTTTCTCGGCAACGTAGCCCATAAGTCGTTGACTTTACATGACTGATTTCTACCCTTGATTCGCATAGATAATGGTAAGAGCCAATTCTATGTGCCGGTTTGATCGACGATTGATTGAATATGAGAGCGTAAATGCAACGTGGCAAGAACCCAATAAATAGTCCGCATTTCTTACAGTCATGCAGATAGCCCTTTTGTTGATGAGCTGGAGAATCATCTAAACGAGAAAGGAATTCGTTTCTGGCGAGACATCCATCACGCTACGGCTGGCCGTCTAGAAACGCAGATAGATCGAGCTATGCGGATTAATCCGACTGTGCTACTAATCCTCTCATCTCACTCAGTCGAAAGTGACTGGGTACAGCACGAAGCCCGTCTAGCGCGCAAGTTAGAATTGGAAATAAAACGTGATGTCTTGTGCCCCCTCGCAATCGACGATAGTTGGAAAGACTGTCACTGGCCGGAACGCCTCCGCGAGCAGATCATGGAATACAACATCCTGGACTTCTCAGACTGGAAGGATAAAGAAACCTTCAGACGCATGTTTAGCAGGCTGATCAACGGGCTGAACTTGTTCTACAAGTAATCATTTACAAAACATTGACATTCCCAACCACACACGCATATCTTACTCCCTCGCTGCTAATGAGAGAGTCTTGTTAGCCTCACTATCTTTGAAGAGCTAAAACCAATTCCACGGTGTGATTAGTACGCCATGAACAGTAAAACTTTGTCACCTGGCACTACACTTAGAGACGCAGTAAAGGTAGCACCTATAGTCCTGGCTTACTTTTAGACGCTTCGCCTAACTGCGACTGCTAAACGTAAGATAAAGGTTTTAGAGTATCCTGATACACAGAAACCACAGGCTAATAACGCTCGTAGGAATTCCTCATGAATGATCAAATCACCAAGAAGGCGGATGAACTTAACGGCGGGCTTGATGCGCACCCACGGATAAATCAATCAACGGATATTAAGACCCCCGGACTACAAGTCCAGAATCTCAAATGGAAGACGGATGAGGAGATTCAAACATCCATTAGTGCGCTCTACCAGTATGCTGAAGCCAGTGCTAATGATGCTATTGAATGGTATAGGAAAAGCAAACGCCACAAAGCTCAGGCGTCGCAGTTACTCCGCTTTCTGGCGATAGTCTTGACAACCATTGGTGGGCTTACGCCGATCATCGGTGGACTAGGATTATCCACCTTACAATTACGAGGAACATTCAATCTCAATGTTGGTCAACTGGGATACCTTTTTCTTGGGCTGGCTGCCGCCTGCGTCGGGTTCGACAGGTTCTTTGGCTTCTCCAGCGGGTGGATGCGTTATCTCACAACCAAAATGACATTGGAGAGGGCGCTGTCCGAGTTTAGATTGGATTGGGCAATGATGGTGGCGAAATTGGGCGAAAAGTCGCCAACCCTCGATCAAGTCCAGCTTATGATTCAACGAGTAAAGGAGTTTCTGCTGGCCATTGATAATCAGGTAGAGCAGGAAACACAATCCTGGGTCTCAGAATTTAAAACCAACCTTGCCGAGATTGAAAAGACAGCAAAGACGCAGGGCGAAGCTACACGACCAGGGGCCATTGATATCACAGTGACAAATGGGATGGACACTGCCGACGGATTCACGATAGTACTGGATGGTATGGAAGTTAAGAAGGTGCGGGGCACGAAGTATCAAATAGGCTACGTGCCGCCCGGCCCTCATAAGATTGCTGTAGCCGGCGTCATAGATGGAGAAGCGCTCGACGCATCGGAACTCGTGAATGTCATGCCGGGTGAGATTGCGAAAGTTACGCTTGCCCTTCCGGTAAAGGAAGCTCAGCCATAGCTGATATTAGTTCTATATCTCATGCTTGAACCTAACAATTCATTCAACCCTACACCTCAACAGCACTACTCAACCCATCATACCTTGTGATAGCTTAGAAATAACAACTGCCAGAAGTAAGCCGCTCACGACGAAAAGAAAAACAGAGAAGACTATCACGCTCACCATTGAGCAGCGCCGACGGTTGGAGCGACTCTGGTTCTACTACGGCAACTACGGGCCGCAGACTACGCCCGGCAACCACAACTTCATCCAGGGCTTCCTCGAGCACGGTATAGACACAAGAACATTTCGCACCAGGCGAACTCCCAAGTCTGAGATCCCTACTCCTGAATGTGAGGTGGCCGTCGATGAGGTTCTAGCCATGAAGAGCGGCACAGTGACTGGCGATGAAGGGGCGGGTCAGAGTGGCCTTCGGGTGATCAGCAGCGCACCTTCTCACAGGCGCTCCGATCCGGCCCCGGAGATGACAGCCATACTCGACGACATGAGACGCCGCTACCGGGTGATGCACGAGCGAATCAATGGTGACGGCGATACGCCCGAGGCGGCATAGGGAAAGGCAGAAGGAAGTGAACAGATTTGAAGACCAGCAGAGAACATGCGTTGACTGTGGAGGCTCTTTCACTTGGACGGCAGGCGAGCAGGAGTTCTTCCATGAGAAGGGGTTCAGTGATCCGCCGAAGCATTGCAAGGATTGCCGGCAAGTGAAGAGGGATCGCCGCGGCGACCAGAGAGGCGGGAACAGATGACCACTGAAGTGAGTGCCATGCGCCCAGCTGCTTGTCTGTATGTACAGACTAGCGCCGAGAACTCACAATGGCGACGCTCCTTATGAAACCTGCTACCATGCCTGTCTCTTAGTTCTGACCGCACCTGATGTCTCCACGCCTTCCCTTCCCCTACTCCCATAAACATAAATATTGCGAAACCCTACACGCGTGTGTATAGTGCGGAGTATGAGCGGATTATTAACCACAGCACAGGCAGCTGAAAAACTCGGAGTGACCCGTTGGCGAGTCAACCAACTCATACAACATGGTCGTTTGAAAGCGACCCGCATGGGTCAAATCTTCATCATTAACGAGCAGGATTTGAAAGCGGTCGAGAATCGTAAGCCAGGGAGGCCAGCAGCCAGAGCCAATGGTTCAACGCAATCGGTAAAGCAGAAAGGCATTAAGAAGTGAGGCGAGATGCCGAAGCTGCCTAATTCCGAACGAGCCGTGGTGGAGATCGGCAAGCTTCGCGATTACAGCTTGAATCAGGAGCATGAAGTCGGCAAACACAAGGCGCGCGTCTTCAAAGCAGCGCTTGGGATTACGATTGATGAGCACAATGGTTGCGCGAGGAGATATTACGGGCGGTGCTGGAGGAAGAGGCCGCTGATGGGCCGTCATCGGTATTCGGTAAGAAATACGTCGTTGATCTGATTGTGACACGTGGTGAGAAGTCCGCGCCCATCCGCACGGCCTGGATCGTCGAGTACGGCACTGACTTCCCTCGCCTGACGAGTTGTTACGTGAAAGGGAAATAACGTATGGACGATATCAAGCTCCATGACGTAGTGGCGCTTCTAGTTGATTTGCCGGAGCAGAATTTACGTCGCGGTGATGTGGGTACGGTCGTTGAGGTGTTTGAGCAATCTGCACATCATCCGAGCGGCTTTATAGTCGAATTTGTGAAAGAGTCCGGCGAAGTATATGCCCAGGCCGACATCATTGATGCGGCACAGATCGTCAAGCTTCACTTCAATTTTCAGCGGGAGGCCGCATGAAAACAATCGTTCTGGCCAACGCTAAAGGCGGTACCGGAAAGACCCATTATCGGAATTATTGTTGTGAGAGGTAAAATCCTGGTGTAAATCCCCTTCTCTGGTATCATTTAGCATCATGTGAAACTCTGTGAAACTTGAATTTCAGGTGGCTGATTGGTTGCTCTCCTAGGACATGTTGAGCCTCTCATGCTGGCATTTGGCCACTCCCTTCTCCACTCCCTTCGGATAATAAAACCCTGTGCCCTGGCAGTCCGGGCATCTACTGGCGTCAGCTAGCGGTGGCGCTGAAGCGGGATTGAGGAATGCTTCGATCAGCGCGTCGGCCTCACCCGTTCGATGAATGGTTGTCGCGTACCCGCCGGGGTTGTTGATTCCCTGCCCGGTGGATCGTAGATGTTCTGCGTAGCGACGGCATTCTTCGAGTGAGAATTTAGAGCCCACACGCACCCCCGCCGCAGGCTCCTGTGTTTGTGTGTGTTCTTTGTGTGTATTTAATTTATTGGGGTCCAATCTGGGCTGGCTGCTCATATTGGGCTGCCTGCCCGTATTGGGCTGCCAGTCCAATGTGAACACCCTGTACTCGACGCCCTGATCTTTCCCGTACCCGTTCGTGTGTCCTGTTTTTTCGATCACTCCTTTATCCAAAAGTCCGGCGACCGCACGCTTCATGGAGGAGAGAGGAACATTGGATCTCTCAGAAAGTCTCGGATTGCTAATAAAACAGGTCTCCTGGCCCCATCCCCAGGACAATCTGTAGAGCTGCAAGTAGACCGCCTGCTCGTCCGGTTTGAGAAGGCGACACAGGTGATCCGTGTACCTGTGAGGCAGGCGAGCGTCACCTTTGACCTCAGGCAGAGACGCCAATAGCTTGACAGGAGGCTTGATTTGGTTGTCCGTATCGGGCTGGCTGCTCACATTGGGCTGGCTGCCCATATTGAGCTGGTTGCCCACTGGACCACCACGTGGTTGCTCACTGGGCTGCCAGCTCAATATGGGCTGGCTGCTCATATCGGGCTGGCTGCTCACATTGGGCTGGCTCTCCGCCTTTATTTCATCGGTTGGGGTGGGTTGAGCCTCCTGGGTCTTTTGTCGCTTCTCCTGTTCCAGTCGCCGCACGTCGCTCATACTGACGTTCGGCGTCGGAGCAGATTTGGACTCCGAGTCCGCGTTTGAGGCAGGTACTGATTTAAGCCATCTACTGCTGGGCATTCTCTTGATCCGTGCTGAGAACAGCTTCACCGGCGGCCTCTGAAATCAGGTCTGGGGTGATCTTATGTCCATCGGCCTCGCTGAATTTCCAGGCCACCGCCGCCACTTTCAATATTTCACGCGGCACACCGCCCGTGATCGTGTATAGAGATTCAATCGCCGCCTTGGTGAAAGGATTGGAAACATCAGCCTGCTTACAGCGGAAGTTCACCATCTCCTCGGTTTCCTTGAGTGAAAGGGGAGCAAGCATGGAGGGCGCAAAGATGCGGCTCCTGATCGCTTTTTTGCTGTTATCCATCAGCTTGACGCGCAACTCCAGTTGGGCCGAGAGAACAACCTGTATCAACTTCGTCTCGTCGGTCTCAAAGTTGAGCAGTGTGCGCACCAGCTCCAGTTGGCGACCGGGCAGGCGTTGCGCCTCGTCTATGAAGATGACGCAGACCTTATCCTCAGCATAGAGACCGAGCAGGAAGTTGCGCAGCTCATTCTCCTGATCGGCCATCGAGCGGCGGGCCGGAAGGCTGAAATCGGCACAGATTTTCTTAAGGAAGGCGAACTCCGAAGGGAAGTTCGGAGAGGGAATCATCGTGGCCGCCACGTCCTCCCTGGCGTCGTATTCATTGAAGAGGTAGCGTATGACAGTCGATTTTCCAAGCCCTACGTCGCCGAGGATGGCGGTCAGCCCTTGCCTGGAATCAACGACGAAGCGGACTTTCTCCAGCGTGACCTGCAACGCTGGCGTGAGATAGAGCAAAAGCGGGTTAGGGCTGATGGAAAAAGGCTGCTTTGCCATAACGCCCGCTTATAACACAGCTTTATTCGCGTGACAATGTTTATTTTAGGAGGGGGGTACGGAAACTGGCGACGTGGAGAGAAGGATATTGCTACATAACCCCTTCTAGTATTATAGTCGCCAGCATCATTGGGTGATCAACACGCTAGTCCTAGCTCCTTAATCAGCTTTCCTTGTCTTTGGCAGTGACAAATAAGCATGAGTTCCACCGACAGTTAAAGATAGCTCGAACATACCTGTAGCGGGTTCATCGAAACTTGATCTGACAACATCTCGATTGAAAGGGTGTAGTGTTGGTTGACGCTACCATGCAGTCCCTTGAGCACCACCTGTACGCGACTTGCCGTCTGACATCTCACTTTTCACAAAAGGAGCTTGCTATGAGAACGATTATGATCGGCCTGCTATTACTCTTTGCCGTGGTTGTTCCGGCGCGCGGGCAGGTTGCCTCCTCCAGTTTACTGGGCGAGGTTAAAGATCAGCTCGCGGCGCAGATACCCGGAGTGAAAGTGACGGCACGCCACGAGGCGACAGGCTTCTCGCGTAGCGTGCTCACGGGAGATGACGGCAGCTACAGGCTTAACGACCTCTTGCCGGGGAGCTACACCATCTCGGCTGAGAAGCAGGGGTTCCGCACCCTCGTCGTGCAGGCGATCGTGCTCGAAGTGAACCAGAAGGCAAAGCTCGATCTTGAGTTGCAGGTGGGAGAGCCGCAGGAGAGTGTGACCATCACGGCGAACGTCTCGCTCGTGCAAACCGATGATGCCACGGTCGGCTATCGTCTCGACACGAACACGATTCGGAGCTTGCCGCTGGACGGGCGCAACATCATTTCGCTGGTCACGCTCGGGCCCGGCGCGATTCCACGCCATCTCGGCGGCTTCGGCCACGACATCATCAACGACGTGCAGGAGAATCGCGGGTCTGTGGCGATGAATCCTCCGATCAACGGCGCGCGCTCGACGATGAACACGTACCTGCTCGACGGGGGGATGAACACAGACCTCAACGTGCGCGCCATCGCCGTTAACCCGCCGATCGAATCCGTGCAGGAGTTTCGCATCCTGTCGTCGTTGCCTTCGGCGGAGTTCGCACAGTCGGGCGGCGGCGTGGCCGATGTCGTCACCAAGTCCGGGAGTCAGGACTTGCACGGTAATCTCTTCGAGTTCTTTCGTCATGATGCCCTGGATGCTTTGAGTCTCTTCGCGGACACTTCCTTGCCGCGCCCAGTCTTTCGTCAGAGTCAGTTTGGCGGGTCTCTGGGTGGACGCCTGCCGCTGTCTTCGACCTTCTTCTTCGCCACCTACGAAGGCTTGCGCGGGAAAGCGGCCAAGACCTCCCAGAGCCTAGTCCCGGACGAAGCTCTGAGGGGCGGAGACTTTCGCGGGCGCAACACTATTTATGACCCGCTCAACCTTGACCCCGTCACGGGAGCCAGACTTCCATTCCCGAACAATATTATTCCGGCCAACCGGATTGACCCCATCGCACGAAGGTTTCTGGACTTGTATCAGCCGCTACCCAATCGCCCGCTGAGCGGCGCAGTCAACTACTTGGATTCCACGCCCAATCAAAACACGCGGGATAGTTTCTCCGTGCGCTTAGATCACGAGTTTCCCGATCAGAGCCGGATTTTCGGGCGCTACACGATCAACGACGACCGCAACCGGCTGGCGACGGCCTTCCCGGAACGGCCCACGCAGGAAAGAGTGCGCGCGCAGCAACTGGTCATCGGCCACAACATCAGCGGCAATTCATGGCTCAACGAATTGCGACTCTCTTACATGCGCCTGAAGGTTCTTGAATTGCCCGAGAGCGCATTCCAAAGTGACGCCACGCGCGACCTGGGTATCACGAGTTTTCCGAGCGACCCTTTCAACTTCGGTCTGCCTTTCTTTCTCGTGACCAACTTCAATCTGGTGCTCGACACGCCCAACCGTCCACAGACGCAGCGCGATAATCTCTGGAACCTTTCCGAAGGCATCACGCTCACAAGCGGAGCGCATACCTGGAAAACAGGTTTCCAGACGACTTATTTCCAGATGGCTTATTTGCAGAGCCAACTCTCGCGCGGGCGCTATAGCTTCACAGGGGCTTTCACGAGCGACCCGACATCCGCGTCGCCCACGGGCGATCCCTTCGCGGATTTCCTGCTCGGCTTCCCGCAGACAACCGACCGCAGCGTCGGCCAGGCTCTAGCTTATCTTCGTCAAAATAATTACGCCGGATACATACAGGATGACTGGCGAGTTAATGCTCGTCTGAGCCTCAACCTGGGTCTGCGTTACGAATACTTTTCCCCTTTCCGAGAGATCAAAAACAACCTGCTCAATCTGGATTACTCGACGCTCCCGGGCCCGCCGCAACTGGTTCGCTCCGAAGAAGCGACGGAACCGGACGGGAATAATTTCTCGCCGCGTGTGGGCATCGCCTGGCGACCGCCGAGCGCCTTCTTAGATCGTCGTAACTTCGTCGTGCGCGCTGGCTACGGAATCTATTACACGCCTGAGATCGCCACAGAGGTCTATGACCTGGTGCGCAACGGAATCATCAACGAGACCAACCAGACCAACGGGAGCGCGGTTCCCATCCTGACTCTGAGCAACGGCTTCCCGCAGTCGGCCACGACCGGACTTCCGAGCTACTTCGGACTCGACCGTGAAGCGCGCACTCCCTACGTGCAACAGTGGAGCTTGAGCCTGCAACAGGAGCTTCCCTTCAACATTCTGCTCGATGTCGCTTACGTGGGCTCGAAGGGAACCAAGCTGGGCAAGTCGCGCGTGTTCAATACGCCCGCGCACGTAGAGACGGGCGAGAACCTGCCGCCGCGTCCCGGCGACCTGCAATCGTTGCGCACCTGGCCGCAGCTTGGCAGGCTCATCCAAAGGCAACACATCTCCAACTCCTCTTTCCACTCGATGCAGATCAAGGCCGAGCGCCGCTTTGCCGCAGACCTGGGGTTTCTGGCGAGCTTCGTCTGGTCTAAATCGATTGATGACGGCGATACTGTGTTGAATGGACTTTTCGACAGCGTGACGGCGCAGGATGAAAGGAATCTTGGACTTGAGCGCGGGCTCTCCTTTTTCGACGTACGCAGGCGCTTGAGCGTAGGCTTCGTCTATAACCTTCCGCAGCCTGGTTTCCTGCGACCGATTCTGGCTCACTGGCAGACGAGCGGTATTCTGACGATGCAGGATGGAACGCCGCTCAATCCCGTCTACTTTTTCTCCGACTTCGCCAACAGCGGCACGCCGAACCGTCCCGACGTGGTCGAGGGACAAAGCATCACGCTGCCGCGCAGCCAGCGCTCAGCCGACCATTGGTTCAACACGGACGCCTTCCGCGCGCCCGCGCCGTTCACCTTCGGCAACGCGGGGCGCAACATTATTCCGGGGCCGGGAAACATCGTCTTTGATCTGAGCCTGCATCGCCGCTTCCCGATTCGTGAGGGGCACGTCGTCGAATTTCGCGCGGAGTCTTTCAATCTCTTCAATCATCCAAACTATGGTATCCCGCTGCCATTCGCAGACTTTGGCCCATTCTTCGGAAAGGTCGTCGCCGTCGGCGAGCCGCGCCGGATTCAATTTGCTCTCAGGTATGACTTCTAGCATGTCGCAGATGCCGGAGGAAGAAGAAGGGCTGGCGGGAACCGGAACCGGCATCACGCCGGGAACGGGTAATCTTCTTCGCGTCTCAAAGGGCGTCTCGGGTTGGTGGGGAAGCAAAAACCTCGGACGCTCCTTCTTCGTTTTCTTATCCGCATCATGCCTTTTCAATATCGGCATGTTCATGTTCGTCCTGCTCTACAACCTCTATCTATTGGACATCGGATACAGGGAAGACTTTCTCGGATGGGTGTCGAGCATGGGGACGGCGGGCAATATGTTGGGAACAGTCTTCGCCGTTCTGCTCAATCGACTGATCGGATTACGGCGTTCGGTCGTCGTATGCTTTGCTGCTACGGCGACGATTGCGGCGCTGCGCTCGCTCCTTGTCGGAGAGGCGGCTTTGCTCAGTATGGCTTTCATCGCCGGGCTCTTCTTTGCTTTGTGGGCCATCTCGATCACGGTCGTCGTCGCTCAGGTGACGACGGCTGAGTCGCGCCCTTTCGCTTTCAGCATTTACCTGGCGACGGTCATCGGCATAGGCATTATCGCAGACCCTATCGGCGGGCACTTGCCGCTGTGGCTCAATCGCTTGTTTGGGCCCACGAGTGCGGCGCAGAGCAAACAGTGGGCTTTACTCTTGAGCGCCGCCATCGTTTCGCTGGCCGTCCTGCCCGCCATGCGTCTGCGATTGCCGCAGGCGACGAAGGAGAAGCGGGCGACATACCCGCGCAGCTCCTTTGTCATACGCTTCCTCATCGCCGTGGCTGTTTTGAATATCGCCACCGCCGCCTTTAATCCTTTCGCCAGCGCCTATTTCTCGCGCCACTTGAAAATGTCTGTCGAGCAGATCGGCCTCGTTTTTTCCGGCAGCCAACTGGCGCAGGTCGTAGCGATTCTCCTTTCGCCGCTGATTCTCCGAAAGTTCGGACTGGTGTGGGGAATCGTCTACATGGAACTGGCCGCAGGGATTTCTCTCGCCACGCTGGCGACGGGCCCACCCGTGATGCTTGCCGTGCTGGGCTTCGCGGGTTACACGGCTTTCCAGTGGATGGACGAGCCTGCGATGGAAAGCCTATTGATGACGAAGGTCGAGCCGCACGAGCGGAGCGGCGCAACGGCTTTGATGTACATGATCATTTTTGCTTCCGGCGCGGTGACTGCGCCTGTCGCGGGGCTGGGCATCACACGCTTCGGATATGGGGCGATCATCTCGGCGGCGGGCTTCCTGCTGGTGCTCGGAGCCTTGCTGTTCGGCTTTCTGCTGAGAGAGTCTGTCGACGAAACGGCTGCGAAGATCAACTCGACTCAGGCCGCATTGCGATAGAGAAGCAAGCAAATTGCCCGGCGCTCGCCTCGCGTGCACGACGAGGTTTTTTAAGTGGGCTCTCAAAGTGACGACGACAACGCTTCGATGATGAGCACTACTACAACTACTTCTGCGCCGACGCCCGAGCACACACTCACGCTGGCCGCGACCTTCAGGGTCTATGACGGCTACGGGAGTATGGGCGAATATATCGCCCTGGGGATGGCGCGTGCGGGTGCAGTCGTGAACATCTCTCCTCTCATCATCGACCTCAACGGAACCTCTGCGGAGTTCGGTGAGATGTTCCGCGCCTCGCGGCCTGAGATCGTGGGCCCGGTTCTATATTTTTGTGGGCCCAGCGAGTGGCTCGACCCGTATCGAGAGGTTGAGGATTTATTCATCAATACCATGTGGGAAGCAGACCGTCTGCCCGCAGTCTGGCCCGAGCGACTCAATCTGGCGCGGGCCGTGATCGTGCCGTCGCGTTTTCTCATAGATGTCTTTCGCCGGAGCGGTGTGAGCGTCCCCGTCGAGGTCGTCGCGCAGGGCGTAGACCCGGACGTGTATCACTACGAGCAGAGGCCGTTGCGAGAGGGCCTGACGACGCTGATGGTCGGAACCGTCGATGAGCGCAAACACATCAATGAAGGCATCGCCGCCTGGAAACTCGCCTTTGAGAATGACCGAAGCGCACGGCTCGTCATCAAATCTCGTTTCCAGAAAGGGAACTATTCATTCGACGACCCGCGCATTACTTTCTACAGGCATGACGAGGCGACGCGCGGCATTGCGGGTTGGTATCGTGAAGCTGACGTGCTGATGGCGCTGGGCAATGAGGGCTTCGGGCTTCCGCTCGTGGAAGGGATGGCAACGGGACTTCCGGTCATCGCTCTCGACTCCGAAGGACAGGCGGACATCTGTGCTGAGGCCGTTGATTGTCTCTTGCCCGTCGCTCCGGCCCATTGGGCTCCATATAAAGAGCCTAACTGGGGCCCTTCGGGTGTGCAGGCAGTGCCGGGAGTTGAAGACGTGGCGGAACGGCTGCGCTGGGTTGCCGCGCATCGTGCAGAGGCGCGCGACATGGGGCGGGCAGCTTCCGAATGGGCGTTGAAGCACCGTAACGTGTGGCGCATGGGCCCGGCCATTCTAGAAGTGATGGAGCATTACGCCCGACCCACGCGCTCTTTGAGACGGGTTGAATCACGCAGTCAGTACCGCCTGCGGTAGCGGGCGTGTGCACTACGGCAACCCGCCCGAGACCCTAGGCGGTACTGACCTCTTTTTTTCAGCTAAGCCCAGGCATTCACGATAGAGACTGTTCAAACGCGCTGCCTGATGTTGGAGCGTCAACCCTTCAACGATCGTCTGTCGCGCTTTCGTTCCCATCTGTTTTCGCAGAGGGACATTCGCCAAAAGGGTGTCCAAGGCCACGACCATCTCCCGTAGATTGTCTGGCCGGATGAGCCAGCCGCTTTCACCATGACGGACGATCTCTTCTATACCCTGCTGGCGACAGCCGATGATGGGCCTGGCCGTCGCCATCGCTTCGAGGTAGACGCAGCCCATCGCTTCATCTCTGCTGGGCAGGGCAAAGATGGTGCAGCGCTTCATCGCCTCGGCGACGAAGCTCCGACTTTGACGACCGAAGAACTTGACCTTCTCCGCAATCTTCAGCTCGCGGGCGAGCGCCAGTAGATGAGAGTGTTCCGGCCCGTCGTCGATAATTTCGTAGCGGAGTCGTGGATACTTCCCGCTCAACTCTGCGACAGCGCGCAGGACAAGCTCAAGCCCTTTGGATGGAACCAGCCGCCCCACGCTCAGGATCGTGGGAGCCGCGTCTTCATCCTCTTTCTGCGGCGGAGCGAAGAGCGACGTGTTGACGCCGTTGTAAATGACGGTCGTCCGCGCGGAATTGCCCAGCACGTCGACCATCACACGACGCACCGCCTCGCTGACACAGATGTTCATGTTCGCCTTCCGGTAGACGAAGCGCGAGCAGCGGTCAACCCAACGGCGCGACAATCCTTTTTCCCGCCGGGTGGAAAAAACGTCTAACCCGTGGGTGGAGACTACGAAAGGAATCCGTAGCTGGCGAGAGAGCAGCGCGGCGGGATAACCGCACGGCAAGGCTGTGTGGGCATGTATGAGGTCGATGTGATGTTCCCTGTGTAGACGGCTGACGAAGTGAGCCAGCCGCGCATAGAGCAGCAGCCCCCAGCTTCCGTAGGCCGCTCCGCCGGGTAGCTGCGGAAAACGAACCCGGATGGCCTTTGGCCCTCGGTCGCTGTCTTTGAATGTTCCCCATGAACGGGGCTTGGCCGCGATGACTGTCGACGCAACTTTGAAAGCTCGGAGATACTCAAGCGGCGCAGCGACGAAAGTGCCGTCTACTTCATCGCTCTCCGAAGGATAAAACGGCGTGAGTGTCAGCACATGAATCGGGTGAGATTCATAGGCGTGGGTCATGGGCCCAGCATAATTCATCAACGCGCGACTTATCAATTGTCAGAAAAGTTTTCTCAGGCACTATTGATTTCGGCCAACCCGATCAAGTTTAATCGGAGTATCCGACCGGCCAATGTGGTTTTGAACGAGCCGCAGAGATAGCGCGACGCATCAATGTTGATCGAGAGATGAATGTAAACGATTTCTTTCCCGACAAAGTGTGCATCAACCTGAACCGTAGACCCGAGCGGTGGGAGCAGGCAGAGGCCCTGTTCGCCCAACACCAGATCGACTCGGTGCGGCGCTTTCCCGCCCTCGATGGATGGACGCTGGAAGTGCCGCCAGGCTGGGACGGCTCGCCGGGAGCCTATGGATGTTTGCAGAGTCATCTGTCCGTCGTCCGCGAAGCGCGCCGCCGTGGCCTGTCAAGCATTCTGATCTTTGAGGATGATGTCGTTTTCGATTCCGATTTCAACGCCAGGTTCTCGCGCTATATCAGGCAATTGCCGTCCGATTGGGACATGTTGTTGTTCGGCGGCCTGCATGTCTACGTCCGCCCGCAGAGAATTTCAGAGAACATTTTCAAACTCACCAATTCCTATTCGACTTTTGCTTATGCGTTAAAGCGGACGATTTACGATGCCTTCATCGAGCTCAACTCCCGGTCGCTTGAGCCGGTGGATAAAGTCAATGCGATTTTACAGCAAAGCTTTAACTGTTATTGCTTCATGCCTCATCTGGCCTGGGTGGAGGAGAACTACTCCGATACTCAGAGCAAGCACACGCATCCCTGGTATGTGAAGGAAGCCGTCGTCGTCGCCAGCCCTGAGTGGAATCAAATTCAGAAAGATACAGTCCTGGTCATTGCCCATCGTGATCGAACGCCCGACCGAAGCCGGACGCGGAATTTACAGTTCAAGCTCGACTATAGCTCAAAGTGGTATCCGCACATCACCTTGCTCGTCGTGGAACATGACGACGAGCCCTGCCTTGAGCCGCAAAGCTTGCCCGGGGGAGTCCACTATAAATTTTTACGGGACGGAAATGCTTTTAACCCCGAGCATTGCTTTCAAGAGGGATTCAAGATGTTCGAGTCAAGCAAGGAATTTTTTATTTTCTCAGAGAGTGATATTCATCTCGACCGGGAGAATATCATCGCCAATCTGGAACTGTGCCGGCACTACGATTTTGTCAGCTCATACAAACACTTGATCGAGTTGAGCGAAGAAGATACGCGAATGATGATTGAGGGCGAGGACGTTGACCTGACCGTGTATGAGAGGCTGGAACGCGCGGACATCTGTCTTGGCTCATGTTTCTTTACGCGAAAGGGAATTCAGCGAGTCGGCGGCTGGGAAGCGGGCGCTCATGACAGGAATGCCGAGCTTCAATCGTTGAAAGTAAGACGCCTGCTTTCGGTCTTTGAATCACCCAACAAGGCGCTGCGTCTGTCTCAAACGAACGGACATCACAGATGAAGGCAAAGGACACGCGGGGCTTTCCCGGCGCAGACGAGCTACGGCGTGAAATCGCTTCGATCGAGTCAGACCCTGAGTTCGGGCGGCTGCTCAGTGGTAAAGATGTCGTGATCGTCGGGCCAGCCGAAACCCTCAGGGGCAAGGGACAGGGCAAGAGGATTGATGCTTATGATCTCGTCGTGAGATTCAATACGGCGATTCATTACATACCCTTTGCCGCTGAGTTGGCCAAGGACATCGGAACCCGCACCGACATCCTTTATTGCAACAACGAAGTGATCATCAGGCAGATACTCTTTCAGGAAGCGATCACGCATGAGAAATTCAGAAGGGCCTGCGAAGTGGCCGGAATCAAGTATCTGGTCAGCACCAATAATGGATTCACCTTCCCGGCCCCTGATGAGCCGGAGCCGCGCTGCCGTTCGGAATACCTAGCCTTCAATCTATTCCTCAAGCAACAGGGTCTGGGGTTGGGATTCAGGATGCTGCATTCGACGAGCGCCCGCGCCCGGACGCTCCTGAATGGATATACCGGAAGAACAGGATTCCTCGCCGTCCTCGACCTCTTATCTTACGACCTCCGGCGACTGGCCATTACCGGCATGACCTTCTATCACAGCGGCGGCCATCTTTTTCTCAAAGATAGCACCGGCGAGCTGCATCCGATGAAAGATCACCGGGGACGAGAATCGCCGGAGAGCGTGAGGGGCCATAATTCATATTCCGAGCTTGAAATCATGCGGAAGCTCGCACGCCTCTATGGGCCCAGGCTACAGCTTGACGAGCCTCTCCAAAAGCTGCTCGACGGTAGCGGCGCGACGGAGGGGCCGGGATGAAGATAATGCTGGTGATTGCTTCGCTCGGCGGTGGCGGCGCTGAGCGTGTGGCTTCGGGAATGGCGAACTACTGGGCGGAAAGGGGCCTGGAGATTTCGCTCCTGACGATGTGTGGCAGCCAGCACTCTTCATGTTTCGACTTGCATCCGAAGGTGTTGCGGCATGATCTGGGAGCCAAGCCCTACTGTCATTCGATGCCCGATCAAAGTTCTTTGAAACTCTTGTTAGGGATGCTCAAGGGCTGCTCACAGGCCGAGCTGAGCGCCTTCATCCCTGACTTCAACCGCATCCTCGCCTTACGTGAAGCGATCGTCAGTCTTCGTTCCGAAGCGGTTATTTCATTCATGGATGTCACCAACATCCGAACGCTGTTGGCTACTCATGGCCTGGGCTTGCCGGTCATCATCTCAGAGCATTGCGACCCGTACCACAATCATCTGGGCGAAGCCTGGGAAGGCTTGCGCAGGCGTAGTTATCCGCAGGCGAAATGTCTGACGGTGCTGACCGAAGAAGCCGCGCCTTACTTTTCCGGCTTGATGGATGGCCGTGTGCGCGTGATGCCTAACCCGGTAGCGACGGCCTCACGTCCAGCCCGTAACGAAACGGAGACACGAGGCGAGAATGGCCGAACGTTGCTTGCGATGGGGCGGCTCGCATATGAAAAGGGCTTCGATCTTTTGTTGCAGGCATTTGCCCTGATCGCCGGGCGTCAGCCGGACTGGTGCTTACAGATTTGGGGAGAAGGCGCGCTTCGCTCTCAGTTGGAACAATGCGCCTCCACACTCGGATTGACAGGGCGCGTACAGTTTGGCGGATTTACGAAACGTCCTTTTGAGGTTATGCGGCGGGCGGACTTGTTCGTCGTTCCATCGCGCTGCGAAGGATTCTCGAATGTGCTGGCCGAGGCGATGGCCTGCGGGCTTCCGGTGGTGAGCTTCGATTGCCCTAGCGGGCCGAGACATATTGTGAGAAACGGAATTGACGGGGTGCTGGTTCCGCCGCAGGATATACACGCACTGGCGGCGACATTGGAGCGCTTGATGTCGGATGAGGCCGAACGAAGACGGCTCTCCGCGAATGCTCCGAAGTCGGTCGAGCGATTCGGTATCGAAAGGGTGATGAACGCGTGGGAGCAGCTTGTGACGGAACCCTATGCGGAGGCGTCGCGCGGATGACTTTGACGGCGGCGAATAGAGTAGTCCAGGGATTGTGGGTCGGCGCGGAGCTGTCCTTGATGGAACGGATGGCAATCGCTTCGTTCCTGATGAACGGGCACGAGTATCATCTCTACGTCTACGAGGACGTGAAAAATATTCCCGCCGGGACGATTCTGAAAGATGCGAGCGAGGTCTTGCCGCCATCCATGATCTTTCAATACAGAGACTTCAAATCCTATTCGGGATTCTCAAACTTTTTTCGTTATAAGCTTTTATTGGAGAAGGGAGGTTGGTGGGTCGATACGGACATGATTTGTTTGCGGCCCTTTGAGTTTGAAGCCATGTATGTCTTCTCAAGCGAAGTGAGCGACGGGCAGGAGGTGATCAATTCGGGAGCCATAAGGACGCCCGCCGGGAGCCCTGCGATGGCTTACGCCTGGCAAACCTGCCGCGAGAAAAATATTGAGACACTGGTGTGGGGAGAAACCGGGCCGAGATTGATCGGCGAGGCCGTCCGGCTCTATTCATTGGAAAACTTCGTGCAGCCGTCAGAGGTCTTCTGTCCCATCGGTTATGCCGACTGGGACAAAGTTTTAGAGCCGGTTGAGGGCTGGCCGTTCGATAAGAACACCTATGCTCTTCACCTGTGGAACGAGATGTGGAGGCGCGCCGGAGCGGATAAGAATCAAACGTATCACCCGAATTGCCTTTATGAAGAACTCAAAAAAAAATATATGCTAACTGTCTAACGATTACCCCTTACCGTTTCTGTCCTGCTGAACAATATCAATCAAAACATTCAATCGTTCGTCCGTGTGCTGTTGTGCGTCCGCGATGACGGCGACGACTTCACTGATATGTGATTGCTGGCGTGCAATTAATTCAACCTGCGTGGTGAGTTGCCCTACTTGTGTGGAAAGTTGCTGTACTTGTGTCGAGAGCCGCGACACGGTTTCATCCGTGTGGGCCTGCGATGCTCTGAGCGCATCCATGTTCACTGAGAATTGCGCTTGCTGCGCGAGAATAAAATCCATCTGGCGCTGCCTTTCTTCGTCGCTCATTTCTTCCCACCTTTCTTCTTACCTGGCTTTGAACCATCTCATCTTAGCCCAAGTTCTGATAAAGAAACGAGTATCGTTCAAGGAACTTTGAATATCTTTCGACGGCGATGAGGTGTTCGATAATCACGTTCCGGTCGTATCCGCTGTGCAAAAAATTTTCCGTCATCTCATCTTTCCAGGCCGCTAGCCGCGTCGGGTCGTCTTTGATTTTAAGATAGCCGCTCACGATGACATCCCAATCGCGGATTCGTTCGACGAATAACGGATGAAAGAATTGGCGGAGCGTCGCATTACTCGCCAGCTCGCCGTGTGCCTTTGCGTAAGCCTCCGCCATCGCTTTGCGAAATACATCCCTGCCACCTTGAGAAGCAGCTTGCCCGGTGCGGTAAATAGTTTCGAGACAATCAACAGCGCCGACGACGTGTCTCACCTCATCGTAGATGCCCCAGATATACAACTCATCGAGCGCCGTACTGGAATGCGCGCCCAGGGATTGAAGATTTTTAACGGACGATCCGGCGAGGTTGAGATTGTCGTGATCCATAAAGATAACTTTGAGCCGCCATTGCCCGTTGGCCCAGACGCTCCTCAGACCGACGTTTCTGGGAACGAAAGACTCGCCGTTGGTGCTGGCTCTGACGGCCAGCAAGGTTCCCCAGAACTTTCCGATCTGCTGCATCGCCGTCTCGAAGTTACGGTCTGCCCGCTCGCGGTTCTCGGCGACGTTGAAGGCTGCTTCCAAATATTGCCCGTAGCTTCGATACCTGACGCCGGGCGGCCTGTAGACGCCCAAGACTTCATCCAGAACTTCGTCCGCCAGCCGCCGGGCATCATGGCTTGAGTTTTTGACCTGTAAGCCTCCGGCGAAATATGTTTCCGCGCCGTCGTCGGAGAGATAGGCGGCCAGCCGGTCGAGTCTGAATGAACTCGTGCCCGAGATGATTGCCTGCGTCGGAGAGACG
The DNA here is from genome assembly GCA_036522655.1 of Pyrinomonadaceae bacterium. Taxonomy (GTDB): domain Bacteria; phylum Acidobacteriota; class Blastocatellia; order Pyrinomonadales; family Pyrinomonadaceae; genus DASQYE01. The sequence continues at coordinate 18,754 of DATDFK010000031.1, read as the reverse complement.
TGTCCGAGAAACTGCATGGTGAGACCCAAATCGCCGGGGATGCTCATGGGCGACGATTGATGCTCATCATTAAATGAGTTGACGGATTCACTCATGGCCGCGCGCATCTCCTGGAACCCGCTTCCGAAAATCCGAGAGTCCGTGAAGTAGTTGAGAACATTCTCTTCACGTTCGTCCACCGGAATATCGTAGATCGACGTTCTCGAATGAAAGGTCGAGAAGGGAGCTTCCGTTCCATGCACCAGCCGGTAAATACCTGAGAGCCTGGAAACCGATTGCGACTCGAAGCGCAGGAGCCATTGAGTCGAGCCTCCGTCAAGACGGTGAGACGGAGGAACCATGCGACCCGCGCGGCTGTGAACGACCTTGAGCGGGCAGCGTCCTCGCCGACCGGCCCTCTTGATTTCAAACTCAAGATGGCTTCCGGGCGGTTTGACGACCAGCACGACCGTTGTCAGGGGATACTCAACGAGCGAGTTTAATTCCGAACTGGTTTGATCTGCGACCCAGTAGATGTGATGCGTCTCGCGTAATCTTTCAAGGATGCGCCTCTCGTAATCAGGCATCCGAACTAACGTGTGTTTGTCTTCCACTTCGACAGAGGCATGCTGAGAGGGATTGAGGTCAATGAGTCCTTTGGACAGTTTGACCTGCTGGCGTATGCGCTCGACCACCTCATCGGGCGTGAAGACGTAGCGGGCGAGCGAGAGCCTGCACTCCCGGCGCGAGAGCGCGATGAAATCCACGAGCGCCCTACGGGTTATTCGCTTCCCGTTAAGTTGCTCGTGCGCGCGATTGAGCCGCTCAAGCTTGCGTCGAAACTCTACGGTGAACGCGCGCAGGTCTGTTGTCGAATAGCCTTCCTGTAAGACCGATTCGTTGACTTGCAGCGATGGCGCGTCGGCGGGTTTGAGTTTGAGCTCGGTCAGGAGAAGATCGAACTCTTCCATATTCTCCGGCGGGATTTTTAAGACCTGGTGCTCCGACATCAGGACGGCGAGCCGCCTGAGCTCCCATGCGTCACCGCTGTCGCCCCTTGCCACTCCGAGCAGCTTGAGCAACAAGTCACGGCTATAGGACGAGCATTGCAGGAAGGCATCGAAGAGGTCGTATGCCCTGAGCGGGTCGTCGAATTCGGTTGCCAGGGTATGAAACAAGCGGTCAGGCTTAAGGGTCTCTGAATGCCTTTCTAATTGTTTCATACACGGTTTGCCCGCTCTTTGCCTCAAGTCGGGTTGGTGTCCGAAGCGGTGACGTTGATCGAAAGACGGATGAGCCGCGCGTGAAAGGCTTGAATGCACGGCAACTCAAAAGAGAGAGCGCGCACTCTCCTCTGATAGAGATGCCGCACTTATGGATTGAGCTTGAAAGCAGCGGGCAGCCGAACCTGCGTCTACAGCATGGAATGTCCCTTGGGCCTTACTTCTTGCCACTCTCTTTACCGCCGCCCGACATCGTGTCCGTAGAAACATCTTTGCCGCCCTTACCGCCCTTGCCGCCTTTACCTTTGCCTTTTTTGGGGCCGATCGGGCTGACGCCGCCGAGCGCCAGGGCGAGCGCAATGGCTAGCTGTTGCGCGCATGATCTCTCCAGGATGATCGCGACCACGTCGGGGCCGTTACCTCCGCCTCCGCCCTTCTTCTTTCCTCCCATTGCTATGTCTCCTTCAAATGAAGATTGAATTTCCGGGGATAGCTAACCAGCGAGGTATGTCCGCGAGAGCAACAAGACTGATTGCTGAGCGGGTGTCGTTGATCCGGCTTCGTTGTATCGCCGGAGACCCGCGCGCATCATGCAGGAGAAGTAACAGCGCCTTCTCCCGCATGATGGGCCCAACCGTGCTCTAACGCGGTTTAGTGTCTACGGTTGCCGGTTTAATTCTGAACTGATCGAGGCGATCTTTACCGGGCGGTGGAGTCGGCGTGGCCACGGCGGGCTGCGTCGTCGCCGGGACGCACACGGACGGGCTCAGTGTCGCTGCCATTCCGCTCGCGTCCAAGACTCTGAAGATGCCCCACAACCCGAATTGAGATTTGGCGGGAACGAAAGCGCTATACAGATAGTCGCCCGCAACTCCCGCCGGGCCACCGGCCTGATTAATGACCAGATCGTAATGAGCCGTCGAGCCCAGATTATCGAGCGAGCCCATCCACTGCGAGAGCCTATTGTCGCCTATCTGCGTGGAACCGGCAGCATAAGGGTTTCTCTGCCAGACATGACCGTGGAGGCTGAAGACCTGCACGATGCCGGTGCCCGGCGGATGCAGCATGCGGAAACGCACCTGCGCGCCCTGCTGCGCCGTGTAGATAGGTGTTTGCGGGTCGGCGCTGACCAGACCGTTCGCGAGCGAGCAGTTGTTATCACCATTTTTGGCGAAGGCGTCGGGGTTCGCGTTGCCGAAGCGATAATAGGTCGGCTCGGTCTTGTAGTTGACGGCGCTGATCGTGGACTGTGAACCGGCGTTGCCCACCTTGAGGTCTTCCGTCATCATCACCACGAACTCGCGGAACGGCTTCACGCCGGACGATGATGATGAGATGTTAGCGGCGGCGCGTGTCAGAAGCGTCTTCGTCGAGTCGGCGACGGGCCCGCAACTCACCTGTACGGGATTCCCGCCAGCATCCTTTCCATCGCAGGTAATCTTGCTGTCGTCGGCCCCGTCCGGCTCTATGACCATCGCACCGTACAGGCCGTTGATGTGTTGCAAGAGCGGGTCGGAGGGTAAAAGGTTGAGCGAGCCGAACTCCACCGGCGTGTGCTTCAGGGTTCCGCTTTTGTCTCTCTCGATAGTGCCCGCGTACCACTGGTATTGGGCGGGCGCTCCACCGATTGCCGCCGTCTGATTCTTGGAGTTGTAGCCGATGTTGACGCCGTTGCTGGTCGTCGCATCATACGAGAGCAGTTGCGGGTGCAGTCCGACTTCCTTCGATGGCTTGAGCTGGAACTGACCGAACGGAGCTTGTAGCCCGTAAGCTTGTTGCAACACCTGAGCGGTCGAGCTGATGCCATTACGCAGGGTGACGTTGATGCAATCACCGGCGGCGGCGCGCAGGATGAGCGGCTCGCGTGGCACGCCCGGTTTGAGCTTGCCGCCGTCGAGGTCTGCTGTGAAGACGTACATGATGCCCAGAGGATTCTTGAGCGGATTGTCCGGGCCAGCGCCTTGTCCGCGACTGTTGAGAACCAAGGCTCCTTCGCCGAGACCATTCTGGACATCAATCGCCGTGATGTCGAAATTTTTGATCTTCGTTGAGGGCAGGTTCGCAGGGCAGGTCGCGTAGTCGGTCGGGCTTGTGGCGGCAACATTATTGTTCGGAAGCGGCTGCAAGTTATTGGCTACGGCTGTCGGGCTGTAGGCGCGGAAGAGTCCCCACATCCCGTTGGTGATGCCGTTGTCGCCCGCGCTGGCGACGTACAGGTAATCCGTAAAGCTGCATGGAGCAGTCTTGTTGTCGGGGCAGGGATTGATCATCTGAGCGGAAGAGAGCGGCGCATTGAATTTCATCTCCGTGTGCTCGCTCAATCCCATCCCCATGCTGCTGCGGTAGCCGGAATCTCTCCAGTCCGATTCCCACATCCAGCGCATCCCGCGCAGGTTGAAGAAGTGGGCCAACTGGTGAGCGCCGACCAGCACGCGTATCTCTACGCGGTCGTTCTGGTAAGCGCGCAGCAGGGGCGTGGTCGGGTCGCCGACAGGCGGAAGCGTCGGCGCAAGCTTCTGGTTCGAGTTGAAGGATTCCGAGAGGTCTCCGAATTGGCCCACGCGCCAGGGCACGGGCTCGTTGCGATAGTTGAGCGAGAAAGTGCCGACGGTCTGGCCGCTGCTGATGAGTTGCGGCGTCGACGGAGTATTGACGCGGTTGGCCGGGTTCGTGCTTCTGTAGCCGACGGACGGGTCGGCGCTCGGGACGGGAGAAGTGTTGGGCACATAGTTGCTGTAGGCGAGTTGGAAGTCCTGAAACTCCAGAGCGAATTCGCGGAAACTGTCTGCGTCCGCTTGACCAGCGAGGATGTCCGCCTTCCAACTGGTCGGGCCGCCGTCTGGACGCACGAGGGGCACGCCCGCGCCGCCCATGATTTTTCCGGTTTCGGAATTGCGCCACCTTGCGCCCGCAGGCTCAACCAGCAAGCCCGCATAGAGTCCCGCTTGCTGGTGCGTGGACGGGCCGTAGTGGTCGTGCGTGAAGACGGTTCCCAAGGTTCGGTCTCGTCCGCTGGCGTCGAGCACGGGGTCTGCGTACCAGCGCTGCACGGTCGTTTGCGCGCCCGCCCAACGCTGGCAGCGCGCCTGGTTCTCGCTCTTGCTGCAATCGATGATGCCGGAGGGCGGAGGCTTGAGCGTGAGCCCCGCGTTCGTTTGACCGTTCCATGTTCCGCCCGTGTTGTTGATGGCGTGGACGATCTCCTGAACCTCCGTCGGGCTGAACGTGCCGTCCTCATAGTTGTACCCGTTGGCCGCACCGTCGGAGGCTTGCACGTCGAACTTAACCAGGTGAATGTGCTGGCCAAGAATATCCGTCGGCGTACGCACCTGAAAGTCGTCCACCTGATAGTAGTTGGGCACGAGGTTGGTATGCCAGACCTCTATGACATCGCCGGAATTGGCGCGGAAGAAGAGGGGCTCGGGCGCGCGTTTGGGCGCAGTCGGAGACGGCGGATAGACGTAATTGCTCGTCGGGATGACATCTTCCCACAAGGAGAGGATACGCTGTTGCGGGAAATGCCAGCTCTCCGCTTTCGCCGGGTTGAGGCTCGCGGGGTTGCGGTTGAGCGGTACGTCTAGCTGGAAGACCGCCGCCTTGTAACGTCGAGGGGTTTTGCCGCCCGCCACGTTACCTTTCAGATCAACGCCGGGATCGGCGAAGGGCGCGCCTAGTTGTGAGCCGAACTGGTTCTGTGCCTGATAACCGGCTGAGGGCTTTCGCGGCAGACCGTTGGTTAAGAAGAAACCCGGAAGCCCCTCGGGCGTAAAGCTGGGTTGGTTGCGCGTCGAGTTGAATTTCATCGCGGCCTGCTCGACGGTCGTGCCCGCTTCCGGCAGTTGCACCGCATTCAGGTAGCCGAGCTTCTGATTCGGTTTAGTCTTGCAAGCCTTGATGTATTGGTTGTTCTGACCTTCCTTGCAATTGATGAAGAAGTCTTTGCTCCAATCGTACTTGGTATGCTCTTCGTTGACGACCGTGCCGCCAATGACAAGGTGACGCGGCAATCCACCATCCAGATACTTATCCGGCAGGGGATTGCCCGAAGCATCCAGCTCAGGGGCAAAGTCTAAGGGCGGGTGCGGCGCGCGTGTTCCGGCGACGGCTGGAATGAAGAAAGGATAGCCCGGATACATTCCCTTGTTTAAGTCATCCTGATTCACTACGGCGGCGGAACCGATCGGCTTCGCGCCCGCGACGAGCGGCGGACAATCGTTGCCGACCATCTTCGTCGGGTCGTAGGATGAATCTACCTGACAGATTTTTACTCTGGCCGGGATGGGAGCCATAGCCATCGTCGGCAGGGGAACGACCGCCGGAATCGGCACGCCGCTCGTAATCTCGCCATCGGGTAGCGCGCGGTTCCAACCCGTCTTGCTGACCTTGCCGTTCTCCAACATAGTCCCCGCCTCGAAGACATCATGGATGCGCCATCCGCCCCACATCCCGGCAGCGAAGTGCGGGTAGAAATGGCAGTGGAACAGAGAGTCGCCCGCCGTCTTGTTCAGATTGCCGCTGCCGTCGTAGACCATCTCAAGGGTATAGCTCGCGCCCGGGCTGATGATCTGGCTGTCGAGATAAGTTGATTGATCGCTGTTGGGCGATTGGAGCCATTGCTCCGCGTGCTGGTGATGCACATGGGTGACGCCGTTACCGCCATGCAGGATTCGGAACTTGACGTGATCGTTCAGATAGCTGTGGAAGATGTTGGAGGGATCGTCCGGGTAGTAAACCTGCGTCGCCTTGGGCCCACGCGGCGGGTCTGGCGGCGCGGGAGCGGACTTACAGGTTCCGTTCGCAATCGTTTGCGGATTACAGGGCGCGGGCGTCGAGGGCGGCGTGACGTTGGCCGGCACGTCAACGATGGTCGCAGGGTCGCCGACCGTCCATGAGCTGAGAAAGAATTCTTCGTATTTGCAATCGACGCAATTGGCCATCGGGCCGACGCCGATGCGGTTGGCGTAAATCTCCGCACCGATTCCGCCTGTGCCGTAATTGATGGCGAAAGCATCCATCCCTGCCTGTGAGGTCGCTGCTAAGGGGGAGTCGTCCTCGAAGACCTTGAAAGCCTGCGCCGCGTTGCTCACTTCGTGATACATGATGGTCAGTTCGCGGTAAGGCTGTTTTCTATCCGGCGTCGTCGGATTGGCGCAAAAGAGCGGGTCGACCTTGACCCTGTTATTCGGGTCATTCGCCAGACCGCACGGCGGCTCGGGCTGGTCAACGCCCGTCGTGCCGGGAAATCTTCCATGACCGGGGCCGGTGATAAGCGCCGACAGGTCGCTCGATACCAGATTGTTGTCGGCGTCCAGCATTTTCAGAATCGGAGTCTTTGAAGGAATCGTCGAGCCGTCCGAGCGCGTCGAGCCGTCGGGATAAACGGCGTCATAATTGATGAGCGGGTGATCGTCCATCGAATACAGATAACCATCCGCCATCTTCTTCACCGTCGCGGTCGTCGTCACCACGCCCGCTTCGATGGTCAACTTGCATTGAGCCGGGATGACATCGGTCGGAGGGCAGTCGAGCTTGACGCCGGGAGGCAAACGCCTGGCGTTGAAGGTGGCGAGTTGCAGGTCGTTGGCCGTCACCTGACTGCGATACCATTCGGCTCCTTCGGGCTGAACATTGACCGCGCCGATGAGTCCGGCGGCGATCTGCCCGATCATCAGGTAGTCAATGGTTTGACCCGTAGTGTTGGCATCTCCGAGGCTGTAGAGCAGGAAAGAGCCTTCCTGTTGAGCATACAGCTTATAAGTTTTGGTCTCACCGGCCTTGACAGGAGTCGGCGGCGGCAGCCCCGGAGTATTGACGCAGGGAGTTGTGTTGCCCGGCGTCCCACACTGCGGGCTGTTGGCGAGGCTGGAACTGTTAGCGCCGACGAAAGAGCCGTCGCTCGCTATCGCATCGACCAGGTTCATGCCCTGCACGTGCACGGACATCTGTGTCGTGCCGAGGACGGGGAAGGCGCTGTTTTTGCCTCCCTGAGTGGGGAGGGCCGGATACTGGTAGATGGCGTTTTTCAGCGTGATCTGTAAGCAGTCGCCCACGTTTGCGCGCAACACGATCGGGCGCGCTCGCTTGTAACCTTTGAGCTGAAGCTGCTTCATGTCCACGTCATTTTCCAACGCGAAAATCTGTGCGTTGGGCATGGCGGCCCCGAGGCGATTCAACATGTAGGGCTGTGAGAAAGCCACCACGCTCGCATTGATATTTCGTTTGCACTGAATCGGGCCGACCTGCGCCGCAGGCGATGGGCTTGCTGTCGGAGAAGTCACAGCCGGGGAAACTGCCAGCGTCGAAGCTGGCGTCGTTGAGCCCGCTATTGTGGATGCTGTCGTCGTTGTCGGAACTGCTGTCGTTGAAGCTGGAACGATTGCGGGGCTTGCTTCGGAACTACTGCTGGCGGCTGGCGTGCTGGTCGAATCAGAGACGGCTGCCGACGGGGATGCTGCCGCGATTGTGCCGGCAGTGGGCGTTGCTTCCGATAGTGCAGGCGTGGTTTGGGCGCTGGCCGGGTCTGCGGTCAACAATAAGACGAGCGCCAGGACGATGCTGCTTGAAAGGCTTGTGAGCATCCCTGTGTGACTGAGCATATTTCTTCTCCTCTGAGCAGGCAGGTACAAGAATCGCTACAGATTTATTTAAAAGACTACCGACCCCGGTGCGTCCCCGTGTGTTCGGTGATGCTAACTGTGCGCCAGGCTGTTAGCGAGTGGATTGTGTGGAAAGCCTCTGTTTCAAAGCAAAGAAAAGGTCTGATTGTATGGCGAGGCAAGCATATGACTGAGCAGTATAGATGTCAACGAAATTTGTTTTAGTCGATTCAACGCCGGACTCATTAACGGTTCGCCGCCTCGGCCAGGATTCTGGCAAGCGTCGAAGGCGGTGAGAGACCATACGTGCGCGTCCAGAAGCCTGCCGGTTCGTTGCCGATGAGAATCATCGGGGTGTGATCGTTCTTATCCGCGACGGCTGCGCCGAGCGCCTTGAGCAGTTGGTCGATCTCGGATTTATCGCCCGTCACAAACGTCCATCCCGGCCCCGCTTTGAATTTGGCCGCAAACGCTCGCAGCCTCTCGGGCACGTCAGTCACGGGATCGACGCTGATGGAGATCAAACGCACATCGCGCCCGGCGTGTTCCCCCAACTCCGTCTGAACCCGTCGAAAAGTTGCGGTCAGAGGCGGGCAGATGGTCGTGCAGGTGGTGAAGATAAAGTTGATGGCGACGGTTTTGCCTTTGACCAGATCGGTGTAAAAGTTCAGGCGGTTGCCGTTTTGATCGTAGACGGGCGTGTCTGGAATACGCAGCGCGGCGATAGCGTTCGTCTGTTCTGTTGCGGGCTCTGTGACGTTGTTCGATGGGGCCGCGCTCGCGTTCGCGTCTTCGGGCTTCACCAGTCTGAGCGCCATCTCGCACTTAGGACATTTGCCGGGACGAGTGGAAGTGACTTCGGGGTGCATCGGACAGGCGTAGCGCTTGATGCTCTTCTTCTGCGACTTCCGGCGTGATTGCACCTGTGCGATCGCGGAGTCTTGAAGGGGAAAGCACGCGCCGAAGATGAACACACCGAGCAGGATTATGAAGATTACTTTCATCTTGGTATCACCTCTTGACCGTATGGCCCACCGAAGAATTGTCGTGATCCGGTTCAGTTGATATTAATCCAGTCGCTCGCCGGAACAAATTGCTTCTTTTCCAGATCAATCGAGATCACATAAGCGCCGGTTGCGCCGATGCGCCGGTTGGGCCCATACGTGATCGCAGGCGTCAGGCCCGTCTCAAAGCGATTGAAGCCCTCAAGCGCAGCGATCAGCTTCTCCCGGCTCACGTCCTTTCCGGCGCGTTTCAAGCCCTCGACCAGTATCTTGGCCGCGCTGTAAGCGGAAAGCTGCGCGACCCGATGTTGCGCGGGCAGTTTATACTTTTCAGCCAGCGCGCGAAATTCTTTGATCCCTTCCGCCGTTTGATCTGCGGGCGAGCCGGGAAAAGAGATGAATATTTTATGATTGAAGCTCGGCGGCGCGTCGAAGACTTCTCTCCCGGCGCTGGACGATAAGAGGTACAGAGTCGGAGACCAGTGAAGTCTCTCGGCCTCTTTCATAAACGCCAGGGCTGCATCGCCCGTGCCTAAAAAGAGAATCGTGTCGCGCCCTGTCTGTTGAATTTTGGGGACGATTCCGGCCACGTCCGGGCTTACGTTTGCATACGAGTAAGTCTCGACAGCGTTTCTTCCAACCTTCTTCGCCTGATCTTTGACGGCCTCGATCAAACTCGTGTGCTGCTCGCCCTGCGGAGAAACAATGGCGATGTCGGACGTTTTCCCCGGCTGTTTTCCGGCGGCGAAAGAGACGAGCGCGCGCGCCTGCCCGTCAGAGCCGGAGAAAAGATAGAAGACCTGCCGGTTTAGCGGAAAGCCGATCTGCGGATACAGGGTCAAAGGGCCAATGAGCGGGACTTCTCTTTGTTCCATCAGGGCTGCAAGCTCCTTGTCAGCGCCGCTCGTGAAAGCGCCCGTCATGGCGAAGACCTGTTCGTCCTGAAGAAAACGCTCGACGCGCCCGCGTGTCTCCGCAGGCGTATCGCCGGTTTCGACGAACCTGAATTCAAAACGGCGATTGTAAATACCACCCTGACTGTTGACTTCATCGAAGTATGCCGTGGTGACGGCCTTGACGGCCTGACCCATTTCAGCGAGCGAGCCCTTTGACGGTAAGACTGTACCGATGACGATCTTGTTTTCGCTGATACCCGGGTCACGATCTTTGCCCAGTCGTTTCAGATAGGCTATGAGGTCTGCGAGGTCTGCGCCGGACATCTGGTAGCGAGGCATCACGCCCGCTATCTTGTTGCCCGCCGGGTCTACGCCGCGCGTGATCGCCAGCTCAAGCCCGCGCTCCGTATAAGGCGGATGCTTGCGCCCGCCCGGGTGTGTGACGCCGTAGGGTTTGGTCAATGCATCCCAGGTCAGATTTGAAGGGATGACGCCGCCTTCGGGTTTGCCCTCGCCGTCAAGCCCGTGACAATTAGCGCAGGGCATCGCGCTGCCGGGAACTTCCAATGAAGATTCGCCGAGATAAGCCAGAATCTCCTTGCCCGACGCACTCGTGCCCTGCGTGTAAATCTGCTTGCCTCTCTTCTCCTGCGGCGAGAGTGGCTCCTGTGGAGTCGCACCCGTTAAGAGACCCTCGCCGAGAAAAAGAGGAATGAGGAGAGAGACGACAAGGGCCAGGCATTTCAGGAATTGTTTGCTCATGGCGCTGTGCGAAGAAAAGATCACTTGTCGCCCGCAGGCTGATCGTTAAGCACGCTTTCGACAACCTTCATCAGCTCGTCGCTGCGGGCCAGCCCGAAGGCTTTCTTCCACAAACCCGTACGCTCGTTCCCGATGATAAAGATGTTGAGATGGTCATCCTTGTTCTCGACGTACTGGCCCAGCTTGTAGAGAGCCAAGTCAACATTCTTCTTATCGCCGGTCATAAAATACCATCCCGGCTTAGCATGCAGTTTCTTCGCATACTCAAGGAGCCTTGCCGGTGTATCGACCAGCGGGTCAACGCTGATCGAGATGATGACGGCCTCTTTACCCAGACGCGCGCCCAAAGCTTCCTGCACCTTTTCCAGGTTACGATTCATCGGCAGGCAACTACCCTTGCAGGTCGCAAAGAAGGCGTTGATGATGACCACCTTTCCCTTCAGTAGATCGCTATAGAGACGCATCTGCTCATTGTGCTGATTCAACAGCACGACATCCGTAAAATACTTTTGCGCCTTCGCCTGTGCGTCTGTTGCATCAACGGATTGAGCGGCTGCATCGAAGACGCCGCAACAGAGTGAGAAGATGAGAAGGCCGATTAAGGAGAACAGTTTTTGGGTCACGGTCTTGCTCCAGTCAGGATTCGGAGATGATAAAGGTGTTGCAGTCTACGGGTCGCGCTTCGTCGCTTGAATCGTCAACTTGGGTAACTGGTTGAATTCGACTCCGAGCGAGCGACTGTTGAAGAAGATATAGTACACACCCGGCTGCGGCGGAACAAAGCTCATTTCATAAAGACCATTCCCAAGCGGCTTGGCCCACTCGCGTTGCTGCCAGATGCCGGGCGCGAGGAAAGTCAACACGCCTATGTCCTGCAAATCCGAGCGCGGCTGGTTGGTCTGTGCGTCTATCACCTTGAAACGCAGTTGATATTTTTCGCCCGTGTAAGCCGTCTCTTCACGTATCAGAGGCTCGATCTTGATGGGCACTGCCCGCAGCGAGCGATACGCTGGATTGGCGCTCACCTCGAAGCTGAAGCAATGCACAAGGCGCGGCGCGTCCAGCAGAAACGGCACATCATAATTACCCTTGGCTCCGAGTTTGATGGTCGTCGTATAAGTCCCCGCGCTTGTTTCCCGCAAACTCCGGCTCCAGACCAGCAAGGCTCTGGGGTCGCGTCGGTAATTTTGAAAGGCTCCCATCGGCGCGGCCATGCCTTCCATGTAGTAATAGATCATCTTGTCTGCCGGGTTCGCCACCAGCACGGCCCCTGCATCCGGCGTGACGATCATCGCGTCCGCCGTCGCAGTGTAGGGCGATGCCTGCGGGGCTTTCTGTCCGGCGGGGAAGCGGTTGACGGAGACTTCTATCTCTGGATGACCGATGCTCGCCAGATTAATCAACGACACGAACTCGTTACCACGCGCGCGGACGTATGCAACATCACTGGTGAAGATGATCTGGTCTGGGTCTGGCCCCACGGGGACGTTGTGTAGCAGGCGATTGGTCGAGCTATCGAAAATGTGAACGACATTCGACTGGCGATTGAGCACAAAACCATAGCGCCCACCGGGTAGGAAACGAATGGACGAGAGACCCGGCTTCGCTTTGATGCCGGCCAGTACTTCATGGCGCGGGCCGCCGACGGCGACAATCGTTCCATCACTCTCATTGACGACATAGACCGCTTTGCTCAAAGAAGAATAGCCGAGCGCGGAGGCTCGGGAGCCGACAGGGACTTCCTTGATCATCATCATCTTCGGCACATCGATGATAGAGAGCGTTCCCCTTTGCCTATTCGTCACAAAGGCGTAGCGATCATCATCCGTCAAAGCAATATCATGATGACCCGGCCCTGTCTTGAAGCCTGCGACCTGTTTCTTCGTCAGCCAGTCAATGACCGTCACCCCGCCGTCTTCCGTCTCATTCACGACCCACAGATATTTTTCATCATGCTGTAAACGGATGCGCGTCGGTTTCGCTCCGGCATCGAGATTGGCGAGTACCTTCCAACCGGCGGTCTCCACGACGGCGACCTGTCCGGCCAGTGGCATCGTCACGAAAAGCCTTTGCTTGTCATTGGTCATCACCCAATCTTCGCCGGGGCTGTTCAGGGAGATCAGCGTATAGAGCTTACTCCCGCCAAAGCCTGAGATCGGATCGATGACGGAGATGTTCGGCTCCTGATTGAGGGCCAGAATCAGGTAAGCGTTGAGGTCTATATCCGGGCGCTCCGTCAAACTCGCTTGCAGAAACGACTGGATTCTCTCGCGGCATTGCCGTGCATCGGGGACGGCCCCGTCTTCCCTCAAATCAATCCAGGCTGCCGGACGCAGGTTGGTCACAGGTCGACCAGTATTGCTGTCAGTAATTTTGAAGCGGACAGATGCTTCGATCCCTTCCTGTAACGTCGCCGCCCCTCCCTTTTCCGGTTCGAGAGGAGCGACGGTAAACTCTACGGCTATTCCTTCGCTGACGATTTTTTGCGACGGTTGAGATTGCGCGGCGGTGGGCCCATAAGGAGTGCACGTCAATACTAAGATTAAGAGTAGTATTGACCTTCTATGCCCACTTGCGTCGGAGGCAGGTGTCTTGTTCCTGACAGGCATAAGTAGTTTTAGGCGGGAAAGTAATAGTGTGTTTCGACGCCGATGATAAAGTCTAAGCGCGACAAGATGCCTCGCCTTCAACTTGCGCCCGGTAGCATTTGTCGCGTTCGCCGGGTGCGCGAGATTCTACGCCGCGACAAACTGAGCGTCAACGTTATGATTTGTAGACATGAGGTTCCGAACAAAACCCCTCCGTCCGATAACGGCGATGGTCGGATGCGAATTTGTGACATGACAAAGAAGGGAAGGTTTGCTAAAACCGACAGGGCCAATAGAGGTTCAAAGCGATCCTGCTCGGGAGACATTTTGCTCTGAGGTTATAATCATGACTGAACAACAATCACAGCCTTCGCCCATTCTGCTCTTTGAAACCGTTAACGCCTACCAGCGCACTTCGGCCATCAAGGCGGCGATCGACCTGGAAGTCTTCACAGCCATAGGAGAAGGTAACGCCACGGCTCAGGCCCTGGCCGACAGGTGTCATACAAGTGAGCGCGGCATGAGGATTCTATGCGACTACCTGACCGTCATGGGCTTTCTCACGAAAGGTGATGGCGGCTACAACCTCACTCCAGATTCCTCCGTGTTTTTAAATAAACACTCACCGGCATACATGGGCGGCGTCACCGAATTTCTTCTTTCACCTATGCTCATGCACGGCTTCGATGATCTGGCAGACGCCGTCCGTCAAGGCGGTACGGTTCTTCCTCAAGATGGAACAGTCGCCCCAGAGCATCCCGTCTGGGTTCAGTTCGCACGCGCGATGGCCCCTATGATGACGATGCCCGCGCAGATGATGACCAAGTTGATAGAGATGCAACCGGGGCGCAAGCTTAAGGTGCTTGATATTGCGGCGGGTCATGGGATGTTCGGCATCAGCGTGGCACAGCATAATCCAGACGCCGAGATCATCGCCGTCGATTGGCCCAACGTGCTCGAAGTGGCTCAGGAAAATGCGCAGAAGGCGGGAGTCAGCGATCGTTACAGCACGCTTCCCGGCAGCGCCTTTGAAGTGGATTTCGGACGTAACTACGACATAGTGCTGCTGACCAACTTCTTACACCACTTCGACGTAAACACCTGCGAGACCCTTCTGCGTAAGGTTCACGCCGCCCTCGTCGAAGGCGGCAGGGCCGTGACGGTCGAGTTCGTGCCCAATGAAGATCGCATCTCACCGCCGCCCTCAGCCATGTTCAGCCTGGTCATGCTCGGCTCAACACCCAGCGGTGACGCTTACACTTTCGCAGAGTTTGAAAAGATGTTCGCCAACGCCGGTTTCAGCAGCAGCGAGCTACATCAACTTCCGCCCACACCGCAGCAGGTGATCATCTCTTACAAGTGACACCCTTGGTAAGAGGAGCGTCAAAACTCAAAACAGTGATTGATGAGCGGGGTGCTGAAACCGGCGTTGGGATTATGTGCAGCGAGGAGGCGTTATCGGACTCGAAGGATATTTCGCTTGACTATTCATCGCATCAATCCTACGCTGCACACGCTTCAGCCCGCTCGTTAAGAGCGCGGGTGCGGCCACCCACAGCTTTGAAGGAGAAACGTTATGAAGACCCCCCTTAATGATATAGCAATCCTCTCTATCTACAAGAATGCCGCAGGCGCACGCATGCCGCTGCCGAAGAAGATGGCGCGCTGCACACCGGACATGCAGAAGGCAATCAACGACGCCAGCGCCGCGCTCGAAGCCAAAGGCGGACACCTCTACCTGTCAGACCTCTTTCGCAGCTATGACATGCAATTCCAGTCACACATGGATTGGGTGAATAAAAGGAAGAAAGCCTTCAGCCCAGCTCCCGGCGGCAGCCTACACGAAGCCGGGCGCGCCTTTGATCTCGATCTGGCACATATCAAAATCAAGCTCGCCGACTTCTGGGATATAGCGAAAGCCGTCGGCCTCTCGCCCATCATAGAGAAGCCGATTGCAGGCGTCAGCGAGTCCTGGCACTTCGACTGTCGCGGCAGCCACCAGATCGTTTACGACTATTACAAGAGCGGTAAGGGCACAAACTTCCTGAAGCCCTACGCCGCAATGGCCGCCAGCGCCATCCTCGCCATTGGTGTCAAGGTCGACAAGTTCGGTCAGAATCAGACCGCCGCCGCCATCCAGAGCGGCCTCATCCGCCTGGGACAGAACATCGGCAACATAGACGGCAGCATAGGGCAGCGTACAAAGGACGCGCTCAAAGCCGTGGGCGTCACCTTCTCGACGGATTTGCAAGCTGTCTACACCGCGCTCGAAGAGCCGCTCCGCAAGAAATTCCCTGCCGAATACGAGACCGGCGGTGAACTGGACATGTTAGCACCGCCCCCTGAGCACGTTATCGAGTAAAGCACCGCAAGCGCACGCGCTACACAGAGAGAGCGCGTGCGCTTGCTATCCAAGCCTAACCCGTCTGCAACAAGCCACCCTGTAAAGATCAAAAACATAAACGGGAGTCCTCTACGAACATTCCCCTACCCCGCCGACAACTGGAATCATTCTTATATCTTACTCACCACAAGCAGGCATAAAGTCTTCTCCCTGGCGCTTGCACATTTCCCCTTGACATTCTACCTAAGGGGAATCTACTATCCGGTAGACATTCTACTAAAGGATGAAGGTGTCGTCTTTTCATGATGAATGAGGCTGGCAATCAAGAGCAAATAGAACTTTTGCAGGGCACGCTCGACCTGCTGATACTGCGGACGCTTCTCTTTGGCCCGAAGCATGGCCACAGCATTGCCCATCTGATTCAACAGACTTCGGGTGATGTGCTCAAGGTTGATCATGGCTCGTTATACCCGGCGCTTCAGCGCCTGGAGCGACGGGGCTGGATTACTGCCAAATGGGGCACGTCGGAGAATAACCGCCGCGCGAAGTATTACCGCCTGACGGCTGCCGGGCGAAAGCAACTGGTTGCGGAAACAACAAAGTGGGAACGGCTGGCCGCTGCCATCGGCAGGATTCTCAATCCGGCCCAAGAGGAAGGGTAAGCATGAGTTGGTGGCACGAATTTAGTTACGTCGTGCGGCAGATCAATAGGCGACGTGCGGAAGTGGAGTTGGAAGAGGAAATCCGCACGCACCTGGAGTTAGAGACTGAGCAGAATGTTGAAGTCGGAATGACGCCCGAGGAGGCGCGCTATGTTGCGTTGAAGACCTTCGGAAGCGTCACTTTGTCTAAGGAGGATAGTCGCGCTATGTGGGGTTTCAGATCATTGGAGACGTTGTGGCAGGACGTGCACTTCGGCGTGCGTATGCTCATGAAAAATCCTGGCTTCACAATTGTCGCCGTGATCGCTTTGGCGCTGGGAATCGGCGCGAACAGCGCGATCTTCAGCGTCGTCAACACAGTCCTGCTGCGGCCCTTGCCTTATAAAGACCCCGACCAGCTCGTGATGGTCTGGGAGGATGCGACCACACAAGGATTTCCACGCGATACGCCCGCACCGGCCAACTACATTGACTGGCGTGATCAGAATCAGGTCTTTGAAGGCATGGCAGCGATCGCCGACATGAGCTTTAACCTGACGGGTGTCGGCGAGCCGGAAAGAATTGAGGGGCGACGTGTCTCGGCCAGTCTCTTCCCGCTGCTGGGCGTTGCGCCACAATTAGGCCGCGCGTTCTTGCCGGAAGAAGATCAACCGGGCGCGAATCGCGTGGTCATCATGAGTCATGGATTGTGGCAGCGCAGGTTCGGCTCTGATGTGACGATCATCGGGAAGCCTCTCAACTTGAATGGCGAGAGCTATACGGTGGTGGGCGTGATGCCGCCGCAGTTCCAGTTTCCCAGCCGGACGGACGAACTTTGGACTCCGATCGCCTTCACTGCTCAGGAAGCGGCCAATCGTGGAGGACACTATCTGAAGGTCGTCGCGCGCATAAAGCCGGGCGTGACTCTGCAACAGGCGCAGACGGAGATGAACGCGATCGCCGTTCGCCTTCAGCAGCAATATTCAAACACCAATATGGGTCTGGGCGCTGCGGTCGTGCCGCTGCACGAACAGGTTGTGGGAGACATCAAACCGGCGCTGCTGGTACTGTTGGGCGCGGTCGGGTTCGTCCTCTTAATCGCTTGCGCGAATGTCGCCAACCTGCTTTTAGCGCGAGCCGCCGTGCGACAAAAAGAGATAGCGCTGCGTGCCGCGCTCGGCGCGAGCCGCTCGCGTTTGATTCGACAATTTTTGACGGAGAGCATTCTATTGGCAGCGCTCGGCGGCGGCGGTGGATTGTTGCTGTCACTATGGGGCGTCAAGCTTCTGAAAACTTTTATCCCGGAGAACATTTCCCAAGTCAAGGCCATCAACATTGACGGCCGGGTACTGATTTTCACTCTTCTGGTCTCGTTGTTGACGGGGGTGATCTTCGGTTTGGCCCCGGCCACGCAGGCATCAAAATTCAATCTCAATGAAACACTGAAAGAAGGCGGCAGGGATTCTGCCGCGGGAAGTCGTGGCAATCGTATTCGCGGACTGCTGGTGATCGCAGAGGTCGCCGTCTCGCTCATCCTACTGATCGGCGCTGGGCTATTGATTAACAGCTTCATGCGCCTGCGCAATGTTGACCCGGGGTTTCGCGCGGACAATCTGTTGACGATGAACGTCATTCTCCCAAGGCTGAAATATGCTGACCAGACGCGGCGCTCAGCCTTTTACACTGAACTGATACAGCGTATCGAAGCCCTGCCGGGCGTGCAATCGGCAGCCGTCACCAACTGGATACCTTTAGTCATGCAGGGCGATTCTATCGGAATCAGCATCGAGGGACGCCCAGACCCTCCGCCTGACCAGAGAAACATTGTGGTGACGAGAGTCGTCAGCCCGCATTACTTCGGCACGATGGGCATAGAGGCGTTGCAGGGGCGGCAATTCAACGAGCAGGACAGGGCAGACTCGACGGGGGTGGTCGTCGTTAGCGAAACGATGGCGCGCAAATACTGGCCCGGTGAAGATGCTCTCGGGAAGCGCATCAAATCGGGGTCGTCCGCTTCTACTAACCCGTGGTTAACGGTCGTCGGAGTGGTGAAGGACGTGCGGCAATTTCAGCTTAATGCTGACCCGAAGCCTCAGATGTATCTGCCTTATGCACAGACTTCGTTCTTACCGCCGCGACAGCTCGTCGTCAGAACGAATGTCGAGCCGACGAGCCTGGCGGCGACGGTGCGCAAGACCGTGTGGGAAATAGACGGAGACCAGCCCGTCTCCAACATCAGTACGATGGAAGAGGTGCTGGCCGAATCGGTCGCGCGACAGCGTTTCAGTATGCTGCTGCTCGGCATCTTTGCCGGGGTGGCGCTCGTTCTGGCGGCGGTGGGACTCTACGGCGTGATGAGCTACTCGGTCGCGCAGCGCACGCGCGAGATAGGCATACGCATGGCGCTGGGCGCACAGCGTAGCGATGTGCTGAGGCTTGTCGTCGGACATGGATTGAAGCTTGTCTTGATCGGCGTCTCGATTGGTCTCGTCGCGGCTTTTATCTTGACGCGCGTGATGTCGAGCCTGCTGTTCGGAGTCAGCGCGACTGACCCGACAACGTTCATTACCATCTCGATGGTGCTCATGAGCGTGGCCTTGCTGGCCAGTTATATTCCAGCACGTCGCGCCACTAAGGTCGATCCCATGATCGCCCTGCGTTATGAATGAGCATGTGGACTCTTTATTCGTATCGCAGGGCGATCATCGGGTCTATGCGAGT
>DATDFK010000030.1:0-41840 GCA_036522655.1 Pyrinomonadaceae bacterium | reverse complement strand
ACAGGACAAGGACTCATACGTGATGCGAGGCGGCTCCTATGCGAGCGACCCGTCGGGCGAGCGAGCGATTACGGCGACCTTCCGCGACTGGGTTCCGGCCTCGACCAAGCACACGACGCTAGGCTTCCGCCTCGTGCGCGCGGGCTCATAACAGGGAAAGGAATTAGCGCTTCGCAAGCAGAAAGCTACCGAGGCCCGGCCAGCTTGATTGCAGAGCGTTCACGCGTTTCGTTTTACGGCAGACATATCCCGTGGTCGCGCGGCTCCCGAAGAGCAAGCTACAACACGGCACTCCGCGACGCCTCAAGAGCTTTGAATCAATATACGATCGGAAAGACGCTCCGCCTCCCGGAACGACCGAAGGGCGGGGCGGTTCGGACAAACGCGAACGGTCAGTCTTGCACGGGAAGTCAACACGTTTGATGAGAGGTAAAGCAATGAAACCCGATAGCAGTAAACGGCGCTCCGGCTTCTTAATCCTCGCGCTCCTGATCGGCGCTGTGCTCAGTGCCGCGTCCAACATCAAAGCGCAGGATGTGGGCGGCGACCTGGGTGGAGCGGCGGGCATCTTCAGACCGAAGAACCCTGAGACCAATAGCAGACGACGCACGCCCGGAATCAAGCCTCCGACCAATAGGATGCCCGCCACGACGGCGCGACGACCCGGCGGCGGTGGCGGCGGTGGTGGCGGGCGTCCTGCTGCCTCGGCTGCCGCGTCCGCCGAATTGGAGGAGCGCGTGGAGGATGCGCTTGACGAGGGCAACGAAGCGCGCGACGCGCGGCGCTACACGGATGCCGAGCGGGCTTATCGCAGCGCCTTGCAGTTGAAGGGGCGCGAATGGCGCGCAGCCTACGCGCTCGGCAATATCTATACAGACCAGCAGCGCTGGGAAGAGGCCGAGCGCTCCTATCGTCAGGCCGTGGAATGGAACCAGCTTTCGGCGGACGCGCAGATCGCTTTGAGCTTCGTCCTTATACAGCCGCGCACGGGCGGCAACAACGCCAAGCGGCTGGCCGACGCGGAGCAGGCGGCGCGGCGCGCCATCCAGCTTCAATCCACGAATGCGGTCGCTTACGATCGGTTGGGCCAGGCTTTGGAGACGCGCGGCGTGCTGACCGCCGAGACGGAGGCAGCCTACCGTCGCTCCGTAGAGTTGGACGCCTCGTCCGCGATCGCACACGTGCATATGGGCCACCTCTTGCGCAAGATGAATCGCGCGAGCGAGGCAGACCCCTTCTACAGTCGCGCGATCTCGCTGGCGAGTGATGCCCCGACGCTCATACTGATCGCGGAGACGCTGCAATCCGAGAATCGCTTCGACGATTCCGAGCCGCTCCTGCGCCGCGCGCTCGAAATGGACGCGCGCAATCCGAGCGCGAACTATTTCCTCGGACGCTCATTGGTCTTGAAGAAACGCTACAGCGAGGCCGAGCCGCTCCTGAAGATGGCGATAGAAGTGAGCCCGCGCAGCTTCGCGCCCTACTATGTGCTCGGTTCCGCCTACCTGCGCGCCGAGCGACTCGAAGACGCGGAGCGTATTCTCAATCGCGCCGGGGAGTTCGCTTCCGCCGGAGACCGCAAACTCCTGGCAGGCTCTTACGGGCTGAGCGGCGTCGGCGATGCTTACCTCAAAGCCGGGCGCGCTAAAGATGCCGCACGCGCCTACGAACGCGCCGTCGCGCTCGACCCGAGCAACACGGAAATACAGAGCAAGCTGGCCGACGCTAGAAACAAAGGATGAAGGCGGAAGGATGAAGGATGAAGTAAAAGCTTTCAAGACAAGAAAAGCATTTCTTTCATCCTTCATCCTTCCGCCTTTCGGTGAGGAATCATATGCAGCAGTGTCCGAAATGTGGTCGTACTTATCAGGACGATAGCCAGAAATTTTGTACCTTCGACGGTGGACGCCTGGGGGACGCTTCGGCTTCCGGGGGCGCGCCGACGGTTATCGATCTCAACAAGACTGTGCAGACGAATTTTCCGCCGCCGCCGGGGCAGCCGGGCGTGACTGCGCCGATCACTCCGCCCGATCTGGGCAGGACAATGGCGGGCGGGCCGCCCACGCCGACCACTGAATTCCAGAGCCACGTGACGGGGCCGACGCAGGGGCCGACCTCTTCGGCTCTACAGCCGCCCGTCTCCGCCCCTCTGCCCACATCAGCGCCGCTGCCGCCGCCGCAACAGCCCGTCCAGTCAGCGCCGTTACAGGCAGGCGCGCCCATACCCGCTCCAACCGCGAAGAAGTCGAGTAAGCTGCCGCTGATTCTGGGCGGAATCGCAGCGCTGCTGCTGCTCGGTCTTGGTGCGGGCGGCGCTTTGCTCTGGTTCATGATGAGCAAGACGGAGAAGTCCACCGGCGGCGGCACGTCCATCAATACCAGAACGGACGACAAAGCAAACGCCAATACCAGCCGGAATGACAACGTGACGGCCAGCGCAAGCCCGAGCCCGGTCTTGACGCCGCCGCCAGACGCGAACAGGTACGTCAGCTCCAGCAATAATCTCAACAGCCTCCTCGCACAGCATTTCGCGGACTTCTCATTCTATTACCCGAAGACCTGGGAGCTTGACCCGAAGGCTGGCGGCGAAGGCTCCAGCAACTTCGTCAAGGTCGAGCGCCACCTGCCACCGGATTTCACGCAGGAGAATTTCGCCGTCGGCTATTACGAGAGCAACGGCACGGTGGAAGCCGACCGACCCATCTTTCCCAGTCTCGTCAAGTCTTTCGACTCGAAGCTCACGGCGAGTTTCCCCGAGTACAAGAAACTCTCCGAGGGCGAAACGAAGATCAACTCGATCGACGGTTACGAGTTTCGCTTTCAGAGCGTCTCGCGCGGGACGGAGAAGGGCGACATAACCATCTGGGGCCGCGTCGTCTTCCTGCCACCGGGCAGCGAAGGCGACCGGCGCGGTGTGACTTTATTGATGCTGGCGACCTCAGTCGCGCCGGAGTTAAAGAGCATAGATGATGTCGGCGTGCGAGGCGAATTGCCCGTGATCTTAAACTCGTTCAAGCTCGGCCAGTGACCGCCCCCGACAGGCGCGCCCGAAAATCATCAAACCAAAAAATTATCAAGGTAGACTGCTATGAAAATAGTTCTGTCAGAAGAGAGTAACGGGCAACAGAAGCCCGAGCGCATATACGAACGCCCCATCGTCAAGATCGGACGCGACCCGGCGGAGTGCCAGGTCGTCTTCAACCAGACGGAGTGGCCTATGGTCTCGCGCCGCCACGCCGAGATTCGTTTTAAGGATGGGCGTTACCTGCTGGTTGACACCAATTCGAGCTTCGGCACGTTTCTGGACGGCCAGCGCGTGACAGAGCCCGTAGAGGTTCACGAAGGCGCGCGCGCGCAGTTTGGCGCGGGCGGCCCAGTCATGCGCGTCGTACGCATAGAGCAGGATCAACCCAAGCCCGCGCCCGTCGACTTTGCCGAAATGGAGACGCACCGCGATATGCTGGCAACCCCGCCAGTCCCCTCACAGCCGCCAGCGTCGCCGACGCCCACGCCGCAGGCTGCTCCACCCGCGCCGCCGCCGCCGCAACAACAGCCGCAGCCAGCACCGCCGCCGCAACAGCCGCAGCCCGTGCCGAGGCAAGCTGCGCCGCCACCGTCGCAACCTGCCTTCGTCGAGATCGTACGCAGCGCGACGGGCCAGCTTGAGCGCATACAAGTGACCAAGGACTTGATGATGCTCGGGCGCGACCCGGCGACGGATGTGGCGATCGAGGCATCGGCGGCGGTCGTCTCGCGTCGTCACGCCGAGATTCAACGCCGCGACGGCCAGTTCATCCTCGTCGATAAGGGCAGCTTCAATGGCACGCTTCTCAACGACCAGCGTATCACCACTCCAACGCCGCTCTATGACGGCGACCGCATACAGCTAGGCATGGGTGGGCCCATCCTGCGCTTCGTTGACCCTTCGCACCCGGCCCCCGCCGGGGCGCAGCACGCGGGACAGCGTGCCGTCGCAGGCGTCGGCGCACCGGCCGTCGCGCCCGTCACCCCCGTCTCGGGCCCATTGGCCGAAGTCGCGGGCATGCACACGATGGTCGTCAAGTCCGGCTCGGGCTCGCTGCAACAGCAGAAGCCGTCGATCGGAGCGGGCGGCGGCCAGCAGCCGCAGTTACTAATGCAACTGGGCTTCAACGGCAAGCAGCAGCTCACGATCGGTCGCGCGCCGGACAATGATATTCATCTCGACGGCCTGCAAATCTCCAATCACCATGCGCGGATTCTGAACTCGGGCGGCCAGATCATCATCGAGGATGTCGGCTCGACCAACGGCGTCTACATCAACGGCACGCGCATCACTGGCCGTCGTCCCGTCCAGAATCGCGACATCGTGCAGGTGGGCCCATTCGTCTTGCAGGCAGACCCGCAGCGCGGCGTCGCCATCTTCGACACGCGCTCGAAGACGCGTATCGATGTCATAGACATCACCAAGGAAGTGCCCAACCGCTCGGGCGGCGGCATGATCAAGCTGCTCGACGACGTTGACCTGACGATTCAGCCCAACGAGTTCGTGGGCCTTCTAGGCCCCTCCGGCGCTGGCAAATCCACGCTCATGGATTCCCTGAACGGCATGCGCCCGGCTTCGAGCGGCCACGTCCTGATTAATAACTTAGACCTCTACCAGCACCTTGACTCGCTCAAGCAATCCATCGGCTACGTGCCGCAGGACGACATCATTCACAGGGAGCTGACCGTCTATCGAACCCTTTACTACGTCGCGCGCCTGCGGCTTTCGCGCGACGTATCGACGCAGGAGATCGACCAGATCGTCGGAGAAGTGATGGACGTGACGGGGCTCTCCGAGCGCAGGGACGTGCCCGTGGGCCAACTCTCCGGCGGCCAGCGCAAGCGCGTCTCCATCGCCGTCGAGCTAATCACCAAGCCGAGCGTCATCTTTTTGGACGAGCCGACCTCGGGGCTCGACCCGGCGACCGAAGAGAAGATCATGAAGCTCTTCCGCCAGATCGCCGAGTCGGGCCGAACCGTCATCCTGACGACGCACGCGATGGAGAACGTCAAGCTCTTCGACAAGATCGTCGTCATGATGAGAGGCAAGCTGGTTTTCTACGGCGCGCCGCAGGAGGCGCTGGCGCACGTTCAGGCAGACAGCTTCAAAGACCTCTACGACAAGCTCGAAGCTCCCATCGACGAACAGATCGCGAAGATGCCGCCCCTGCCGCCCGACGCGACCAAGGAGCAGAAGGCCGCCTTCAAAAAACAGAAAGAGCAGATCGCCGAAGCCGTCGCGGAGGAATGGAAGCGGCGCTTTCAGCGCACGCCGCAATACCAGCGCAACATCGTGCAGCCCTTGAGCGGGCTGAAGCGCGACGCGCAGCAGGTAGCGCCGACCAAGCGGCGTCCGAGCGTGACGGATGCTGTTCGGCAGTGGGCCACCCTCGCTCGCCGCTACATGGAGGTGCTCGGGCGCGACCGCTTCAACCTGCTGATCCTCTTCGGACAGGCTCCGATCGTCGCCTTCCTGACATACCTGGTGGTGGGCAAGGATGCGCCGCGCGACTTTCCTTTCTTCGTGCTCGCGCTCGTCGCCGTCTGGTTCGGAACCTCCGTCTCGGCGCGCGAGATCATACGCGAGCGCGCCGTCTATAATCGCGAGCGCATGGTCAACCTCGGCCTCCTGCCCTATGTCGGCTCGAAGCTTTTGATTCTCTCGATGATCGTCGGCGTGCAATGCGTGCTGCTCTTCGGCACGCTCAAGCTCTTTGACCTTGCCGGGATGATGAAGTTGCAGGGCTACATGCTCGGCCTCCCGCAGATTCTCGTCATGATTCTGACGGGCATCGTCGGCATCGCGCTCGGGCTCTTTATCTCGGCGGTGGTCAGAACCTCCGAGATGGCGACGAGCCTTGTGCCGCTTATTCTCATCCCGCAGATTCTCTTTTCGGGACTGGTCGGTGTGCCGACCGGCACATCCAAGCTCGTCGGCCTCTTCATGCCCGCCACCTGGTCTTTCGACGAGATGAAGCGTCTCTCCAACCTCGATACCCTGCGCGAAGAGGGCTCGGAAAAAGAGGGGACGAACGAGGGGCGCGGTCTCTACAAGCACGTCGAGGATTTGAACGACGAGAACATCAGCCGGGCGCGGCGCGATATAGATAATTACAAGAAGACCGCCGAAGACAATCAGGCAGACTTCGAGAAGAAGATGAACGACTATGTTGCCCGCCTGAAACAGGGCGACACGTCCGCCGTCCAACCCGAAGCGCCCAAGCTCGGCGACGCGCCGGTCGTGCCGACAGCCGAGAAAATCCCCGACGACCTGAGCAATTACGTAGACTTCCTGCACCCGTGGGGCCATGCTCTCTTAAACCCCATCGTGCTGCTCATCATGTTCTTCGCTCTGATCACCGCGACCATCATGGCGCTCAGATCGCAGGACATCGGATAAAAGCAAGGATGAAGGATGAAGGATGAAAGGAATGCTTTACTGTCTTAATAGCTTTTACTTCATCCTTCATCCTTCATCCTTCATCCTTGCTTTTCTGTCCATCCCTGTTAATTTATTTCTGGTCGGTCGAGAGGTATGACGAATTTGAGAAAGCCTTTTTGGACACAGCTCGCGGCGCTGGCCGCAAGTGTCGTGTTGCTTGCCGTCGCGAGTATTTCGTATCCCGCCTCTTTCAGCCGCTCGTCCTTCGCGCAGGATTCGATACCAACGCCGCCCGCCGATCGCACGCTCATCTATCTGGCGGACGAGCGCGGCGCGCTCACGGCGTTGCCTTTAGAGACGGGCACGATGCCGATCAAAACGGACGACGTGGCGAAAAGCGATAAGATCAGTTACGTCGAACTGAAGGGCGCGAGCGCCGCCACGCTCGTCAAAACTGACGAGCCGCGTCTTTACGTGTTCGTCCCGGATCAAAAGGACGCGCACCCGCCGTTTCTCGTCCGCCTGACAAACAAGCGTGGGGCGCGGCGTGTGACGGCGATTACGCAGCGCGGCCTGCGCGGCTATGCCATCGCGTCCGAAGAGATAGTCAAGCCGCGCTATCGCGTGCTCGGGCGCGACGGCGGTATGGTTTACATGGAGATACGCCCGCGCGAGGCGCTTCTGCCCGGCGAATATGCTATCGTCGGCACTGACCTACAGCGCATCAGTACGTTTCGCGTCGCGCCCGTCTCTCTGCCCTAGGTCTGAGGATTTAAGAAAAGGAAGATTTGATCGTATGACTTCTCCAAAACAGTCGCCCGCTCGCACGCATAAATTCTGGACGCCCGCGCGCATGGCGTTCACACTGATCGCGCTGGCGCTCATCGCTGCCTTCGGCGTTTCGAGTTGCAGCCGGAGCCCGGAAACGACGAAAACCAATGAGAGCGCGCCGAAGACGAGCGCGCCCGGCAGTGGTGGGCCGGTGGCTGCGGCCCCGCTGCCCTCCAGCCTGATGACGACCGAGTTGAAGACCATCGACGGCAAGGCCATCAAGCTCTCGGACTACGCGGGCAAAGTCGTGATCGTCAATTTGTGGGCCACCTGGTGCGGGCCTTGCCGGATAGAGATTCCGCACCTGATCGAGATCGCCAACGAGTATAAGGGGCGCGTGGAGTTGATCGGCCTCACCAACGAAGACCCAGTGGATGATGCGGAGAAGGTCAAAAGCTTCATGCGCGACCATAACATCAATTACACCATCGGCTGGGCATCTCAGGAATTCGCGCTCGGGTTGATGCAGGGACAAATTCGCAACTCCATCCCGCAGAGCTTCGTCATCACACGCGACGGTCGCGTCTTCAAACGCTTCGTCGGCTTCAGCCCGACGCAAACGCCGCAGCAGATGCGCGATGCCATCGAGCAGGCCGTCAACGAAAAGG
Source organism: Pyrinomonadaceae bacterium (assembly GCA_036522655.1). GTDB lineage: Bacteria > Acidobacteriota > Blastocatellia > Pyrinomonadales > Pyrinomonadaceae > DASQYE01. The sequence continues at coordinate 33,995 of DATDFK010000030.1, read as the reverse complement.
TCTGAGCTTGAAGACCGCTCAAGGTTGGCTGCAAGCCATGTCAGCGCCCGTGTCGAGCCCGCGCGCGCGTGGGCCCAGGAGAGGCGCAGCGCCCAGAACGCAGACGGATTTTCAACTGCGCGCCGTTCGCATCACCCGCCATCCCTCGCCGTGAAAGCTTTGAGCGGTGCGCCTCTTGTTGTAGATGATCGGAGGCCCATATGAGACGCTGTCCCGCCTGCGACCGCACCTACTCGGATGAAGCAGCCCTGAACTTTTGCCTCGACGACGGCGCGCCTCTCCTGCACGTCGAATCCGGCTCCCTCAATTCACAGGAGACGTTGCGTATCCCTTCGGCGCGATCGACCGAGCAGGCCCGCACCGATGTTCTGCACAGTAGTGGCACGCCACAATTCAGTCCTAAGCCACAGTATGGGCCCACGCCTTACATGCCGCTGCACGGAAGCTACGCTCAACCCGCCGTGCCCGGTGCTGCGACGACGCGCCGTAGCTATTGGCCCATCATCGTCGGCGTCTCGATCGTCCTCTTGATAGGCTTTGCCGGTATCGCTGCCATCATCGCTTACCGTATGCTGCGGACGCCGACGATCATCGTCGCCAAACAGGGCGGGCAGTACACCACCATCAGCGAGGCCATCAGGAACGCCGAGCCGGGCACGCGCATCATGGTGCGACCGGGTTTCTACAACGAGGGCTTCGCCATCGACAGGGAGTTGGAGATCGTCGGCGACGGGCCGCTGCGCGACATCGTCGTCGAGAGCACAGAGACCAACTGTATTCGTATGCAGACGGAGAAGGCGACTGTCCGGGGGCTGACGCTGCGCGCCCGGACTGCGCCCAAGGAATTCTTCGCCGTCGATATACCGCGCGGGCAGTTGATACTTGAGGACTGCGATATTACTTCCGACACCTGGGCTTCGGTGGCGATTCACGGCACGATGGCCGACCCCATCATTCGTCGCAGCAAGATACACGACGGCAATGCTGGCGGCGTCTTCGTCTTCGATCACGGCAAGGGAACGATCGAGGACTGCGACATCTACGGCAACACGAATGCCGCCGTCGAGATCAAGGACGGAAGCAACACGACCGTCCGTCGCTCGAAGCTCTATGATAACAAGGCGAGCGGCGTCTATGTCTGGAAGAACAGCAAGGGGACGATCGAGGACTGCGACATCTACGGCAACGAGTATGCCGGAATCACCATCGGCGAATACGCGAGCCCCAACATCAGCAAGTGCAAAATCCACAACGGCAAGGCGGGCGGCATCTTCGTCTACAATCACGGCAAGGGAACGATCGAGGATTGCGAAATTACAACCCATGTCTATGCGGGAATCGAGATCAAAGACGATAGTGACCCGACCGTGCGGCGCTGCAAGATTTCACAGAGCAAGGTGAGCGGCATGTTCGTCTGGAAGAACAGCAAGGGGACGATCGAGGATTGCGAGATTTTCAAGAACACCTACGCGGGCATCGCCATCTCTGAGGGCGGCGACCCGCAGGTGCGCCGCTGCAAGATCAACCGCAACGCCTATTCCGCCATCTGGGCCTTCAGCGACGGCGCGGGAACAGTCAAAGACTCAGACCTCACCGGCAACGATCGCGGCCCCTGGCTCATCGAGACCGGCAGCTCCGTCAGCCGCAGCGGAAACACGGAATGATCAGCCCCTGCAAGGGGCGACAGAATGTAGCCCATGACGTGAGTCATGGGAAGCTACGCCAGCAAAGAGTTAAAAGCCCCGGAGGGGCGTAAGAAATGCGAGTTGAGATTCTTACGCCCCTCCGGGGCTTAACTTCGTTTGGCTATGAATCTACCCACGGCTCGCGCCGTGGGCTACACTCTTCCGCCCCTTTCAGGGGCTCCCGAGGCTGTGTAGCCCTTCGCTCATCCTTGCTCTTCGCGGCGCTCTTCTTCCAGCTCGCGTTCGCTTTCTTCCTCAAGCTCGCGGCCTTCGCGTTCCAAGGTGGGGTCTTCGAGACCCTGCCCGACGCGCTCCTTGGCGCGGCCTTCGAGCCGCTTCATCTCGGCTTCGACGCGGCCCTCGACCTCGTCGATGGGCGCTGGCTCGCCCAACTCATCCTGCGTCACGATCTTGTCCTTATCGATTTCCATGATTGCAGTCCTCCGTATGATTTGTGCCGTGCATCGTCTCATCATTGGCGGCGCGCGGTCAAACGACGAGAGAAAAGGTCAGTGGTAGCCAGCAGGCAGATGGACGGGCGAGCGCCCGCGCGCCGGTGCGTGACCGGCGATGACGCGCACCGCCGCTTCTTCGGATTCGACCGCCGACTCGAAGGTCAAGAGCGTGGTGGCCCTCTCCGGCACGCGCGGCAGGACGTAAGGATTGCCGAACACCGCGACGATGGTCGGCACACCGGCATCATCCAGCGCTCGCAAGACTTCGGCGTGAGCATGCGCGAGCGAGACGCTTCCCTTGTAGGCGGCGACGCGCGCGCAGATTGCCACCAGCGCTACCTCGCAATCGACCGTCGCCGCGCGTATCTGTTCCAGGTCGGCGGCCTCCGCGCTCGATTCGATGACGGACGCGCGAAACTTAGCGACGACTTCGCGCGAGAAGGGCAGCCCGGCGGGCTCGCGCAGCACGTGGGCCCAGACGGGCACGGAGTCTTTCAGGACGATCGCCGCAACGCGCTTGTTTTTGAGCGGAAGCAGACCGCGCGGGTCGCGTATGAGTGTGACCGCGTGCTCGAACAACTCGCGCGCCGTCGAAGTGTGTGCCGGGCTGCCGAGCACCTCCCAGACCTTGTCGAGCGAAACCTCGCGTTCGCGCGCGAGCCCGCACCAGGCTTTCGCGCGTAGAATGCGGCGCGCGGATTCATCTATACGCTCGGGCGTGAGCCGCCCGGAAGCCACGGCTGCGACGAGCGCGGCGTGTGCCGCCTCCGCATCCACAGGGTACAGCACCACATCGCATCCGGCCTCGACCGCAAGCACGGCGGCCTCTCCGGGCCCGTAGCGATCGGCGACCGCGCCCATCGAGAGAGCGTCCGTAAAGATGAGCCCGTCGAAACCGAATTCACGTCGCAGTATGCCGTCGACGAGCGCGGGCGAGAGCGTCGCCGGGCGCGCTTCCTTCGCTTCATGGTCGAGCGCCGGGACATTGATGTGGGCCGTCATCACTGCGCGCACGCCGCGCCGCACCGCATCGCGAAAAGGGGCCAGCTCGATCTGCTCTAATCTTTCGCGCGTCGCGTCCAGCGTCGGGAGAAGGATATGTGAATCGAGCGCGGTGTCGCCGTGGCCGGGAAAATGTTTGGCCGTGGCGAGCTGTCCTTCGTCCTGTGCGGCACGGATAAAGGCAGCGCCCCAGTGGGCCACCGTTTCGGGGTCGTCGCTGAAGGCGCGCGTGTTGATGATCGGGTTGGAAGGATTGTTGTTCACGTCAAGCACTGGATAGAAGTTGACGTGAATGCCTATGGCGCGTCCTTCGCGCGCGGTGATGCGCGCTGCCGCTGCCGCCGACTCCGTATCTCCTGTCGCCGCCAGTGCCATCGCACGCGGCAGGCGCGTTCCGCCGCGCAGTTGCATGCCTACGCCGCCCTCGAAATCCGACGCGAACAGCAGCGGAATGCGCGCCCGTCTCTGCAAGCGATTGGTCAATGCGGCGGTCGTAAAGGCATCGCCGTTGTAGACGATGAAGCCGCCGACGCCCAGACGCTCGACGCAGTGGATGAGCCTTGCGTATTGCTCGCTCTCCTCATGTAGAAGCGTGCCCGTCAGGTCGGGCATCAACAACTGTCCGATGCGTTCCTCAATCGTCAACTCGCGCAGGGTATCTTCGACCCACGCGGCATGCTGCTGCTCAGTCTCCGGCTGCAAATGGTGTCCGCCTCTCTTCGTTTAATCTGCGCGCATGTTAGCATACACAAAAGAGGACACGGGCACTCCTCTTCGCAGACGCGAAAACGCAGCCGACAGCTTCCACAAGACGTTTCGCAGCTTCGTGTTTTATAAAATCGAGCGCGCGGTGGTAAACTGTTCGCGCCTTAAACGGCATCCAAGGGCTTCAACTTTATGCGTCGTCAACTCTTATTTGTAGGCATTCTCCTCTGCGCGCTCACATTGAGCGGCTGGGGCAGTGTCGCATCCGTCGCGTTGTGCCCGCACGCTGTAAGGGCTACGGCGGCGGCGGCCGAAGTCATGAAGATGGACGACGATCATGCGTGTTGCCCGTCGAAGGATGCCGTGGCGGATGAGCATTGCTCGGGTGAAGCGGCGGGTGAGATGGAAGCGATGCCCGGCATGACGAGCAATGAGCCGGGCGGGCTCGCGCGAATCGATGAATCATGTCGCCACTGCGTCAGCCACAACAGCGTGCCGACAGCGCCATTCAGTATGCGCGAATCGCAGCGGAACGGCTCGGAGGACAGCCGCCCGGCTTCGCACGAGGTAAAGGCGCTTGCGCCGCCTGCTGCCAAATTCCTGTCCGTCATCATCCCTGTTCAAGGCGCTCCGCCCGGCCAGCCCAACCGTAAGCATCTACTCCTGCGCGTGTTCCTCATCTAAAAGTTCCCCTCGGACATTTCGGTTCTACCGGAAATCCCGGCAGGCGCATGCGTGCGTTTGCCGAAAGATTTTCATGTTTTCAAACGGAGGGCGGGGAAGCGAAGCTTCTTCCCTGCTCGTCGAACTGAACATTAGCTTGAGGGGAATAATGTTTCATCTTTACTTACGCGCGAAATTTTATACGCTCATACTGGTCGCGGCCTGTTTAGTCTTAAGCGGGGAAACGTCCGGCCTACTGGCTCGTGCCCAACATGAGGGACACGACATGAGCAACATGCCGGGCATGAGCAAGCCAAAGCCTAAGCCCGCGAAGCGAAAAACAGCGCCGCCGAAGAAGACTCCGACACGACGCGCGAACGCGCCCCGGCAAACCTCTCCTAATACTCCTGCTGCGCCGCAGACAGAGAACGTGCAAGAGCATGATATGCCCGGCATGAACATGCCTGCGCCCGAGCCCACTGCGACCCCAGCGACCGCACCCGCGCCCGCGCCGGAAGAGACGACCATGCCTTCGGGGCACGAGATGCATACGGAGTCGGCAAAGCCACTGGCCGCGCCGTCTCCTACACCTTCGCCTGCCGGTATGCCTAAGCACGGCGAGAGCGAAGCGCAGCCAGCCGCGCCGTCAGGCCACGAGGGCCACAACATGGAGAACATGACGGGCGGCGAAGGGGGCAGCGCAGCGCCGCCAGCCGGCACACACGACACGATGCCGGGCATGGATATGAGCGGCGGCGCATCTTCCGGGATGGGCAGTATGGAGATGGGCGCGCTTGAGATGTCGGGCGAGCAGATGAACATACGCCTGCTGCCGAACACTGCGAATCGCAACTCGATAGCGATGGGCCAGATGGGCTCAGGCTCTTCATGGCAGCCCGCCACGACGCCCATGTATATGTGGTACAAAAAGGCCGGCCGCTGGCTACTCTTTCTGCACGGCGACATGAAGCTCGGCGTCAATGCCCAGGGTGGGCCCAGGGGCGTTGCGAAGTTCGAGTCGTCAAACTGGATTATGCCGATGGCGTTTACGCGACTCGGGCGCGGCACGCTTCAATTGCGCGGCATGTTCAGCCTTGAGCCCTTCACCTTTCCGCAGGGCGGCTCACCCTTACTCTTCCAGACGGGCGAGACCTACAAGGGGCGCGCCATCATCGACGCGCAGCACCCGCACGATCTCTTCATGGAGTTGTCGGGAACATACACCGTGCCCGTCGGAGAGCGCGCGACATGGTTTACTTACGTCGGCTTTCCGGGCGAGCCCGCGCTTGGGCCCACAGCCTTCATGCATCGCTGGTCGGCGTCCGAAAACCCCTCTGCGCCGCTCTCGCATCACTTGCAGGATTCGACGCACATCTCCTTCGGCGTCTTTACGACGGGCTTCACCTATCGCTGGTTCAAGCTCGAAGGCTCTCTCTTCAACGGGCGCGAGCCGGACGAGAATCGTTATAACTTCGAGTTCAATCCCTGGAACTCGCGCTCGGCGCGTCTCTCGTTTGCGCCCAACGACAACTGGGCCATGCAGATCAGCTACGGTCTGTTGAAGAATCCAGAAGCATTGCAGCCCGGAGACGTGCGCCGCGCGACCGCTTCCGTCAGTTATAACAAACGCTTCGCGCGCGGCAATTGGGCTTCGAGCCTCGTCTGGGGACGCAACAGCGCAAGCCACGGCGGACAGACCTTTCATCTGAACAGCTACCTGGCGGAATCCACAGTGAATTTTTTCGACAGGAATTATCTCTACACGCGGCTTGAGCTGGTGGACAAGCATGAGTTGCTGCGCGATGAGGATTTAAAGACCCTGGGCCTAAGCCACGCGCAGCACCCGCAGTTTCGCATCGGCGCGTACACCCTCGGCGTCGCGCGCGACGTGTGGAATACGGAAAAGCTCTCGGTCGCCATCGGCAGCGACTTCACCTTTTACTCCAAGCCCCCCGCGCTCGACGCAATCTACGGCGACAACCCGACTTCCTATCGCTTCTTCATACGCCTGCGCCCCGGTCGGATGAAGATGAGCGGTCACGGTCACTAAAGAAGGGGTCGGGGGCCGGGGAAGAATGGATAAGCGGGTTTCGGTTTTTCCCGGCCCCGGCCCCTGAACCCCCTTTAACCCATGTATGCTAAGCGCGCACGCTCTGTGCGACTGCGGGACACTGCTTCGTTCAAGCGTCCGCGCCTCTCGTTTCTCTCTTTCCCTTACTTTATCGCGTTATCGGGTGTAATATTGGGCCGCTAGAAAAGCACGGTACAATCATTGCTTCCTGATCCCGGCTCGGATAGACGTGTGCTCTCCTCTTTCATTTGCCCACACGGATAATCAGGAAGTCTGACGGTCGGAGGGGTATCGAAGTATGAAGCCTTCAGTTTTGAAGCATGCCTTGCGGGGCGCGCTTGCGCTTGCGCTCGCGCTGGGCCTCTTGGGGGAAGCCCCGGCTCAGAATCAGAATAGAAAGAGGATCAACGAGGCCGCGAGGCAATCGCAGAAGGCCGCCAAGGCTTTCAACGATATTATGGCTGCGCCCGACAAGGGGATTCCGCGCGACCTGCTGGCGCGGGCCGAAGCCGTCGCGGTCTTTCCAGATGTGATCAAGGCCGGATTTATCGTCGGCGGACGCGGCGGGCGCGGCGTTATCAGCCGAAGAATCAGGGGCGGATGGAGCGCGCCCGCGTTCTTCAACCTGGGCGGCGGCAGCATAGGCTTACAGATCGGCGCGTCTTCCACGGACTTCGTGCTCTTGTTTATGAACCAGGAGGCGATCAAGGGGCTGCTGGAGGACAAGTTCGAGATCGGAGGCGAGGGCAGCATCGCCGCCGGGCCGGTCGGACGCACGGCGGGCGCTTCGACCAACGCGACGCTCGATGCAGGCATTATCTCTTACTCGCGCAGCAAGGGCCTGTTTGCCGGGCTCGAATTGAAGGGCACGGTCATCAACCCGGACAACGACGACAACGAAGCTGTTTATGGATTGAAGGCCGTTGACATCCTGACCGGCAGCCGCAAGATCGATATGAAGCGCATGCCGCCGGGCGTACGCATCTTTCCCCAAACGCTGGCTCGCTATTCCGTGCGCAGGTAAGACGGAAGCCCGCCTCTCACTGCGTAAAACGAAAAATGAAATGACTGTTCAAATACCTTGAGGAGGAGAAGAAGAAGTATGAAGCATAGCTTGCAACAGCGCGCCGCTTACGCGCTCGGCGTAATGGCTTTAATGTGTCTGACCGTGGCGGTAGCGCCCGCGCAGACGAACAATAAGAGGACGAAGGACGCCGCGCGCCACGCCAACGACGCGGCCAAAGTCTTCAGACAGATCATGGGCACGCCCGACAATACGATCCCGAAGGAGTTGCTCGATAAGGCCGAAGCGATCGTGGTCTTTCCGGGCGTCAAAAAGGCCGCCTTCATCGTCGGCGGCAGCGGCGGTCAGGGCGTCGTCAGTCGCCGCGCCAAGGGTGGCTGGAGCGAGCCTGCCTTCCTCAATCTCGGCGGCGGCAGCATCGGCGCGCAGATCGGCGCTTCTTCGACAGACTACGTGCTGTTGATTATGAACCAGGAAGGATTGAACGGACTCCTCGAAGACAAGTTCGAGATGGGCGGCGAGGCGAGCGTGGCCGCCGGGCCGGTCGGGCGCACGGCGGCTGCGACCACCAACGCGACGCTCGATGCCGGTATCCTGAGCTACTCGCGCAGCAAGGGCGTGTTTGCCGGTGTCTCTTTGAAGGGCGCTGTCATCGGTCATGACAACGACCTCAACCAGGCGATCTATGGCAAGAACGCGCACGAGCTTCTTTCCGGGCCCGCGATGTCGATGACTCAGATGCCGGCCTCGGTACGCATCTTTCCGCAGACGCTCAGCATGTATTCCAAGCGTTAGTCGGGGGAAACGCACAGGCGCAGGATGTGGTCTGTTGGTTGTAACTGAGATGACGGAAGGGCGCGCCGACAAGAAGCTTGACGCTTTGGCGAGCGCGCCCTTATGATGCCGAATCGTACCCTGTAGGAACGGGCCCACGGCTGCTGCGGTAGTCCCACCAGCATCGAAGAACCGGAGACGTATCATGCTGCCACGCACGCAACGACAGAAAGAGATACTCGATTACATCACGCGCTTCATCGCGCGTCACGGGTACGAGCCCTCCTACGCGCAGATCGCGCGCCACTTCGGCGTCTCCTCCAAGGCCACGATCGCCAAACACATCGCGGCGCTTGAGCGGCGCGGGCTGCTCTCGCGGCGGCGCGACGACGGCGCATTCAACCTCGCCGTCACGATCGAGGATTCGCCGACGGATGCGATCTGCGAAGTGCCTTTGCTGGGACGTATCGCGGCGGGCGCGCCGATCGATGCCGTCGAGGACGCGCAGCCGATCAGCGTGCCGCGTTTCCTGCTGGGGCGTGTGCGGCCCGAGCGCGTCTATGCCTTGCGGGTTAAGGGCGATTCGATGATCGATGAGCACATCTGCGACGGCGACATCGCGCTCATAGAGAATCGCACGGAAGCGCGCGACGGAGAGATAGTCGTCGCCCTCGTCGAGGGCACGCGCGCCACGCTCAAGCGGCTCTATCGCTTCGGCTCGGAGGTCGAATTGCGTCCGGCCAATTCACAGCTCGCCCCGATGCGCCTGCGCGCCGCGCAGGTCACGGTGCAGGGAATCTTTCGCGGCCTCCTGCGTCCAAGCATATAAGTTTGAGCGACGACTCAGGGCACACGCGGCGTTGCAGCGTGCCTCTTCATTTGAATTCGGCCTTCAGCTTTCCTGCGCCCGCACGTCTTCACCACGCGCCGCTCCGGCCGACGCCGCAACTACCCACCAGGACGGTACTGACACGCCAGGCAAAAAGCCGGCTGCAAACCGCTTTCAGCACTAAAGACTGATCTACGATTCAAGGTCGGGCCCGATTCGGGTAATATATGCCGGTCGATTGCCACAGCGGGCTATACACACGCGCGTCAGCATACTCAAAAGCGGGAGACGGTTATCCAGATGAACAAACTCAAGATCATTGCTTTGTTGCTCGGACTCATTTTGCTCGGCATCAATGTGGCGGGTCTTTTTATCTCGATGAGGAATCCGGCGATCTATCACGAGGCGAAGGTGCGCGACAAAGATGATATAACCCTGACCGAAGCGGAATTATTACAGGCGGGCGAAAGAAGACAGGGCGAATCGACGGAAGCTTACATCCTCAGGTTGAACGACGCCGTCAATAAAGGCATCGCGCATTACTGGGAGGATGAAGGGATTGCTAAATACAACCTGCGAGTGCCCGTCTACGAGAACTACCTGCTCTACCTGGCAAGCTACATACGCCCGAGGGACTATCGCAAGTACGAATTCTATAACCACTACAAGAACATCGAGCGAGGGGTCGGGATATGTTCGCTGCACGCGTTGGTGATGGCGGGCATGCTCAAAGATCACGGCGTCGATTCGCGTATAGTGCTCTTGACTGACCACGTCGTCGCGATGGCCGAGGTGGATAAGGAGCATAACCGCTGGTGGGTCGTCGATCCCGATCTGGCGGTCGTCGTCAAACACGACATGCGCGAGATAGAGGCCAACACGGATTTGGTCAAGCCGTTCTATCTGGAAAAGGGCTACGCGCCGGACTACGTGGATTTCGTCGCAGGGCTCTACGGCAGCGAAGGCAACCGCGTTTTCAGAGACGTTAATGAGTATCTTCCGTGGAAGCTGGGGGTGGTCGAATACTTGTCCTATATCATGATCTGGGTGCTGCCGGTAATGTTGATGGCCCCGTTCGCGCTCTCGTATCTGAGCAACAGATACCGCCGCCGAAAGCCTGTTCCCGCACACGGCACATTGCAGCCGGACTTCGCTAAGGGGTAAAGCCATATGAGTTCAGCAACCGGAATGGATAATCTGAGAATCGAGAAGGCGAGCGAAGGTGATGTCCCGGTGATTCTCTCTTTCATCAGAGAGCTTGCCGAGTACGAGCGCATGTCTGATGAAGTGGTGGCGACCGAAGACTTGCTCCGCACGGCATTGTTCGGCGAGCGGGCGATGGCGGAGGTCGTCATCGCTTACAGGGACGAGCAGGCTGTGGGCTTCGCGCTCTTCTTCCATAACTTCTCGACCTTCCTGGGCCAACCGGGCATCTACCTCGAAGACCTGTACGTGCAACCGCACGCTCGCGGGCAGGGTATCGGGCGCGCCCTGCTCGCTCATCTGGCGCGGCTGGCGAAGGAGCGCGGCTGCGGTCGGGTGGAGTGGGCCGTGCTGGATTGGAACGAACCGGCGATCAGGTTTTATCAAGGTCTGGGGGCCGTCCCGATGAGCGAGTGGACGGTCTTTCGTGCCACGGGTGACACGCTCGACAGGCTGGCGCAAGGGACATCACGCATGGACTGAGCGTCCCGCCTGAGCAAAGCTGAAGAGCGCTCCCGCTCGTCTCTCCTGAATGAGGTCTACAATGTTTTGTCCAAAATGCGGCCAGCAGCAATCATCCAATGGAGTGCGATTCTGCTCGCGCTGCGGTTTCCAGCTTGAGGTGGTCAAGGAACTGCTGTTGACCGACGGCGCGCTCGTGCGGCCCGAAGCGGAGACTCGCATAACCAGTCGCTCGGCGCGCAATCGAGGCGTTCGACAGGGCACGATGCTCATGCTGCTGACAGGTCTGATCGTGCCGCTGGCGGCCATTCTCGCCAAGATCGGTATGCTGCCCAGAGAGTTCGTCGCTATCGCTGCGATCGTCTGCGCCGTCGGCGGATTCATGCGCCTCGTCTACGCGCTCATGTTTGAGGAAGGCGCGCAGAGCATGAAGCCGCATCCTGTAAACTTTACCGCGCCCGTCGCCCCGCCTGCGCAATTACATTCCGGCTATGCCGCCCACTCTGCTTTGCCGCCGCAGCAGAGCAGCAGTCGGCCCGCCAGCGAGTTCAACAGGTGGCGCGCGGAGACGGCGGAGATGGCCCAGCCGCCGAGCGTGACGGAGAACACCACCCGGCTCCTGGACGATTCTCAAGATGATTGAGAAATAGTTTCACCCTGCTACGAATAGCTATATAATCCACGCCCCCATGAAGAAAAGCCTTGAAGTCAAGCTGCTCGTTCTCCTTCTTTGCTCTTCGCTTCCGACCTTGTTTGTGCCCACCGGCTACAGCCGAAACGCACGGCACACGCCTGCGTCGTTCACCCCTGCGCGCGACAAAGCTTTGACCGGCGGCCCCTTCGATCTCTCTGCTGCGCAGACGCCCACTGCGCAGTGCCCTCAACTGGTGATCGCCTGCCCGCTCTACATCGTCGCGCAGGACACCCAGCTTAGATTCTCTGCGCTGGTCGCCGGTCACGACCCCGGCGCAGCCCTCAACTATACCTGGTCGCTTTCGAGCGGGACGGTCAACGCGGGACAGGGGACGCCGTCGATCACAGTCGATACGACGGGCCTCGGCGGGCAGCGCATCACGGCGACCGTCTCTGTCAGCGGTCTTGATGCGCAGTGCCGGAACATGGCCTCATGCGCCATCTACGTTGCGAGGCCGAAGGATGCGCGGCTGCTCGACACGTACGGCGACCTCGCCTTCAATCTTGAGAAGGAGCGTCTCCTGAGTTTGGCGACGGAGTTGCGACACGCGCCGGACTCGCAGGGCTACATCATCGCTTACGGCGGACGCTGCGGCGCTGAGACGCAGGCACAGGAGCGGGCCGAGCGCGCGAAGGAGTGGCTCGTCAACGAGCATGGGATTGACGCCAGCCACATCGTCGCCATTGACGGCGGATACCGTGAGACTCCTGCGACGGAAATTTTCATTGGGCCCATCGATGCGACCCTGCCGGAGTTGACCGCCACCGCAGGGCCGCCCGACAAATCGCGTTGCAAGTAAGGGGGAGAAGCTGTCTATGCGACCTGGAAGCCTACAGAGACGGCTGCGCGAACGCCTGGAAATTCCGTTGCCCGTCCGCGTCCATTGTCGCGAGAGCGCCGATCACGGCTGGGTTGAAAAGACTAAACTGATCGACATCACTCCCTTCGGCGCTCGCCTCTCGATCGGACGCCCGACCGAAACGGGAAGACTGCTTCACCTGACCATGCCTCTGCCTCGCCAGCTTCGCTCTTATGATTACGATGACGAGCAGTACAACGTCTGGGCACTAGTCCGTCACGCCGCCCCGCTCTCGCAGGAACTGATCTACCTGCCGCGCTTCGAGATCGGCGTCGCCTTCATCGGCAAAAATCCTCCCCTGAGCTTTGAAGCAGACCCCTCGCAGCGCTTCGACATCAGCTCGCCCCCGGTCGGAGAAAATCTATGGGACACGCGCGAGCGGCCGGACAGGGAACCGGGATACGCTGGCGTCGGCGAAAGACGCATAGAGGCGCGCCGCACGATGGCTTTTAATGTCGTCATCGAAGTCTACGACACGCAGGGGAACGTGCAGTCACGCGAGTTCACCGTCACCGAAAATATCAGCCGTCGCGGGATGTCGGTCGTCACAGACCTGAACATCGCGCGCGGGCGTTACATGCGAGTCCGCAGCGCCAACTTCGGCGTTGCCGTCATCGCCGTCGTCCGCCGCACACGTCTCGGCGCGGATGGCCGCAAGCGCCTCCATCTTGAGTTCGTCGATCGACCTTGGCCTCCGCCGGAAGAAATCTGACTCGATCGTTCGGATGTGTGCGTAGAGGAGATCGTTCGTCATGAGAAATCTACTGCTGCTCGCATTATTAATCTGCGCCTGTTGCCTGCCAGCCTTCGGGCAGGGGACGGATGAGCTTGACATCTCGGCGACTTTGACCAGAGGCGAGCACAGCCGGGATAGTAGCTCCAGAACGACAAAGATCACTCTCAGACAAGACCGCATCGCCTACGAGCAGGCTTATCATGGAATGGCCGCCGGCAGGCACAAGCCCGTCCATAAAGAATTCAAGCTGAGCGGCGAGGATAAAAGGCGACTGATCGAGTTGATTAAAGAGAGACACCTGCTGCTGACGGGAATTATCGAATACCCGGCGGCGGATTCAGGTGTCCGTCGTTATTTTGAAATCTCTATCCGGCTAATCCTGAATCAGGAAAAGGGTGCGATCGATATCGAAGGGCCGACCAACGCCGTCAAGATCAAAGACGAAAGGCTCTACAAGGCATCCGCCGCTTTGATCGAAGAGCTTTACAGGATCATCAATCGCGCGGACAAGGATGTTGCCTACGAAGAGTTGATCGATTGAGCGCCGGGCGTCCCGGCTGCCGCGCCTGGATTCTCACCGGCGAGAAGGGTTACAGAGCAAAATGGCAAGACCTGTCGAAGTGCCTCCGGCGACCGGGACAATGAAGCAGTGCTACCGCTGTCAGTTATTCAAAGACACGAGCGACTTTCATAAATGTTCACGTAATCGTGATGGTCTTCAGCCTTACTGTCGCCCGTGCAAGAGGGCCATTGACAATGAGCATTACAAAAAGCACCCGCGTCGAAATTACGAGCGCAATAAAGTGAATGCGCGCAGAAACCGGCTGTGGCTTCATGGCTTCCTTAAAACGAAACAATGTGAGTGGGAGGGTTGTACCGTCAATGACCCGGACATGCTCGTCCTTGATCACATAAATCCCAGCGAAAAGCGCCACCATGTGAGCAGCATGGTACACGCATCATTCGGCTTGAAAAGCATCCAGGAAGAGGTTGCCAAGTGTCGGGTGCTATGCGCTAATCATCATCAGAAGCATACGATTCAACAGTTCGGTTATAAAAAATGGCTGGCCGAAGATTGAAGCTCAAAGAAGTTTGCCGTATAACTGACTGAACAGCTATACGGCATTAAAATTGTGGAGCCACCTTCCGGGGTTGAACCGGAGACCTTTCGATTACGAATCGAACGCTCTACCAACTGAGCTAAGGTGGCCTTTGAGTATGACGAGAGTCGAATATACGAATGCGCGGCGCTCGCTGTCAAGCGACAGGGGCGTGGCATCGTGTAACACAAGGAGGACGGACGAGGATGCCAAAAGATAAGAATCTGGGAAAGCACAAAAGCCGTTTTGAGGTTCGCGGCGGTGTGATCAACGAGTTCGATTTCCATAACAATCAGGGAGCGATGGCGGCGGAGGAACAAGACCGCTTCGCGCAGCAGGAAGATGAGCGACGCCTGCGCGAAGGCGAGGCCGAGGCCGACAGTCAGGGAGCGGCGAGCGGTACGAAAAAGGGCGGCGCGAAGAAGAGCGCGACGAAGGCTGGCAAGAAGGGCTCGAAGAAGGCCGCCGCAACGAAGAAGGGCGCTGCCGGTAAGGCCGCAGCCAAAAAGGGCGGCGCGAAGAAGGGCCGTGCCGGGGCGACGCGAAAGGCATCGCGGGCGCGGTAGGGTTTCGCAATCATTAACTAAGGAGCTGGAAGCATGACGGAGCAAAGGGAAGGCATGAGCGAGACGGCGCAGGATAAGACGGGCCGTTCGGATGAGAGTCAGGCCACGGACGACAGGGATGAGCTCGAAGCCGAACAGGAATCGGCGGCGGCGATGGACGCGGACGTGCCGCAGCCGCCCGGCGCAGACCAGACCACGGAAGGCCAGCCGTCTTAGGGCCCATCGCGCAAGGAGGAAAACGCGCGAAACTATTTAGGAACTATGGCTGAAGGCAGCAAAGCTGTTTTGCTGCCTTTCGCTTTTGGGCCCACTGCCTTCCATGTTTCGGTACGCGGGAAAATCGGTTACGATGTGCGTGTCTATCTCAAGTGCTCGCCCGGGGCCTGCGGCTTTAATCATGGAATCAAGCAACTCTGTCGCTCGTCAAAAGTCCTCAAGAGGGTCTGCGCCCGTGTGGCGTAGCGTGCGGGTGGTGCTGCTGTTTCTCGTCATCCTCTGGCTGGCGCTCGCCTGCACGCCGCTTTACGCGCAGGGCAAAAGCGACGTGCGCCGCGCGGCAAAGCTTCCTTCGCCGGAAAGAATCGTCGGCGATTACCTGAAGGCCGTCGGCGGTAAAAAGCGGCTCGCCGCGATCAGGGACGCGACATACAGTTGGACTGTAATGCTCAAGGAGCAGGAACTTGGTGAAGCGCGTACGCAGCTTAAAGCGCCGAATGCCGTGCGCCGCGACATGATTTTCGGTAATGGCGAGATCAACGCGGCGGCCAACGCCAGTTCCGCCTGGGAGCGCGGGCTCGACGGGCAATTGCGCACGCTCGTGGGCACGGAAGCGAGCACGGCCCGGCTCCGCGCCATGCTCGAAGCGAGCCGCCTGGTTGATTACAAAAAGCAGAGCGTGCTGGCGCGCACCGTCGCCCTTGATGAAACGACGGGCGAGCCGGCCTACCTGGTGGAATTCTCCATGCGCAACGGCGCGCGCCTGCGCTACTGGTTCAGCGCCGCGACCAAGCTGCTCTTGAAAATCTCGGACGACGCGCGCAAGACTTCCGTACGTCTCATGGATTATCGTGTCGAAGCTGGCGTGCTGGAGCCGCACCGCATGGATTTGGATGTCAGCGGCAGCGGCGCTTTGACCTTCAGGTTGACGGGCGCGCGTTACAACACGGGCATCAGCGAGAAGGTGTTTGACCCGCCGCAGAGCGCTGGGGCGCTCAACGTTCCTGCTCTGCTGCGCGAGGTCTTGCGCAACCAGGACGCGATTGACGAGCGCGTCAGCGAGTACACCTTCACGCAGAAGATCACCGAGCGCCAGATCGACGAGCGCGGCGAGACGAAGAAAGAGACAGTCAGAGTCTACGAGGTCTACCCGCTGCCGAATCGCGCTCCGGTCTTTCGTCTCATCAGCGAGCAGGGCGTGCTGCTCTCGCCCGAACGCGCCGCCAAAGAAGAGAAGCGCGTCACGGAGGAGTTGGTCAAGGCCGAGCAAAACCGCGAGAAGGACAAGCTGAAGCGCGAACAGGAGAAGCAGAAGCGGCAGCGCGAACGGGCCGAGCGCGCACGCAAGAAGGGCGGCGACGGCAGCGCGACCGCCGCCGAAGAGGGCGAGGATGAAGAACTCGGTATCTCTCAATTCCTGCGTGCCTGCGAGTTCGTCTCGCCGCGCACGGAGCGTTTCCGCGAGCGCGATGCTGTGGTCTTCGATTTCCGCCCGCGCGCGGACTTTCGCCCTGCAAATCGTGAAGAGGAGATCATCTCCAAGCTCGTCGGAGTCGTCTGGATCGATCCGGTTGACAAGCAGGTGATGCGGCTCGAAGCGCGGCTTTCGGAGGGCTTCAAGATGGGCGCGGGCCTGTTGCTCAAGCTGAGCCCGGGCGCGGCCTTCGTGATCGAACAGACGCGCATGAGCGACGGCGTCTGGCTCCCGCGCTTCGCACAGATCAATCTTTCGGTCAGGGTGCTGCTCTTCGGCGGCGGCAGCGTCAACAATACGTATGAGTGGAGCGATTACAAGCGCTTCAACGCCGAAACGAGCGGCTACAAAATTGGCCCGCCCGCGACGGACAACCCCGCAGAGGGGAAACCCAACCAATAGGGAGATATTTTGGATTTTAGATTTTGGATTGACGAGTTCCGAAGGTTGAAAGCTCTCATCCCAAATTCAAGACTCCCGAAGCATTAATCTAAAGTCCAAAATCTAAAATCCAACATGAATGAAGTCGTGGTCATCGGCGGTGGTCTGGCCGGAGTGGAAGCGGCCTGGCAGGCGGCACAGGCGGGCGCTCGCGTGCGTCTATACGAGATGCGCCCTGTGCGGCAGACTCCTGCGCACCGCACGGACAAGCTGGCCGAGATCGTCTGTTCCAACTCGCTCAAGTCGGACGAGCAGGGAACGGCTCCTTATCTTTTGAAGGAAGAGTTGCGGCGCGCCCGCTCGCTCGTCATGGAGGCGGCGGCCGCGACGCGCGTTCCGGCGGGCGCGGCGCTTGCCGTCGATCGTCACAAGTTCGCAGAGTACGTCACAGAGCGCATCGCGTCGCATCCCCTCATCACGCTCGTACGCGAGGAAGTGACGCAACTGCCGGAGGACACGATCAGTATTATTGCGACCGGGCCTTTAAGCTCGGATGCTCTGACGACGGAGATCATGCGCCTGACGGGCGACGACCAGCTCTACTTCTATGATGCGATCGCTCCTATTGTCGCCGCCGATTCGGTCGATGAATCGATAGCGTTTCGCGCCGCGCGCTACGGCAAAGGCGGCGACGATTATCTGAATTGCCCGTTTGACGAAGAGCAGTATGCGCGCTTTTACGCGGCGCTCTTAGAGGCGAAGAGCGTCCCGCTGCATCGTTTTGAAGAGACGCGATGGTTCGAGGCGTGCCTGCCGGTTGAAGAGTTGGCCCGGCGTGGCGTCGACACCCTGCGCTATGGGCCCATGAAGCCCGTCGGCCTCGTTGACCCGCGCACAGGGCGCGAGCCTTACGCCGCCGTGCAGCTACGCCAGGAGAACTTGATGGCGGACGCCTATAGCCTCGTAGGCTTTCAGAATCACCTGCGCTTCGGAGAGCAGGCGCGCATCATCAGGCTCATCCCCGGCCTTGAGCGGGCCGAGTTCTTGCAGTACGGCCAGATTCATCGTAATACTTATATCTGCGGCCCGCGCGTGCTCTCTGCCACGATGCAGATGCGCGAGCGCCCGCAGGTCTTTTTCGCCGGTCAGATCAGCGGCGTCGAAGGTTACGTGGAATCGGTCGCGACGGGCTGGCTGGCGGGATTCAATGCGGCGCAACTCGTCGCCGGGAAGAGCCCGGTCACTGCGCCGACGACGAGCGCGATGGGCGCGCTGGCCCGCTACGTCTCCAGCGCCGAAACGAAAAATTATCAGCCGGTCAATATCACTTTCGCGCTGCTTGAACCGCTCGCCGAAGAGCATCGCCGCCGCGTGCGGCGCAAGCGCGAACGCCATCAACTACAGGTCGAACTAGCACTCAAAGAATGGGACACTTGGCTTCATACAATCATAGGGGAGCGCGCCACGACGCCTCTCGTCGCAGGCGTGCGCTGACGCCCGGGCAGATCGTCTCTCGCAGGAGATCGAGCACGCGTGGCCTCTTCTGCGCGCTCGTCGGCTTTGCGCTTCTGCTGACGACTCTGGCGTCGGGCTCGATGCCCCGCGCTCAATCCGGGCGCAATCAGAAGCCCTCGACGACCCGAACCTCCACACGACCCAGACGCGCCGCGACCGGGCCGGAAACGACTCCCACGCCGCGCCCGTCTCCGAAGCCCGCGCCTTCGACCACGACGACGACGACGAAGGAGCGCATACCTTCCGACCCCTCGCTGCTGGGCCCTCCGCCGCCCTGGCCGAAGCCCACGCCGCAATCGCCTGCTTCGAGCCCGGCTGAAAATTCATCCGGCGAAGAGGTCGGCGCTGAAGATGTCGTGCGCATCAACTCGAATCTGGTGACCGTGCCCGCCTCTGTCATAGACGCACAGGGTCGTCCCGTTACAGACCTTAAGCTGGAGGATTTCGAGCTCAGGGTTGACGGGCAGCCGAAACCCATCAGCGAGCTTGGAAGCTCCGAGAGTCCCGTCACGCTCGCGCTCCTCTTCGACAATAGCTCCAGCCTGACGGCGGCGCGCGAATTTGAGAAGCAAGCTGCGATACGTTTTTTCCGCAGCGTGCTCAGACCGACGACAGACCTCGCCGCGATCTATTCCATCTCGACCTATCCGGTGCTCGAACAGCCCTTGACGAACGATATTAAGACCCTCGTTCGTACGATCGAGCACTTCGGAAAGCCGGAGGGCGCGACGGCTCTCTTTGACGCGATCGTGCAGGCCGCCAACTACCTGCGCCCCTACCAGCAGGGTCGCAAAGTGATCGTCATCGTCTCGGACGGCGCGGACACGATCAGCGATATAAACTTCGACGCCGCGCTGCAACGCGTTCAAGCCTCCGATTGCCAGATTTACGCCGTGCAGACTGGACACATAGAGAACGCCAACCTGCGCGACCTCGCCGCCGAAAGACGCTTGCAGGATTTCGCAGGGCAGACGGGCGGGGCCGTCTACGTGCCCAAGGGAACGGGCGACTTGGACATAGCCTTCGCGCAAATCTCCGCCGACCTCGCCCAGCAGTATGTCCTGAGCTATTACCCGAGCGAAGAGCGGCGCGACAATCTCTTTCGCACCATCAGCGTGCGCATCGTCACACGACCGAACCTGCGCGTCCGCGCACGCAAAGGCTATTACCCGCGCAAGGTCGAAAGATTCAGCGGCAATTCAAACGGTGGGACTAACCATAACTCTAATCTCATGCCATGATTGACATCCAAAATGGTATCGGGGAACGCCTATGATCGAACAACTACTCGGACAGTTTTTCGAGCACCTGCGTTACGAGCGTAATGTCAGCGAGCACACGCTGCGTAATTATGCGAGCGACCTCAGCCAGTTTTACGACTACCTCGCGCCAGCCGATGCGCAGGGCGCGCGCCGCGAAGTCGATATACGCCAGATCGATCACATCACGATTCGCGAGTGGCTCTCAAGCCTGCATGCGGCGCAGAAGAAGAAGACTTCCGTGGCGCGCAAGCTGGCGGCGCTCAGAACCTTCTTTCAATTTCTCGTCCGCGAGGGTGTGGTCGAGATGAATCCGGCGAAGCTCGTCTCTACGCCGCGCCTGGAAAAGAAGCTGCCCAATCATCTCTCGATCGAAGACGCGATACGCTTTATCGAAACGCCGGACACCGAGACGGACTTAGGCAAGCGAGACCGCGCCATCCTTGAGTTGCTTTACGGGACGGGCGTGAGAGTTTCGGAGCTGACCAAGCTGGATTTGCCGGATATTGATTTTCAGAACAAGCTGGTGAAGGTCACGGGCAAGCGTCGCAAACAGCGCATAGTGCCCTTCGGCGACCCGGCGCTGCATGCGCTCCTCAGCTACCTTTCCGTGCGCAACGCTTTCTTACAGAACGCTCCCGTAGCGGAGCGCGACACGAAGGCCGTCTTTCTCAATTATCAGGGGACGCGCATCACCACGCGCTCGGTCGGGCGGATGGTGGATAAATACATCAACATCTGCGCGGGCATTCATAACATCAGCCCGCACTCCCTGCGCCATTCTTTCGCCACGCACCTCTTAGACAGCGGCGCAGACCTGCGCGACATTCAAGAGTTGCTCGGGCACGCGCGCCTCTCGACCACACAAATCTATACTCATGTCTCGATGGAAAAGCTGATCGAAGTCTACGACAAGACTCACCCCAAGGCGTAAAAGCGGTGACGAGCGACAAGTGGCGAGAAAGCCCGAAAGCTTTTCACTCGTCACTCGTCACTGCTCTTAAAGCGTCGGCGCGGTGTCGCTGCCTTCGCGGGCTTCGATGGCTGCCTGGCAGGCCGCGTCGTAACGCGCGGTGGGAAGTGCGTCGAGGCGGCGCTCGTCAATCGGTTTGCCGCAGCGCGCGCAGGTTCCGTAGGTTCCCTCTTCAATCCTCAGCAGGGCCTGATCGATGTCTGCCACCATCTGCGACTCGCGCTCGCCAAGCCGCAAGGCAAGCTCCTGATTAACGTCTTGCAGCGACATGTCGACGCTGTCTTTCACGCCATCGTCCGAAACGGCCTCCAGCGCGTCGGCCTGATCGTCGCGCACATTCTCCGTATGCAGGCGCAACTGTTCCTCTAATATGCTGCGATAGTGCTCCAACTTCTTTTGATCCATGAGCGTCCCTTTACCCCGCGTTCTTATTAAGACAGCATTCCAATCGTCCGATTTAAAATGGCCGTCCAGGTTTGGTCGAGCGCGTGGATTATAACGTACAGGGGCGACGATACTGTAATGCAGCCGTCATCGGCTGGAAAGCGGTCGTGAGGCGACCCGGCGAAATGTGACAGCACCGTCCGTTTCGAGTTGATTGCTTACTTCTTGGTGGCCTTTTTCTCCGCCTCTTTGCTCTGGTATTCAACCTTTTTCCCCGAGCGCGCTTCGAGGATTGGCAGAAATGTTCTCACCATATCTTTATTGATCTTAAAAACCGCGACCTGTTCTTTCCCCGCTTCATCTGTAAATCCGATGGTGACGAAATGCTTCTGCTTCTTCGACATTAAGGCCAGTAAGCCGATGGGGCCGAGCAGGATCGTAGTTGCAACCGCAGCTCCGACACGCCGTCCTGATTTTTGTCCGTACTCTATGTCGATGAAGTTCGCATACGGAATAGAGACAATCTGATTGTTTTGATAGATGAACTGAAGAGCTGTCTCGTCGGTAGTAACCAACCGGCCTTTGACTTCTTTCTTCGCGTCTTTGAATGCCGCCACTGTGCCGCCATAGTATGATGCCTCATCCGATGCAGCGCTGACGCCAATCGCTCCGAACGATAATGAGAATATAAGCAAGAGAGATACTATCTTTAACATGAGATGCCTTTCGAGGAATAAGGTAAGAATAACCAAGGGGACGAGCGGCAAAGAATATGATAACTATAATTCAAAGTCAAACAATGGGCCCAGCCCATCCATTCTTCATCTTTCATTTTGCGCGGAAGACGAAACGCCGGAAGATTGGAATGAATCAGACACTCCTTCTTCCGGCGCTCCATCTCTAAAAGGTCAAGCGCGCGCCGAACTGTAGCTGGCGTCCGGGGTCTGAATTCGAGATGCCTGCGATGGGCGTGAGAAAGCTCGCGGCGGGCGTCTGTGCATTGCCGTAAATATTATTGAGCTTGATGAAATTGGAGCGGTTGAAGAGATTGAATGCTTCGGCGCGCAGTTCCAGTTGGACGTTTTCTCGCAGCTTGAGCCTCTTTGCGTATGAAGCGTCGAAGCTCGCCTGCATGGGCGTGCGGAAAGAGTTGCGCGCGAAGCCAAGCGGGCGATCGACCCTGTAACCGTCGCCGTTCGTGTCGTCGCCGGTCAGAGGATTGACGGGCAAGCCGGAAGCGATGGTCGCGATGAAGGAGAGCTGCGATTGAAAGGGCAGCTCGACGAGGCCGTGAGCGACGAACCTGTGCCGCTGGTGAAAGTCGCTGGGCCCACGCTCAAGCAGATCGCTCGTGCCGAAGTTGTTGGGGATGCCTGTGTCCGGCTCGCCGAAGAACATCGCACCCGTCAACGCCGAAGAATAAACGTAGTGCGCCTCGAACTGAAAGTTACTGGCGAAACGCCTGATCAGACCCAGATCGAGCGCGTCGTAATTGCTCGTCGCATCGTTTTCGATGACGGCTATCTTGTTGACCGGAACGCCTGCATAGGATTGGAATGGGCGCGTGCGGCGCGAGGGTGTGATCGCATTAATATCGTTGACGCGCATCTGCTTTAAGGTGCGCGAGTGTAGCGCGTCAGCCGTCAGCGTCCAGTCGCCGCCGAGCGTGCGCTGTACGCCGAGCGAGAATTGCATGCTGTAAGGATTGAGCAGCTCCGCGCCCGGCAGGTAGATGAAGTCGCGCTTCAAAGGGGTTGCGCCCGTGGGGACGACTGCGAGCGAGTTCGGAAAGGTCGGAAATCCGGCTTCGCCGAACTTGAGCCTGTAAGCCGCCGTGGGGGAATCGACGCCCTGCAACAGGTAGCGCCGCGTGATGTACATATAATATTGATCGTAGAAGACGCCAGCGCCGCCGCGTATGATGGTCTTGCCGTCGCCCGCCGCATCGAAAGCGAAGCCGAAGCGCGGCGCGAAGTTATTACGATCGTCAGTGATCGACTGGTAGTCGTAGCGCAACCCAAGATTGGCCGTCAGTCGCGGCGTCACTCTCCAGTTATCCTGAATAAAAGCGGAAGCGAGCGTCTGCCCGTAGCGCACGAAGCCCACGCCGAAGGTCTGCGTGTATTCAGTCCTCGGCCCGGGCACTGTCTCGCCCACGCCGAGCCGGTATTCGCCAAACTCCGTGACGCTGTAATCGCGCACCTTCTGTCGAGAAAAATCGAATCCGACTTTAAGCTCGTGGCGTCCGCGTTGATACGCCAGTTGATCGGCGAACTGCCACGCCTCGGCGCGTATCCATGAATAAGTCGAGTTGCCTTCGGTGCTGACATTAGGACGCACGATGGAGACTTGCGGCGCGACGGCAGCGGTCGCGGAAGGAATCCAGTTGACGTAGCTCAAGCGCGCTTCGTTGATGACGGATGTTCCCCAAACCGTTCTATCGGTCAGTTGCGCGCCGACCGATTGAGTCCTGCTCAACTGCGCGGCGCTAGGCTGCGTGAACCCGCTCACCCTGTCATTTGAATTGTCGTTCGTGTCTCGATTGCCGTTGAGACGAAACGCGAGAGTGTGCGAGTCTGTGAAGCGATAATCGACGCGCGCCATCCCTACGGAGTTGCGGGAATGACCAATGTAGGTCAGCGGGGCGGGGGATTGTATGAAAGCCCCGCGCTCCTGTCGCGCCGCTTCGTAGCTGAAAAAGAACGTGGCGCGCTCGCTGAGTAGCGGGCCGCCGACCGCTCCGCCGAATTGGGTGAACTGGTTCGGCACGCGCACAGTCGAGACAGGCGGCGCAGCCTGTATGCCGCTCGGGCGCAGGAAGAAAAATGCCTGGCCGTGAAGCTCCCGCGTCCCGGCTTTCGTCACAGTGCTGATGATGCCGGCGGTCGAGCCGCCGTACTCCGCCGAATACTGGTTGGTTAAGACCTTGAACTCCTGCACGGCAGAGAGCCCGACCTGCTGCTGCGGGGCGTTGGCATTGATCGAGTCGTAGTTGTTATTCCCGTCAAGCTTATAGAAGGTGTGGCGGAAAGAGTTGGCGTTGATCGAGAGGCGCGCTGAAGTAGAGCCGTCGCCGCCCAGCCCGCCAGTGTTGCGCACATGCGGGTCGAGCAGCGCGAAGCGATTAACGCTGCGGCTGCTCGAAGGCAATTCGTTCACGCGGCGCGCATCGACAACCTGGCTTATCTCAGGCGCATTGTTGACGACCGCAGGCGTCTCGTCCGTGACCGTCACGGACTCCTTGATCGCGCTCAGCTCAAGCGCGATATCCAAAGTCAGAGCCACGCCGGAGACTAGCCGCACATCGCTATTGACAGATTGACGAAAGCCGTCGGCTTCGACGACGACTTCGTAAGCGATGCCGGGAGGAAGTCCGTAAACGATGAAGCGGCCCTCGTCGTCCGTCAGGGCTTCGCGCCGTACCTGAATGGCTTCGTTTTTGACGACGACGCGCGCGCCCGCAACCGCCGCCCCATTACTTTCCGCCAGCACCACGCCGCGTATACCCGTCGTCGTTTCCGTTTGCGCGTAGGCCGTGAGTTGAAGAACACATCCGATCACTAGCAGGAGCGACGCGACGCAGCAGGCGCGCGCCTGACGCCTTTGCTCAACACTGGCAGACATTTGAAGATTCTCCAATTGAAAATGGCAGGCGACGTGTATGAAATGCAGAGAAGTCGTCAGCCCTTATGATTCCTGTAATATGCGGGTTCTCGCGCCGCTCGGGCAAAAGTTGAACGCGCGCAACCTCTCTTCGATTCTCTCTTCGTGGGTAAAATTGAAAATGGTTTTCAATTTCAAGTCTTAAGTATATTTATGATGCCAGTGGGTGTCAACAGGAATTTCTTAAGTTTGTGCCTGAGCGTCGCCGTAGAGAATTTCGGCTGCGAGCAGCGGGATCATCAGTTCGTGATGGCCGGTGATGTTATAGCCGCGCCCGATGCCGTCTGCTGTCGGGCGACGGACGACGTTGGTGAGCGGGCGATACTGCTGTATGAAATCGAAATTGGCGGTCGTGAAATCTGCCAGCGGGTGGCCCAGGTTGCGTACGAGCGTGACGGCCTTCAGGAATATTTCGGGGAGCACGACAGCCGAGCCGATGTTCAAGTAGACGCCGCCGCCATCCATGCGCCGCACCAGTTCAGAGAGCAGGCGGAAATCCGTGTGAGTAGTTGCGCCGAGCGATGCGCCGTCCACGCTCCTGTGAAAGTGAGCTATGTCCGCGCCGATGACGACGTGCGCCGTGAAGGGCACGCGCAGCTCGTAAGCGGTGCAGAGCAGGGAATGATCTTTGTGCTGCGGCTCAAGCCGAAGCAGCGCGCGGCCCATCGCTTCACCCAAGCCTATCTGGTCGCGTGCGCCGTCACGCGCCGCCTCGTTCAAAAGCTTCCCGGTCTCTTCGGCCGCGCCGAACGCGCCTGCACCGAGCGTCGCGTCCACATCCTCCGAGGTCGAGCCGACCATAGCAATCTCCGCATCATGCACCAGCACGGAGCCATTGGCGGCGATGCCGGACACGTACCCGCGCCGCATCAAATCCGCGATCAGGCGGGCGAGCCCGGTCTTAATGACGTGACCGCCGATGCCCCAGACGATGGGTTTGTGAAGCTCTCTGGCGCGCCTGATCTGCGCGGCCAACGCGCGCAACTGACGCACGGCCAGAATGTTTGGAAACGTCTGTAGGAAATCCCGCAGCGATAAATCCTCTTCGAGAGGGCGCGCGAAATCCCTGACCGTCACTTTGCTCGGACGCGAGGCGAGCGGGTAGGTCTTCACATCTTCCAGGCTGAGCGGTCGCAAATCATCTTCGTATCTGGACACGGCGACTAACGCTCCTTTTCCTGATCGTCAATATTGAAGAGAAGGATTTCGGCGAGGATTATATCACGCGATCTTCTTGGGGCGTTCTCTGCGTGCCGGAGCATGGCCGTTGGTCGATGCGGTGTGACCGTTGAGCAGAGGCTTGAGGGCCTGACCAGTGTGTGATTTTTTGGTGCGGGCGATCTCTTCGGGTGTGCCGGAGGCGACGAGGCGTCCGCCGTGCGCGCCGCCTTCCGGGCCGAGGTCTATGACATAGTCTGCGCTCTTGATGACATCAAGGTTGTGCTCGATGACGATGACAGTGTTGCCCAGCGAGACCAGACGTTGCAGGACATCTAGCAGCTTATGTACGTCTGCGAAGTGAAGGCCGGTGGTCGGCTCGTCAAGAATGTAGATGGTGCGGCCTGTGGCGCGCTTTGATAACTCCTTAGCGAGCTTGATGCGCTGCGCCTCGCCGCCCGAAAGCGTGGTCGCCGATTGGCCCAGCTTGATATAGCCGAGGCCGACATCCAAAAGGGTTTGAAGCTTCTGCTTGATCTGCGGAATGTTTTCGAGAAGCGGCAGCGCCTCTTCGACCGTCGTGTCGAGAAGTTCCGCGATGGACTTGCCCTTGTACTTGACCGACAGAGTCTCGCGGTTGTAGCGCGCGCCGCGACAGACATCGCAGAGGACGTAAACATCGGGCAGGAAATTCATCTCGATGCGCTTGAGCCCATCGCCCTCGCAGGCTTCGCAGCGCCCGCCCTTGACGTTGAAGGAGAAGCGACCGGGCTTATAGCCGCGCTCTCTGGATTCGGGCAGCATCGCGTAAAGCTCTCTGATCGGCGTGAAGAGCCCAGTGTACGTCGCCGGGTTCGAGCGCGGCGTGCGTCCTATCGCCGATTGATCTATCTCGATCACCTTGTCGATGTGTTCGAGTCCTTCGATGGAGGTGTAAGCGCCGGGCTCCGTGAGCGAGCCGTAGAGGTAACGCGCCATCGCGTGATAGAGAATATCGTCGACGAGCGTCGACTTGCCGGAGCCTGAGACCCCTGTGACGACCGTGAACAGGCCGAGCGGAAACGTCACGTCAATATCTTTCAGGTTGTTGTGACGCGCGCCGCGAATCGTGATCGCTTTGCCGTTCGGCGTGCGGCGAGCATCCGGCACTGCGATCGAGCGCGCTCCGCAGATGTAGAGCCCCGTGATCGATTTCGGATTGCAGGAGACCTGTTCGGGCGTCCCCGAAGCGACCAGCTCGCCGCCGTGCGCGCCCGCGCCGGGCCCAAGGTCTACGACGTAATCGGCGCGGCGAATCGTCTCCTCGTCGTGCTCGACGACGAGCACAGTGTTGCCCAAGTCGCGCAGCGCGCAGAGCGTCTCAAGCAGGCGCTGGTTATCGCGCGGGTGCAGGCCGATGGAGGGCTCGTCCAAAACGTACAGGACGCCGCGAAGCTGCGAGCCGATCTGCGTGGCGAGGCGTATGCGCTGGCCTTCGCCGCCCGAAAGCGTGGCCGAAGCGCGCTCCAGCGTGATATAGCCGAGGCCCACTTTTTCAAGAAAGCGCAGGCGGTCTTTGACCTCACGCAGGACGAGTCCAGCGATCTGTTCTTCGCGCTCGGTGAGGCGTATGCGATCAAAGGCCGTGACGGCGTCTTCAATCGGCAGCGCCGTGTAATCGGCGATACCGCGACCACCCAGACGCACGGAGAGCGATTCGGGTTGCAGCCGCTGCCCACGGCAATCCGGGCAGACGACGGGCGACACGAGTTCTTCGAGCGCGAGCCTGACCTTTTCCGACGGCGCTTCGTTCATCCGTTCGCGCAGCCACCGGACAGCGCCCTTCCATTCGCTCTGGTACGTATAAGCGCCCTGCCGGAACGTGATCGTCTCATCGAGCCCGTAGAAGAAGGCATGACGCACTTCAGCCGGAAGGTCGCCGAAGGGCGTACTGGTGTTCGCGTCGAAGTGTTTGATGATGGCCAGCAGCGCTGTGCGCAGGTAAGCAGAGCCCTGCTTGTCCGCCGTTCCCATGAACGTGAGGTCGTCCAGAGGAAGTGTGGCGTCCGCGATGAGCTTGGCCGGGTCAACCTCCAGAACAGTGCCGAGCCCATGACAACGCTTGCAAGCGCCGTAGGCGGAGTTGAAAGAAAAAGAGCGCGGTTCCAGCGGAGGAATGTTGATGCCGCAATTAACGCAGGCCATGCGTTCCGAGTAGAGCTTCTCTTCGCCGTCGACGACCGCGACGAGCACAGCGCCGCCCGTCAGCTTCAGTGCCGTGCGGACGGATTCGGCCAGGCGCTCGTTGATGCCCGGCTTGATGAGCAGGCGATCGACGACCGCTTCGATAGTATGATTGCGTCGCTTATCGAGCTTGATCTCTTCGTCAAGCGACAGCAGCTCATTATCGACGCGTGCGCGCAGGAAACCATCCTTGGCAAGCTTCTCAAGCTCCTTCTTGAACTCGCCCTTTCGCCCGCGCACGATGGGCGCGAGAATCATCACGCGCTCGCCTTCGGGCAAGGCCAGTACGCTCTGCACGATCTGTTCGACGGACTGGCGCGTGATCGGCGCGCCGCAGATGTGGCAGTGCGGCTGGCCTATAGAGGAAAAGAGAAGGCGCAGGTAATCGTAAATCTCCGTCACCGTGCCGACGGTCGAGCGCGGGCTGCGCGAGACGGTCTTCTGTTCGATGGAGATGGCGGGCGACAACCCGTCGACCGAATCCACGTCCGGCTTCTCCAACTGATCGAGGAACTGCCGGGCGTAGGCCGAGAGGGATTCGACGTAGCGACGCTGGCCTTCGGCGTAAATGGTATCGAAGGCGAGCGACGATTTGCCGGAGCCGGAAAGCCCTGTGATGACGGTCAGGCGGTCGCGCGGAATCTCTACGTTAATGTCCTTGAGATTGTGCTGGCGCGCCCCGCGCACGGTGATGCGGTCAATAGCCATAATGCTCGAAAAATATAGTGCGCCTGCTACAGAGTGAATCGGGAGCAGTAGCAGAAACAGTGATTTTAACTGAGCGACGGGCATCGAGCAAGCTGACCCGTAAAAACTTCTCAACCGACAGGAAAAACGGGAAATGAATCAACGGGGATAGACGGGATAAAGAGATTTTGGATTTGGGATTTGAGATTAAAGAGATTTTGGATTTGAGATTTTAGATTTTGGATTTGAAATCTCAACTCTGCTCGATAAGCTTTGCTTTTATCCTGTCCGTCCCGGCTGATTCCTTCTTTGATGGGCCCAGCGATGAAGGGTTTAGTAACTGCCACTATCTTGACACCGTTTGAAGGCGAGACCTACACTTCGACCGGAAACATACTATTGTAAAGAGAGACTTTCCGGCGGGCCGCGAGCTTAGGTTGAGAGGATGTGGTGAGCGTGAATCTTCCGAACGCACTGACGCTGTTGCGCATCTTCATTGTGCCGCTGCTGGTCGCGGTGCTGCTCACACCGTTTGGTGAAAACTGGTTCGGCGTCCCGCGCCACATCCTCGGCGTCACGATCTTTCTGGCCGCCGCGCTGACGGATTTCCTTGACGGCCACATCGCACGCAGCCGCAATCAGGTCTCGCGCTTCGGCCAACTCTTAGACCCCATCGCGGACAAGCTTTTGATCTCGGCCGCCTTGATCTCGCTTGTCGAAAACAGGCTCGCTCCGGCGTGGGCCGTCGTCATCATCATCGGGCGCGAGTTCGCCGTCTCGGGCCTGCGCTCGATCGCGGCGGGCGACGGCGTGGTGATCGCGGCCTCGCGGATGGGTAAGTTTAAGATGGCGGCGCAGGTGGTGGCCGTCGCGCTGCTGATCGTTTCGAGCGCCAAGGGTGCGCCGCCCGTCGGGAACTTCGGTCGCGCGTTTCCCGCGATTCAATTCTGGACTGTGCCGGAGCTACGCGTCGCCCTTCATCATCTGTTCGGAGAGGGCGCGACGACCGGAACGGACTGGCAAGTGCTGCTCTACACGATGGGGCGCGCGATGCTGTGGGTCGTCGTGCTCTCAGCGTTCCTCTCCATGTACGAATACTTCCGCGCTTTTTACGACAGCGAAAAGCGGCGCGGGGCACGGGCGCGCGAAGCGGCACACGCAAACACGACGCCCGCGAGAAATCCTAGCCGCGCTACATAAAGCCACCAGGCAACACCCGCCTGATCGAACAAGCTTCGAGTCACCGCTAAAACACTAAAGCCGACGCGTCGCCCTCTCTTAACGATTCAAGAGAGAAGACGACGCGTCGGCTCTAAGACGGATGGGCCCGATCTTTTAAGAGCGCTTACTATTGCAGCTCGACGTAATCTCCTGTGTGTATTTCCTGCGCGACCTGCGTGATGATGGCCGTCGCGGTGCGGCCCTGTACGTTGAGCACGACGATCTCGCCGACGACTTTGCGCGGCAGAGGCGGACGACGCCCCTTGATCTCTTTCGTCGTCAGCGGCCGGTTAAAAAAGCCTGGGTCATTAGAGTCTTTCGGGCGCTTCGCCTGGATGGAATATTTGCCGCCCTGGCGAAGATCGCTCTCAAAACCACGGCTGCTGTTGCGCGCGATCTCTTCATTCTCGACGTTGATCAGAAGATTGCCCGTACCCATCGGGCGGAAAACCGTCAGGTAGTCGCCTGATTTGATCCTATCTTCGCTGCCCAGATCGATATAGACGATCTGGTTCCTGCTCAGCATTTCCTGGCCGTCGCGCGCCAGCACGATGCGTCCCTGCTGTTTGCCGTTCGGGTCGCTGAAGTGCGGGAGCGCGACTTCGGGCCGCGTGAGGGGCGCGACGCGGCGCGGCACGCTTCTGAGCAGGTCGCCGAGAAAGATCATCTCGCAGGCGTTCGTCACCTGAGCGATGGAGACGCGGTCTTTGACTTCCGTCACGCGCAACTGCCCCAACTCCTGTACGAAGACGCCGAGCCCGCCCTTCTTCTGCGTGAACTTGGAATCGAAAGGAGTGCGCGGGCGTACGATGGAGAACGACTGGCCCACGCGCATACCCTGCTGCGCGCCCGCGTTGATGAAGAGGTAATCGCCCGTCGAAAAGACTCGACTCGACTCCTCTTTTTCGCCGCCGACGATCTCCAGATCAATCACGACGGGCTCGGACTGTATGAACCCGGCACAGTAAAGCTCTGTATCACCGGCGACGGGCCGTGCGCTCTGTTCTTCCGGCAGCACGACGGTCGGCCTGGCGGGCTTCTGCTGCTGCTGCGGCGGAGCAGAATTCGTTGACGAGCCTGAAATGGTCTGCCCGCTTGCCGCGCTCAATACACCACACGCGAAAAGCAGGACTGAAGCCCACAGGGTCAGGAAAGCGTAATTACTTGTGCGCACGAGAAGTCTCCTTATCATTTATCGGCTGGGACGTGAATCTTTTGGGATGTTTCGCCGCTGGCCTTTGGGAAAGTTTGCGGCCAGGGTGTTTGGGGAAGATAGAGCAGGTGTGCCGCTCTCACGGTCGGAGCCCTCTGGCCCCGCTCTTTTGGCAATATCAATCCTACTGTGCCGTTGACGAGCGCGTCAATAGAATTCTTATAGAGAGCGGGCCGAAGTCGCCCCGGACGGCGAATTCCCCTGCTAATTTGCCTTTCGCGAGAGCTGTTTGGTAGTATCACGGCTCGGCTGCATATTGAGCAGCGCCAAACCATCCTGCATCCGTGCCGGTGTAGCTCAGGGGTAGAGCGGCAGTTTTGTAAACTGCGGGTCGGGGGTTCAAATCCCTCCACCGGCTCCAATCTTTTCAACAACTTATCACAGCGCTTCAATGTTGCTGCTTTGGCGATGAGGGAAGATTTGAGGGGACTGCTCGCGTGCCTTCTTCTCTTGAAAGAGAAATCAGGACGACGCTGTCGTCGGGCGACGACACCTCAAACTCACAGTCCAAAAGTTATGCAGAGCGTAGTTATGGAAGAAAGGCGGCCCCTCAAGACCGCTTCTATTCTTATTTCTTGGAGCTTGGCTCTTGTGGTTTTGCGCCGCCTTGATAGACAGGCGACAGCACCCTAAACCGAGCTATCGGCTCGCTGATTTTAGGGCCCTCACTTTTAAGAACGGTCTCCAACAACTTCTGCATTGAAGCGTTCTCAGGTTCCGGCTGGAAGGTGCACTCGATGAATCGAACTCCGGTAAGAACCAAATCGTTTTCCGGTTTGCTAATGCCGATTTCGCAGCTTTTGAATATTACATTTTCCCAGTTTTCCTTTTGACTGAGATCAACATCAGCATTTTCAATATAAACCCCTCTTGCTCGCGCGCTCACTATCTCCTCCTCGGATATGGGGTGGACAATTGCGGCTGTGCTGCTTCTAGCGTTTGCAAGCTCAACAAGCACCTCCCATATTTGATCCTTGAGCGGCGGTTTTGAGTTGTTGTAATGACTTAACAATGGCTTGGAATTCTCTTTATATACCTTGTCCGGTAACGGGACGTTCAGAGAGATGACTTGATGTACGAGCCTTTTTACATCGGGCAGCCTCTGACTCAAAGTAGACTTATCCCCGGAGACGGCCTCCTTCAGAGCAGCGGAGATGAACTTAACGTCCGCCAGCCCTTTGATGTTGACACGCAAATCTACTATTTCATTACGTATTTGTTGCAAAACTCCGTCAAGGGCTCCGAAGCGACTATCGAAACCGTCAAGCCTCTTTGTCAGTCCGGGGCTATGGGCGATACCCATCTCAATTCTGTCCGGCAGCAACTGCGTATAAAAAAATCCCACAGTCCCTACCAGGAAAGCAGCCACAACTCCCAGCAGCCACTTGAACGGCTTGGATGTTACAGCCCTTTCCGTCGCTGTATTATCTTCAAGTTCTTTCCCGAGAGTCTTCACATCGGTTTCAAGCTTGCCTATTTCTGCTTTTACTTCTGTTTCAAGCTTACTTATTTCTACTTTAAGGCCAGCCTCTAACTTTTCAATTTGTTCTCTTAATTGCTTGAGGGTAGGAGAGTTGTTGGTGGGCACGGTGAAATCGGTCTCCTCTAGCACTAGATGAGATATAGCAAGAGCGTGGTGGCCTGCGGCCTTCCTCAGGAGGTGGGTTAGGGTCATTGTTCTCCTACTCTGGGGAATTCTGCCGCCGCCGACGGCCTCAAAGGTCTATCACAATTTATGCATAGAAGGCAAGCTATAAATTCCGCGCCGGTATCATCCCGCCCGACTGGCGCACAAGTTGACGGGAAGGTCGCTACTGTTTAGAGCGAGTGTATGATCTGAGCGACTGCTCAAAGAGTCCTAGGCGGGCTTCGGACACGTTGGTATAGCCAATATTCGTCGGAGGACACGTTTGCAGAGAGTTTTCCTCGCGTCGAAACAGTCCGGTATCCTGCACCCTGCCACTACTGATAATCCGGTCGGGCAATACCTGCTTTTCGCTTACGCGATGCTTGGGCGCCGTGAAAAAGGGCCGAGCCGCTGGCAGTGAACCCTCGCTGGGCACAAGACGCTTGGACGTGCGCCGCACACTTGCAAACTAAATAAAACTCAGTTAAAGTGGCCGTTTTGTAGCTGGTATGAAATAGTCGTCAGAGTGGTCAGGGGTTTGAAATTATTACCGGCTTCGGAGTGGTTTTGAAAAGACGAGCAGGGGTGGTCGAGTGGTTAATGGCACCGGGCTGTAAACCCGGCGGGCTCACGCCCTACGTAGGTTCGAATCCTACCCCCTGCACCACGAAGGGCAAGGCGGCTGGCGGTCAAGGAGCAAAAGGGTGTGTCGATGATTCGGGTGGAATCAGCGCTCTTTCAAGTCCTCATCCGTTATCCTTCTGCCTTGCATTTAGAGCGGGTGTAGCTCAGTTGGTAGAGCATCAGCCTTCCAAGCTGAGGGTCGCGAGTTCGAGCCTCGTCGCCCGCTCCAGACTTGTTTGATAGCAGAACGGCAAACCCTCGGCCCGCGTAGCTCAGGGGTAGAGCGCCTCCTTGGTAAGGAGGAGGTCATGAGTTCAAATCTCATCGCGGGCTCCACCGATTCATAGCTCTGACGAAGGAAATTCGATCTCAAACTAAAGAGGCCATCTCGGAATGTCTAAAGAGAAATTTGATAGAAGCAAGCCGCACGTCAACATCGGAACCATCGGCCACGTCGATCACGGCAAAACCACTTTGACCGCCGCCATCACCAAAGTCCTGGCCAAGCATAACCCGAAGATCACCGTCCGCGCCTTCGATTCCATCGAT
>DATDFK010000029.1:0-4759 GCA_036522655.1 Pyrinomonadaceae bacterium | reverse complement strand
CGCAGCGGCTATGTCGCTTTGATCGGGCGGCCCAATGCCGGGAAGTCGACGCTGTTGAACCGGCTGGTGGGCGAGAAGATCGCGGCGGTCTCGAATAAGCCGCAGACGACGCGGCACAGGATTCAGGGCGTCATCACGCGCCCCGAGGGGCAGATCGTGCTGGTGGACACGCCGGGCGTGCATAAGCCGGGGTATCTGCTGAATCGACGGATGATGGCCGCCGTGCACGAGGCGCTCGAAGGCGTGAACCTCGTCTGCCTGATTCGTGACGCGTCGGTCTCGACGGGCAACGGCGACCGCTTCGTGCTCGATCTGGTCAAAGAGGCTGCGAAGCCGACGCTGCTTCTCTTGAATAAGACGGACAAGCTCGCGGACAAGTCGAAGCTCTTGCCTTTGATGCAGTGGTACGGCGCGGAGTACGAGTGGCGGGCGGTCGTCCCTCTCTCGGCTCTCAAGGGCGACATGATCGAAGTCCTGCTCACAGAGATGCTCAACCATCTGCCGGAGGGCGAGCCCATCTTTGACGAGGACGAGCTGACCGATCAGCCCTTGCGGCTGCTCGTTTCGGAGATCGTGCGCGAGAAGATTTTGCAGACAATGGGCGATGAGATTCCCTACGTGACGGCGGTCATCACGGAGAAGTTCGATGAAGAGCGGGAGGATTTCACGCGCATCCATTGCGCCATCTTCGTCGAGCGCCCGTCGCAGAAAAAGATCGTCATCGGTCACGGCGCTGATCGTCTGAAGGAGATCGGCACGCGCGCCCGCCAGGACATAGAACGACTCCTGGGCCATCGCTGTCACCTGGAATTGTTCGTCAAGGTCGAGGCCGGTTGGCGCGACCGCGAGGGCGTGCTCGATTCGTTAGGCATCGGAAAGCAGTGAGCGCTCGCCCTTTGATGAATCGAGCCGTCTGGAAAAGGGCGTTCCTCTTTTCGCTGCTCCTCGGCCTCCTTCCATTTTTGATACTGACTCTTTTCTGCAATCCCTCTTACGACGATTACTGCCACGCCGCGAAAACCCTTGAGCTGGGCTTCATCGATACCCAGAAATCTTTTTACAACACGTGGAACGGAAGATATTTCTCGATGGCCCTGTTGAGCCTGAGCCCAGTCACCGGCGGCAGCTTCACGGGCTACAAAATCTTCGCCCTCGTCATTATCCTCCTGACCTTCATCTCAATATTCCTCTTCCTGAGCGTCATACTTCTCCCCGGCGCGGCCCCCGTTGACAGGTTGATCGCGGCCAGTCTGGTAACGGCCCTCTTCAGCAATCAGATGCCGGACATCACGGAGGGCTATTACTGGATGCCAGCGACCGTCTGTTACCAGTTAGCCAACGTCCTGACCCTCTTCTTCTTCGTCCTCGTCGTCAAGTCTCAGGAAAAAAGTCGAAGCGCGAGAGCCGTCCTTTTGTCCTTCGCCTTTTTTCCGGTCGTCGCCATCACAGGTTCTTCCGAGCCTTCGATGATCTTTCTTTTGCTGCTGCTCACGTCGATAACGGTCAAGGCGTTTGCGATCAGGAGCAGCAAGAGGCATCTGTGGCTGGCATTCTTGACGGTGGCGGCAGTGTGCGCGTTTGTCGTGGTCGCTGCGCCGGGCAATGCTGTGAGGGGCAGCCATTTCCCCGAAAGGCATAGATTCTTTTTCTCTGTGGGCCATGCTCTGATCGAGGCGGCGCGTTATTCGGTGAAGTGGGTCACGAACCCTGCCTTCGTGTTGAGCACGATTCTTTACGTTCCCGTCGCCGACAGCTTTTCCGATAGAAGCGTACTGCTCAAGCGACACTTCTACATACATCCTTTGACCGCGCTGCTTCTGCTGCTGGTCATAATTTTTCTGGGCTTCTTCGCTCCGCTGTGGAGCATGGGGCTGGTGGGCCCGGAGAGGACGATGAACCAGGTCTACTTTATCTTCCTGCTCGGATGGTTCATCAACATCTCCGTCTGTGTCGGCTACTTCAAAGAGAAGCAGGGGCTTGTCATTTCGCGCCTCCCCGTTTATGTGTATCTGATCTGCGTGCCGCTGATTCCTTTGGCCCTCTTCTGCTCCAATAACACCAGGGCGGCCATCAAAGACCTGGCGAGCGGACGTGCTTACCATTATGATCAGGCGGTCAGGGAAAGGCGCAAGCTGTTTGAGCTTTGCGCGCGTGAGGGCATCAGTAATTGTCCCGTCACAAAAAACGAGGACTTGCCGGAGACCACTTCCAATCCATACTTCGAGATTGTGTTCAGGTGTGACGAGCAGTATTGGAAGATGCGTGCGACGGCGGCGGCTCCGAAAAACTGAGCGGCGATAGAGAAGCATCACTATGAGTGAAGGTACGGGACAACAGGCGCGCAAGGTATGGTTCGCACTAGATGTCTCGGCGGAGCGCCGGGCGCAGGAGGCCGTCGAATATGCGTTGATGGAAGCGGGCGCACTCGGCACTGAGAGTAAGGATAACGGCGATGAGCTCGTGCACGTCGTCGCCTACTTCGATGCGCCGCCCGAACGTGAAGTCGTTCGCGCCGCGCTCTTCGACGCGCTACGTCTTTATGAGCTTCCGTCCTCGTCCGCGCGCGAGATGACGCTCGCGGATGTCCCGGACGAAGACTGGCTCGGAGAATGGAAGAAGAACTGGCAGCCGGTCAGGGTGGGGAGGCGTTTCATCATCGCACCGCCATGGAGCGAAGTCGCGGCTGAGCCAGACCGGATAGTGATACGCATAGAGCCCGGCATGGCCTTCGGTACGGGCACGCACGAGACGACGCGGCTCTGCCTGGCGGCCATCGAAAAATATTTTCAGGGCGGAAGCTTTCTGGATGTGGGCACGGGCACGGGCATCCTGGCGATCGCCGCCGCGCTTCTCTTCAAGCAGTCGCGCCCGGAAGCGTGCGACACGGACGCCGAAGCCGTAGAGATTGCGCGCGAGAATGCGCGACTCAACAACGTCGCCGAGCGCATCAGCTTTCGCGTCGGCACGGTTGAAGAAACTGCCCCTTCAGCCGAAGTGGTCTGCGCCAACCTGACGGCGGACGTGATCGCGCCGCTCTTGCCCGCGCTCGTCGGCGCAACGTGCGGACACCTGATTCTCTCCGGCATACTGGATTCTCAAGTAGAGATGCTCCTCGCGCGCTTGCACGAGCTTGGCATCGATCAGCCGTCCGAAATCGCAACCGACGGCGAATGGGTCGCCATCATCATTTAAAGAACAGATGCCGGTAAAGGCAT
Source organism: Pyrinomonadaceae bacterium (assembly GCA_036522655.1). Lineage (GTDB taxonomy): Bacteria > Acidobacteriota > Blastocatellia > Pyrinomonadales > Pyrinomonadaceae > DASQYE01. Next base: position 1,544 of record DATDFK010000029.1, on the reverse strand, counting down.
CTGACTAACACCTGGCATCTGATATCTGACATCTGCTTTCTCATGTCTCGTCGAAGATTCTATGCGCCGCCGAGCGCCTTCGATTTCGGTGGAATGATTGTCGCGCTCGCGTCGGAAGAGGCGCGTCATCTGCGCGACGTGCTGCGATTGAAGCGCGGCGACGAGGCGTTCGTCTTCGACGGGGAAGGGAGAGAGTATCGCTGCCGGGTAGTTGAGCAGGGGCGCGAGGGCGCGCGTCTTGAGATAGACGAAGAGGTTGAGGCGGAGCGTCCCGAATCGCCGCTCAGGCTTCATCTGGGCGTCGCTTTGCTCAAGGGCGAGAAGTTCGAGCTGGTCGTGCAGAAGGCGACCGAGCTGGGTGTGGCGCACATCATCCCCGTGTTGACGAAATTCGCGGACGTGCGCGTAAGAGACGAGGCGGACGGTGAGCGGCGCGTCATTCGTTGGAAGCGAATCGCGCTCGAAGCCGCCAAGCAATCGGGGCGCGCACGCTTGCCGAAAATTTCCACGCCCAACACGTTCGCCTCCGTGGTCGAAAGTGGGCCCACTGAGGTTGAAGGGTGCAGACTGTTCTTCTCCGAGCGTGAAGGGCAGGGGCTCAACGAGGCGCTCGGCGAGTGTCCGGCGGAGGCGAAAGAGGTCTTGGCACTGGTCGGCCCGGAAGGCGGCTGGGCGGATGAAGAGTTGGAGCGGGCGCGCGCGCGCGGGTGGAGCATCGTCACGCTCGGCGGGCGCATAATGCGCGCGGAGACGGCGGCCATCGCTGTCGCCGCGCTGCTCGAACACCTGCGTGGCGACCTTCGCTGAGATTCTCACACATACACACATTCGAGGTGATGAATTGCAGACGCAAAATCCAAACTTTCGCCGGAAGGTTCAAGAGATATTTGAGAGGGCCGCGTTCGTCGAGGATGTCGGCATCAGGCTGGGCGAAGTGGGGATAGGCTGGTGCGAAACGACGCTCGACATTGCGCCGCGACATCTACAGCAGGACAGTTTCATACATGCGGGCGTGCAGGCCACGATGGCAGATCACACGGCCGGCGGCGCAGCCGGAAGCGTCATCGGCGAAGATGAGATAGTGCTCTCGGTCGAGTTCAAGATCAACTTCCTGCGCCCGGCAAAGGGACAGGCGCTACGCTGCAAGGCAAATATTCTGAAGGCGGGCAAGACCCTCATCATAGTCGAATCGGAAGTCTTCACACGCGACGGCGCGCAGGAAAAACTGACAGCCAAAGCGACCGTCACGCTAGCCGTGAAAAGCAAGGATGAAGGATGAAGGATGAAGGATGAAAGAAATGCTGTTCGTTCTTAATAGCTTTTACTTCATCCTTCCGCCTTCATCCTTCATCCTTGCTTTTAATCGTTGCAGCATCCGGTATGCGCGTGCGCGGTCGCGCGTGGTCTCGAACATCCATGCGGTGTCGAGCGGAGCGTATAAAACGGCTTCCAGCTCGGAGCGGGCGCGCAGCACGTCTCCGGCGTCGAGCAGCATTTCGGCGAAGTAGAGACGCGTGACCGTATTGGCGGGCGCGAGCTCTATG
>DATDFK010000028.1:0-16050 GCA_036522655.1 Pyrinomonadaceae bacterium | reverse complement strand
GCCCTGTTCGCTCGCGATCTTCTCCAGAATCTCTATCGCCTCGCGCCGTCGCTTGCTGCGATTGAGCGCGAAGGCCAGTTGCTCGCGCAACATGACGGAACGTTGCAGCGAGGCCGGAAGCCGCTCGTAAAGCTCTATCATTCTGTCCCACGCCTGCACGGCGCGGTAGGAGAGGAAGAGGTCTACGAGCACGCCCATCTCGACGGCATCGAGCGCCTTGAAGCCCTCCTCGATCTTGACGAGAGCATCCTTGCTGCGGCTCTCTCGGGCGTCGGCGAGCGCCCGCTTTGTCTCCACGGAGTATCGCATGCGGTCGCGGAAGACATCCGTTTTGAGTCTTGCGATGTCCGGGGCCTTGTACCCGTCCGCGCCGAGCAGTTGGAAGATGGGGCTGTCGGCTATCTCGTCACGCAGCGCGACGCTTCTCAACTGGTTAAGCCTCGTCGAAAGCGCGTTGCGTAAAAGCTCTGCCTCGCCCGCTCCAAAAGTGTTGCCTTCACCCAGGCGATAGGGGAGCGCGTGAAGATAGTTCACGTCGAAGGGCGGCATCTGGTGGCTGGCGAAAATCGTCAAGGTCGTGGCGGGCCGCGCCGTGTGGCGTACTCCAAGCTCGTAGAAGACGTTGGCGTTGGCGGTCGTCAGGTCTGCGACAGCGAAATCACACAGCAGCAGCCGCTCGAACATGGCGCGGTGAATAATCCCGCCCGTGCGTTCCTCGTCCGCCCTGACCGGCTCCATGCCCGCCGCTTCGATGCCGGGGTGTATGGCGTCTTGATAGATACGATCGAAGTCTATGTCCGGGCCGCCGGACGGGTCTTTCTTCATACCGAACGGCATGAGGACAAAGCATAGAGGAAGGTCTGCCATAATGAACTCCTGTGGCCGAAAGCCTGAGCGCCTGCGCTTCGTGTGCGGAAGCTAGCACAATGCCGGATGGACTGTCCAGACTGTCTAAATGCTGAAGCGTCAGGGAAGACGCGCCGCCGCCTCGTATGGCCCGGAGCCAAAAAGCTTGTCTGAGCCGCCGCCTTGAGATATAAGGTGAGCCGCCGGGCCAATTAGGCGAAGCCACAATCCTGCTCTAACGTCCGATACTCAGAATGACGGTTTCTTTCAGAGGAGACTCCAGCCATGAAAAGCTCAACGCAACGCAAGCTCATCTTCTTAGCGGCGCTCGTCCTGGCCCTGTACGCCGGTTGCAGCTCCCCGGCCCCGAAAGCTCCAAAGGCTGTGAAGACAGTCGCCTTCATCACCAACAGCACCTCCGATTTCTGGAAGATCGCAGGCAAAGGATGCGCGAAGGCCGACGCCGAGCTGGCGGATATTACCGTGAGCTTTAAGACCGCCAATGAGGGGACGGTGGACGATCAGAACCGTCTCGTCCGGCTGGCGCTCGATAGGGATGAGGCCGATGCCATCGCGATCAGCCCGGTTGACCCGACGGCCCAGAAGAACGTCATCAACGCGGCGGCGAAGAGGGCCTTGGTCATCACGCAGGACTCGGACGCGCCGGATAGCGACCGCGCGCTCTACCTCGGCGCTGACAATCACGCCGCCGGACGCCAGGCCGGGGAGCTCGTCAAGAAGGCTCTCCCGGACGGCGGCAAGATCATGGTCTTCGTCGGCAAGAAAGACGCGCAGAACGCGCACGAGCGATTCGACGGGCTGAAGGAAGCGCTGCAAGGCTCTAAGGTGGAGATCGTAGACCTGATGACGGACGACGCAGACCAGACCATCGCCGGAAGAAATGCTTTTCAGGCGCTCAAAGATCATCCAGACCTCGCCGGAATGGTCGGCCTCTGGTCTTACAACGGCCCGGCAATACTGCGAACGCTGAGAAGCGTGGATAAGGTCGGTAAGGTCAAGGTCGTCTGTTTCGACGATGACCAGTACACGCTCGACGGCATCAAGGAAGGCGCGATCTTCGGGACAGTCGCGCAGCAGCCCTACGAATACGGCTATCAGGCGATTCAGTTGGCGGCGAAGATTCTCAGGGGCGACCGCTCCGTAATCCCCGGGAACAAAACGATCTTTATTCCCACGGTCGTCATCCAGCGCGATACTGTCGACGACTACAGGAAAAAACTGGATCAGTTGCTCGGAACCGCATCGACGGGTTGATCGTCAACCGAAAATGCGGGCACGCGCGCACGGAATCCCGGTAATCGTCTCAAGCTAAAACAGCACAACAAAAGATAGAGCACGAACCCACCGGCGGGGCTTTACCAAGGCAACAGCGGCGGAGGTTGAGCACATGCATGGCCGGAAGAATGCCTTGCTGACGGACTTGGAATTTTTGGAACTGTTTTGAGCCCGTCGCGTGTAAGCGTGAGCGCTCTTGCGAGCATTCATCCGATGCTCAACTTTAGTGCCATAAAACCGACGCCTGCGGTGTTTTAGTAGTATAGACGAGAGCCTGGAGGTAGAACCGTGCGATATGCGAATCTCAAAACTCAAGGTCTGAACCCCAAAGGCCGGAATGGTTTTCGCGCCAGACCCTCCGATGATCTTTCATCCGCGATCGAATCACTGGCCAACGCGCAAAAGCGCATCGCCGGATTGTCTTCCCTGCCCGTGATAGACGTGGCCCAGGGGATAGACCTCTCCGAAGAGGTGGGACTGTTTGAGAAAAGACTCATCGAGTCCGCCCTCCGGTACACGAACGGCAACCAGCAAAGAGCCGCCGCCCTGCTCAAGACCAAGCCTTCGACCCTGTGCCACAAGATCATCAAATACCAGATAAAGTAGGCGCGGGCCCATCCGGTTGAAAATTTTTAGAAGCGGCACGAGGACGCGCCGGTAAAACCAGACAGGCGCGATAGCCAACGGGCTATCGCGCCTGTGCCTCTTTGGTTGCGCCGCTGCGGCTGCGGCGGTCGGTGATTGACCGGGGATGGAAACCCCCGCCCTACACGCTGAGCCGTTCGTTCAGCGATCTCATCATGGGCAGTTGAGGCGGAAGCGCCTCCCGCATCGTGTGGAAAATGGAAGAGGGGCGCGGTGGCTGAATGTTCTCGAAATAGTCTATGGCTGCGACGCGCAGCCCGACATCGCGGCCCAGCCGCTCGCTGAGAAACCACTTGTGTTCCAGAACCCTCGGCCACGCCCGGCTCGCCTCCGTCTGTGACAACTTCACCCCGGCGAGCTTTCTCAGCATGCGCTGCTGATCTTTAGGGTATTCAGACAGCACCTCCTCGATCACATGTTCCAATTTAAAAGATATTGGCATAAACCCTCCTTACAATAAAACGCGAGCACATCTCGCGCTTTCACCTTGTCGAACTCAAAAGGTTCGATACTTCGATGGAAACTGTAGCAGGAATGCTGTTCCTACATCCAACTCATTGTGATAATCTCAACCATTAAATTGATTAATATCTGCAACTGGTGGGAGTACGATAGATGGAATTGTGGCAGCTGCGTACATTTCGCATCGTGGCAGAAACGTTAAACTTCACGCGGGCGGCTGAGCGGCTGAATTTGACCCAATCGGCGGTCAGCCATCAGGTCAAGGCGCTGGAAAAAGAGCTGGGCGAACCGCTCTTCATACGCACCAAGCGCGGGGTACAGTTGTCTCAGGCCGGAAAGGCCGCGCTGGAACACACGGAGCGAATTCTGGACGAGGCGCAGGCCATGCGCGAGCGCGTTTCGGGGCGCGAGCATTCGCCCGTCGGGCGTGTCCGCGCCGCCGCCGCCACACAGGCTTTCGTGCACCTGTTCGCCTCGCTCTTTGAATCCTTCATGCGCGCCTCCCCCGGCGTAGAGCTTTCCTTTCGCACCACGGTCAGCACAGACCAGACCGTGACGGACATCCTGAACGGCGCTGCCGATGTCGGATTCGCCTCCATGCCCGTCTATTCTCCGACCCTGCATGTGACGGAGCTGTTCGAGGACGAGCTGGTGCTGGTCGTCGGCAAGACGCATCACCTGTCGAAAGAGCATCAGGTGAGCATAGAGCAGATAGAGAGCGAGCGTCTGATTCTGTTTGAGCGCGGCGCGTCGATTCGGCGTACGACCGATGCTTTCTTCAAGCGCGTCGGTATTCAGCCGAGCCTCGCTATGGAATCCAACGACACCTACTTCATCAAGCTCATGGTCGAGCACGGTCTGGGCGTCTCGCTGCTTCCGGCGTGGGCCGTGCGCGACGAGGTGAGGGCGGACAGGCTCGCCAGATTACAGGTCGAAGGGCATCGCTTGCAGCGAACGGTGGCGATGCTCTCGCTCGGGCGTTTCCAGGCTTCGCCGACGCGGGCCTTTCTCCATTACATACTTGACAATAAAGCCAAGCTGCAAAGAATGGCCGAAGGTTATTTTGAAGAGAGCTAGAGGGTGTCTGAAAAGCCCCGGAGGGGCGAGCGGAATGTAGCCCACGGCGCAAGGCCGTGGGATCAGTGTGTGATGAACAGGTTAGAGCCCCGGAGGGGCGAAAGACCTGCAAGGTTGAGTTTCTTTCGCCCCTCCGGGGCTTCTGATGCGGTGGTTGATGGTTGACCCATGACTCACGTCATGGGCTACATTCCGCTCGCCCCTCCGGGGTTTTTCAAACACCCTCTAAGGCGGTTTTCGATTGGACGTAAGGTCAGTACCGCCTAAGGTCTCGGGCGGGTGCTCAATATTGAATACCCGCCCGAGACCTCAGGCGGTACTGACCTGTCTTTATAGTCGCATGTAAAGACTCAATCGAGGCGTCGCCGGCGAAACGTTTGAGCCGAGTGTTCTGCGAGCAAGGTCTTCACCTACGCCTATCTGGCGGAAAATTTGTAGATCGTCGTCTGCGTGTACCTCTGGCCGGGCTTGAGCACGGTTGAAGGGAACTTGGGCTGATTAGGGGAGTCCGGGTAATGCTGCGCCTCCAGGCAGAGGCCGTAGCGCTGGTTGTAGACCTTGCCGCCTTTTCCCGTGATCGTACCGTCCAGAAAATTCCCCGTATAAAACTGCACGCCCGGCTCGGTGGTATAAACCTCCATCACGCGTCCGCTCTTCGCCTCGTAGACCCTGGCCGCCAAGGAAGGCGTGCGCGCGCGCGTTTTATTCAGCACCCACGTATGGTCATAGCCGCGTCCGAAATTCAACTGCTCGTCCGGCTGCGTAATACGCGCCCCGACGGCCATCGGCTTTGTAAAGTCCATCGGCGTGCCCTTCACATTACGCAGCTCGCCCGTCGGGATCGCGCCGCTATCGGCCACGGGAACAAATCTATCGGCGTTGATGAACACCTCATGCCCGAGGATGTCGCCCGTGCCTGCGCCCGCGAGGTTGAAATAAGAATGGTGGGTCAGGTTAAGCACGGTGTCCTTATCGGTGGTCGCGGCGTAGTCAATCCGCAGCTCGTTGTCGTTGGTCAGGCTGTAGGTCACGGTCACGGACAGGTTGCCCGGATAGCCTTCTTCGCCGTCCTTGCTCAGGTAAGTCAATCTCAGGCCGCGCCCACCCCGCAGGGGCGTGCCTTTCCACACGACTTTGTCAAAGCCTTTGAGCCCGCCGTGCAGATGATTCTCGCCGTTGTTTTTGGCGAGGGTATATTCGACGCCGTTCAAAGTGAATTTGCCGTTGGCGATGCGGTTGCCATAGCGACCGATGAGCGCGCCCATGTAAGGCCCGTTGTCCTTGAGGTAGCCGTCGAGCGTGTCATAGCCCAGAACCACGTCGGCCATCCGTCCGTTACGATCGGGCGCTTTGAGCGAGACCACGATGCCGCCGTAGGTCATGATCTGCGCTTCCATGCCGTGAGCGTTCGTCAGGGTGTAAATCTCGACGGGCGTGCCGTCGGCTGTCTTCCCGAAAGGGCGTCCTTTAATTCTGGTTTGAGCTTCGGTCATGATCGTGACGCCGCATAGCAAGAGGATACTCAAAGCCACCAGCGGCGCGGTACGGCTCGCAGTCCTTCTGTGAATGTTCATCATTTATATATTGTGCCCTCCTGAGCTTAGACATGATCGGAAAGCCCCTGAAAGGGGCGAGCGGAATGTAGCCCATGATGCAAGTCATGGGAATAGAGCAGACAATAAAGAGAGAGCCCCGCGAGGGGCGTAAGAAATTCAATCCACATGATAACTAGTGGTGAGTTTCTTTCGCCCCTACGGGGCTTGTTACTTTTAACCGATCTTGCTTCCCACGGCTCGCGCCGTGGGCTACATTCTAACGCCCCTTTCAGGGGCTTTGTGTAATTCTTCTTCAAGCCAAACACCCGCATTCTTCTGTCATGCGACGGGCGGGATGTGACGCCGCAACTCCGCCGCCTTTTCTTCCGCCAGCGTGTCGTTGATGAAGACGCCCGCGCCCGTTTCGCTGCCCGCCAGGTACTTGAGCTTGGTGGCGGTTCTCAGGGGCGGATAAAACTCTACGTGGAAATGGTAGTAGTCGTATGAGCCTCCGTCCACGGGGCGCTGGTGCAGCACCATCATATACGGAAACGACAAATCGAACAGCTTATCGTAAGCCACGAGCAGCGTCTTGAGGATCGCGGCCAGGTCACGCTGCTCGCTGCTCTCCATGTCCGTCAGCGCTTGCAGGTGGCGCGTCGAGTAGATGTGGACTTCGTAAGGCCAGCGCGCGAAGAAGGGTATCACGGCTACGAAGGAGCCGTTCTCGGTGACGATGCGCCGCCCGTCCAGTCGCTCCTGCTCCGTGATGTCGCAGATCAGGCAACGGCCCTCGCGCTCATAATGCGCGCGCGACTGCTCAAGCTCGCGCGCCATGTGAGGCGGGATGAACGGGATCGCGTATATCTGCCCGTGCGGGTGATGGAGCGTGACGCCGATGGCTTCGCCCTTATTCTCGAAGATGAAAACGCAGCTCACGAATTCGAGCGCGCCGAGAGCGGCGAAGCGCTCTGTCCAGACCTGTACCAGTTTATAGATTTGCTCGACGGGCTCGTCACGCAGCGTCCCCGCGTGATGCGGCGTGTAGAGCACGACTTCGCAGACGCCCTTGGCCGGGCGCACTGGATAGAGGTCTGTTCCTTCGACGGCGGGCGGTGGCGGCGAGGATTGCAAACTGGGGAAGCGATTCTCGAAGACCACTATGTCGTAATCGCTTTCGGGAACTTCCGTGGGGAAGCCTCCCTCTTTGGTCGGGCAGAGGGGACAGAAGTCTGCTGGCGGCAGAAACGTCCGCTCCTGCCTGTGCGTGGCCGTCGCCACCCACTCGCCGAGTAGTGGATTCCAACGTAGCTCGGACACCGCTCCGCCTCCGCCTCCCCGTAGAGAAAAGTTCTAAACTCTTCTACTGCTCTGCGACACCACTACTACAACAACACTACTGCGCCTGCTTTGGCGTGACGACGTGAACCGAATCCCAGTCGTTCTCCGAAGAGCCGAACCCGTAGAGCATGACGTGAAAGGCGTGCGGCACGTTCTTGATGGTGCTTTGCAGCCCCACCTGACCGTTGAGGGCGAAGAAGAAATCGTCGCCCTTGCGTGCGATGCTCAAGGTCGGGTTCTTGATCTTGGTGGCGAGCTTGCGATTGTCCAGGCGCTCGCCCCTGCCGTCAACCATAGACCATGCCTCGAACGTGCCCTCGCTCGTCCACAGCCACTCGATGCGATTACGCCCGGAGCCGTCAAACAGTATGGTGACGATGGCATTGCCGAGCGGCACGCCCGAAGAGCCCGGCTCTGGAAGCGCGGAGCCGACATGCGCGACGGTGGCTTCGACGATAAAACGGTCACCCGTAAAAGTCGGCTTGCTGCGCACGCCTGCGCGCGAGCCGCTCATGCTGCGCATCCGAAGCTGGCCGTCTTTCAACTCGAACTTACCGCCGCCGCCGCCCTCGAAAGTGAAGCGCTCCCACTTGGTCTGGTCAAGCTCCTTGCCGTTGAAGTCGTCGCCCCACTCCTCGACGGCGACCGCCGCCGGTTGCGCCGGTTGGCTTCCGGCGGGCGTGGGCGATGGCACAGGGGACGGGGCCGTCTGTTGCGCGATCGCAGCGGACGCCGCCAGGCAGATCATCAAAAGGGTGAAAAATGGGCGCGAGAGATTCATGAATTGTGACTCCTTCAAACTGGAAAGCGGCCAGCCCCTCCCTGGGCCAACGGCCTTCCGGTAAATTGAGATTAAAGAATTGAAATGTCCGCTTTCAAATTCACATGACGCAAGCTCAGCCAGGCGCGCGGCCGAGTTAGAAAAGCACGTTGGCCAGGCGACGAACGATGTCGCCGCGCGCTTTCTGTTCCTGCTCCTTCTGCTCGTCCGTCAGCCGTTTGAAGGTCGCGAGCGTGGCCTGCGCTTCGCTCATTCGCTTGAGCTTTGTGTAAACACGACCGAGCTGGTAGTAGGCTTCGGCGATATTCGCGTCCAGCTTGATGACGCGCTCAAACTCGCCGGCCGCTTCCGTAAAGCGATTCGTGCGAACGTAAAGCTTGCCGAGCGCCAGACGCGCCGGAGCAAACGTCGGCTCAAGCTGGACAGCGCGCAGCAGCAGCGCTTCAACGCGAGCGTTGTCGGCGGTGGCTTGTTTGAGAAGCGCATCGGCGATGAGATAGTTGACCACGCCGAGCTTTTCGTTGATCGCCAGCGCCCGCTCGTACTGCTTCACGGCCGCGTCGTACTGCCCCACCTCAACGTAGGTCATGCCCAGATACGCATAGGCCGGGGCCGCCTTCGGGTCAAGCTCTGTGGCGTGCAACAGCGCCTTGGCCGCCTCATCATTCCTGCCGACCTTGTAGTGCGCGATACCGAGCGCGAGCCACAGGTGAGCCGAGCGCGGAAACGCTTCGAGCGCCTCTTTGAGACGGATGACGGCGGCTTCGGGGGCCATCGCGTTCGTCAATAGCATGGCGTAGTTGAAGCGGTAAAGCTCCGATTGCGGGTCGCGCTGGATGGCCAGCCGCATCGCCGGGATGGCGTTCTCAACATGGCCGCTCTTCTCGTAGACGGAGGCCAGCAGGGCGTAGATCGGCGCAGTGTCCAGACCGCGAGCCAGCGCCGCTTCAAGCGTGCGCCCTGCGGACACAGGCTCGTCCAGCGCCAGATAGGATTTCGCAAGGCGAAGGATGGCTTCCGTGTTAGAGGGCTCGGCGCTAACCGCCGCGTCAAGCTCTGCCACAGCTTCCTTGAAGAGCCCCGCTTCAAAAAGCGCGCCGCCAAGCTCCGCTCGTGACGCCGCGCTGTTTGATTGACTGCCCGCGCCCGCGAGTCGCGCAGAGTATTCGGGATAGTACCTGGCTGCCGCTTCTTTATCTTTGAGACGCAGGGCGGCGACGAGGATGGCGCGTGCCAGTTCAAGATCGGGCGCGAGCGCATAGGCCCGCTCGAAGAGTTGGCGCGCGGTGCGCAGGTCGTCGGGCGTGCCGCTCAAAAAACGAATCTGGGCCAGATTGGCCAGCGCGCTCGGTTGATCTTTATTGAGCCGAAGAGAAGTCTCGAACTGAGATGCGGCCTGTGGCAGGCGGCCAAGCTTGAGCAGTATCGCGCCGTAATTATTCCGGGCCGCAGGCGATGAGGGGTCGTTGATGGCAGCGGCGGCGAAGTGGCGCTCGGCTTCCGCCAGATTCCCGGCGCGGTCTGCGAAGACGCCCAGGTAAGTATGCGCCGTCACGTCGTCAGGGTTCAACTCAAGGGCTTTTTTGAAGAGAGCGATCGCCGCCGTTTCGTCGCCACGCTCAAGCGCCGTCACGCCCTCTGCTACTAAGCGCGCCGCCTGCTCTGCGCGCTGGCCGGTGCGTGCGGAGGAGACGGAAGCCTGCGCCGCGCAGGGCGAGACACATGCGCCCGCCGCCATCAACGTCATGAAGAGGACAGCGATAGCCCCTTTCAAAGAGCTGACGGAGCGGGGAATCGTCGGCATTCTAAGCCATGAGTGCGCAGTTCTTTTGCGAGCGTGCGAGCGCAAGCACTCGGCATGCGCTCGCACGTATGAGATTGGAAACCGCAGTCGCGCGTGGATAGAACAAACCGATTTTGAGTTCGCGACGATCATGCTCTTTATGTGTGTTGTGGCGGCGGGGGAGCATCAAGTATAGCTGAAGACCGAGCTAAAACAAGCGGCGCGGGAGAAGCCTTGACTGAATTCTTCCCCGCGCCGCTCGTCGCTTCCGATCAACCCGGCTTAGAAGATAATCCTCGCACCGAGTTGGATGTGTCGCGGCTGGCCGAAGTCGCCGACGCGATCAGAGACACCGAAGGTTCCGAGGTTATTAAAATCCATCGCCGGTAGGACGAAACGGCCACGGTTGAAAGCGTTGAAGAAATCGATGCGCATTTCAAGGAAGGTCGTTTCCGTCATCCGAATCTTCTTCAGGATATTGAAGTCCTCGGTGTAGAAGGGCTGCGCGCGCAGGTTGCTGTAAGTCGGCGCTGAATTGCCGAAGAACCTGAGCGGGTTGGCGTAGTAAGCGGCATAGGCCGTGGAGCCTATGTCGGCAACGCCGAAGCCGCCGCCGCTGAACTCCGGCGGGCGGGCGAATGCCGCTTGATTGACGTACTGGTAGCGGACTCCTCCCGCCGGGATGTTCGTATAGAACGGCTGACCAGTGATGTTAGGTCGCAGGTTGCCGTTGAAGCCGACCAGTTGGAGAAAGTCTCGCGCGCCACCGGCGATAAAGGGAACCACCATCGGCCCGTTGCGATAGCGTTGGACGCCGGAGACTTGCCAGCCGCCGACGATCTTGTCAACGATGCCGCCCTGGTTCAGGTATCGCTTGCCCTTGCCGAAAGGCAGCTCGAACAGGTAGTTCATGACGAACGAGTGCGGGACGATGTTCGGCGAAGGCGTGCGCAGCGCCCTGCGGTCATACGGATTCTGCACGACGCCGCTGATCGGAGTTGCGCCGAAGAGGTCTTCCGCCGCATCCGTGATGAGCTTGGCGAAAGTGTAAGAGAAGCCGAGCTGGAAGCCCTGCGCGAAGCGGCGATTGAGATCGAGCTTCAGCGCGTGATAGATGCTCTGCCCCTCGCTCTCCATGTGCTCGGTGATGATGCCGTACTGCGGGAACGGCTTCAGAGCCTGCGCAACCGTGCCGTTAAAGCCGGGGAAGACGGCGTTGCTGTTGGCCGGGATAGCGACTCCGACGCTCTGCGCGTAGTTGCGATCCGTGGTCGTCACATCGTTGAGGTTCTTGTTGAGCAGCGGAGCGCCCAGCCTGAGCGCCTCAAATGGGATGGCGTTAAGCGGGTCGAAGGCCGAGCGCAGGCGCGTGCCCTTGCTGCCGACGTAGGCGACGGAAGCGATCAGGTTCGCCGGAAGCTGGCGCTCTATGTTGAGACTCCACTGCGCCGTGCGTCCGAGCTTGAAATTCCTGTTGAAGCCTTCAACGTCCTGTCCGATGAACTGGTCGGAAGGATTGGTCTGCGCGATCGCCGGGTAGGTGTCGAGCCGTATGAAGGCATCGCCGCCGCCGTTGATGTGCAGGCCGCCCGCGCCGTAGCCGAGTTGGCCGCCGCGCCCGAAGTCGTTGTAAATCAGCGGGGCATAGTAGATGCCGTAGCCGCCGCGCACGACCGTCTGATTGTTGAGCGTGTAGGCGAAGCCGAAGCGCGGCCCGATGTTGGAATAGTCCGGCTTGATGAGCCCGCGATAGGGCGAGCACACACCGCCCTGACAATCCGCACCGGCAATCGCGCCGAGTCGCCCGCCCGCCGCAGGGTTGGCGACGAACCGATCGAAGCCGCGATACTTGTCCAGATGCTCGACGCGCGGGTACGGGATGTCGTAGCGAACGCCGACATTGATCGTCAAACGCGGCGTGACCTTGATGTCGTCCTGTACGAAGAAGGCCGTCGAGAAGAAGCGGAAGCCGGGGTCTATGTTCTGTACGGAGTTGAAAGAGAACTCGGGCGCGCCCGTCAGGAGGCTGGCGATGGGCCAACCCTCACCGAAGAAGTCGCCGTTAGAGGTCTGGTTGCTCTGGAAGTTGAACCAGCCGCCCGGGTCGAAGTGGTTCGAGTCGTTGAGCTGTTGCCAGCGCGCCTCGCCGCCGAACTTGAGCGAGTGCCGTCCCTTGATCCAGGTCACAAAGTCCGCGACCGCGACGGCGTTGTCGCCGTCCTGGTTGTCGAAGTTGGTGGAACCGCCTCCCTGGTAAGCGCGCGGGTCGCCGGAGGTCAGCGGCTCGCCGTAGTTAGGAAAGTCAATGCGCGGCAGCGCCAGATTCTGCGTCGCGTTGGCAGGGATGCCGAACGGGATGGGACTGAGCCCGCGAGTCGTGTTCCTGTTCTGGACGAACGAGCGCGTGAACCCGAGGTTCAGGTGATTGAGCACCGTCGAGCTGAAAGTGTAATCGTCTTGCAGGCGGTAGTATTGAGACTGGAACTTCTGGTTGAACGTGTCGTTGTTGACGAAGGGAAAGGGAAAGCGCGGAAACTCGCCCTGCAACTTGATCTGCACGCGATAGGACGAGCTAAAGGCGATGCGCTGCTTCTCCGAGATGATGAAGTCCGACTTCTGCACGTAGTACTTGGACTTGGTCGGGATGAAGCTCGTCGCGTCGTAGTTGTGATAAACGCCCGCGCGCGTCGGCTGCGGGAAGAGTTGAACCAGGTTGAGCCCGGCGGGGCTCAGGATAGATTGGCCGGCAGCGTTCCTGTAAAGGTCAAGGCGATTACCCGGAATGGCCGGGCGACCGCCGCAGCACGGGACTGTGTTGTCGAAGATTTGCACCGGATGGCCGAAGAAGCCTATCACGTACGGGTCTGTCAGCAACTCCGAGAAATCACCCGAGCGCATCTTCAGGGTCGGGACGGTCAGGCTCGCGTTCTCGGATTGAGTGAAGCGATAGTCGCCGTAGTTGAAGAAGAAAAAGGCGCGATTCTTAAAGCTGCGCATGGACGGGCCGCCCTCGCCGAAGCGCGGCAAGTAGAAAGGGCCGCCGATGCTGAAGCCGAAATCATGCTGCTGGTCAATGGGCTTATCTCTTCCGAGCAGGCGGTTGAGGTCGATGTTGGCGTCCAACCCCTTCGTGCGATAGAACTCGTAAGCCTCGCCGTGGAAATCGTTGCCGCCGGATTTGATCGTCAGGTTGACGACGCCGCCCGAAGAGTTGCCGAACTCAGCCGAGTATTGGGCCGTGCTGACGGTGAACTCCTGAAAAGCGTTCGGCCCCGGCGCGACTTCCGTGAAGAAGGTTCCGTTTTCCGCGCGCCGCGTCGGCGCACCGTCGATCAAAATCTCCGTGCCGAGACCCTGGCCGCCGTTGATTCGAAAGTTAAAGCCGATCGTGCCGCTGCCACGCGCGGCCTGATTCTGATCGCCCGTCGAGCCTCCGCCCGAAGCGACGCTGCTGTCCAGAAAGATAAAGGAGAGCGGAGAGCGCCCGGCGGTCTCGCCGCCGATCAGGAGCGGCAATTCCCTGATCTGCTTCTCCGTCACGTTGGTCTGTTGGACGGCGCTTTCGGTTTGCAGCGGCGGCGCGTCCGACGTGACCGTGACGGTCTCGCCCACTCCGCCCAGCTCCAGTTTCACGTCGGCGCGACGCGTGACCTGAACGGCGATCTGAACTCTGTCAATCGTTGCGGTCTTAAAGCCCGCCGCCTCGACCACGACCTGATAGGGAGCAGCCTTCAACTGCGGAATGCTGAAGCTTCCTTCGCCTGAAGTCGTGACCTCGCGCACTTCACCGCTATCGAGGTTGGTAACTGTTACTTTGGCTTCGGGAACAACCGCCCCATTGGGGTCTGTTACCGTGCCGACGAGGTCGCCCCGGTCGCTCTGTCCGAAGGCCGGGACGGCCAGCGCCACGAGCAGAAGCGAAACCAGAGCAGCGACAATGATCTTGTGATATCTCATGACCCCTCCAAACATCGAAGTCTCAAAGGCCGTGATGGCCGAAAAATGCAATGCTCACATGCCCAGTGAGCCTGAGTTTTTAGTGATGAAGATGAAAGGATAACCCGCATGGCGAAGGTTGAAGTAAAACACCTAAGGACTCGTCGGTGCTCCACCTCCCGCAACAGATGCACAGAGAACACGCTCTCAAAAACAGCGGAATAGGGTTGAACTAATATGCCCCCGGCATGTTCGCGTGCGCTTTGGTTTCGCGCCCGAGCATGCGGTGGAGGCCGACGCGCTTCCGACATCCTTCGGGAGAAATGATGTTGGTCTCGGCTCTATGCTTCAATGGACGCGTTAGCCGCGCTGCGCGGGCCTTTGTTCCCGCATCGCAACTCGCGAGTGCCGCGCCCTCTAACAGGCTATGTTCAGCTTGGAAACTATATCGTGCCGCTACTGTCGGCGGGCGTTCAGCGACCTTTGAATCCGCCCGGCGCGCTCTCTTATCCGACCACGCAGCTTATCATGCAAGCGACCGAAACTTATATCAAAACATCCCAAGGGGGGTTAGTGGATGGCCGGTTGTGTATAAGTTCCCAGGCTAAACAATTTAATTCAGGATTTGATTAAATTCCATGAATTAGCTCGGTATGTCTGCTTATATAAGCTCAAAATGAGCATCTGTCAAGCTCTTTCGCCATTTTGTTTGATTGTTCGCGGGTTGACGCTGGAGCCCCGGCGCGATTACAAGTCTCGCCGGGAATAGTAATAACGACTCCCACACATTTGACGAGAAGAGGCTCGGATTGCGCACGGGCGATCAGGATTCGGAGCGCCTCACAGGGAGCATTGCGACGCTCTCCCTTTCCTGCTCCGCGCCACGGAGCCCACTTCTAAAGATTCCGGCGACGAGGGCCGAGGGCACATGAGAGCAAGCCGTCCTGTAAAACTAATCGCTATCATAACGTTGCTCTGCGCGGGCATCGTTGACGGCGCGCGCGGCGCACGACTTCAGGGCGATATCAATATTCATGACCCGAGCCTGATCAAACAGGGCGATACCTATTATCTCTTCTCGACGGGGGACAGTCGCGGCCTCATTAATCAAGGCAATGTTCAGATCAGAAAATCAAACGACCTGATCAGCTGGCAGTTCGTCGGGACGGTATTTCCCAAGACGCCCGAATGGATAACCGCCGCGCTCGGCTTCAGGCCGAGAAGTCTCTGGGCCCCGGACATCTCTTATTTCAACGGGAAGTATCATCTCTATTACGCAGGCTCCGGCTTCGGGACGAACAACTCCGTGATCGGTCTTGCCGTCAACAAGACCCTCGATGCGTCGAGCCCCGATTACAAGTGGATTGATATGGGCGAGGTTATCCGCTCGAAGCCCGCCGACAACTGGAATGCCATCGACCCGCAGCTCAGCTTCGACGCGGACGATAACCCCTGGATGTCCCTGGGCTCTTTCTGGGACGGTATCAAGATGCGGCGTATCGACAGGGCGACCGGCAAACTATCGATGGCGGATACAAAGCTTTATTCGCTGGCCTCTCGCGGCGGTGGGCCCATAGAGGCCCCGAGCATTATTCGTCGCAAGAACTACTATTACCAGTTCGTCTCTTTCGATTTCTGCTGCCGGAAAGCAAACAGCACCTACAAGATTATGGTCGGGCGGGCGACGACGATCACGGGCCCATACACGGATAGGGATGGACGGCGGATGGATAAAGGCGGGGGCGAGTTGTTGCTCGCGGGCTATGATCGCTATCACGGGCCGGGCGGCCAATCCGTCTATCTGGATGGCAGCACCTATCGTCTCATCCTTCACTACTACGACGCGCGCGATAGCGGGACACACAAGCTTCAGCTACGCAATCTGGCGTGGACGGCTGATGATTGGCCGGTCGCCGCCGAAGCGTTGGGGGCGAGCCGCGATGCTGCCGGGCACTGGCCGTTAGATGACGGAAGCGGCGAGACTGCCAGGGACGTATCGGGAAGCGAGAACAACGGCGCGCTGATCGATGGGCCCAACTGGACGAGCGGGCGTGTGAAAGGAGCGCTTGAATTCGACGGTGCTCATGCCTATGTCGACGCCGGGACGAACGTGCTCGACCTGAGCGGGTCGTTTACGGTCGCGGCCTGGGTGCGGCTCGATCGCATCGCGGGCGATCACACGGCCATCAGCCAGGACGGCGGCGAAGTCAGCGGTTTCCTCTTGCAGCGGCGTGCAGACACGGGCAAGTTCGCTTTCATGCTGCCGAATCAAGACTCTGCGGGCGCGAGCGGCGCGGTCGCAAGCTCAAAGACCGTCCCGGTCAAGGGCAAATGGTATCGCCTCGTCG
>DATDFK010000027.1:0-6045 GCA_036522655.1 Pyrinomonadaceae bacterium | reverse complement strand
CCTCGTTCATGTAGCCTCGCGCCAAACCCACCCCGCTCACATACAACTCTCCGGTCACGCCTGCGGCCACCACACCCATCTCATTATCAAGGACGTAGACTCGCATGTTCGCCAGCGGTCGCCCGATCGGTGGAATCTGTGTGCTCTCTGCATCGCACTCTCCGAGCGTGGCACAGACCGTGGTCTCCGTCGGCCCATAAGCATTGAAGAATCTTCTGCCAGCACCCCATCGTTGAAGGACTTCCGGCGGACAACTCTCTCCGGCGGCGATCAACACCGAAAGCTCCGGCAAGTCGGCGTCAGGCAGCACGCTGAGCAGAGCGGGAGGCAAGGTGACGGTGGTGATGCGCTGGTGGCGCAGGAGTTCGAGCAGATTGGAGGCGGAGAAGAGCGAGTCGGCAGTGCCGAGCGAGAGGGCAGCGCCGGAGGTGAGTGCCATGAAGACTTCGGAGACGGAGGCGTCGAAGGAGGGAGAGGCGAATTGGAGGACGCGAGAGAGCGGAGAGACGGCGAAGGCAGCCGCTTGAGAGAGCGCGAGGTTAGAGAGGCCGCGATGAGAGAGGAGGACGGCTTTAGGTCTCCCTGTAGAGCCGGAAGTATAGATGAGATAAGCAAGGTTATCTGGAGAGAGAGCGGGAGCGGGGTTATCGGAAGAGAGAGCGGAGATGCTCTCCCATTCCGTATCCACACGGATAATCCGCGCGTCACACTTCGGAAGCTGCTCGACGAGCGATTCTTTTGTGAGCAGTATTTTCGGGCGCGCGTCGCCCAGCATGAAGGCGAGCCGTTCGGAAGGATAGGATGGATCGAGCGGGAGATAGGCTCCGCCCGCCTTGAGGACGGCGAGCATACTGACGATCATCTCGATGGAGCGTTCCATGCAGATCGCCACCACCGTTTCCGGCCCGATGTCCAATGCTAAGAGGCGCTGAGCAAGCTGGTTGGCGCGCTCGTTCAACTCTCGATAGCTAAGCTCTTCTTCCCTGTAGATGAGCGCGATGGCTTCGGGCGTCTCCGTCGCGCGCGCTTCAAATATTTGGTGGGCGCATAAATCGCCCGACGAGTAATGCTTTTGAGTATCATTCCACTCGACTAGAAGTTGACGGCGCTCATCTTCATCCAGCATCTCAAGCTCGCCGATTCGGGCATTGACATCCCTCAGCGATGCGTTCAGCAGGTTGGTGAAGTGTGTGACGAATCGCTCGATGGTTTCCCGCCTGAACAATCGACCGTCATACTCGACGCGTCCGTCTATGTCCTTCCCGGATTTTTGAAATACGGCTGTAAGATCATTCTTCACCTCGGGCATTTCGAGATGAAAATCTTCGAGAGCCAGCGCCACGTCGAACAAGGCATTCCTATTCTCGTGCCGCTCTATTCCCAGTTCTTTGACCAGACGGTCGAACGGGTAACGCTGCCTGGCATAGCCTTCGAGCAGAGTCTCGCGCACGTTGACGAGAAGCTGCCGCACGGTCATGCCGCCGTCGATAGCATCTGACATCGCCAGCACATTTGGTTTTACGTCGGCGTCATCCTCGCGGCGGCGAACGGGGCTGCCGACTATAATCGAACTGCTTCCCGTGTACTTGTGAAGACAGATTTTCAAAGCGGTTGCGAGCGCGGTGTACAACAGGAAAGACGAATCGCCCGTGATCTTTGAGAGCCGCTCCGTCACCTCACCGTGCAATCTCACCCCGACATAATCTCTCTCGGATGAATAAAGCTCCGGGCGTGGCCGGTCGGCCTTGAGGCCCGATTCGCCGCGCTCGATCGCCAGCTTCTGAAGCCAGTAATCTCTCTCTTCCACTAGCTCTCTATCAAAGATCGGGATTTTTTCTTGAACGATGCTCATGATATTTCCTTCCGCGCGATAACTTCCGAAAATGTTGACTTAAAAACCGGCCGGGCCTCTCCACAGGCCCCTTCATTGAAGGATGAGTTGAAACGGGATAGGTAGCGATGAGTGAAACCGAAGCGATGCGGATTAATCGAACGAGAATTGATCTTCGACGAGCGCGACTCCTTGCAGGCTCGGCGCGAGGCCGGAGTAAGAGGTGAAGTGCGGCGCGCGCTCGCCGTCCAAAATTATTTCACATCTCCCGAAGAGCAGTTCCGCGTCGATGAAAGATTTGGCGGGAGCGATTTCGATCAGCCTCCGCGCTTCGCGGATTTGCCTGGCGTCTTCCGTGTAGGCCAGCCCGAGCAGGTGCTCCATCCAGGGCTCCAATCCCATCGCGTAGATGTAGACGCGGCGCGCGCCGACCGCCTTCAGGATGCTCAACGCGCGTTCCGAGTCGCAGCCGTGACAGCGCCTCGACTGGTCGTGACTGAACTCAGGCTTGGCCGGCAGCAGCGGCCCGCAAGACCATGAGAGCGGCGCGCCGACACACTCCATCCCCAGAAAAACCGTCTGGATAGTTCCGAGCATCCGTCGCAGGTGCTCATACATACGCCCGTCGAGGCAATCCGAATCGGCTCCGAAGAGAATCTGCTCGCGCCCGGCGCGAATCACGTAACCGCTCTTCCCATGCGGCAGGTCGGCATGCTCTCCCAGAAACGGAACGCCGATGATTTCTCCTCCGCCGGGCAGCGGGATGGATTCGAGCGCGTCCAGCTCGACGACGTTGGGAAAGCCGATCTTGCGCGCCAGTAGTTTCAGAGAGAGGTCTGCGTAGAACATTCCGTAGGAGCGCGGGACGACGAGACATCCGATCTTGCGCCGGAGTCGTAACAATGTTTCGAGACAGAAATGATCCTGGTGAAGATGCGTGATGAGCACGTAATCGATCTTCTCCGGGAGAGAATCGAAGGAGAAGCGGTCGATGCCTCCCTCGCTCGGCGTGACGCTCACGTAGGGGTCGACGAGGATGGAGGTTCCGTTCCACTCGATGAGCGCAGAGGCATGGCCGAACATGCGTATCCGCACCATGTCGCTGTCCCATTTCTCGCGCGGCGAGACGGGCTCGTCCGTCAGGAAGGAGAGCAGCAGTTGCTCGTCCGCTGAAGAAAGGCCGAGCAGCTCGCGTATCTCTTCGAGCGGTCGCGGAGAGCTGTCCAGATTGAAGAAATCATCCACGCGCGGCGAGTCGAAGGGTATAGACCATTCGATCTGCTCGCGTTCGGGGAGGCGCGGCGTGCTCTGGAAGAAGGGCCGCGAGTGATCGTTTTTATGTTGAAAGATTCTCAGCGACTGAAGCGACCTCTGATAATACGGGCTCTGGTAAAGGAGACTTTCCTGGCAGCGCACGATCGGGTGATTGTAGTAATCGTACATCAACTCCACATAACCACGGAGCGGCTCGGGAATCTTCTCATAAAAGGGTTCGAGGCTCTCTCCGCCGACCGTGCGCGAGAGATAATTGTGAAACTCCACGAGGCTCTTCGCCAGTTCCAGATTCCCGCTCATCAGTTTCCGCGTGTCGGCCAGGAACCGGCTGACCTCATCCACCCGCTCACGACCGAGCGCGACGAAGGGGCCGCTGCGCAGCTTCGGGCTCCGGCATGCCTCGATGTGCATCTCCGGGTCTTGGAGGAAAGACTCAAGCAGCTTGATCTGGTAGTTCTGAAGATGAAGACTGCTCGCCACGGGCGCCAGGACGTGCGGCCAGGCGGCCCACTTGTTGACCAGCGGCTCAACGACGCTGGAATGCGCAAGATGATATAGAGGCTTTTGCGACATAAGTTTTTCATTCCCGCTCCGACGCCTTCCGAGAGACGGGAGCTTTCTTTGCAAACCTTTGTGATGAATCGTGACGGGGTGTCGGATTGAGCTATAAAACGAACTGGTCTTCCAGGAGGTCTGTGGGACGCAAGCCGTGCGGCGTCGCGGACTGTGCGGCAGGCTTGCCGTGTCCGAGCGGTAGATCGAGCAGACGCTGGTTCGGGTCAGCCGTCACGACCTCTAACAGGCTGATGAAGCGCGCGACCATTTCATCTATCGTGTCGGCGTCGAAGAGGTCTGTATTATAGGTCAGCCCGCCTCCGATCTCCGTCCCGAAGTCCGACATCGCCAGCGTCAGATCGAATTGCGCCGAGGCGCTCTCGACTCCGACCGGACTCAGTTTCAAGTTCGGCAATTCGAGCGCCTGCATCGGTGCATGGTTGAAGACGAACCAGACTTGAAAGAGCGGCGTGTAGTTGCCCTTTCGCTCGGGCTGAAGTTCTTCCACGATCGCCTCGAAGGGCAGATCGTGATGCGCGTAAGCTCCTAAGGTCATTTCCCTCACGCGGCGCAACAACTCTCTGAAACTCGGATTCCCGCCGAGGTCTGTCCGCAGCAC
Organism: Pyrinomonadaceae bacterium; assembly: GCA_036522655.1. Lineage (GTDB taxonomy): Bacteria > Acidobacteriota > Blastocatellia > Pyrinomonadales > Pyrinomonadaceae > DASQYE01. Next base: position 1,765 of record DATDFK010000027.1, on the reverse strand, counting down.
CAGCGTGTTGAGGAAGCATCCGATGAGGTCTTCCGTCTCGACGCGAGGACGGTTGGCGACAGGCGACCCGACCCGTATGTCATCCTGTCCAGTGTAGCGATGCAGCAAGGTCTGGAACGCCGCGAGCAGGAGCATGAAGAGCGTCACTCCCTCATGACGGCTCAACTCGTTGAGCGACTTCAGCAGGTCTGCGCTCAACACGAAGGTGCGCGTCGCGCCCCTGTAGGATTGAATCAACGGACGCGCGCGGTCGGTCGGCAACTCCAGCGCCGGAAGCGTCCCGCCCAGACGCTGCTTCCAATAATCCATCTGCGCCGCCATCATCTCTCCGCTCAGTTGCTCGCGCTGCCACACGGCATAGTCCGCATACTGGATTGGCAACGCAGGCAGCGGCGACGAACGCCCCTGGCAGAACGATTCATACAGCACCGCCACCTCACGCACGAGCACGCCAAGCGACCAGCCGTCAGAGATGATGTGATGCATCGTGAACAGCAGCAGATATTCTTCAGCGTCCAGTTGCAGCAAGGTGACGCGCAGGAGCGGGCCGCGCGCCAGATCGAAAGGTTGCTTTGCCTCTGCGGCGGCGAGCCGGCGAGCTTCCTCTTCACGCTCGCTCGCCGGAAGCTGCCGCAAGTCCGTCAAGCTCAGGGCGAGTGTCAAAGACGGCGCGATGAGTTGTACGGGTCGGCCCTGCCTGGCAGCGAAAGTGGTGCGCAAGGCTTCGTGTCGGCTGACCACCTCGTTCAGCGCCCGCTCAAGCGCGGCCACGTCGAGCGCGCCCTCCACGCGAACGACGGCGGGGATGTTATAGAACGGGCTACCCGGCTCCAACTGGTCTATGAACCAGAGTCGCTGTTGTGCGAAGGAGAGCGGCAACTCAGCTTCTCTCGAAGCCGCAGAGATAGACGAGGCTTGTTCGCCCTGCCGCGCACGCATCTGCGTCTGGACGGTGACGGCCAGCGCGGCCACCGTCGGCGCATCAAACAACTCGCGCAATGCCAACTCGACGTGCAGAGCTTCACGCACGCGCGAGATGACTTGCGCAGCGACCAGCGAGTGCCCGCCCAGCTCAAAGAAATTATCGTAGATGCCGATCTGCGATGTGCCGAGAATGTCGGCCCAGATTTTAGCCAGCGCCGACTCAATGGGCGTGCGCGGCAAGACCGAGCTTCGCAGCACCTTTCGCCGGGAATCTTCGAGCGTCGGCAACGCACTATAATTGACTTTCCCGTTGATGGTCAGCGGCAGCTTCTTCAAATGCACAAAGATGCTCGGGATCGTCGCCTCGATGATCCGCTCTCCCATCCGCCTCCGCAACTCTCCTCCATCTATCTCCTGCCTTGAGACGTAGTACCCCACCATCACCTCCATCCCCTGATGGTCTTTCATGATCGCCACCACGCTGTCTCTCACCTGCGGGTGCTCATTCAGCGCACTCCTGATCTCATTCAACTCCACCCTGTACCCGTGATACTTCACCTGCTCGTCTCGTCTCCCTAGATACTCCAGCACTCCTCCTGCCAGCCTTCGCCCAAGGTCTCCGCTCCGATATAGCCTCCCGCCTTCTTCATAGGGATGCTCGACGAACTTCTCTCGCGTCAACTCTTCCCTGCCGAGATACCCTGCGGCCAATCCTTCGCCGCCGATGTACACCTCTCCGACCACTCCTTCGCCGACCATCTGCCGCGCCTCGTCCAGCACGTACACGTGCATGTTCGCGCCTGCTCGCCCGATCGGCACATCCTCTCGCTGGTCTCGCTCC
>DATDFK010000026.1:0-135129 GCA_036522655.1 Pyrinomonadaceae bacterium | reverse complement strand
CTTGTGATCATCACGACCTCGCTGGATTCTCCCGCCAGCTCCGCCGTGATATTGACCATCTTCTTCTCGCCCTGCGGCGTCTTCGGATGAAACTCGTCGAGCATGACGTTCAAGCCGTAAGACTTCAGCTCGCCCGTGATGTATTCGCGCGCACGCGCAAGCTCCGCAGAGCCCGCCGGGCGTGGGCCCAGCTCGACCTGCTTGCGCACGTGCTCGAAGGCGCGCGCTCCATCGAAGGCGATGTTCTGCGGGCTCGCCTGCGGGCTCGGAGACGCGGCGGCGGCGGGAGGCGACGGCGAGCCTCCTTTATTACTGCGCTCGGAACCGCCGGGGCAGGCGATGAAACCCAGCGGGAGAAAGATGGACAACATAAACGTAAAGGTCTTGCGCGACGCGGAGCGGCGTTTATTCATCAGCGATTTCTTCATCAGTGAGAATTAAAAGCAAGGATGAAGGCGGAAGGATGAAGGATGAAGGAAAAGCTTTCAAGACGGAACAGCATTGCTTTCATCCTTCATCCTTCATCCTTCATCCTTCCGGTGTTCGGCGGGTCGGCGCGCTTCGCGTTCGCGCTGGCTCATCAAGCGTCCTTTTCCGGCCATGAAGTCCATCACCTTCTCGACGAGCGAGAAGGGAGAGTTGGCAAGGGTGCTGAAGGTCTGCGCCATCGTCACGGCTTCCAGCTCGACCAGTGTGGCGAGCTTACGCGTGAGCGGCAGCTCGTTGAACTCCTTGCGTAAATCCTTGATGGTCTCTTCAGCCGTCTCGGCCCTCTCGGTCACGGGCACTGGCCGAAGGACAAGCTCGCCGCCGTGCTCGACCTTTGTCTGGCAGGCCAGACGCTCGCCCCCCGCCAGGCGTTCCGGGCTCAACAGTTTTCGCTCCGCTTCGGTTAGGGAAGAGAGAAGGGTCGCGCCCTGCTCGACGACGACGGCGCAGGTGTCGCACTCGCCGTGCCCCTCGCACTGGGCCGGAAGGTTCACGCCCAAACGCTTCGCTGCATCCCATAAATACGTGCCTTCGGCGATGACGCCGCTCTGGCCTTCGGGTTGAAATTTTATGTCTACACTCATTTTGTGAATCTCTTACGGTGCTCCTCGCACGCCTTTTGTTTTGTTTCGGGAAGATCATCATGAAAATTACACCCGAAGAGAGGGAAAGGCAAAGGCCGAAAGTGAAAAGGCGGCAGAGCAGAGATCACTCGCGGGAACCATTTCCATGCGAGACGGCCCTTCACGAATGTCTGAGGCGCTCGATTCCTAACGGCGTTACGGGTAATGGATTGTGAGAGGTTGGCTTAAAGGGTGACTGAAAAGCCCCGGAGGGGCGCGCAGATTCTAGCCCATGACGTGAGTCATGGGTAAAGCATCAACCACCGCATCAGAAGCCCCGAAGGGGCGCAAGAGTGTAGCCCACGGCGCGAGCCTTGGGATCAGTGTGTGATGAGAAGGTCAGAGCCCCGGAGGGGCGCAAGACCTGCATGGTTGAAGGTCTTGCGCCCCTCCGGGGCTTCTGATGCGGTGGTTAACGACTGATCTTAGATACCCGAAGGGATGTGCTTACTCGTTACGCAGTGCGATCAGCGGATCAACCTTCGTCGCTCTACGCGCGGGCAGCCAGCAAGCGAGCAACGCTATCATCAATAGCAAAGCGCCCACTATCACGAACGTCAAAGGGTCTGTCGGCCGTACACCGTAAAGCTGGCTTGCGATCACCCTGGTTAAGGCAAATGCTGCCAGAGCGCCGACGCCCAACCCGATCAAGACCAGTTTCAGTCCCTGCCAGATAACCAGGCGCAGGACATCGCGCGACTGCGCGCCGAGCGCGAGCCTGATGCCTATCTCACGCGTTCGTTGAGTGACCGAATAGGCCAGCACGCCGTACAAGCCGATCGCCGCCAGCAACAGTGCGAGCATCCCGAAGAAGCTGAGCAGGCTTGCGAAGAGGCGATCAGGCTTCAATATCTCGTTGGCCTGCGCGGCCTGCGTTTTGACATCCCTGATCGGCAGATTGTTGTCCAACTCGCGCACGGACTGGCGGACGGCGGCGACGAGCGCCGTCGGGTCGCCCGTCGTGCGTATGGCGAAGTATGCCTCGCCCAACTCTTCGCCGTTCTGTCGCCAGGGCATGTAAATCAACGGTTCATCTTCTTCGCGCTGGCTGGCGTATTTGATGTCGCGCGCGATGCCGACGATCTCTATCTGACCGGCGGTCTTCTCATTGAACCCGACACGTTTGCCGATCGGGTCTTCGCCCCCGAAATACTTGCGCGCCAGCGTCTCGCTCACCACGGCGACCTTGGGCGCACGCCCGTCATCGTGCGCGCTGAAATGACGACCGCGCAGCAGCGGTATCTCCATCGTCGTAAAATAGTTCTCACGCACGATCTGAATGTTGGTCAGATGCACTGCGCCGGTTTGAGCCGTCTCGCCGGGAAGGATGAGCGTATTATTATTCTGATAATGCGCTATCAGAGGGATGCTGGCGAAGGTGGCCGCACGCGCCTCGGGCAGAGCATCCAGCCGTTCGGAGAGCCGCTCATAGAATTGCAACAGCCGCTCGTCCTTATACCCGTTCGAGCTTGGCTGTAATCCGAAGAGCAGCAGATTCTCCTGATTGAAGCCCAGCTCCACACGTTCCAGATTCCGCAAGGTGCGCATGAAAAGCCCCGCGCCGACGAGCAGCACTAAAGACATCGCCACCTGCACGATGACCAGTGCTTTGCTGACACGCGAACGCGACATACTGCCTGCGCTGCGATTGCTCTCCTTGAGCGCCGTCGTCAGATCGAGACTCGTCGCGCGCCATGCAGGCGTCAGCCCAAACAGGATGCCCGTCAACAAAGAGATCAGGACTGTAAAGCCAAGCACACGCCAGTTCAGATTGTACTCGATGTTGGCGGGCAGAAACTCGCCGTGACCTGTGCCCATGGCCGCCAGCGCATCCTTGCCCCACAACGCGAACAGCACGCCGACTGCGCCTCCCAACATCGACAACAGCACGCTCTCCGTCAACAGTTGACGAATCAAACGCCAACGACCAGCGCCGACCGCGAGCCGGACTGTAATCTCGGCCCCGCGCAGGGCCGCACGCGCCAGCAAAAGATTCGCCACGTTCGCGCACGCGATCAGCAAGATCAAACCGACGACGCCTAACAGCACGTAGATGGTGAACGAGTAGAGTTTGCGCATCTCCCACATTCCACGGCTACCGGAAAGCGCGACCAGATTCGGATAATCCTTCGGTTCGGGACGCGCCGTTTCATTCGCGCTCTTGGGCGGCGGCATCATTTCCAGCGCCAGCGTTTGAAAAGCGCCGTTCAGACTGTCGCGCGCCTGTTCAATAGTCGCGCCCGGTTTCAACCTGCCCATCAATTGCAGCCACCAAATCCCCGGCCTGTTCGACTTCATCGCCGACGCCTCGCCCAGCAACGTCGGCTCGAAAGCAACCGGCACGTATATGGCTGGGCGGTAGTCGACCTGCCCCGTGCCGTTGAAAGCGGGCGGCGTTACACCGATGATCGTGAAAGTGGTTTGATTGACCTTGATCTGTTTGCCGATCACCGAGCGATCAGCGCCGAAGCGCTCCTGCCAGTAACGATGGCTGATCATCGCGACCGGCTGCGCCGTAGGATTATCGTCCTCCTCCGTGATCGTGCGCCCAATGAATGACGGCACGCCAAGGCCCGCGAAGTAACCGCCTGAGACGGCCAGCCCTTGACCCACCTCAGCCTGCTCATCCACGAGCACGGTCAAATCCCGCATATTCGCAAATGCGAAAAGGGCAGAGAGCGGGCTCGTCTGCTCGTGCGCCAGATCACTGCGCAGCTTCTCAAAGATGTGATACTCGAAAGACGAACCGCCACGGATGCCCGGCGGATAGCCCAGGGAAATCCCACGGCTCCCGCTTATCCTGAAACCTCTCCCCGATTGCCAGTTGAAGAGAACCAGCCGGTCAGGTTCCGTCACCGGCAAAGTTCTCAGCAGCACCGCATCGACCAAACTGAAAATGGCCGTGTTCGCACCGATGCCCAGCGCCAGCGAGAGCACCGCGATGGCCGTGAAGCCCGGAGCTTTCCTCATCAAGCGCAGGCCGTAACGCAAATCCTGCCACAATTCTTCGAGCACACGGACGCCGCGCACGTCGCGCGCCTCCTCCTTGAAATACTCAACCCCGCCAAAGCTACGCAACGCCGCCAGCCGTGCTTCCTCGCTGCTCATCCCGCGCGCAATGTTTTGCTCGATCTCCTTCTCCAGATGAAAGCTCAACTCGTCATCCAGATCATGCTCGGCCTCAGCCCGACGAAACAATGCGCGCAGCCGCATCTTCAGCTTGTTTAGCATTTCAGTCTTCTTTCGCTCAGGTGGTTTTCAAAATCAGCGCCACCGCCCCCGAGAAGAGCTTCCATATCTCCATCTCGTTGGCTAACTGTTTGCGCCCGGCAGCGGTCAGCTTGTAGAACTTCGCACGGCGGTTATTCTCCGAAGCGCCCCATTCGGAACTGATCCATCCCTGTTCCTCTAAACGGTGCAAGGCCGGATAGAGCGAGCCCTGCCCGACGCGCAGCACGTCCCGCGAGACCTGCTGGATACGCTGGGCAATGTCCCATCCGTGCGTCGGCCCCGTCTGGAGAGTCTTCAGCACCAGCAGGTCGAGCGTGCCCTGCAATAATTCTGTTTGCATCTGTTTCATCAGCTTCCCCTCGCCATTCGACAAGGGCGCAGTGTAGACGACTCCTTGTCGAATGTCAACAGGAAGGTCTGAGCGGTAAGAGTTATCTGCGGCGACTTACAATTCGTGCGGGCAGGGGTGTGGATGATTAACTTGGAGCTCGATCACCGCCCGGTGCATTTCACCGATCGCGGCAAGGCGGGTTGTCCTTTTTATTTTGGCTTTTACTCAGCGCCGTGTGCGACCGCTAAGCGGACGTGCGGCTGCGCGCTCGTCTCCTGCTTCTTGCGCTCTCGCGCCTCGCGACGGCACTCGACGCAGACGCCGAGGATGCGTAGCAGATGATGAGTCGGCTCGAAGCGATACTTGGCGGCCATCTGATCTTGTAGGGCTTCAAGCTCGGCGGAGTAGAATTCGATGATCTTTCCGCACTCGGTACAGATCATGTGGTCGTGATGCTGGTGCTTGTAGTTGTGTTCGTAGTGAGTTCGTCCGTCGCCGAAGCGCACCTCGCGGGCCAACCCGGCGTCGGTCAAAAGCTTGAGCGTGCGATAGACGGTCGTTTGCCCGATCGTCGGGTCATCTTTCTGCACGAGGCGATAGAGGTCTTCGCTGGACAGATGCTTTTCCGTCCGCAGAAAGACATCCAGGATCAGGTCACGCTGCGCCGTGCGCTTGAGACCGGCCTTCTGTAAGTGTTGGAGGAATACTTCCTGTTCTTCACTCATAATTTTCGCGCTTGCCGCTTTACCTTAACGATCGGGGACTGAAACCATTCTAACATCCCGCATCTGGTCGTGTGAAGAAGTTTGAAAGCTCCGCTCATGCATGTTATCTTCCAGGGGCGTGCCGGGGTGGTGGAATGGCAGACACGACGGACTTAAAATCCGTTGGCCGAGAGGCCGTGCGGGTTCGAGTCCCGCCCTCGGCATCAATTAATCCGGCCCGCAAGTCTGAAGTGATTGAGCCAGGCGCTATTTTCCCATGACTTGCGGGCTTTCCTCTTTGTACGTTCTGCATTAAATCAATCTTTTAGCTCGGAGGGACGCGGGGGGGGGCCGGCCGGGGCGAAGCCTTTGGAAATGTCATGGACTTTAAGTTTCAGGTCAATCTGGGCGGTATCATTGACCTGCTGTCAAACAATATCTACAGCAGCCCGCAGGTCTTCATACGCGAGCTCTTGCAGAATGCGGTTGACGCGATCGTGGCGCGCCAGCACACAGAAGCCGGGCATCGCGGGCGTGTGGATATAGAACTGCCCGCACAGACGAACGGCGATGGGCCCACGCTGATCTTCAGAGATAACGGCACGGGGCTGACCGAGGAAGAGATTCACAGCTTCCTGGCTACTATCGGCCAGACCTCCAAGCACGCAGAGGTATCCAATCATCGCAGCGACTTTATAGGGCAGTTCGGCATCGGCCTGCTTTCATGCTTCGTCGTCAGCGAAGAGATTGTCGTCGTCACGCGCTCGGCTCAGGAGCAGGGGCGCACGATGGAGTGGCGCGGGCGCTCCGATGGCACGTACACGGTCAAAGCCCTGGAGCGAGAGATGGAGCCGGGGACGGAAGTGCAACTGATCGGCAAGGACGGATGCGCGGAGTATTTCGAGCCCGATCGTGTGCTGAAGCTCGCGCGTTATTACGGCAGCCTGCTGCCCTACACGATTCAACTGACCGCAGAAGGCGTCACGTCAATCATCAACGAAGAGGAGCCGCCGTGGAAGGAGGAGTTCGCAAGCACGGAGCTTGAGCGCGAAGCTTATCTTGAGTACGGGCGCAAGACTTTTGAGACGGAGTTTCTGGACTACGTGCCGTTGCGCTCGTCTCTGGGCGACGTGCGGGGCGCTGCCTTCGTGTTGCCTTACTCGCTGAGCCTCGCGTCCAGAAAGACGCACCGCGTCTATCTCAAGAACATGCTTCTCTCCGAAGATGTCGAAGGGCTCTTGCCGGACTGGGCCTTCTTCGTCAAGTGCGTCGTCAATGCGAACGATCTCAGGCCGACCGCTTCGCGCGAATCTTTTTACGAGGACGACACGCTCCTGGCGACGCGTCTGGCGCTCGGGCGCTGCCTGCGAAACTACCTGCTGACACTGGCCGAAGAAGACCCGCCGCGACTGAAGCGGCTGATCGAGCTGCATTATCTTTCGATCAAGGCGCTGGCCGCCGACGACGAAGAGTTCTTCAAAATATTCGTCAAGTGGCTGCCCTTTGAGACCAACATGGGCACGATGACGTTGACGGAATACAGACAGGAGTACGAGGTCGTGCGCTTTGCCGTGAGCCTGGATCAGTTCCGGCAGATCGCACGCGTCGCCGCCTCGCAATCGCTGTGCGTCATCAACGCCGCTTACACCTACGACGCGCAGCTCCTGATGAAACTCTACGACGTATTCCCCGGCGTCAGTCTTGAGAAGGTTGACGGCAACAGCCTGTCGCACGCCTTTGAATACCTGACCGCCGATGAAGATGAAGAGGTGGCATCCTTCGTCCGCTTCGCAGACACGGTGCTGCGCCCTTTCAACTGTTTGACGGAGGTGCGTAAGTTTTCGCCGGGCGATCTGCCTGCTCTCTACACGGCGAGCAGCGAAGAGAGCTTTCGCCGCGCCGTCGAGACGACGAAGGAGGTGACGAACTCCTTCTGGTCGTCTGTCATCGAGAGGCTCGATACGGGGCTCGCCGAGGAGGCGGGCGGGCGGCTCTGCTTCAATTACCGCAACGCCGTCGTGCAAAAAGTCTGTCGCATGACGGACGAGTCGCTGCTGCGACTTTCGATTCAGGTGCTCTACGTACAGGCGCTGCTGCTCGGCCACCGCACACTGAACGCGAAGGAGATGCGGCTCCTGAACGAGGGCCTGATGGGTTTGATCGCGTGGGGCGTTGACACTATAGAGGGATGGATACAGTGAGCGTGGATGAAATATCGGAGCTTGAAAGGAGCGTTTACTTAACCATCGGTCATTCGTTCGCTTTGGAAGACGGCGACGAGAAGATAGCGGTTCTGGAAGAGGCCGTGCGCCTCGCCGACACGGGCACAGATGTAGGGCTACAGTATTTCGCGCGCAAAGAGTTTCTCAATGCCGCTTACTGGGGCGGAGCGCCGGAGAAGGCCATGGTCGCCTACGCATGGTGCCTGGGCCAATACGACATGGAGCCCGGCAGATTCAGCGAGCGCGACCTGCTCTGGACATACAAGTGGATGATCAACACGATCGTCCACTTCCCGCAAATCTCGAAAGAGCAGATTTTCGAGATGCTCGAAGATATGACGCGTCGTTATCGCGAGGCCGGTTACGGGCTGCGCGTCGTCTATCAATACCGCTATCGTATAGAGCGTTTCTGGGGCAACAGGGAGAGGGCGATCGATTACTATCATTACGCCCAGGGGCTCGCCGGCGACGACCTGAGCAACTGCCCGGCATGTGAGCTGGATGAGCACGTCAGCTTCCACAATTACTGCGGAGACGACGCGCTTGCGGTCAAGACCGCGCAGCCCCTGCTCGAAGGCCGCTACAAGTGCCGGACGGTTCCGCAACGCACGATCGCCAGACTTCTCCTGCCTCTCTTACGCCTGGGGCGACGCGAAGAAGCATGGAGCTATCACCTGCAAGGCTATCGCGCGGTGTCGCGCAATAAATCTTTTCTCAACTACGTGAGCGACCATCTGATCTACCTCACGGTCACGGGTAAGCTTGAGCGCGCGGCGGCGTTATTGGAGGAGCATTACCCCTGGGTGGAGGGTAACAGTGATGCTTATAACCGTTTCCTTTTTTATCGCGCCGCCTGGTTCTTCCTGCATGTCATGACAGCCTCGCAGACGCCGCGCCTGAGTCTTTGCCTGCCAGAGACTTTCCCGCTCTACGCGAAGAGCGGTGATTATGAAAGCTCGCGCCTGGCGGAATGGTTTCATGAGGAAGCCCGCCAGGTAGCGCACAAATTCAACGAGCGCAACGGCAACGATCATTTCACAGAGGAACTGGAAGGCGTGCTCGCGCTCAAAAATCTGATGGGCCCAGTTTAGGAAGCCATTTTGGATTTTAGATTTTGGATTGACGAGCCCGCGATAGTTGAGAGGCTAAATGCCAAAGCCCAGGTTGGAGAAGCGTGCATCCAAAATCCAAAATGGCTGTTGTCTCAGACGATCCAGCCTTTGCTCTGATATTCCATGTAATCGGCGGTCGTCTGCGCGACCTGACGCCCGTAGTAACGCTCGACGACTCTCAGGGCGAGATCGATGCCGGAAGTGAGCCCACCGGCTGACGAGATTTTATCCCCCTCGACGAACCTGACGCCGCGCTTGACCTCTATGTTCGGATATCTTTTGGCTAGATTGTCCTGGTAGTCGTGATGCGTGGTCGCGGACTTGCCGGAGAGCAGCCCGGCGGCGGCGAGTTGGAATGCGCCTGTGCAGACGGACATGGTCACGTCCGTCGCCTTGCTCACTTTACGCAGCCATTCATGTAGGGCGGCGGAGCCTCGCTGGGCCGGCACGACCACGACTTTCGGTTGCGGGGCCGTCTCGAACGTGTAATCGGGAATGAGCTTCAATCCTGCCGAGCCGGTGATCGGCTCCGTCTTCTCCGAGACGGTGAAGAGCTGGAAAGGCATCTCCATATTTTCCCCGCTCCCGCCGAGCATGACATCCTGAAAGACTTCCCAGGGGCCCGCGAAATCAATGACCGTCACTCCTTCCGAGATGGCGAAGGCGACCGCAATCCGCCCCTTCGCCGGTGGATGCAGCTTGTTGCTATCCGTCGCATTCTCGATCATCGCACTGTTACCGGCCGTCTTCTCTACGCGCGAGAGAGCGAAGGGAATGGATGAAGCGGCGAGGACAACGCCCGCCCCGGCCGTAGTCGTCAGAAAATCTCTTCTTTTCATTTTTACATCTCTCCGTCAATATCATTCGATCCACGCCTGAGCGAGGTCTCTATTTGCCGCGAGAGTGTAAGGGATAGTTAGCGCGCTGGATTCGGATTTTCAGCCAAGCGCGTCAGGCTTGCAGCCAGTCGCTCTATTTTGCGGCCAGCGGCAGCCCGTGCGCTGGCGAGATATTTGATGGTAAGTGAATGGAATTGAGCTACGATAGCAACGTCACTGTGCGGCCTCCCGGCGTGACGGAAGCGTTAAGGCTCAGATACGGCGAACAGTTAAAGAAGATGCTATTCAAACACAGTCTCAGCACACAGCTTCAGGAGAGGCGCGAGGAATTTCTATCCTTCGACCGGATACTGCGCGAGGATTTGAGCAGCGGCGCGGAGCACCTGTCGCGCATCGCAGCGCAGGGCTCCGCAGAGATCAAGCTTCGCGCAGGCGTCGCCGGAGCACCCGGAGCAGTTCCTTCACGCGAGCTTGACGAAGCACGCTCAACTGTTATCCCGTTCAAGACCGCCTGGCGCTCGCATGAAGAGGCGCGACGCTGGGCGCTCGATATTCTCTTCGACCGTGTGACGGGCGCTGCCGACGGAAGCCAGTATTTGCCCGGACGCGAAATCACGCTCCCGGTCGCCGCCGTCCAGGTCGCCTTCTTCGAGAACCCGCATACCAGGGATGGGAAATATATTAAGGAAGCTGACCTCTTGCTCATCACTCCCGAAGAAATCATGCAGGCCGATACTGATCTTGATTCGCTGGTCGGGTTCCGTCGTTTCCGTGAAGAGACGCGCGTGCTCAAAGATTTCCTCAAGCGCCACACGGGCTGGCGCGAGCGCCGGGAGAGAATGCCGCTTGGGTTCTTCGACGGGACGCTCCTGATCTCTTACGCGCGACCGCGTAATGCCGTGCAGGACAGGTATGTGTCAACGATCATCGAGCTGATAGAGCTCTCGCGCGAAACCGGCGTGCCCGTCGTAGGCTACATCGATGCGAGCTACGCGCGCGATCTGGTCAATCTGCTGGAAGCCCTCGGAGAATGGAAAAGCTCTTATGCGGTTCACGACGCGCAAGTCCTCGGCGCTCCTCTTGAGGAGGGGCCGCTCCTGAAATCCTGGGGCGATCGAACGAGCTTTTTTTACTGCGAGCGCGAAGGGCTCCATGATGACTTTCTGGACGAGAACGGCGATCCTCTGGTTGGATTTGCGTACCTGCAAACGACTGGCGAAGGGATGCCAGCGCGGCTAGATATTCCCTCCTGGGTCTTCGAGGCGGGTCTGCTCGCCGAAGTGATCGACACGGTCAGGGCCGAATGCGTCGTCGGTAACGGCTATCCTTACGCGCTTGAGACGGCGGACGCCGCCGCCGTCATCACCTCGCAGGATCGCAATCGGCTGCTACACGCCCTGCAAGCGTTCGCCGAACAGGAAAAGCTGGGCTTTCGCATCTCGCGCAAAGCGATGAGCAAGTCGCGGCGTCGCTGAGATCAGTATCGCCACTGGTCTCGGGCGGGTTCGCAGCGGTGTCAGAATCCGCCTGAGACCCTTGGCGGTACTGACCTGTGCTCTCTTCCGTTCAGAGGCTCTTCAGAAATGCCAGCACCCGCCGGTTAAATTCCACAGGGCGCTCCATGTTTGGCAGATGAGCAGTCCCCCGGATAACGATCTTCTGTGCCCCGTAGATTTTTTCTGAGAGCAACTCGGCTGCCGCCAGCGTCTTCGGCGTATCCAGCTCACCGATGACGATCAGTGTCGGCATGCGAATCTCTTCGAGCCTGTGGACGGCGGGTGGCTCAAGCGCTTGCTCAATGCTCGAATCGGAAGCCGCCGAGAGGGCTATGAGATTCATCTCGCGCACGCGCTCACGAAGACGCGCATCGACCTCCGAAGGCGAGCGACGGGGGCCGTCCACCCAGATTTGCAGTTCAAGCTCATTGACGCGCGCCAAGTCTCCCTTCTCGTCGGCTTCCTCCAACTCCGCCTGCTGCGCCGGAGGCTCTCCCGCAAAAGTGAAGCCGCTCACGGCGGAGGCCACCAGCACAAGCCCCCTCGCTATCTCCGCGTGTTCGAGCGCGAGATCAAGAACAGTCTTTCCTCCCTGCGAGCATCCGATCAGGATTGCTCCTTCGATGCCAAGGAATGTCAGTAGCTCATACAAGTCCCGGTGATGCGAGAAGGGCGCGGGCGGCATCTCAGTCCGGCCGAACCCGCGCCGGTCATAGCGCAATACCCTGTAGTGCTCGGCGAAGGCGTAGAACTGCTCATCCCACATTCGCCCGTCCGTGATGCCTGCATGAACCAGCACGAGCGGCGCGCCCTCGCCCGCCATCTCGTAATAGAAACGCGCTCCGGCCACCTCGGCGTAACCCGCCTCAGTCTCCCTCTCTTCAGTCACTCGACTTCTCCGATCGACGCTCTCTCAACAGAGTCATAAGCGTGGCGCAAACCGCCTCTGTCTTCCGCCTCATCCTTTATACCATATCGTGCAATCTCGCCTACATCGTTTACTCTTCTTCTTCTAAGCCGCGTCCTTCGGACAAGCTCCGGCAGATGCTAAGTGAGAGAATATTTTGTGTTAACTGCCTTGAAGGATATCGCTGCGGGAAGTGGCACGGTCATTGCTCAAGCCTTTGACGAGCGAGCCGCGAGTCGCATGAAGAAGCTGGAAGGTCAGGGGCGGCGCACTCAAAGCGGAAGGGACAAATCGAGATGAAAATTCAGGGTAGGCTGGCGCAGCGCGCTCTAACTTTTTTGGTTCTTCTGGCATTCATAACAGTCAGCGCAGCCCCGGCATTTTCGCAGAGACGGCGCACGTATCGTCGCGCTCCGCGTCTGGGCAGGTCTTCGAGACCCGCGCAGCAACCGACCGGGCCAACCTACCGCACCATCAATTCCGGCTACAAGATTCGTGTACGAATGAACGAGCAGCTCAGCTCGGAGACGGCGCGCGTCGGCGACCGATTTACGACCACTGTGGTCGACCCTGTTTATGTCGGCGGCGTGGAAGTAATTCCGGCGGGCAGCAATATCGGCGGGCGCGTCACTTCAGTCACGCGGGCCCAGCGCAAGAGCAAGGCGGGCACGCTCGGAGTCAGTTTCATTTCGCTGCAACTGCCGACGGGATTGACGCGCGCCATTAACGGTTCGCTCTCCGATCTCTCGGAAGAGACGGTGAGTTACGATAACGAAGGACAGGTGACGGGCCGCTCGTCCAGAAATCGCAACATAGTCTTTATCGGCGGCGGCGCGGCCACAGGCGCGCTGATCGGCGCGATCGCAGGCGGCGGCAAGGGTGCTGGCATAGGGCTCGGAGTCGGCGCAGCAGCCGGAATCGCGGGCTCTTATTTCTCAAAGGGCAAAGAGGCGGTGGTCAAACCCGGCACTGAGTTCGGAGTGATTCTTAATCAGAGTCTTTCGCTGCCCGCTGCGAACGTGCGTGGAAATTAAAGAGATCGGCAGCCAGGCGGTTGCCGGTACGACGGAAGCCCGCGAGCGAAGGGGAGAGCGCGCGCGGGCTTCCAAGAAAATCTGATCGAGTTCGGTCGTTCCTGTCATTACGTAAGTGAGCGACCGACCAGAGAGACCCGCTGCGAAGGGGAGAGCGCAGCGGGTTTCTCTTTGAAGGATGAAGGCGGAAGGATGAAGGATGAAAGAAAAGCTTTCAAGCAGGAGCAGCATTCCTTTCATCCTTCATCCTTCATCCTTGCTTTCTATCCCGGTTGATTCCCTTCTTAGCTTTCCACGTTGATCACTTCCCTCTTCGACTGTTCTTTGTCACGTAAGTTATCCCAATCGGGATGGCGATAGACGAGGCGACCGGCGACGATGGTTGCGACCGCCGCGCCGCGCATGGCCCAACCGTCAAAGGGCGTGTTGCGGCTCTTTGATTTCGAGCTTCTGACATCGAACGTCCAATCATGCTCGGGATCGAGAATCGTCACATCGCCCCAGGCCCCACGGCGCAGCGTGCCGCGATCGGCGAGGCCGAAGATACGCGCCGGATTGACCGAGCAGAGCTGCACTAAACGTTCCAGGTTGATCGTGCCTTCACGAACGAGCTTATCGAGCGCCAGCCCGACGGCTGTTTCCAGTCCCGTGATGCCGAAGGGCGCATGATCGTATTCGAGTGACTTCTCGTCCGTGTGGTGCGGAGCGTGATCGGTGGCGATGGCGTCGATGGTTCCGTCCTTCAATCCTTCGAGAATCGCCGCGACGTGCTCGCGGCTGCGCAGCGGCGGGTTCATCTTCGTATTGGTATCGTAGCTCTCGACGGCTTCGTCCGTCAGCGCCCAGTGATGCGGCGTCACTTCGCACGTCACACTGAGGCCGCGTTCTTTCGCGCGACGCACGGCATCTATCGCCCCGCGCGTCGAGACATGTGCGAGATGCACGCGCGCGCCCGTCAGTTCCGCCAAGGCGCAATCGCGCACGGCGTCCATCTCTTCCGCCGCCGCCGGGATACCGCGCAGGCCCAAACGCAGAGACCAGCGCCCCTCGTGCATCACCCCGCCCGCTGCCAGCGTCTTGTCCTCGCAATGATCTACGACCGTCAAATCAAAGCCGCGCGCGTATTCCATCGCGCGCCGCATCATCCCCGCCGAAGGCACTGGCCGCCCGTCATCCGAGACGGCGACGATGCCCGCCTGCTTCATCTCGCCCATCTCCGAAAGCTCCGTCCCGTTTGAGCCCTTCGTGATCGAGCCGATGGGAAAGACGTTCGACATCGAAGCGCGCTCCGCCTGCTCTATGATAAAGCGCGTGACAGCCGGGCTGTCGTTGATGGGGTCTGTGTTGGGCATCGCGCACACGCTCGTCCAACCTCCGGCGGCGGCGGCGGAAGCGCCCGTCTCGATAGTCTCCTTGTACTCCTGGCCCGGCTCGCGCAGGTGAACGTGAAGGTCTATGAAGCCGGGCGCGACGATGAGCCCGGTCGCGTCCAAAACCGACGCGCCTTCGGGCACGCTCTCGCCGCGATCGAGCAGACCGGCGACGCGACCGTCTTCGATGAACAGGTTCTTGCCGCTGTTCTGTCCCTGCGAAGGGTCTATCAAGTAACCGTTGGCGATCAGGAGTCTCATGCGCTTGTTTCAGTTCCCTCGAATCGAGTCGTTCAATCTACGTGCGAGCTTAAGTCTGATCTGCGCTCGCCGTTTGCGTGCCGCCGACGAGCAGGTAAAGCACGGCCATGCGGACGGCAAGGCCGTTTGTCACCTGATCGAGTATCAACGAGCGCGCGCCGTCGGCCACGTCCGATGCGATCTCGATACCGCGATTCATGGGCCCGGGGTGCATCACTATCGCGTCGGGCGCGGCCAGGGAAAGGCGCTTCAGATTGAGCCCGTAATGGACGGCATACTCGCGCATTGAAGGGAAGAAGGCGGACGTTTGTCGCTCGCGCTGAATGCGCAGGATCATCACCACGTCCGCCCCTTCGAGCGCTCCCTCCATACGCGGCTCGACGATAACGCCCTCTTCGACCAGCTCGGAGAATTCCTGCGGGACGAGCGTGCCGGGGCCAGCGATACGCACGGTCGCGCCCATCTTCGTCAAAAGGTAGATGTTCGAGCGGGCGACGCGCGAATGAAGGATGTCGCCGATGATGGCGATCTTTAAACCTTCGAGGCGGCCCTTGTGCTCGCGTATGGTGAGAGCATCGAGGAGCGCCTGCGTCGGGTGCTCGTGCGCGCCGTCGCCAGCGTTGACGATGCCTGCGCGAC
Source organism: Pyrinomonadaceae bacterium (assembly GCA_036522655.1). Classification (GTDB taxonomy): domain Bacteria; phylum Acidobacteriota; class Blastocatellia; order Pyrinomonadales; family Pyrinomonadaceae; genus DASQYE01. The sequence continues at coordinate 119,871 of DATDFK010000026.1, read as the reverse complement.
AGATACGCGCAAGCTGGTATGGAGCGCCCGCCGAGCTATGGCGAATGACGATCACATCCGGGGCCATCGCTTCAAGGTTACGCGCCGTATCGAGCAGCGTCTCGCCCTTCGTCACGCTTGAGGTCGAGGCGCTGATATTGATGGCGTCGGCGGAGAGACGCTTGGCCGCGATTTCAAATGAGGTGCGTGTGCGGGTGGAGGGCTCGAAGAAGAGATTGATGACGGTGCGCCCGCGCAGCGCCGGAACCTTCTTGATCTCGCGCCGCGAGATGTCGCGGAAGGAGTCCGCCGTATCGAGCAGGTGCGTTATATCACGCGCCGATAGCTCGCGTATGCCAAGCAGGTGTTTTAGCGCAAAGGCTTTCTCGGGCTTGCTGCTCATGAAGATTCACCGGGGCGGTTCACTGCCGGGAAATGTTCCGACACGCATAAAAAAAGCGGCCATTTCCGGCCGCTCTCAAGAAGTCTCACCAACGGGTCGCTCGACGATGGCGACGCCCTCTTCCTCGTCAAAATCCGCGAGCATGACCTTGATGATCTCGCTCTTTTTCGTCGGCACTACCTTGCCGATGTAGTCCGCCTGAATCGGCAGCTCACGATGTTCTTTGCCGCGATCGATCAGGACGGCGAGCTGCACGCGGCGCGGCCTGCCGAAATCTATGAGCTGATCGAGCGCCGCGCGAATCGTGCGTCCGGTGTAAAGCACATCGTCGATGAGCACGATGTTGCGGTTCTCTATATCGCCCGGCAGCTCCGTCCGGTTGACTATCGGGTTAGCCCCGACGGTCGAGAGGTCGTCGCGGTACAGCGTGATGTCGAGAATCCCGACGGGCGGTCGCTCGCCTTCGAGGTCGGCTATCTTATCGGCCATGCGCTCGGCCAGAGGCACGCCGCGCCGCCTGATGCCGACCAGGTAAAGCTCGCCCGCGCCGTGATTCTCTTCCACAATCTCCGAGGCAAGTCTTGAGAGCGCGCGATTGATTCGCGCTCCGTCCATGATGCGTGCCTTCTCCACAAAATCCATCGTGGCCGGATACTAACAAGATTGATGACGAGTGACAAGTCTTTGCGGGGAGAGGCATCAAGCGGAGCCTTAAAGAGTAAGCTGTGAGAGAGAGATCGCCCGTTAAAAATCGCTGCGAAGATGAGGAGCGTGGGCTGAGGGTGAGGAAGTTTCAGCCCACGCGGTCTCTCCCTTAACATTGCCCGGAAGGGACAAGCGATGGAGGAAGAGTGGTTCCGGCCACGAGCCTGCGATCTGTGACGGTGAAGCCGTCGCCCTGCTCAACGACGAAATAGACGACACCGTTGACGACGATCTCTACCTCCGAGGGCTTGGCCTTTCCCTCCCTGATCACGACCACGACCGCTTTACTGAGGCGTTCTCTGTAGGCTTCAATTTCGCGCGGCGTACTCATCGGCGGCATGATCACTTTCACACTCCCAGAGAGGGGCTGCCCGTTGGCATCTCCCCACTCGTATACGCCGTTAGTGCCGAAGGCGTGTGCATAGATGGCCCCGGTGGACATCATTGCGCTGCTGAAAGAGTGCGTCTCGGAATAGCCGCTAACACTGAAGACGGGCGTGGACGTGTCGCAGGCGCTCCAGCTCACCAGATCGTTGACCTCAATATCCAGTACAGCCGGTTCGGCTTTGAGCTGGCCGCAGTCGGTCTTGACGATAATGTTGTGCTGTTTGGACTCTCGCTTCCGGTCGCGCGTCTCCCTGACGTTGATGGTGAAGGGGCTGCTGGCAGGATTGCCCCCTCCCGAAGTCATCGGATGAAAACCGTAGCGATACTGGGCGCGCACCGGAAAGCACTGGGCGAACCTGTCCAAGGGAGATATGGCTCTGCTGTCGAAGATGTTCATGAAACTCACCTCACATAGGGGTAATGGACGTGTCAATGATTAACTCATCCTCATCCGTTCGGTTAACGTATGCTCTGAGTTCGTCAAGCCTGATTCTGACGACGGGGTCTATCGAAGACATGGCGGGCAGCATCGTGAAGACCCTCGGTTGATTGTAGAGCGGAATGACCAGGCCCGCGAGAAACTGGTTCAGGATATTGGTCAGAAAGTTCGAGGCCCCGCCGAGAGCGATAATGATTGTCAGGGCGGCCACAGCGAAGGCCAGAACCGGCCCGATGAAGGGGACGGTCGACAGGGCGGCGGCGGCGGCGAGACCTATAGCCGCCAGCAGGAGCGATGCCCCGTTGCCCAGCTGTATATTGAGCATGCTCAAGCTCACAGCATCTATTTTCCAGTACCCGCCTGACAGGTAGACGTTGAGCTTGAAGTTGCCGTCGAACTCTCCCACACCGGGGAAACCCACTGGGATGGTCACATGCGGCCAGTAGATGTAGATCGGCGGCGGTTGATAGTGGATGTGGATGTGGATATGAATCCAATGCCAGTCAAAGTCGAAGTCGAAATTGATGGGCGGGAAAGTAATGACGATCGGTTGCAGGACTAAGTTCAGATCGAAGATGAAGTCGAAGTGAATATTATAGTTCACCTTACAATCCTGAATACCGATCAGGTCGGGAGGCGTCAGGTCGACAGTGCCTCCAAAGAGATAAGCGGTCGCATTCCAGTTGGCGACGAATGGGCCCAGAGAGCTTGAACCGCTCAGGCTCTTCTGGCCGATCGTGACTTCGGCGTCGTGCAGTAGCTCGGTTGCGGCTACTTCGTCAGCAGCTACGGTAATTTCTCCCATGTTAACCTCCTCAGAGTGCGCTCCCGCGCACATCGAATTGATCTTTTTCGGCCAGCGGCCCGACCTGCAAGATGAGACCGAAAGCTCCGGCAACCACAGTCTGGTAGGGAATAATCGTGTCCTTAAGTATGAACTGAAGCACGATGACCATGATCAGGTTGACGATGTTGATAAGCCACGCCCACGACGGCGAGACATTGATGTCGATCTTCGCCTCCTTCACTTTTATGCCGATGGCTCCCGTGCCGGACAGGTTGGTGGAAACGGGCTCGCAGCGTCCGTACACGGGTATCTGTGGAATGGGCGGGATCGGAACAGGAATGGTAGGAAGGCTGCCGATTTTAATCCCCACATATAAGTTTTGTATGTGCACAGCGGTCTTGACCCTGAAGTCTCCGGCCATTCCCGGCACTGGAGGATTCAAAGGTTGAATGGGGTCACCCCCTCCGGTGCTGTCGAGATTTATGTCTACGGTCGGGATGGCGAATTGCACTTTGAAGCCATAGCTTATGACTGCCAGCGGATTAGGAGGGTCGAAAGGATTGGGAATCACGATCGGTATCGGCTGAACGTAGGTCTGCGCGGCAGAGGTGTTCCAGATGTAAGGCGGCGAGCCATACAGCAGGTGACGGCCCCGCGCCGTGAAGAAGGATTTGAAGATGTCATTGACTCCGCTTTCTTTGACTCCGGCAAAGAGGTGTTCCGCCTGTGTGTAGCTCATAATATCCTCCCGCGCATGGATGGACGTTGCGTGGTTGATGGGCTGACTAAAGAAGCATCGAGATGAGTCAGGATGCTCGTCGGATTGCTGTGAGGATCACAGCGGTAGCAGCAGTGGCTCTCATGAGCCGGGGTGCGAGATTTTCAATTCCGTACTGAACAGGGTATACGCATTTGCTATTCCATTCGGTTGCCGCGACGATTAATTAAGCAAAAGCCGCTTTTCAATTTTCATCGTTGATGCGAGTGACTACTGTAGATGACAAACCATCTTGAAGTGTCTACTTTTGTTCACGGGTAGAGGTGGGCCCATCTCAAAGCCTGGGCCCAAGCTACTTCACGGCAACCCGTATCAAGCGCGATGGGCCCACTTTCATGCTGCCCTCTATTTTAATCAGCATCACTCTCAAGTTGGCGATCAGTGACAAGCGATGAGTGACAGGATAGAATGACGCTCTTGCTCGTCACTTATCACTCGTCACTTGTCACTGTCTGTTGATGCTCTATCGCTCAATCTTGCGCCCAGTGCTGTTTCGCCTGCCGCCGGAATCGGTGCACGAGATGGCGCTCTATTCGCTCTCAGTCGCGCTCTCGCCCGCCTGGATGAGACGCCTTGCGACCGGACGCCTGGAGAGAGCGCCGTTCGGGAGCTTGCGACGCTTCGGGCTTTCGTTCAAAAATCCGGTCGGGCTGGCGGCGGGTTTTGATAAGAATGGGGCGGCGGCAGAGGGCTTGGCGGCGCTCGGGTTCGGGTTTATAGAGGTCGGCACGGTGACGCATCAGGCGCAGCCGGGTAATCCCCGCCCGCGCCTCTTCAGGCTGCCGCGTGATCGTGCTTTAATCAATCGCGCGGGCTTTAATAACAGCGGCGCGGCGGCGGTCGCTGAGCATCTGTCGCGGCATCGCCCAAATTGCGTGCTCGGCATCAACATAGGCAAGAGCCGCGCGGTTGCGGTCGAGGACGCCATCCCGGATTATTTAGCGAGCTTCGAGCTGGCACACCCGATCGCAGACTATATCGTCGTCAACGTCAGCTCGCCCAATACGCCGAACCTGCGCGAGCTTCAACGCCCGCGCGAGCTTGCGGCCCTGCTCACGGCGCTGCAACGCAGGAACGACGAGCTGTCGCGTGGGCCCAAGGGGCGCGAGGCCGTGCCGCTCTTAGTCAAGATCGCCCCCGATCTAGACTTCAACGACCTTGAAGCCATCGTCGAAGTCGCAGGGGGAGCGGGGCTCAAGGGCATCATCGCGACCAATACGACGACGAGCCGTGCCGGACTGATGACGCCGCAGGCTGAGATCGAAGCGTGCGGGCAGGGAGGATTGAGCGGCGCTCCGCTTCGCGCGCGCTCCACAGAAATCATCGCCAGGCTGTATCATCTGACGCGTGGAAAGCTCTCGATCATAGGAGTGGGCGGAATCTTTAACGCCGCAGATGCCTGGGAGAAAATCTGTGCCGGGGCGAGCCTCGTTCAGCTCTACACCGGATTCATCTATGAAGGCATCGGCGTTGCGCGGCGCATCAACGACGGGCTGGCGGAGATCGCCGCAAGAGAGGGTTTAAAATCGCTCGACGAAGCGGTCGGCTGCCGCGCCGACGAGCTTTCAAGGAGCTAACGCTTCATCAATCAGCTTGATGTTTATCGATCAGTTATGGAAATCAAATTAGAAGACCTTAAGGTGGCTCCCGTTTACGCGCAGGTGCGCCAGCAAATCGAGACGCATATTCGGAACAAACAGATCGCGTCCGGCGAAGCCCTGCCGTCGCTCGCTGCGCTCGCGCAGAAACTCTCCGTCGATAAGGGAGAGATTCAACGCGCCTATTATGAGCTTGAGCGAAGCGGCCTGATAAAGAAGACGACGACCAGAGATTTTCTAGGCAAGGAGAAAGTAACCTACACGGTCAGTTAAGCTGCCGTGGGAGCGCCAACGTTGCAACAGATGAAAGCGTCAGTCAGGGACAGGTTGATCGTCGGGCTCGATGTCGAGACCGCGAGAGAAGCGCGCGAGCTTTTCGCACGCCTGCGCGATCACGCCGGGATGTTCAAGATCGGCTCGCAGCTTTTCACCGCCGCCGGGCCGGGCATCGTGCGAGAGATGCTGTCGGCGGGCGCACGCATCTTTCTAGACCTCAAGTACCATGACATCCCCAACACGGTCGCCGGTGCGGGCATTGAAGCCGCGCGGCTGGGCGTGTCCATATTCAACGTCCATGCGCTCGGCGGAGGCTTGATGATGCGACGCGCGCGCGAAGCCGTGCACGAGGTCTCTGAACGTGAGGGACTCAAGCGCCCGGCCATTATCGCCGTCACTGCGCTGACGAGCGCCGACAACGCCACGCTCGAAGAGGTCGGCATCACGGGCGGCGCGTTGGCGCTCGTGCTCAGGCTCGCGCGTCTGGCAGAAGCGTGCGGGCTGGATGGCGTAGTAGCATCACCCGGCGAGATCACTATGTTGCGCGACCAGTTGAGTGCGCCCAACTTCCTGATCGTGACGCCGGGGGTTCGTCCCTTGGGCTCCGCAACTGACGATCAAAAACGCGTCATGACTCCGGCGGAAGCCATCCGGGCCGGAGCGGATTATCTGGTCATCAGCAGGCCCATACTCAAAGCCCCGGAACCGGAGCGCGCCGTCATCAAGGTCTTGGAAGAGATGGAGCAAGCTTACTCGCAGCAGGACTAAAGGCGTGGGCCATGCGGGCCGCTGGCCTGGAATCAAGGCTGTTATTGAGCAGTCGCGCTCCGCAACTTTTTGCCGTACACTCAAATGGGACTGTACCCGCATCATGGCTATTGGCTGTAATTTGTCAGGCGATGTTTCGTGGTATTCGATTATTCGCCATCTCGTCAGGAACATTGTGTGTCCCGGCGCGTGTACAAAGGGTTGGTTTTAATTTGACGGCGTGCGCTCTATCAAAAATATTTTTCCGCCAAGGGGAACTTGACGCTTGAATCGACCGCTTACGGTTATTACAACTCTTCTAATCTCCCTTGCTTTCTGCCTCGCTCTGGCCGCACAGACGAAGGACGCGCTCTCGCCTCTTCCCTTTTCGCGCGCTCCGTATCAGGCCGGCGAGCGTCTGACCTATAACGTCTCGTTCTCAAACTTTCCGACCGCCGCTCACGTAGAGCTTTTCAACGCCGGGCCCGGCAATAATTTCAATCAAGAGGGCCTGGCGCTGCGCGCACACGTCGAGACGACAGGGGTCGTCAACGCCGCGCTCTATTCCATCAACAACGACTACACGACCTACGTTAACGCCGAAACGGGTCTGCCCTATCACTCGCAGCAGGTCGTGCGCGAAGGCGGACGCACCGCCGACACCTCGCGCGAATACAATGTGCCGGTGGGCGTCTCGGCCATCCCCGCGCGCGTCGCCTTCTCCGGCCCCTACGATTTTCTCTCGGCCTTCTACCGCATGCGCGCGCTTCCTTTGGCCGAAGGGTCTATCTATTTTCTGACCGTGCGCGGGGATACGGATCAGTATGAAGTCGAGGTCAGGGTGCGTGGCCGCCAACTGGTCAAAACCAATGTCGGCTCTTTTAATACCATCGTCGCGCAACTGCGCGTGAGGAATAACTCGCGGGCCAACGACTATGACGTGCACATCTATTTCAGCGACGACGAGCGGCACGTCCCGGTGCTCATCACTGCGCATCATAAAGCTGGCGAGATTCGCGCAGAGCTTGTCAGCTCTGAGTTGCCGAGCACGCCGCCGCCGACAACCCCGCAGCCTCCGACGACGGCACAGCCGCGCGTGGCCACTACGCCGACGCCGCCGGGCGCCAGCCTGCCTGCGGGACTGCCGTTCGCCGTCGGAGAGCAACTGAACTTCAACGTGTTTCTGGGCAACACGACCCCAGCCGTCGGCTCCGCCACTTTTCAGGTTCGGCAGCGCGCCAAGTATTTCAACCGCGACGGGCTGCTGCTGGCCGTACAGGCGCAAACCACCAACGCCGCCGCCAGGCTCTTCGTCGCCAACGATCAGATCAATACTTACGTTGACCCGGCGACGCTGCTCCCCTTCCGTATAGAGATCAACCGGCGCGAAGGCCGCCGCCGCATCAGCCAGACTTTCACCATCGATCAGGATCGCGGCAATGCGACGACGGACAAGGGCGTGCGGATAGAGATTCCCGTCGGCACGCACGATATTGTCTCCGTCCTCTATGCGCTGCGCTCTTTCAATCTCTCGCCGCCGAAACGCAACGCCGTCTCGTTCCTCGTCGAAAACCGCCCGCGCACGCTCTTCATCACCTCGCTCAAACGCGAGACCATAGAGCTGGGCGGGCAGAGGATTGCCGCCGTCCAGTTGTCGCTGACGACCGACGACCCGCAGAGCGATAAATACGCTTTGCGCCTCTGGGTCAGCGAAGACAGTCGCCGCCTGCCGCTGCGCATCACGGCCAACACACAGCTCGGGCCCCTGCGCGCAGACCTGGCCATTCTCCCTCTCACCAGACAATAAAAGCGAATTCCTCAACTTTTTCGACCGGGCCCGTCCAAAACTGAAATTGAAATCTATTTTCAATTAAGCTATACTGCGAATGGCGGTTCGGTATAACGCTTATGATGCCACTTCAAAAAACTCTCAACGATTCATCGCTGGCCCACTTGCCCGTCGGCGTGCAGGCGCGTGTCATCGCCGTCACAGGCTCAAGTGCCGTCGCGCGGCGGTTAATGGAGATGGGCGTTGTGCCGGGCGCGCCCGTGCGTGTCATCAAGACCGCGCCGCTCGGCGACCCGCTGGAGATTCGCGTGCGCGGCTATCATCTGGCCCTCCGTCGCACAGAAGCACAAACAATCACGGTCACAGCAGTGACGGACTAACGATAAGGCTGATCGCTTTTCATCTCACTTATCACCCGTCGCTCGTCACTGATTTATGAACACCACGCTCGATTCCCCTTCCCCTACCACAGAGCCCGCAGCTACGGCGCAGAAGAGCGAGCAGGGCCGCGCGCTGACCATCGCGCTCGCGGGCAATCCCAACGCCGGCAAGACGACGCTCTTCAATACGCTGACGGGGCTGCGCCAGAAGGTGGCGAACTATCCGGGCGTGACGGTGGAGCGTAAGGAGGGAGTGTGGCCGCTTGTGCCCGGCGTTGCCCCTCCGGCGCGCCTGATAGACCTGCCCGGCCTCTACAGTCTCGACGCCGCATCGCTCGATGAAAAGATCGCGCGCGATGTTCTGACGGGACAGATCGAGGGCTTGCCCGCGCCAGACCTCATCGTCGCGGTCGTTGATGCGACCAACATCGAACGCAACCTTTATCTGGCGACACAGCTTCTTGAGTACGGGCGACCGCTGGTCATCGCGCTGACGATGATCGACCTGGCCGAGCGCTCCGAGATAGAGATCGACGTTGAGCGATTGGCCCATGCTTTGGGCGTGCCTGTGATTCCGGTCGTAGCCTCTCAGCGCCGTGGCATCGAAGAGCTGTCGGCTGCGATCGTACGGCTTGCGGGAAACAAGGGGGCCGGGCCCGGCTGGCGTCTGTCCGAGTCGGCTGAAAGCGAGCTTAGCTCGCTCTCCGAGCACGCTGGCGTCACGCACGCACGCCATGTCGTGCTGCGCGATCTGTACGGGGAAGATTTGCCGGCGGATACCGAGCGTCGCACAGCCATCGAGCGCGCCCGCGCGCGTCTCTCCGAGGCTGATCAGAACTGGTGGCAGGAACCCTTGCTGGCACGTTACGACTGGATTGAACAGGTCACAGCCCTTTGCGTGCGGCGCAACGGCAATCAGCATCACAGACCGACGACGACCGAACGGATCGATCGTATCCTGACGCACAAGATTTTCGGGCCGCTGGTCTTAATCGCCATTATGCTGCTTGTCTTTCAGACGATCTTTTCGTGGGCCTCTTTGCCGATGGATTTGATTGACAGGGGCTTCGGCACGCTCGGCGAAATAGTCAGAGACCACATGTCGCCGGGTTTGCTGACGGACTTGCTGGTTGACGGCATCATTGCGGGCGTGGGCGGCGTGCTCGTCTTTCTGCCGCAGATTCTACTGCTCTTCTTCTTCATCACGATTCTCGAAGACACCGGCTACATGGCGCGCGCGGCGTTTCTGATGGACAGGTTGATGCGCGGCGTGGGCCTGCACGGCAAAGCCTTCATGCCGCTTCTTTCCAGTTTCGCCTGTGCCATTCCGGGCATTATGGCGACGCGCACGATTGAGAATCCGAAAGACCGCTTTGCGACGATCATGATCGCGCCGTTCATGAGTTGTTCGGCCCGTCTGCCCGTCTACGCGCTATTGATCGCGGCCTTTTTCTCGACCCAGAAAGTCTTCGGCATCGTCTCTGTCGGCGCGTTGATGATCGTCTCGATGTACATGCTGGGAATCATCGTCGCGGTCTGCGTGGCGTGGGTCTTGAAGCACACGATCTTGAAAGCGCCGCCGCCGCCGCTCGTCCTTGAGATGCCGCCCTATCGCGTGCCCAACCCTTTAACGGTCGCGCAGGCAGTCTGGTCACGCGCGTGGCTTTTCGTTCGTCGCGCCGGAACCGTAATCCTCGCCATCTCGATTATCCTCTGGGCGCTCGTCACGTTTCCGCGCTCGACCGTTAAGGATAGCGCGAGCGCGCCCGCTGCTGCTGCCGAGATGACTACGGCTAACAGCAGCGCGCCGCAGGGTGTGGACAATTCCGCCTTGAATCAGGACGAGACGGGCGAGCAGATACGCAACAGCTTTGCCGGACAAGCGGGCCGTCTGATCGAGCCGCTGATCGCGCCGCTTGGCTTCGATTGGAAGATGGGCATCGGGCTGATCTCTTCGTTCGCGGCGCGCGAAACGCTCGTTTCCACCTTTAGCATAGTCTATAACGTCGGCCCCGATGAGGACGCGGGCTCGCCCTCTCTCATTGACGCCGTACGCAACGCCCGCCGGCCGGACGGCACGCCCGCATGGACGCCGCTGGTCGCCGTCTCGATGATGGTCTTCTTCGTGCTCGCCTGCCAGTGTATGTCTACGGTCGCGGTGGTGCGGCGCGAGACCAACTCCTGGCGCTGGCCGCTCTTCATGGTAAGTTATATGCTCGTGCTGGCCTACATCGCTTCGCTGATAACATTTCAGGGCGGGCGGCTACTCGGATTCACATGAGAAGCATGCTATTGAATTGGCAGAACATCCTGACGGCATTGATCGTGCTCTCGGCACTCATCTACGTCTCGCGCCGCGCCATCTCGCGCCTGCGTTCCCTCCGCGCGACTCGCGGCAACGCAGCACCTTGCGACACCGGCTGCGGCAGTTGCGGCGAGAGCCGGAAACCCTCCACTACCCCCCGCACAGTCTTCGTCGAAATAAGCCGCACAAGAACGCTTCCGCGCCGCACTACGCGTTAGAACAAATCACAGTTCCATAAGATAAAGGAAGATAATTCCTCAGCCCCTGAAAGGGGCTTGTGAGGTTGATTGCCGATTATGTCCCGGATGCTTCTGCTTCCGCTTCCGTTTCAATCTCGCCGTACATGACGCTGTAGATTTGGACGGGCTCGTCTATGTTCTTGACTTCGACGGCCCAGGGGTCGCTCAGGGGGAATCTGCCGTCGAGTTCTTTGGCGGTCGCTTCCGTGACGAGCACCTGTCCGGGCTTGGCCTGGCCTTCGATGCGTGAAGCGATGTTGATCGTGTCGCCGATGGCGGTGTATTCCGAGCGCTGCTCAGCGCCGATACAACCGACGGTCGCTTCGCCCGTATTGATGCCGATGCCGAGCGTCACGGTCGGCAGATTTTTCGCTGCCAGTTGGGCGTTGACCTCTTTGATGCGGCGCTGCATTCCGATGGCTGCGGTGACGGCGTTGACAGCATCGCTCTCGCCTTCGACGGGCGCGCCGAAGAGCGCCATCAATCCGTCGCCCAAATATTTATTGAGCGTGCCCTGCTGCTGGAAAATCTCCGCGACCATCTCCGTAAAGAGTATGTTCAGGAGGTCGACGATGGTTTCAGGCCGGGCGCGGTGCGAGAGCTTGGCGAAGCCGCGCACGTCGCAGAAGAGCGCCGTCACGCGCTTGTTCGTCCCGCCCAACTGAAATTTTTGGGGATTTTCGACCAGCTCCTTGATGATGTGTTCCGGCATAAAGCGCACGAAGGCATCGCGCGCTTTCGCCTCACGCTGCGCTCGCTCGCGCGCGCGGCCAGCTTCGACGGCCAGAGCAGCCTGCGCCGCGACCGCCGCTAAAAGTTGAGTATCAACGTCCGTGAAAGTTTCGAGCACGTCGCGTCGATCTATGTAGAGAGCGCCGTAGACGCCCTCGCGCCCGACCAGAGGGGCGCAGGCCAGAGAACGTATGCCCTGCATGACGGCGCTCTGGCTGACCTCAAGGTTGATGTCCTTCATGACATCGTGAGAGGTGAGCATGACGCGTTTCTCGATGGCCGTGCGCACGGCGGTGCGACTGATCAAAGGTTGTTGCGCGCCCACCTTGTTGGGCTGGCGAAAGCGCAGGCTGACGGGGCGTGGGTCTTCGCCCTGCTCTATCAGCAGAGCCGCGCAGCAGTCGGCGGGAATGGTTCGCATGACTACGCCGGTCGAGTAGTCGAGGATGGAAGCGGCGTCGAAATCGGAAGCTAGCGCCGCGCTCATCTCGCACAACTGGGCCAGCATCTCGGCCTTGCGCCTGAGTTCCCTGATCTCGTCGTCTTTCGTGCGTTGCGACGAAGTGGTCATCAGCAGCGCGGACACGCCCGTCTCTGCCGGAACCATGGAGGTGCTCATGGAGAGCGGCTCGTCCGTATAGCTCAAGGGCGGCTCGTCGTTCCAGGCGACGCGAAAGAGGGTTGCGACGATCTTGATTTGATCGCCGACGCGCAGCACGCGATCTCCTGTCTCGGCGTTGACCGCCTGTTCGTTGAGAAGGACTATATTGCCGTTACTGATATTCGACAGATCGGCGCGCAGGCGCGAGATGGAACGGATGACCGCGTGATGGCGTGAGACGCGCAGATCATCTATGCGTATGTCGTTGTCGGGCGCGCGCCCGATGGTCAGCGTGCGACCTTCCGGCAACTCCCATTGACGCTTTAAGCCGTCTGTCTCCTGTATCGCGAACATGGGCCTGGTTCTTCGCTCCGTTCAGTCCTTCGCGCCGTCGTTGACCGCGACAGCATTTTTTCGCCCGGCAAAGTAGGCGACCGTGTGCTCAAGTCCTTCACTCAGAGGAATGACCGGCAACCAGCCGAGCAACTGCCTGGCGCGAGTAATATCCGGCTTGCGCTGCCTCGGGTCGTCCTGTGGCAAGGGGAAATATTTGATCTCGGCTCGCAATCCGCAGATGCGCGCCACTTCCTCCGCCAACTCCCTGATGGAAAACTCCGTCGGATTGCCAAGGTTGACCGGGTCATTGATGCCGTCCGTGTTCATCAGCTTGATCAAGCCCTCGATCAGATCATCAACATAGCAGAAGGAGCGCGTCTGTTCGCCCGTCCCGTACAGGCTCAGGGGCTCACCATTGAGCGCCTGCACGATGAAGTTCGAGACCACGCGTCCGTCGTTCTCAAGCATCCTGGGCCCATAGGTATTGAAGATGCGTGCGATGCGTATATCAACCTTGTTCTGCCTGTGATAATCCATCATCAGCGTTTCGGCAACGCGCTTCCCCTCATCGTAACAACTGCGAACCCCAACCGGATTGACGTTGCCCCAGTATTCTTCCGGCTGCGGATGCACGAGCGGGTCGCCGTAGACTTCCGAGGTCGAAGCCTGGAGAATTCTTGCGCCGACGCGCTTGGCGAGCCCGAGCATGTTGATCGCGCCCATGACACTGGTCTTGACCGTCTTGACCGGATTGTACTGGTAATGAATCGGGGAGGCTGGACAGGCGAGGTTGTATATCTGATCGACTTCGAGCAGGATGGGCTCGATAATGTCATGGCGCAACAATTCAAAGCGGCGATTGTCGAGCAGGTGAAGAACGTTGCCGCGCCTCCCGGTAAAGAAATTGTCGAGACAGATAATATCGTGGCCTTCACCGAGCAGACGCTCGCACAGGTGCGAGCCGATAAAACCAGCGCCACCAGTAACAAGTATTCTCATGTCGCTCACCTTTGCTTGAAAAATTCCGACGATCGGGTGAAGAAACGCTGCCGGGGCGGCCGCTCGCTCGCCCGGCCTCTGCGTTCAAATCGCCCTGAATTCCATTCCATACTGGCGCGCATAAAACTCTCTGTAATCGCCCGTGCGCGCGCGCCTTATCCATTCGCCATTTTCCCGATACCAGAGAATGGTCTTTGCCAGCCCGCTCTCCCAGGTCTCGACGGGACGCCAGCCAAGCTCGCTTTCAACCAGCGAAGCGTCGATGGCATAACGGCGATCGTGTCCGGGCCTGTCCCTGACGAAGTGGATCAGCGAGCGCGGCTTGCCGAGGGCACTCAGAAGCGATTCGATCACCTCTATATTCGCGCGCTCGTTACGCGCGCCGACGTTATAGATAGCGCCCGGCCTCCCTTTTTGCAGCGCCAGCAGGATGGCCCGGCAATGATCTTCGACGTAAATCCAATCGCGCACGTTGCGCCCGTCGCCGTAAACGGGGATGGGCTGATCGTCAATCGCGTTGGAGAGGACGAGGGGAATCAGCTTTTCGGGAAACTGTCGCGGGCCATAGTTATTGCCGCAGCGCGTGATGACCGTATCAAGTCCGAAGGTATGATGTGCGGCGCGCACCAGATGCTCGGCGGCGGCCTTCGATGCGGCATACGGGCTGTTGGGCGCATAGGGCGAACTCTCTGTAAAGAAAGCGTCCTCCTCTTCCGGCAGGCTGCCCATCACCTCGTCCGTTGAGATGTGAACGAAGCGTGGCGTGCCACGCTCTCTGGCGGCGTCGAGCAGCACCTGCGTGCCGAGCACGTTGGTCTGCAAAAACTCTCGCGCCGAAGCGATGCTGCGGTCAACGTGCGACTCGGCGGCGAAATTGACGACGGCATCGAAGCCTTCGTCGAGCGCGGCGCGCACAGCTTCGCTGTCAGCTATGTCGCCGCGTATGAAATGATGGCGACTCTCATCGAGCCCTTTCAGATTGTCCAGATTGCCCGCGTAGGTGAGCGCGTCGAAGTTGGTGATGTCGCACGAAGGTAGCTCTTCAAGCGCCAATCTGATGAAAGCGGAACCGATAAAGCCTGCGCCGCCCGTGATAAATAGTCTCATATCTCGTCAGTTCCCTTAACTTCTTCCGAGTCCCATGCGCCGCGACGCCAGCGCCTCGCGCACATGATTGGGACGTGCGAGGTTCAAGACGGTGTTGCTCAGTACGACCATCAACTCTTCGTGCTCGCGCGCGAACTCCCCGGTCAATGGATTGTCCTCAGTTTTGACGACGACACCTTCTCTCACCCATTGCCAGAACTGCGCCTGCGTCGTCCAAAACTGTTTGCGGTCGCGGCACACGACCAGCGCCGTCTTTTTCTTCTTTTTCTTCGCCTTCTTCGCGCTCATAAAAGTGTTCGTCCGCTATTCGTTTGGCCGAAGTCCGGCATGGGGGCTAGGACGCGCGGTCGAAGTCGTCTTCCAACCGAACGATGTCGTCTTCGCCCAGATAGTCGCCGCGCTGAATCTCTATAAAGATGAGCAGCTCGTCCTCTGGATTCTCTATCCGGTGACGCGCGCCGACGGGAACGTCTATGGTCTCGCCGGTGCGGACGATGATCTCCCGATCATCAAGCGTCACCTTTCCCACACCCTGAACGACCATCCAATGCTCTGCGCGCTGCGCGTGCTTCTGGTAGCTCAGGCGCTTGCGTGCGAACACTTCGATGCGCTTGACCTTGTAGTTCTCGCCTTCATCAAGGACGGTGAACGTCCCCCAGGGGCGACGGTCGAATAGCGGCGAAGTCTCCACCGGCTCGTCTTCAAGTTTGCGCGTCATCTCTTCAACCCTTTCCCGCTCGTCTTTAAAAGCAGCGCTCTCAGTATATCAAGGTGTCGCGGAGGGCGCGACTGATCGAGCTTAAAAGCGAAAAGCCCCCGACTCGATCGGGGGCCTTTGCAGTTTGAAGCCGAGGGGCTTTCGTGTGGCTCAGGGCTATTTGCCCGTGTTGACATACTGAATGCACTGGCCCTGGTTCTTGAACGGATTGCCCTGTGCGTCCTTCACGGAGTTGTAGCCGCCGTTCTTGCAATCATCCTTGGTCGTCGCAACCTTGAAGGGCTCGAAGTCATAGGTGATGCAGTCGCCGTTGGAGCCGAGCGTGAGCACGTCTACGGCAGAGGTCAGCGCAGGGTTGCCGCTGCCCTGGTTAGCGCCGAAGCCACCGACGATGACGGCATTAGGGTTGGCCGCGACGATCGTGGCCCACGACACGAAGGTGTCACGATTGGGCGCGCTCGGGATGGGGCTCGACGACCACCAGATGGCATTGCCGCCGCTGTATGCATCCCACGTCTGCCAGATGCCGTCCATGACAACGCCCTGATTTGTATTGTAAACCGGCTCGAAGACCAGCGTGGTGAATCCGCCGGGAGCAGCGCCGTTAACGTCAACCTCGATGTTGAGCGCCGTGACCTGGCTTCCCTGTCCGGCGGTGCGATAGGTGGCGTAGCCGATCTTGTCTATGTCCGCGAGCGCCGTGCCGATGTGATCGTAGTTGAAGAGCGTGGCTTTGTCCGCGCCGGTCGGCGTCACAAACTCGAAGCTGCCGACACCGGATGGCGGTGTGCCGGGGCCTGTACGGAAGGCTCCGTTACCGGCGTTGCGGAAGTAGAGCACCCAGTTCTTCAACGGCGGGGTGTTCTCTGCCTGTCGGGAAATGTTCTCTTCGACCACGACGGTCTTGGTGCAGTCCTCGGCGAAGCCGATGGTGGAAACGGCCATCGCAGCGATGGCTGCGACAATAGCGATCACAAACAATCTCGTATATTTCATCTTTGCTCTATCTCCTAAAAGGGGCAAGCGACTGTGAACGACCACAGCGCGGGTTGATGGTTCAAGGAGCCGAGCGGCCCAGGGCTCCTAATGGTTAATGTTGTCGGGCTAGAATTTTCTCGCTCGTTGGAAAAGCAAAATCATACCGTCAGCGAAGCGTCACCCCTTGAGGGTCACGTCCGGCCCGCACTGACTTCGATTTAACTGAGCAATGAATGCGGAACGAAAGGAAAACCAATATTGATCTTCGCGGCAATTACACTGTTCCGACGCGACTGCCACCGAGACATCAACGGTCTCATGCGGCGGCGGCAGTGCTCAAGCATTACTTCAAGAGTGTCCGTACACTAAGTTAAATGGGCCCACTTGTCAACTGATCAGGAGATAGAAATATGCAATGCGGAGCTTATTCCCATCTTATTTTTGAAAGGTCGTCAATAGCAATTTATCTTGCGGAAAAACCTTGCCCGTCAGCCTCTCCGACAACAAAAAAACATGGGCCAACGACCTTACTCCTGCGCATATTGTCGCGCCAGTTCGCGCTTGAGCAGCTTGCCGGTCGGGCCTTTCGGGATGTCTGTCACGAAGCGGACTGACTTGGGGCATTTGTAGTCGGCAAGGCGCTCGCGGCAATACGCTATGATCTCGTCTTCGGTCGCCTCTGCGCCTTCCTTGAGAACGATGAAGGCGGCGACCTCTTCGCCGTAGACGGCGTCGGGCACGCCGATGGTGGCCGCTGCCGCGACCGCCCCGTGGCTGTAGAGCACCTCGTCTATCTCGCGCGGGTAGATGTTTTCGCCGCCGCGAATAATCATGTCGGACTTGCGATCGACGATGTAGAAGAAACCGTCCGCATCTCTGTAGCCGATGTCGCCCGTGTGGAACCAGCCATTGCGAAAGGCTTCCGTAGTCGCCGCCTCGTTCTTGAAATATCCCTTCAGAATATTTTCGCCGCGCAGCACGATCTCGCCCAACTCTCCGTCGGCGACATCCCTGTCCTCTTCGTCCACGACCCTCATCTCGTTGCCGATGGGCATGCCGCAGGAGCCGGGACGACGGCGCTCGTCGGGCGGGTTAAAGGTCGAGCGGCAGGTGGATTCCGACAGGCCATAGCCTTCGATCACAAGGCAGTTGAAGGTCTCTTCAAAGCGCTTGAGAATTTCGGCGGGCACGGGTGCTGAGCCGCACATGGCGAAGCGCAGTTGTTCTGTCTTGAGCCCGGCGGGCACACCCTCCGGGTACGCGCTCAAGAGCCGCGCGAGCATCGTCGCCACGCTCCCGAACGATGTCACCTCGTAGTCCGAGATGATCTGCCAGAAGCGCGAGGCCGAGAACCTCGGACTGACCACCGTCGAGGCTCCCGCGTAGAGCGGCGTCAGGGTTGTCACGGAAACGGCGTTCATGTGAAAAAGCGGCATGATGGTCAAGAGCCGGTCTCGCTCCGTGAAACCGAGCCAGCGTTTGATCTGCCGGGCGTTGCTGATCAGGTTACCGTGCGTCAGCAGACAGCCCTTTGGCTTTCCGGTCGTCCCCGAAGTGTAGATGATGATCGCCTCCGTATCACGCTCGATGGAGGGCGAAGGCAGTGGGCCCATAGCTTGCGCGAACTCGGCTGTGGCTCGCGCTTCGTCGTCAAACTCTAAGACGTGCTGTAAGTCCGGCAGCTCATCGCGGATTGCATCGATGCGCGGCATAAACTCCGAATGAACGAGAAGGGCCTTCGCTTCGGAGTTGGCCAGGACGTAGGACAACTCCAGCGGCTTGAGCAGAGAGTTGATGGGGCCCGCGATTGCGCCCAGCTTGAAGCAGGCGAAGTAGGCGATGATGTATTCGGGGCCGTTAGGCATCAGCAGTCCGACGACATCGCCCTTCGCCACTCCGCGCGCCGCGAGCAGGTGCGCCGCCCGGTCGGTCGCGCCGTCGAACTCCGCGTAGGTATAGCGCCGCCCGTCCGCCTCCGAGAAGAGAAAGACCTTGTCGGGTGCGGCCTCTGTGCGCTCTCTGAGCAGCTCGCGCAAGGACGCGGGCTCCTGGGGCTGTGCCTCGTGCGTGGTCAGGTTTTCGCTTTCAATCATGGCCGTCTATGATATAGTTAAGTCTCGCTTGAGTCATCACTTCCGCGCCTTATGTTAGCCGGAAGGTCTCGATAAGCGCCACCCTTGAATAGTTCAGGACAGAGCAAAGCTTTCGCTTACAACTTCCCCTTTGGTGCGGGTAGAGATTAGATGTGCCTATGACAGTCTATCGCAATTTCATCAACGGCGAGTGGATAGAATCCGCCTCTCAGAAAACAATAGAGAATCGCAATCCCGCGAACACGGACGACGTGCTCGGCGTGGTTCGCCAGGCGACGCGCGAAGAGGCGCGGCGCGCTGTCGAGGCCGCAAGCGAAGCCTTTCGTGACTGGCGCAGAACGCCCGCCCCCGCGCGCGGTCGCATCGTCGCGCGCGCGGCACGCCTGATGGAGGAAGACAAGGAGAATTTGGCCCAGCTCTTGACGCGCGAAGAGGGCAAGACTATTTCGGAATCGCGCGGCGAGCTGCAACGCTCGATCAATGTCGCGGAGTTCTGCGCGGGCGAATCCAGACGCTTGAACGGCGAGACGATTCAATCGGAGCTTCCCGCCAACTTCGCCTACACGATCAGGCAGCCGCTCGGAGTGGTAGCCTGCGTCACGCCCTGGAATTTCCCCGTCGCCATCCCCGTCTGGAAGATCGCCCCCGCGCTCGTCGCAGGCAACGCTGTCGTCTATAAGCCTGCGAGCCTGACGCCCGCCACGGCTGTCCGCATCACAGAGATTTTCGAGGAAGCGGGCCTGCCCAAAGGCGTGCTCAATCTGATCCTGGGCTCCGGCTCCGAAGCGGGCGACGAGATCATCGGCCACCCGGCGGTCAAGGCCGTCTCCTTCACAGGCTCGAACGAGGTCGGGATACGTCTCTATGAACAGGTCTCGCGGCGCGGCGCGAAAATACAGTGCGAGATGGGCGGTAAGAATCCCGTCGTCGTGTTGGAGGACGCAGACCTTGATCTGGCCGTCGAATCAACGGCGCAGGGCGCGTTCGGCTCCTCCGGCCAACGCTGCACGGCGACAAGCCGCGCCGTCGTCGTCAACGAGATCGCCGACGAATTCGTCCGGCGCATCGTCGCGCGCGCGCAGAGCATGAGAATCGGGCCGGGCGATGACCCGCAGACGGAGATGGGCCCAAGCGTGGACGAGAGCCAGTTTAAGACCGTCTTGAGTTACATAGAGATTGGGCGCGAGGACGGCGCGCAACTGGCTTGCGGCGGCGAGCGTGCCACCGGCGATAGCCTGGACAAGGGCTACTTCGTGCGCCCCGCCGTGTTCGATCACGTCACGCCCGACATGCGTATCGCGCGCGAAGAAGTCTTCGGCCCAGTGCTGTCCGTGCTGCGCGTCAGGGATTTCGAGGAGGCGATGATGGTCGCCAACGATTCCGAATACGGCCTCTCGTCTTCGATCTTCACCAACGACGCTGCGCGCATCTTTCGTTTCGTTGACGAGATCGAGACGGGCATGACGCACATCAACTCGCCGACCACCGGCGGCGAGGCGCATATCCCCTTCGGCGGCATCAAGGGCACGGGCATCGGCGACCGCGAGCAGGGCTCGACGGCGCTGGATTTCTACACGGAACTGAAAGTCGTCTACGTCGATTACACCGGACGCAAGCGCGAGGGGAATCTGTATTAAGAAAGGATGAAGGATGAAGGATGAAGGATGAAATGAATGCTGCTCATGCTTGAAAGCTTTTACTTCATCCTTCATCCTTCATCCTTCATCCTTGCTTTTCCATCCTTGTTAATTCTGCTTTGGTATGAAAACAGTAGAGTGTCCATCCTGTAGCTTTACGAACGTCAATCCGACAGCCGAGTCTGCCTGTAGCAATTGCGGCGGGTCTCTGGCGGGCGCGCTTTTCCAGCAGAGCGTGGACGAGTTGAAAAAGCTGACGGACAAGCTACAGGAGATTAAGAAGCCTTCGCGCTCCTTCTATTCGTTCAACGGCTTCGGCACGACGCTTCTGGATTATCGCGCGCTGCCGGACGGAACATACCAGGCGATGCGCTGGGTGATCGCCCTCTTCCTGCCCATCTTCCCGCTCAAGACTTACATCATCGAGCCTTTGACGCAGGAGCGGGGCTACGGGGGGGAGACTTCGCAGTTCAGGATACTGGGCGAGACGAATCTCTCCGTCGTCAGGGTTTTACGCACTTACCTGCTGGCCGTCGTCGGCCTTTTACCGCCCCTCCTGGGTGTCATTTACTCTAGCGAGATCAACCGCGTCGTCAAAGGACTCTGGGCGCTTGGTTTGATGATCCTGATGGCCGTCTGGGCCGCTTACATCATCTTCTTCAAGCTCAAGAACGAGGGCACAGCGTATCGCGCCTCGAAGACCCGCGAAGAGAATGCGAGCACCACTAACAGGGCCTAATCACGGAGAATATTTATGAGCACAGTTGAAGCAACCAAAAGCCAGTCCGAGACCGTTCGCAAGCACAAAGAGTTTCTCTTCCCGGCGGTCGCCACTTACTACGAGGAGCCTTTAGCGCTCGTGCGCGGCGAGGGGATGTACGTCTGGGACGACCAGGGCAATCGTTACCTCGACTGCTTCGGCGGCGTGTTGACCGTCAGCGTCGGGCACGCGAATCCGAAAGTCAACGAAGCGATCATCGAGCAGGTCAAGACCATCTCGCACACCTCGACGCTCTACGCCAACAAGCCGCAGGCAGACCTCGCCGAAAAGCTTTACCAGATCACGCCCGGTCGCTTGAAGAAATCCTTCTTCACCAACAGCGGCACGGAGGCCGACGACACGGCGATCATGGCGGCCAAGCTCTACACGGGCCGTCACGAGATCGTCGTCCTGCGTCACAGCTACAGCGGTCGCTCGGCCACAGCGCTCTCGGCAGTCGGCCATTCCACCTGGCGGCAGTTACCCGCGCAGGTCGCAGGCATCGTGCATGCGCGCGCGCCCTACTGCTATCGCTGCCCGCTCAAGCTCAGCTATCCAGACTGCGGGCTCGCCTGCGCCGATGACATAGAGGATGTCATCATGACGACGACCACCGGCGAGATCGCGGCGTTTATGGCCGAGCCTATCCTGGGTGTCGGCGGCTTCATCGTTCCGCCGCCCGGCTATTTCGAGCGCGCCGCCGAGATCACACGCAAACACGGCGGGCTCTTCATCGCCGATGAAGTCCAGACCGGATGGGGACGCACCGGCGAGAAGTGGTTCGGCATCGAGCATTGGAACGTCGAGCCGGACATCATCACCTCTGCCAAGGGTATGGGCAACGGCGTGCCCATAGGCATGACGACCGCCACGCCCGAAGTCGCAGACAGTTATCCGGGCCTGACCTTCTCGACCTTCGGCGGCAATCCTGTCTCAATGGCCGCCGCGCTCGCCGTCATCAAGATCATCGAAGACGAAGACTTGAAGACCAACGCGGCCACGGTCGGCGCACATTTCCGCGCCGGGCTCGAAGCCCTCAAAGAGAAGCACGCCGTCATCGGCGACGTGCGCGGGATGGGCTTGATGCAGGCGATCGAGCTGGTCAAAGACCGCGAGACCAAGGAGCCAGACCCGCAATCCGTGCTCAAAGTTTTCGAGGAGACACGGCGGCGCGGCGTCCTGATCGGCAAGGGCGGTCTCTACGGCAACGTCATTCGCACGGGGCTCATGCTCAATTCGACGAAGGATACTGTGGATGAACTGCTCGCAGCTCTCGATGCCGGGCTCGCAACGGTCTAACCGATTTTGCGTCTATGAAGCTCATTAGACTGCTTCTTCTCGTCACGATGTTGATCGGCTGCACGGGCGCAGTCAGGCATACCCCTGGCCTTCCGCCCGAGCAGCCGCAGCAGGATTTGAGCGCTTACTTCAAAGAGACAGAGGGCTGCTTCGTCCTCTACGATTTGAAGCGAGACCACTATACGCGTTATAACGAGGCGCGCTGCCGCACGCGTTTCAACCCGAAGTCCACCTTCAAGATTCCCAACTCGCTCATCGGTCTGGAGACGGGCGTGATACGCGACGCCGATTTCGTCATCCCCTGGGACAAGCAGAAGTATCCGCCCGACGGCTGGGACACCGAGCCGTTCATCAGTTGGAAGCGCGATCACTCGCTACGCACGGCCTTTCAGAATTCCGTCGTCTGGTACTATCGCGAGTTGGCGAAACGCGTCGGCGCGGAGCGTATGCATAAACACGTCGCGGCCTTCGGCTACGGCGACCAGAACACCTCCGGCGCGATAGACCAGTTCTGGCTCAACAACACGCTCAAGATTTCCGCCGACGAACAGATAGAGTTCCTGAAGAAGTTTTACTTCTACCGGCTCCCGGTCTCGAAGCGCTCCATCGACATCGTTAAAGAGATCATGGTGCGCGAGCAGACGCCCGCGTTTACCTTGCGCGGCAAGACCGGCGGCGGCGCGCTTGAGAACGGCAAATACATCGGCTGGTTCGTCGGCTACGTAGAGGCTGGCGACAACACCTATTTCTTCGCCACCAACATCGAAGGCCCGACCTACGCTTCAATCCGCGACAAACGGATCGAGTTGACCAGGCAAATTCTGAGCGACATGGGCGTGCTGCCGAAGGGTTCGGCTTAACGCTTCATCATTATCTAACGGGAGACTCTATGAGAACGCTGATTCGCAATGGGCGCGTCGTCACAGCCGTCGATGATTACAGGGCGGACGTGCTGATCGAGGATGAAAAGGTCTCCGTCATCGGCGCGCGGCTTGAGATGGAGGCCGATCGCGTGATCGATGCTGCGGGGAAGCTGGTCATCCCGGGCGGGATTGACCCGCACACGCATATGGAGCTGCCGTTCGGCGGCACTGAGGCGTCGGATGATTTTCGCACCGGCACGATTGCCGCAGCCCACGGCGGGACGACGACGATCATCGATTTCGCGGTGCAGTATAAGGGAGAGTCTCTGACCGAAGGGCTCGATCACTGGCACGCGAAGGCCGAGGGGAAGACGGCGATCGATTACGGCTTTCATCTGATCACGACCGACCTCGAAGACGATCGTGTGCCGGAGATGCATCGCCTGATCGACGAGGGCGTGACGAGCTTTAAGCTGTTCATGGCTTATCCGGGCGTCTTTCTCGTTGACGATGCGACGATCTTTCGCGCGATGTCGGCGGCCGGAGAGCGCGGCGGGCTGATCTGTATGCACGCCGAGAACGGCATCGTCATTAACGAGATTATCAAGCGCGCGTTGGCCGCAGGCAGGACTGCGCCGAAGTATCACGCGCTGACGCGCCCGACCATCGCCGAAGCCGAAGGCGTGCATCGCGCCATCGCCATCGCGGAGATGGCCGAAGCTCCCGTTTACATCGTCCACCTCTCCTGCGCCGACGCCCTTCAACAGGTCAGACAGGCGCGTGATCGCGGCATCCCGGCTTTCGCCGAGACGTGCCCGCAGTATCTCTTTCTCTCGATAGACGATTACGGCGAAGGGTTTGAGGGCGCGAAGTACGTGATGACGCCGCCGCTCAGGGAGCGCTGGAATCAGGCGGAGTTGTGGAAGGGCTTGAGGATGGACGACCTGCAAGTGATCTCGACCGATCACTGCCCGTTCTGTATGAAGGAGCAGAAGGAATTGGGGCGCGACGATTTCTCGAAGATTCCGAACGGCGCGCCCGGCGTTGAGCATCGCGTCCCGCTCATCTTCAACGGCGCTGTCATTGAACAGGGCATGTCGCTCAATCGCTTCGTCGAGCTGACCTCGACCGCCGCCGCCAAGATGTTCGGACTGTTTCCGAAGAAGGGTACTATCGCC
The DNA here is from genome assembly GCA_036522655.1 of Pyrinomonadaceae bacterium. Classification (GTDB taxonomy): domain Bacteria; phylum Acidobacteriota; class Blastocatellia; order Pyrinomonadales; family Pyrinomonadaceae; genus DASQYE01. Next base: position 95,758 of record DATDFK010000026.1, on the reverse strand, counting down.
GTCGGCTCCGACGCCGACATCGTTATCTTCGATGCCGAACGGGAGCAGACCATCAGCGTCGAGACTCATCACATGAACGTCGACTACTCTGCCTATGAAGGCAAACGCATCAGGGGCGTGGTCGAGACGGTGCTCTCGCGCGGGCGCGTCGTCATAGAGAACGGCGAGTACAAGGGCAAGCCGGGCGACGGTCGCTTTTTGAAGCGCGGAACGTGCGTGACGATGTGAAAGCGATTTATGAAGAGCATCAGGTGCGTCGAATGTGGCCTCGTCAACTTTGACACGGCCGAAGAGTGCAAGCGCTGCGGCGCGACGCTGCAAACGAACGGCCCGGCAGTGGAGGTCGAAGCGGACGAGACGGAGGTTCCCGTCAAGAGGAGCTTTCGCAAGCGCATCTCCTGGATCGTCGGCATGACGCTTGTCATCCTGATCATCTACTACCTGTCGTTACTGATGACCTCGGACGCGATCAAGTGGCAGCAGAGACAGGCGGTCAATCACGCGATCGCAATCCTCGAACAGAAGGGCTTCGGTAAGGAAGCATTCGTGCTGCGACACTTGGTCAGCTTTCGTTCGACGGACAACTGGTGGAATATGCAGGTCGGACATCACGACGCGTATGCTGCGACCAACTTCCCTTTTGAAGTCGTGACGCTCTACCCGGAATTCTTCGACACGGCGACCGACGACACGGAACGTGCGGCCATTCTCCTGCACGAGTCTTATCACCTGTTCGGCTCGGGCGAACGCTCCGCGCTCGAAGGCGCCTGGCGAAACAAGAGCAAGCTTGGCTGGACGGCAGACAAGTACGGCGAGAGTAAGGTCTGGAAGAATACCAAAGATTTGACCTTGAGTGAGGTTCCACAACTATTTCGTTGCGGCGCGGACGGCCAGTCCGATTGCGTGCAGTGAGAGACCGGATAAATATGGGGACAGAATCCGTCAACCGTGCAGACATAGCCGTCACGCAGCGTGATTTCGAGGAGCTGCGCAAGGATGTCTCCGCGAGCCCGCTCTGGAATCGCGATCTCGCGCCGACGACCATCAAGGAACGCACATGGTCAACGTGGAACATCGCCGCGCTGTGGATAGGCATGAGCGTCGTCATTACGACCTACACGCTCGCGGGCGGCTTTATCGAAGCCGGGATGACCTGGTACGAGGCGATGACCACCATCCTGCTCGGCAATACGATCGTGCTCATCCCGATGATCTTAAACGCACACGCGGGAACGAAATACGGCGTCTCGTTTCCGGTGTTGTGCCGCGCATCCTTCGGCACGAGTGGCGCGAACGTCCCGGCCATCCTGCGGGCGATCGTGGCTTGCGGCTGGTTCGGCATTCAGACATGGATTGGCGGGACGGCGCTCGACGCATTGTTCGGCGCGATGTCGGGAGGATGGAATACTCTGTTCGGCGGCGCATCTGTGCTCGGCGTGGCGATTCACACATGGATCGCCTTCTTCGTCTTCTGGGCGATAGAGGTCTTCATCATCCTCAAGGGCGTCGAGGGCATCAAGTATCTGGAAACGTGGTCGGCCCCGCTTCTGTTGGGCGGCGGCGCTGTGCTGCTCGGGTGGGCATCCTGGCGCGCGGGCGGCCTGGGCCATGTGCTCTCGGCATCGAGCGCTTTGCAGAAGGAGCACAATAACTTCTGGGCCATCTTTCCCGGCTCGCTGACCGCTTCGGTCGGCTACTGGGCGACGCTCAGCCTCAACATCCCTGATTTCACGCGTTATGCTAAATCACAGAAGTCGCAGATGATGGGCCAGGCTCTGGGCCTGCCGCTGACGATGACGGCGTTCGCCTTTATCGGCGTCGCGGTGACGAGTGCCACGCTATTGATCTACGGTGTGGCTATCCCGAACCCCGTCGACCTGATGGCGCGCTTCGATAGCATCCTTGTCATACTGTTCGCCACGGCCGTCATCTTCGCCGCGCAGTTGACGACCAACATGGCCGCCAACGTCGTCTCGCCCTCGAATGACTTTTCCAATCTCAATCCGAAGCGTATCTCTTACGTGACGGGCGGGCTCATCACTGCCCTGATCGGCGTGGTGATGATGCCGTGGAAGCTGATGGGGACGATGGGCGCTTACATCTTCACCTGGCTGATCGGTTATTCGGGACTGATGGGAGCGATCGCCGGAATCCTGATCTGCGATTACTGGGTGTTGCGTCGTCAAAGACTAGACCTCGCCGCGCTCTTCGAGGTGAAGGGTCGCTACTCTTACTCGAACGGCTTTAACTGGCGCGCGATTCTGGCGCTCGTGCTGGCGATCCTGCCGGTCGTACCGGGCTTCCTCCGGGCGGCAGCCACTCCCGGCGGCACAGTGCCGCAGCCCGGTTTCTTTGATACCCTGTACACCTACGCCTGGTTCGTCACGTTCGCGCTGGGCTTCCTGTTCTATTATCTGTTCATGATGAATCACCAAAACCTTAAAGGAGAGCGGTAAATATTATGTCACGCACCGTCAAATGCGGTCTCATTCAGGCGACCAACGCAGCGCCGACCGACGCCCCTATTGAAGAGATCAAGCGCGCCAATATCGAAAAGCATCTCAAGATGATCGAGCAGGCGGCGGCCCAGGGCGTGCAGATTCTCTGTATGCAGGAAGTCTTCACGACCCCTTACTTCTGCGCCGAGCAGAAGACGCGCTGGTACGAAGCGGTCGAGAAAATCCCGGATGGCCCGACCACACGGCTCATGCAGGAGACGGCGCGCAGGCACAACATGGTCATCATCGTGCCCATCTACGAAGAAGAGATCACGGGCATCTACTACAACACGGCTGCCGTCATCGATGCCGACGGCAAGTACCTCGGCAAGTATCGCAAGAACCACATCCCGCAGGTCGCGCCCGGCTTCTGGGAAAAGTTCTACTTCAAGCCGGGCAATCTCGGTTATCCGGCGTTCGACACGGCTTACGCGCGCATAGGCGTCTACATCTGCTACGACCGCCATTTCCCCGAAGGCGCACGCATCCTCGGTCTCAATGGTGCGGAGATCGTCTTCAACCCGTCGGCCACCGTTGCCGGTCTCTCCGAGTATCTCTGGCGCTTGGAGCAGCCAGCGCACGCCGTCGCCAACGGCTACTTCATCGGCGCGATCAACCGCGTCGGCCACGAGCAGCCCTGGGACATCGGCGAGTTCTACGGCCAGAGCTACTTCTGCGACCCGCGCGGGCAGTTTTTGGCCGAAGCCCCGCGCGACGAGGACGCGCTCGTCGTCGCAGACCTAGACCTTGATATGATTCAAGAGGTGCGCAATACCTGGCAGTTCTACCGCGACCGCAGGCCGGAATCTTACGAGCTACTGGTAACTGAATAAAAGACTGCGAAACGCGGATGCAGAATTTGAGATCACAAATCTCAGGTTTTTAGATTACGATCGGCCATCCGCCTTCCGTTCCAGAAAGGTTAAGCCATGAATCTCTCGATCACTGTCAACGGCATTGAGTTCCCTAACCCTTTCCTGCTCGGCTCCGGCCCGCCGGGAACCAATGCGCGCGTCATCACGAAATCCTTCGACGCCGGTTGGGGCGGAGCGGTGGCGAAGACCGTCAGCCTCGAAAGCGCGAAGGTCGTCAACGTCGTCCCACGCTACGGCAAGCTTCGCTCGCGCGAGTCGGGCGAGATCATCGGCTTCGAGAATATAGAGTTGATCTCAGACCGCCCGATCGATGTCTGGCTACAGGAATTCCGCGAGATCAAGAAAGAGTATCCGAAGCACGTCCTCATCGCTTCCATCATGGAAGAGTACGACAAGACGCGCTGGCAGGAGTTGACGCGCATGGTGCAGGACACGGGCGTCGATGCCTTCGAGCTGAACTTCTCTTGCCCGCACGGGATGACGGAGCGCCGTATGGGCTCCGAGATGGGCGAGCATCCAGACCTGACCGAAGAGGTCACGCGCTGGGTCACGGAAGTCTCGCGCATTCCCGTCTGGGCCAAGATGACGCCCAACATCACCAACATCAGGGAACCGTCTCAGGCCGCCGTGCGCGGAGGCGCGGCGGGCGTCTCCGCCATCAACACGATTCTCTCCGTGATCGGCGTTGACCTCAACACGCTCAGGCCGCTGCCGACCGTCGAGGGCTACACAGTGCCCGGCGGCTATTCCTCGCAGGCCGTCCGCCCCATCGCGCTCAGGATGGTCAGCCAGCTCGCGCAATCTCTCCCTGAGGGCGTCTCCATCAGCGGCATCGGCGGCATTGAGAATTCACGCGACGCGCTGGAATTCATGCTCCTGGGAGCTTCCACCGTCCAACTCTGCACGGGAGTCATGCTGCACGGCGTCAAGATCATTGACGAGCTGAAAGAGGGCCTCGCGAAGTTCATGGCCGACAAACAATTCGAGACCGTCTCCGAGATCGTCGGCAAGAGCATCCCGTATTTCTCAACTCACATGGATTTGGTCGATCGCATGAAGCAGGCCAAGCGCATCAAGGCCGGAGAATCAAGCCGCGACAACGACTGGGCCGAAAAGAGCATCACGGAGAAAACCGCCGAGCTGACATCTAACGAGTAGAGAGTATCTTTCCCTCCATCTCTGTCGCGCGCGTCTCGGAAGCCCCTGAAAGGGGCGCTGGAATGTAGCCCACGGCGCGAGCCGTGGGAACAGACAGAAGGAAAGATTGTCAGCCCCTGAAAGGGGCGACAGAATGTAGCCCACGGCGTCAGCCGTGGGAATAGATAGCCAAACGCAGTTAAGCCCCGGAGGGGCGTAAGAAATTCGAGTTGAGTTTCTTTCGCCCCTTCGGGGCTTTCGATTCTTTGTTAACGCGCGTTCCCACGGCTAACGCCGTGGGCTACACTCTTTCGCCCCCTTCGGGGGCTTCGGCTTACTTTTTAGACGGGCTCTGGGATACCTTCGATTTACTCATCGCTTCCCCGGTCGTTCCAGTTCGGACATGAGCGCGGGCACTTCTGCTAAAAGCTCGCGCGCTAAGAAACCCAGTCGGCCCATGCGTCTCGCCAGCGTGTCGCCAGCGCGTCCGTGAAGATAGACGCCCCAAGTGGCTGCCTGTAGGGGTGACGCGCCGCGCGCCGCGAGTCCGGTGATGATGCCGGAGAGCGTGTCGCCTGAGCCGGAGGTCGCAAGGCCGACGTTGCCCGTGCGATTGCAGTATGCCTTGCCGTCAGGCCCGACGATAAAAGTCTCTCGCCCTTTAAGCGCGATCACGGCGCGTAATTGACGCGCTGTGCGGCGCGCCGTCGCGAGCGGGTCGCGCGCTACGTCCTCTTTCTCCCTGCCCAGCATCTTTGCCATCTCGCCCGCGTGCGGCGTGAGCACGACTTCACCCTTCAAGGCATGAAGGCACTCGTCGTCTCCCTCCACGCAGACGAGAGCCCCCGCATCCAGGAGCAGCGTCGCATTCTCTATCCCCGATAGTATCTGCTTCAACAGTCGCGCGATCACCTCTTCGCCGACCATGCCGGGGCCGATCAGCACGGACTGGGCGCGGTTGGCGTGTTCGAGGATTTCTTGGGCGGCGGACGCGGCGATGGCTCCGGCCTTTGTTTCCGGCAGGGCGATGACGCGCGATTCCGGCACAGCGACGGCGACTGCTTGGGCGATGCTGCGGCAGGTGGCGATTTGCAGCTTACCGGCCCCGGCGCGCAGGGCCGCCGTCGCCGCCAGGATAACAGCGCCCGGCATCTCGGGCGCGCCGCCTACGACCAGCACACGCCCGCGATCCTCTTTATCACCGTCTTCGTCCGGTTGCGGCAGCGGCCAATCGCGGAGCAAGGCCGCAGTAATGTTGAGGGCACGGCTGCTGTCGGCAACAGGCCCGGAGTCAGAGTTGCGGGAGCCGGAGGTTTTGTCGCCCTCGCGTCTTTTGGTCGTCGCTTTTCGACTCTTATTTCGCGGCGATGGGGACATCCGGTTTCGTTGTGACCTCAGCGCCCTGTTCTTCGAGCGGCGCGACAAAGTTGAAGTGGCAGAGCGCAAGCTTGCCGCGCTTGCCCAGGTTCGGAGCGAATTCGTAGGCCGTGACGGAACAGTTGGCCACCTCCTGCGCGCGATCTATGGCGAGGATTTCTTCCTCCGTCATACGCTCAAGCAGGTAGCGAAAACAGAGCACGATGACCTGATGGGCGACGATGAGCACGCGCTCGCGGCGATAATCGCGCGTGATCGTGTCAATCACGTTGCGCAATCTGAGAATGACATCGCACCAGCTCTCGCCTCCCGGCGGGCGATGATAAAACTTGCCGAGCACAGTGCGCGCTTCCGCCTGATCGGGATACTTCGCTTCGATACCGACGCGCGTCAAACGATCAAAGATGCCGAACTCTTTCTCGCGCAGGCGCTCGTCAACCACGTAGGTAATGTCTTCGCGATCAATCCCGGCCGTCTCAAGCACGCGGCTGGCCGTTTCCCGCGCTCGTATGTAAGGCGAGACGAGGACGACGTTGGGCCATTCCTTCGGCGACATCTTCCCGAACCACTGGCCGAGCGCTTTTGCTTGCCTCTCGCCGAGGGGCGAGAGCGGCACGTCAACGTCGCGCATGGGAATGTCGATCGTCTGTAGCCCCGCCGCTTCCGCCGCATCGCGCGCGACGTTGCCCGCGCTCTCTCCATGACGCACGACCCAGATGGCATCCGGCCATTTCTGATTTTCCTGCACGCTCGATTCCCTCCTGAATTCTTCAGAGTAAAGCCGCCGTCACTTACCTCTCAGCGCGGGGCGCTCGCCGGTCTCACCTTGCGGACAATGAGTTGTAGACCGGAGATGGACATCTCTATCTCCTCGAACTCGACGTACCCCGTTTCGAGACGACCGAAGGCGGCTTCCGTCAGGAGTATCTCTTCACGCCGCGCAAGGTCTTCACCGAGCTTGGAGGCCAGGTTGACCTCCGAGCCGAAGAGGTCTTCGCCCTCTACGATCAGGACTTCGCCGTGACCGATGCCGAACTTCCCGTGCATGTCCATCTCGTCCGGCAGCATAGTATTGGCCGCCGAGAGCCGCCGGTTGATGTCTATCGCCGTCTCGACCGCCTCCTTCACGTCTGTGAAGATGGCGAAGACATTATCCGCCTCCGTCTTGATCACTTCACCGCCATGCTCTTCTATCGCCGGGACGGCGATCGCGTTCATACGCTGGATCATCGCCAGAAAGTGCATGATGCCGTACTGGATAGTCAGACGCGAGAAGCCGGACATATCCATGACGAGCACGGCATGCGTCTCGCCGAAAATCTCTGAGACCTTAGCATCTATTTCCGCCGCCCTGTCCGGGTACTCGTTTCTTTCCTGCAAGAGCTGGTTAAGCTGGGCTCTGGTGTTCTTCTTCATCTCTTCTCATGCCTGGCTCAATCGAAGACTGCGTACTCGTCAAGCGGTCTCGTTATTTCTCTGCGCCGCCGCCTCGTTCAAGGCCGTCAGCCACGACGGAGAGATCGCGGACTGGCTGTCCTTTCCCTTAGCGCGCATGCGCCCTATGCCGCCAGCCGAAGGCAGCAGGCGATTAACGACCCCGAGCAGGTCTGCCGTCAAGCCCGGAAAGAGCCCGTGGAAGCGCACGGCCATCTGCGCTTGAATGGAGAGCGTAATCTCCGCATCGCCGCGCTTGCAGGCTCCGATGATGGCCCGCGCGGCGCGCTCCGCCTGCATCGACGAGACGGGAAGAGCATCGCTGATACTGAACCATGCGTACTCCGCTCGGTGTCGCCCTTTGAAATAGGCGTTGCGCGGGCTGCCCGTACGCATCAGTCCGGGGCAGACAGTCGTCACCACTATTCCATCCTTCTGTAGCTCGGCGCGCAAGCCTTCGGAGAGACCGACGAGCGCAAACTTGCTCGCGCTATACGGCAGGAGGTGAGGCACGCTGATCTTGCCGCCGATGGAAGAGATGTTGACGATGCGGCCCTCGCGCCTTTTACGCATCTCGGGCAGCACGGCCAGCGTCGTGTAGAGCGGCCCCCAGAAATGCGTCTTCATCGCCTCCTCGTAATCCTCGACCGTCATCACCTCTATGGGCCCAACCTGAATCACCCCGGCATTGTTGACGAGCACGTCCACCCGGCCGTAATGATCTCGCACGACGTTTACCATCTCGCCCACCTGCGACCTGTCCGTCACATCGCACGGCACGGCCAGCACACGCGCTCCGCCTTTCGTCAGCTCGTCCCGCGCCCGGTCAAGCTCTTCAGGGTTGCGCGCGCAGATGGCCAGTCGAGCGCCTTCATTGGCAAACTCGCGCGCCATCACCAGCCCCAGCCCGCGCGACCCGCCCGTGATCAGCACAATCTTGTCGCGCAAGTCATACTCGCGCCAACGCTGCACAGCCGCGCGTGCGGCCCACACAGCCCCCGCTCCCGCCACCGCCAACACCAGCGCGTTCTTATTCTGTTCGTTCATCATCAAAACCCCCAAAAAATCCAAAATCTAAAATGGCTCTATCTCTGTCACGACCGGCGTGTGATCTGACGGGCGTTCCCAGGTGCGCGGCTCCGTGTCTATCCAGGTCGAGCGCGAGCGGGCGGCGAGCGGTTCCGAGACCCAGATGTGATCTATGCGCAAACCGGCATTACGGCGAAAAGCCCCCTGCCTGTAATCCCACCAGGAGAAGTGCCCGCCCTCTTCCGTGTGGAGGCGAAACGCATCCGTGAATCCCCACTCCCTGATGTGATCGAGCGCTTTGCGCTCCCTTTTACTGAACAGGATTCGTCCCTGCCACAGCGCCGGGTCGTGAACGTCTCGTTCCTCCGGCGCGACGTTGAAATCACCGCACAGCAGCACCGCCTCGCTCTGCTTATAACGCTCGTCAAAGAACGCTCTTAGGCGCTGCATCCATTCGAGCTTGAAGCGATACTTGTCAGAGCCCACGAACTGACCATTGGGCACGTAAACATTGACGATGCGGACATTCTTGACGGTCGCGGCGAGCAAACGCGACTGAGCGCTCTCGTCATCGTCCGGGAAACCGCGCTGCACCTCTTCTATCGCCGAGCGCGCGAGAATGGCGACGCCATTATAAGTCCGCTGCCCGAACGCCTCAGACCTGTAGCCAAGCTCCTCGAATGCCGCCGCCGGAAATTTATCGTCCGTACATTTCGTCTCCTGCAAACAGAGCGCCTCCGGCTGCGCCGCTTCGAGCCACTTCAGGACGAGCGGCAAACGCGCCGTCACAGAATTAACGTTCCACGTAGCGATCTTCACAATGACCCCTGTCAGAAATAGTCGGCAGAGTGATTAATACTAAAGCGTTGCCATCAACCCGGCGAGCAGCGCGCCGCGCGTGGCGATGTCGTCGGCGATGATGTGCTCGTGCGTCGCATGCGCGCCGTCGCCGCTGACTCCAAGCCCGTCGAGCACCGCGATGCCAAGCGCCGCGATGAAGTTTCCGTCCGATGCGCCGCCGACGCTCGCTTCGCCAAGCTCGAAATCCAGAAGAGCGGCGATGCTGCGCGCCTGTTCATAGAGAGCACGGACGCCCGGCGTGCGTTCGAGCGGCGGGCGATTGATGCCGCCCGTCACAGAGACCCCCACGCGCTCATCGAATGGCTGCGAGCACTTGATAAGAGCATCCAGACGGCGCGCCTCTTCCTGCGTGCTAAAGCGCACGTCAATCTCCGCGCGCGCTTCTGCGGCGACGACGTTCGAGCGCGTTCCGCCACTGATCACGCCGACGTTGACGGTCGTGCCGCGCGTCAAGTCGTTCAAGCTGTGCAGGCGCTCTATCTGGCGCGCCAGCTCAAGAATCGCGCTCGCTCCCTTTTCCGGCTCAAGGCCCGCGTGAGCGGCGCGCCCGCGCACATCCATCATAAAGATGCCCGTTCCCTTTCGCGCCGTCTTAACGCGCCCACCCGAAGCGGACGGCTCAAGCACCATCGCGCAGTGAGCACGCGCCGCCTCTTCCTCTATGAGCGCGCGGCCCGTGTCGCTTCCGGTCTCTTCGTCGCAGGTGAGCACGATCGAGACACCGCGACGCGGCGCAAGGTCGTGCGCCTCAAGAGCCCGCAGTGCTTCGAGCGCGAGCACGCAATTGGCTTTCATATCAAAGATGCCGGGCCCGTAAATGCGATTCCCTTCTTCGCGCCACGGACGCTCCGCGAGCGAGCCGCGCGGGTGCACGGTGTCCGTATGGCCCACCAAAAGAATCGTGCGCGGATTATCTTTCCCGTGATCAAAGGCGCGAATGCGCAGGTGCTCGCCGTATCCTTGGCTCTCTATGCGCTCGACGGACGAGACAGCGCCGATCGTCTGTGCCGCTTCGGCTAACAAGGACACGGCGGCACGGCTTCCCGCCACATCGCCCGAGGGGGATTCCGTCTCGACCAGTGCGCGTATGAGCGCCAGCACAGCGCCCCTGCGCTCGTGTACAAGAGCGCGCAAGGCGCGGGCATCCGACCTCTCGATGTTCATAAGCATCTATGTCAGCACCGCCTGCGATACTGACATCGGTTCTAATCAATCAGCTCTCGCCTGACGGTCAAGGCATCGACGCGGGCGCGATTGACCGCGTAGCCTATGCCGGAATCAATGGGCGCGATGATCGTGCCGCGCGCGCTGACCGTGACGGGAGGCTCGATGATGTCCTCGTCCCAGTAACGCGCGCTGGCGGAAACGTCGCCGGGCAATGTGAAACCCTCAAGCGTCGAGAGGGCGATGTTGTGCGCGCGGCCCACGCCCGCCTCCAGCATCCCGCCGCACCAGACGGGCGTGTGACGCTCGCGGCAGACGCACTCCACACGGCGGGCTTCCGAGTGACCGCCGACGCGCCCGAGCTTGATGTTAATAATCCTGCACGCGCCCACCTCAATAGCATGCCGCGCATCCTTGCTCGAATGAACGGACTCGTCCAGGCAGACGGGAGTTCTGATCTGTCTTTGCAGCAACGCATGATCGAATATGTCGTCATGAGCGAGCGGCTGTTCGATCATCATCAGATTGAACTCGTCCAGCGCGCGAAAAAGTGACACGTCGTCCAGGGTGTAGGCGGAGTTTGCGTCGGCCATCAAGGGAATATCGGGAAAGCTGGCGCGCACCCTTTCGATCACGCGCGCGTCCCAGCCGGGCTTGATCTTGATCTTGATGCGCCTGTAACCGGCCGCGACTTCACGCTCGATCTTTTCCAGGAGCACACCGGGCGTGTCCTGTATGCCGATCGAGACGCCGCAGGGAATCTCTTCGCGGACGCCGCCCAGGTATTTCCAGAGCGGTGTGCCCGCTCGCTTCGCTTCCAAATCCCAGCAGGCGGTCTCGATCGCGGCCTTCGCCATACGATGCCCGCGCACGGCGCTCATCAAAGCAAAGATGCCGTCAGCGTTTTCGGTCTCGCGGCCTATGACCATCGGCGCAAGGAAAGTCTCAAGGGTCGCCCAGGCGCTATCCGTCCACTCGTCCGAGTAGAAAGGGTCTTCGGCGGCGGTGCATTCGCCCCAACCTTCCGCGCCGTCGCGGTCAAGGACGCGCACAAGTATGATGCGTCGCTCGGTCGTACGCCCGAAGCTCGTCTCAAAATAGTGGACGAGTGGCAGACGAATCTCTGTAAGCTCAACCGCAGCGATAATCACCCGAACGACTCCTGAATCTGTTTGGAGACATTATGCCTGCCCGCGCCCTCTTTGTCAGCCGTCACGGAAAAGAAAACGGCCCCACGCGGGGCCGCCTCTCGCATTGGAGATCAGTGAAGTTTTTATGAAGAGACGGGATCGAGCGCCCCTTCGGTTGAGGTCGCTTCCTGGCCGTGCAGCGCCGCGTGCATGGTGTGCCATGAGAGGCTGGCGCATTTGACGCGGGCCGGGAAATCACGCACGCCCGAAAAGATCGTCAGCCGACCGAGGTGATTGGGCGTCGCTTCCTCGTCGAGTTGTCCCGTGACCATGTGATGAAATTCATTGAAGAGGACTTCGGCGTCCTCTTTGGTCTTGCCCTTGACGGCCTGCGTCATCATGCTCGCCGCAGCCTTAGAGATCGCGCATCCCTGCCCTTCAAAACTCACGTCTTTGACGACACCATCTTCGAGCAGCATGTAGACCGTCAGTTGATCGCCGCACAGCGGGTTATAACCTTCGGCGCTGCGATTGGCCGTCTCAAGCTTGCGAAAGTTGCGCGGCTTCTTATTGTGATCGAGGATGACCTGCTGGTATAGCTCGCTTAACTCGGACATCTTTAGCTGAAGACCTCTATGACTTTTTCGATGGCCTGCGCGAGCGTGTCAACTTCGCGCCTGGTGTTGTAGAAGGCGAAGGACGCGCGCGCCGTCGCGGGCACGTTGAAGCGTTTCATCACTGGTTGCGCGCAGTGATGCCCGGCGCGAACGGCTATCCCTTCCTGATCCAGAATCGTGCCGATGTCGTGCGGGTGGACGCCTTCGATGATAAATGAAAGGACGCTCGCCTTCTCGCGCGCCGTGCCGATCAGGCGCACGCCCTCGATGGCGCTGATTCTTTCGGTCGCGTACTGCAAAAGCTCATGCTCGTATTGAACGGCACGCTCGCGCCCGATCTCGTTCAGATAATCGATGGCCGCGCCGAGCCCTATCTGCGAAGCGATGGCGGGTGTGCCCGCCTCAAGCTTGTTGGGCAACTCGGCATAGGTCGTCTTCTCGAAGGTGACGGTGCGAATCATGTCGCCGCCGCCCTGGAAAGGATTCATCTTCTCAAGCCATTCGGCCTTTCCGTAAACAACGCCGCTGCCCGTTGGCGCAAACATCTTATGGCCGGAGAAGGCGTAGAAGTCGCAATCCAAATCCTGCACGTCGATGGGAAGATGAACGATGCCCTGCGCGCCGTCGATGAGGACGGGCACGCCGTACTTGTGCGCGCGCTCGATGATCTCCTTGACGGGATTGATCGTGCCGAGCGCGTTGGAGATGTGCGTGACGGCGACGATCTTGGTGCGCTCGTTCAAGAGCGCGTCGTACTCGTCGAGCAGCAATTCGCCCGCATCGTTGATCGGGATCACGCGCAGGCGCGCTCCCTTCTCTTCGCAGAGCATCTGCCAGGGCACGATGTTGGCGTGATGCTCCATCGCGGAGATGATGACCTCGTCGCCCTCACTGACGAACTTGCGCCCGTAACCGTGCATCACCAGATTGATGCCTTCGGTCGCGCCGCGCACGAAGATACACTCGCGCGCTTCCCGCGCGTTGATAAAGCGCCTGACCTTTTCACGCGCGCCCTCGTAAGCGGTGGTCGCGCGCTGGCTCAGGTAATGAACGCCGCGATGAATGTTGGAGTGCTCCTGTTCGAGGTAAGTGCTGCCGCGATCGATGACGACCTGCGGAACCTGCGACGAAGCCGCGTTGTCCAGATAGACGAGCGGCTTACCGTTGACCGTCTGCTTGAGCACGGGGAAGTCTTCCCTGATACGCTCGACATCCCAAGCGCCCGCGTTCGGCGTCTCGCTTTCCAATAAAATCTTTTCACTAGCTATCATAACAATTAAACCAAAGGATGAAGGATGAAGGATGAAAGAAATACTGAAATGAATGCTTCCCTGTCTTGAAAGCTTTTACTTCATCCTTCATCCTTCCGCCTTCATCCTTGCTTTCACAGGCTCGCGTGGAGCCGGTTCAGAACGGCTTCGTCCAGTTGCGTCTTGATTGATTCGACCTTGATCTTGGCGATGACCTCTTCGGCAAAGCCGTAGGTCAGTAGATTACGCGCCAGCAAGGGGCTCAGGCCGCGACTGACCAGATAGAAAAGCTCTTCCTCTTCGAGCTGCCCGACGGTCGCGCCGTGCGCGCACTTCACGTCGTCGGCAAAGATTTCAAGCTGCGGTTTCGTATCCACACGCGCCTCGTCCGACAGCAGCAGGTTCTTATTCTTCTGCATCGCGTCCGTCTTCTGCGCGCCCTCGTGGACGAAGACTTTACCGTTAAAGACGGCGCGCGATTTGCCGTCGAGAATGCCCTTGTAAAGCTGGTGGCTGATGCAATGCGGCTTCCTGTGATCAATGAGCGAATGCGTGTCGGCGTGCTGGCCCGCGCCGACGATATAAAGACCGTCCACCCAACATTCCGCGCCCTCCGCATCAAGCGTGACCGCTATATCCTGGCGTGCGATCGAAGCGCCCATCGTGATCGCCGTCGAATCGAAGCTGCTGCTGCGCCCCATGTCAACCGTCGTCGTCGCGATGTGAAAAGCCTGCTGGCTCTCGCGCTGCACCTTGTAATACTCCAGCCGCGCATTGTCCAAAAGCACAATCTCCACCACGGCGTTAGTCAGGTGCACGCCTTCCGCAAGGCTCGCGTAGCTCTCGATGATCGTCGCCTCGCTCCCCTCGCCCGCAACCAAGAGCACGCGCGGGAAGGAGACCAGCGCATCTTCGGCCTGCGCAGTAGTAGTAGTGGAAAGAAACAACAGATGAATGGGTGAATCAGCGCGCACGCCCTTCGGGATAAAGAGAAAAGCGCCGCTTGAGAGGAAAGCCGTATTGAGCGCGGTGAAGCCGCTCTCGTTCGGGTCGGCGCGTCGGGCCAGTTGCTCGCGCAAGACTTCAGCATACTCCTCGCTCAACAGCGCATCCGATAGGTCGAGCGCAACAGTGCCCTCCGGCAATGCTTCGAGCGACGAAAGCTCGGCATGATAGAACCCGTTCACAAAGACCAGCCGACTGCGGCGCGCTTCCTCGTAAAGAAACGGCTCAAGTTGAGCGGCGTTCAAGCCGGACACGCTCTCCTGCGGCGCGAGCTCAAACCTGGCCCTGGCAATCGGCGCGACGTTCGTGTACTTCCACTCTTCGTTGTCGGTCGTCGGAAAGCCAGACTGCTCGAAGCGGCTCATGGCGCTCTCGCGCAGGCGGCTGAGCCAGGACGGCTCAAGCCCGCCCAGCTTTTCCTGAAGGACGCGAAACGCCGCGTCGTACGCACTCTTCTCTCTAGCTATTTGAGATACCATCGCTTTACTTTCAGCCAACCTGCGGCGCGCGAGCGCTCGCTCCCTTGTCCACATTCTTTATCCAGTCGTAGCCCTTCGCCTCAAGCTCAAGGGCCAGCTCTTTTCCGCCCTCTTTGACGATGCGCCCGCCCGAAAGCACGTGGACGAAATCCGGCACGATGTAATTCAATAGGCGCTGGTAGTGCGTCACGAGGATGATCGCGTTGTCTTCGTTCTGAAGCTTGTTGACGCCACCGGCGACGATACGCAGCGCGTCTATGTCGAGACCGGAATCCGTCTCGTCCAGCACGGCCAGCTTTGGCTCAAGCACGGCCATCTGTAAAATCTCGTTGCGCTTCTTCTCGCCTCCCGAAAAGCCCTCGTTGACAGAGCGCGACATGAAGCTCGCATCCATCTCGACGATCTTCGCGCGCTCACGCAGCAAGTCCTTGAACTCCAGCGGGTCAAGCTCCTCCTCGTTGAGGTGCTTGCGCTTTTCGTTATAGGCGAGGCGCAGGAACTGCGAATTGGAGACGCCCGGAACTTCTATCGGATACTGAAAGGCGAGGAAGATGCCTTCGCGCGCGCGCTCGTCGGGCGCAAGCTCTAGCAGATTTCTCCCCTCGAACAGGACTTCACCCTTGGTCACTTCATAAGAAGGATGCCCAGCCAATACCTTGGCGAGCGTTGACTTGCCCGAGCCGTTCGGCCCCATGATGGCATGCACCTCGCCCTTATTAACGGTCAGGTTAATCCCCTTCAGAATCTCTTTGCCATCAATCGTGGCGTGTAAATCACGAATCTCTAACACTGTAAATTTACTCCGTAAATTTGGGGCCGGGTGTCAGGGACGAGGCCGGTAAGAACGTGTCTTTGCTGGCCCCCGACCCCTGGCCCCTGTTTTTAACCGACGCTGCCTTCGAGTTTCAGTCCGAGCAGGCGCGTCGCTTCGACGGCGAATTCCATCGGCAGTTGCAGGAACACGTCCTTGCAGAAGCCGTTGATGATGAGGGAGACCGCGTCCTCCTGAGAGATGCCGCGCTGCTGCAAGTAGAACAACTGCTCTTCGCTGATCTTGGAGGTCGAAGCCTCGTGCTCGACGCGCGAAGTGTTGTTCATCACTTCGATATAAGGGAACGTGTTCGCGCCGCAGCGCTGGCCGATCAGCATAGAGTCGCACTGCGTATAGTTGCGCGCCCCTTCGGCCTTCGGCATGACCTTGACCAGACCGCGATAGCTGTTGTTGGAATGCCCTGCGGAGATTCCCTTCGAGATGATCGTCGAGCGCGTGTTCTTGCCGAGGTGAATCATCTTCGTGCCCGTGTCCGCCTGCTGCGCGTGGTTCGTCAGGGCGACGGAATAGAATTCACCGATGGAGTTGTCGCCCAGCAAAATGCATGACGGGTACTTCCAGGTAATGGCCGAGCCGGTCTCCACCTGCGTCCATGAAATCTTGGAATTGCGGCCCGCGCACTTGCCGCGCTTGGTCACGAAATTGTAAATGCCGCCGCGCCCCTCTTCGTCGCCCGCGTACCAGTTCTGCACGGTCGAATACTTGATCTCGGCATCGTCCAAAGCCACCAATTCGACGACGGCCGCGTGCAATTGATTACGGTCGAACTTCGGAGCCGTACAGCCTTCCAGGTAAGAGACGTACGCGCCCTCTTCGGCGACGATCAGCGTGCGCTCGAACTGGCCGGACTCGGAATTGTTGATGCGGAAGTAGGTGGATAGCTCCATCGGACAACGCACGCCCTTCGGGATAAAACAGAACGAGCCGTCGGAGAAGACGGCGCTGTTGAGGGCCGCGAAGTAGTTATCGTTAGTCGGCACGACCGAGCCCAGGTATTTCCTGACCAGCTCCGGGTGCTCCTGCAAAGCCTCCGTGAACGAGCAGAAGATGACGCCGTGCTTTCGCAACTTCTCTTTGTAGGTCGTCGCCACCGAGACGGAATCGAAGACCGCGTCCACGGCGACGTTCGCCAGTTGCTTCTGCTCCTGTAGGGGAATGCCAAGCTTCTCGAAAGTGCGCAGCAGCTCCGGGTCAACCTCGTCGAGGCTCGCTTTCTTGGCCTTCTGCTTGGGCGCGCTGTAATAGCTCATGTCCTGATAATCGACATCAGGATACTTCAGGTTGGGCCAGTGCTTCGGCTCCGTCATCGTCAGCCAATGACGATAAGCCTTGAGGCGAAACTCCAGCATCCATTCCGGCTCGTTCTTCTTCGCAGAGATCAGGCGAATCGTATCCTCTGACAACCCCTTCGGGATCGTGTCGGATTCGATGTCCGTGACGAAACCGTATTTATATTCTTTGTTAGCTAGTACCTCGATGGTGCTCATTCTTATTTACCCCGCTCCACACGCGTTGGAAGCTTAATATAATTGCTGCCCTCTGTTGGGGCCTCTCGCGCTCTTCCTTAAGCGCTTTGATGTGTTCCCTGTTTGAGACGCGGCTGCAACCCCTCTATCTGATGTAGCGCCTCGCCGACGTTGGCCTCCGTGCCCATCAACTGCGCCAGCGTAATCTCCGAAAGAGCCTTCTGCACGATCTCGTGAAGATTGACGATCACCGAGCGGATTCCGCAATCGGTCGTGTGCACGCAGACATCCATCACCCCCGTATAGCTCTTGCAATGTGCCGCGACCTCGTCCGCGTCCAGCACCCTTATGATCTCGTTAAGGCGTATCTCGGAAGCGGGACGCGCAAGGTAATAGCCGCCCTTAGTGCCTCGCAAGGACTGCACGAGCCCCGCCTTATTCAAAATCCAGAGCAGCTTTCCGGCGTTCGCCACAGAGATGCCTTCACGCTCCGCGATCTGCGAGAGCGTCAGCGACTCGCCCCTCTGTGCCGCCTGCGCCAGTTGAAGCAGGCAACGCAATCCGTATTCTTCCTGTGCCGAGACCTTCATCGCAAAACTCCTGGTCTGCCTTACCGCCATCATTGGATGCGCGGCCATTATAACATACCTTACTTTATTTTCAAGATTAAATAAGTGTTAAAAACAAATGAGATACGGATTCAAAACGGGCCCCGTCGGGTGAGCCCCGACCGGCATCATCAGTGCGCAAAGGACTCTCCACATGATCGTGCTTTATTCTGCCGGGCTCCTTCGTACAGTAGCGCACAGACGATCGGTCGCCTGTTCCGGTATCGTCTTCTTATACTTTTTTTGGACGGTTTAGACGGAACGCTTTTCGTGAGGAGTCTTGACGAGACTGCCTCCGGTTTCACCAGTTGTTGAGGGGAATGCTATGTACAGAAGAAGATCAAGGGGCCTGATGTGCCTGCTTTTCAGCATCGCAGTAGTGACGCTCTTCGCGCTCGCACCGTCGGCGAAGGCGCAGGGTGACAGGGTTGAGAGACGATACATCACGGGAACGATTCTGGGCGTCGGCGGGCGGCTCGGCGGTCGGACGCGCCCGTTTGAGTTGATCGTCAACAGGTACAGCACACAGGAGGAGGTGCAGCGACTAAACGCTGCGCTGCAATCGGGTGGACAGGACGAGGTGCTGCGCGCGCTCTCGGGCATGGATGCCGGACGGATACGGATCGGCACGGGCGTAGGCATCACGGCCAACGCCATTATCGCTACGCCGCAGGAGATGGGCGCGGTCAAGTTAATGGTTCTCTACCGGCGCGATGTCAGCTTCTTCGAGTTGCGCGCCGGAACCAGATCGGCTGATTACAAGCTCGGCTACGCAGAGATATACCTGCGTCCGAGGGGCAATAGTGACGGGACGCTCATTCCCGCCGCAAGGGTCAGGCTGGCCAGAGACGGCAGCACATGGGAAGTCGAAGACTTCGGTGAATTCCCTGCGCGCCTGATGGGCCTGCAAGCACACAGTTCCCGTGATAGACGAGGGCTTTAGCACTACCGGCGCAGAGCGGCGGCGTGGGGAAGTTGTTTTTGAATCGAGCGGGTTTGAGTGGACGTACTGCTGTTCGCCGCGCGCTAGAGTGTGAAGTTGAAGTTGATGAAGCCCCTGACGCGGACGGCCTTTCCGTCTACGATCGTCGGCTTGAACTTCCATTTAC
Organism: Pyrinomonadaceae bacterium; assembly: GCA_036522655.1. Taxonomy (GTDB): domain Bacteria; phylum Acidobacteriota; class Blastocatellia; order Pyrinomonadales; family Pyrinomonadaceae; genus DASQYE01. The sequence continues at coordinate 76,887 of DATDFK010000026.1, read as the reverse complement.
GCGCCGCATCCACGGCAGCCTGCTTCAGTAGTTGGGGGCCGTCGGTGCGACTGACCGCCGCCACTCTGCCCTGTTCGTCAACCTCCACATAGACGGTGACGATGCCCGTAACGCGTGCAGTCCTCGCCATCGTGGGATAGCTGGGAGAGACTCTCTGCGTCGCCTTGTCCACCAGCGAGCCGACGTTCGTCAACTGCGAATCGGGCGCGCTCGTTCCGGCGGGCGTGTTGCCGTGCGCGTCCGATTGCTGCGCGGGCGGGGGCGGCGTCGGTGTCGGCGTGGGACGCGATTCGGCGACCTGGCCTACTGGCGCGGGGGCTGTCGTAGTAGTCGTAGTCGTAGATGGAGCGCGCGCGGCAGTCGTGTTGGCGGCGGGATTTCCGGGAGCTCCGGTCATGGGTGTGGAAGCGGTGGCAGTTCTTCCAGAGGATGCGATGCGGGTTTCCGTGGCGGCGAGGCTCTCACGGGCGCTGGCGATCTGTCGCTGCCACTGCTGTCGCTCCTGCTCATTACGCGCGAGGCTGGCGCGCAAACCGGAAACCTCTTCGAGCAGGGCGGCGGCATCCGATCTCTTCGGGTCGTTGTCGATAATATCTTTGGCCTGTTCGACGACACGCTCAAGCAGCAGGCGCAGGTGGTCGAGATCGTTGACGGCCTCGGGCGGCAAGCCTGTGTCGGCAACGTTGATGCCGAACGAGCGATAACGATCGAGGTGAGCGCGGGCGCCGTTGATGGTCTGACCGGCCAGCGCGAAATAAGATCGGATGGAGCTCTCTTTCTGTGCGGAACGCGCCTGGAAAGTCTCTACTAGGAGAGCATCGGCCTTGACGTAGTTGGCCTCTTCCAGATAGATGTTCATGAGCATGAGGCGCGCGACATCGCGCATCGCATCATCGGTGGTCGAATTGATGATGGCATCAAGCTCTGTGGTGGCGGCTGCGAGGTTGTGCGAGGCGGCCAGTGCGCGCGCGCGTCCCACCCGGCGCATCGCGGCCTCGGCGTCCGTAGGCGTCGTTTGCGCACAGATGCACGGCGCGGTTGCGATTATCAGGCCGAAGATCAAAAACCATTTGCCGCCCTGCCCGGCGGGTTGTCCAAGACGAGATTGCTTCACTACTCTAGCTCCATAAAGGCGGCAAGCGAGCTTAAAGGCTCGCTTGCTTATACATCTCTACCCTAATTGGAAGACCTACTTATTATGGCCTCTCCCGTCATCATGAGCAAGTCCAGCGGGCGTGCTCGTGTCGCTTTGAGCGGTAGCGGCGGGGGCGAGGCTTTTACGAATCCGCTCGCGGAAAACGCGCGCGCGCCCTTTAACCTCTTCCTCGTTAATGGTTAAAAGCTTTCGATCGAGCATCACGACGCGCCCTTCGATGACGACCGTGCGGACATCATCGGCCTTGGTCGCGTAGACCAACTGCGAATAGATGTTGTAGGAGGGCAACTGATTAAGGTCGTCCAGATCGACGATGACCAGATCGGCGCGTTTGCCCACTTCGATCGAGCCTATCTCGCGCTCCATGTGCAGCGCGCGAGCGCCGCGCAAAGTGGCCAACTCGAAAGCCTCCTGCGCCGTGACCACTTTCGGGTCGCCGCTGAAAACCTTGTGGAGCTTGGCCGCCGTGTCCATCTCCTCCCACATGTTGAGATCGTTGTTGGAGGCAGCGCCATCGGTTCCGAGGCCCAGATTGAGGTCGGCTTTAAGCATTTGCGGGACGGGCGCGACGCCCGAAGCCAGTTTCATGTTCGACTGCGGATTGTGCACGACGCCGACGCCCAGCCGCTTGAGCACTTCAATCTCTCCGGGGCCGGGAAAGACCATGTGCGCGGCGACGACGCGATTATTCAGAAAGCCAATACGCGCCAGATAGTCCACAGGGCTCGCGCCCTTGCTCTTCGTAATATCGTCGACTTCCTTGCGCGTCTCCGAGACGTGAATGACGAGGGGCGCGCCCGTCTTATCGGATAGCGTGCGCCAAGCCTTGAGATGCTCTTCGGAAACGGTGTAGGGCGCGTGCGGCGCGATGGCCGGAGTCACGAGCGCGTCTCCCTTCCACTTCGTGACGAACCTTTCCGCATAGGCGAGCGCCTGCTCAAACGTCTTATTGTCGGCGACGGGAAAATCTATCACCGTCTCGCCGAGCAGTCCGCGCACACCCGCTCGCTTCGTCTCTTCGGCGATCGCGTCCTCGAAGTAATACATGTCGCAGTAGGTGGTCGTGCCGCCGCGAATCATCTCGGCGAGGCCGAGTTGTGTTCCGGCGCGCACGAAATCTTCGGTGACGTTTTTGGCTTCGGCGGGAAAGATATATTTCGTCAGCCACTCGTTGAGGTCTAGGTCATCCGCGAGCCCGCGAAAGAGCGTCATAGGCACGTGCGTATGGCCGTTGATGAGGCCGGGGATGACGACTTTCCCGGTCGCATCCACGTACTCGCGCGCCGTATATTGCTGCTCAATACGGGAGCGCGGGCCGACGGCCACGATGCGCCCGCCCCTGACGGCGATCGCGCCGTCTTCGATCACGCTCCGCCCAGCGTCCATCGTGACAATGCTTCCGCCGCGCACGACGAGGTCTACGCGCTCCGCCTTCCGGTTGCGTGCCGTTAGTGGTGTTGAGAGTGACGCCATGAGAATCAGTGTAAGTATCAATCGTAGGTGTTTTGACATTTCAAGCATGAAGACCTTTTGAATATATTCTCTATTTCGGCTTGCCCGGTAAATAGTAGAAGCGCACGATGAGGAGCCCGGCGAGCGCCGCCACGCTGAGCAGAAGCTCAAGCGCGCTGATGCCGGGACTGACGATCTTGCGAGCGATGACGAAAATTATGACTTCGATGGCGGCGCTGGTGCGATGAAAGAGAAGCAACAGGCCAAGCTCGGCGGCGATGGCGACCAGCAAGACATTCTCGATGATCTGTTGCAGCACCTTGTACTCGTCCGAGGGCTGCAAGAGCTTAGGGAAATCGCGCACCACCGTATCGAAGGCTCCGATGGCAGCGGCGACGAGGACGAGCAGCGCGAGGATCGAGAGAAAGATGTGGATCGCATTCCCCACATAGACGTTGAAGACGCGCTCGATCGCAGTCTCTTCACCGCCCCCCGTACTCTCTTTACCTTCGCGCATCTTTCGGACACTCACTTCTCGCGGCTGGCTTCCTTGAGAAACCTGACATCGAAGGCTCGCGGCAGCAGGTCGCGCATCTGCATGGTCTCGGTCTCGCCGCGCAGGTTGGCGAGCACTATCTCGGCATCGCGGCAGAACTCCCAGATGATTTGCCGGCATGTGCCGCAGGGCGGCGTGAGCGTCTTCGTATCGGCGACGATCGCCAAACGCTTGAAGCGCCGCTCGCCTTCCGAGAGCGCTTTCCAGATGGCGATGCGCTCGGCGCAGACCGTCAGGCCATAGCTCGCGCTCTCGATATTACAACCGATGAAGATTTTCCCATCTTCTGTCTCGACGGCAGCGCCGACGTGGAAATTCGAGAACGGAGCGATCGATATATCTCTCGCACGATGGGCGGCGGCGACAAGCGGGTCTTCCTTTTCCTGTTCTTTCACGCCTGTTCTCCGCTCATGGTTAAAGCGCTCGACAGGCGCTCGCGTATTTTGCCGCTGATCAAATCAATACTCACTAAATTATGTCCACCTTCGGGAATGATAACGTCCGCGTAGCGCTTCGATGGCTCGACGAACTGTATGTGCATGGGGCGCACGGTCGCCAGGTATTGCTCTATGACTGAATCGATGGTGCGACCGCGCTCGGCGATGTCGCGCCTCAGACGACGGATAAAGCGTATGTCGTCCGGCGTATCGACGAAGACCTTGATGTCCATCTGTTCGAGCAGGCGCGGATCGACGAAGATCAGTATGCCTTCGATGATGACGATCGGCTTCGGCTCGATCAGGAGCGTGTCGTTAAGGCGCGTGTGCGTCTTGAAATCATAGAGCGGCAGCTCGACGGAGCCGCCTGCCTTGAGCTTTCTGACGTGATGCACGAGCAGATCGTTGTCGAGCGCGTCAGGATGATCGAAGTTGACGGCCTGCCTGTAATCCAGCGGGAGGTCTTTCAGATTGCGATAATAAGAGTCCTGCTGAATGAAGGCCACGTCGCCCGCGTTGACGGATTCGAGAATCCGATTGGCAACGGTCGTCTTGCCCGATCCTGTGCCGCCGCAAATACCTATAATCATAAGAGCAGTGATCGGTGACAGGTGACGGGTGACAAGCTGCGGACAAGTTCTTTAACTCGTCACTCGCCATCTGGTCACTGTAATCTTGGGATGACGCGGCGCAGCAGTTCCTTGAACGTCTCGCGTACGAGATTGCCCGTTTCCACGACTTCCTCATGGTTGATCGGTTGATCGAAGACGCCCGCCGCCATGTTCGTGATGCAGGAGAGCCCCAGAATCTTGATATTCATCTGGCGTGCGATGATCGCCTCCGGCACTGTGCTCATCCCGACGGCATCGGCCCCGAGCGTGCGCAGCATACGAATCTCGGCTGGCGTCTCGTAGCTCGGGCCCGACAGCGCGCCGTAAATGCCGCGCCGCAGCTCTATGCTCATCGCGCGTCCTTCTTCGGCGGCGATCTCCTGGTAATCGCGCGCGTAGACTTCCGACATATCAGGAAACCTCGGGCCGAAGCGATCATCGTTTCGCCCACGCAAAGGATTCACGCCCATCAGGTTCAGATGATCGCTGATGATCATCAGCGAGCCCTGATCGAAAGCAACGTTGATGCCTCCGGCGGCGTTCGTCAGCACGAGAGACTTGATGCCCAGGAGGCCCAGCACGCGTATGGGGAAGACCACTTCCTCCAGCGCGTAGCCCTCGTAGTAATGAAAGCGTCCCTGCATGACGGCGACCGGGACGCCACCGACACTGCCCAGCACCAACCGCCCGGCATGCCCCTCGACCGTCGAGCGCGCGAACCCCGGAATCTCTTCATAGGGGAACGGCACGGCGTCTTCCAGATCATCTGCGAAAGCGCCCAGGCCACTGCCGAGCACCAACCCGACACGCACATCATCACCATTCCAACGCGCGCGGATCGTCCGCGCAGCATGCTCCGCGCGCTCATACAAAGTATCAATGCTCTGCTCTTCAACCATAACGAATCAATTTCGGATTTTAGATTTGAGATGAACGTTGATCACCTTGAATTTTGGAAGGAAGCTTTCAAGCCGCGCCAATCCAAAATCTCAAATCCAAAATCTCAAATCCAAAATCTCTAATCTCTAATCTCAAATCTGAAATCCAAAATGGGCTCACTTCTCTTTCACATACGGCAGGCCCAGGGCGCGCGGCGCTCTGGACTGTCCGATGAAACCCGCGAGGACGACGATCGTCAACACGTAGGGGATAATCTGTATGAACTGGTTCGGGATTTCCTCTCCCGACGGCAGCTTGACGCCCTGTAGTTGAATCGCTACGGCCTCCGTGAATCCGAACAGGAGGCAGGCGAGCATGGTCTGCACGGGTCGCCACTTGCCGAAGATCAGGGCAGCGAGCGCGATAAAGCCTCTGCCCGATGTCATGTTGCGCGTGAACAAAGACGACTGCCCGACCGACAGGTATGCGCCGCCGATGGCTGCCAGCGCCCCGGACAGGAGCACGGCTGTATAACGTATGCCTGTCACGCTGATGCCCGCCGCGTCGGCTGCTTCCGGGTTCTCTCCGACGGAACGCAGGCGCAGCCCGAATGCCGTGCGGTAAAGAATGTACCATGTGATGGGAACGAGCGCGAAAGCGATGACCACGGGCGTCCAGGGAATCAAGTTCTCTTTGGGAATCTGCGGCGTCGAGCCGGAGGAAGCGAAGAACGCTCCGCTCAGGAGCGCGGGCAGACCCAGGAAAAGTATATTGATGGCAGTTCCGCTCACCACCTGATCGGCTTTGAAGCGTATGCACGCGACGGCGTGAATGGCTGCGACGGCAATGCCCGCGCAGATGGCGGCGAGCAATCCGACCACAGGGCTTCCGGCATAATGCGTCACGGCGGCGGCGGTAAACGCGCCCGCCAGCATCAAGCCTTCGAGCGCGATGTTGATCACGCCGGAGCGTTCCGAAAAGAGCCCGCCCAACGCCGCCAGCAGTAGCGGCGTCGCCAGACGTATCGTCGAAAAAAAGAGCGCCAGTGTGAAGATGTCTCTCATAATAAGTTATCGGTGGTCAGCAGCCGGGTCAACAGCTTTTCGCTCATGGCTGGCTGCCGACGACTCTTAAACCTTCGATCTCTTGAGCAGGCCGAACCGACCGAACGAGCCGCGAAAGGCCGCTTCGGCTGCGACGAAGAGAATGATGACGGCCTGTAGCACCTGCACCAAATCTTTCGAGACGTGTTCCGTGAACGCATCCACAGGAATAGCCCCGCGTTGAAGTATGCCGAACAGAATGGCTGAGAGCAGTACGCCGACCGGATGATTGCGCCCCAGGAGCGCGACGGCTATCCCTGTGAAGCCGTAGCCCGGCGAAAATCCTTCGTAGTAACGATGGCGATAACCCATCACTTCGTTAATCCCGACCATCCCGGCCAGCGCGCCCGAGACGGCCATCGCCAGCACGATCTGCTTGCGCACGGAGATGCCGCCGTATTCCGCCGCCAGAGGATTCGCGCCCGTCGCGCGTATCTCGTAGCCCCACTTCGTCCGCCAGAGAAAGATGTAGACGAGCGCGCAGGCCAGCAGCGCCAGGATAAAAGCTATGTTGAGGGGGATGCGCTCGGGCAGCCCGGGAATGAATTTGCCGAGGCGTGCGATGTACGAGGCAGTGCCGACGGGAGCGGTTTCAAGGATAGGGTCGCCCGGCACTTTGTAATAATACTGCGTGAAGTAGCTGACCAGGGCGGCGGCGATGAAGTTCAGCATGATGGTATTGATGACTTCGTGCGAGCCGAACTTCGCTTTCAGAAAACCGGGAATCGCCCCCCACGCCGCGCCCGCCAGTATCGCCGCCAGTATCGCCAGCGGGACGAGCACAAGTGCCGGAAGGCTCACCCACGAATAGCCCAGCGGCGTGCCGAAGACATCGACGACCACGCCGCCGAATTTAATACTCACCCACGCGCACGCAAACGCCGCGACGATCAACTGGCCCTCGGCCCCTATGTTCAGTAGCCCGCAGCGAAACGCGACCGCCACGGCCAGCCCCGTAAAGATCAGGGGCGTCGCGTAAAAGAGCGTATAGCCGATGCCGTCCGGCCACGTCAGGGCCGTACCGATCAGCAGCCGGTACGTGTAGATCGGATCATCGCCGATCAGTAAGACGAAGATGCCGCCGACAATGAAGGCCGCGACGACGGCCACGAGCGGAAAGACGAGTTCGCGTAAAAGACCCCTCATAATTTTGGATTTTGGATTTTGGATTTTGGATTAACGCTCAACGCGTCTTGAATCTTGGAAGCATGGCTCTCAACTTTCGTCGCGCGCCAATCCAAAATCCAAAATCTAAAATCCAGAATCACTTCCTTCCTCCCGTCATCAGCAGTCCGATCTCTTCGGTTGTCGCTTGCGTCGGGTCAACCTCGCCGACGATCTTGCCCTCGTGAACGATCAATAGACGGTCGGCCAGCGCCGTCACCTCTTCCAACTCGGCGGAAACAAGCAGCACGGCGCAACCCGCATCACGCAGCCGCACGAGCTTGCTGTGAATGAACTCGATCGCGCCGATGTCCACACCGCGCGTCGGCTGCGAGACGAGCAGCAGCTTCGGCTTCAAATCGAATTCACGCCCGATGATCAGCTTCTGCTGATTGCCGCCCGAGAGAGCGCGCGCGGGCAGGTCTGGATTGGTCGGGCGCACATCGAAGTCCGCGATGATCTGTTGAGTATGACGGCGAATCGCTTCGTTATCCAGCAGGATGCCGCCGAAATGAGCCACGGACGGGGGCCTGTAGTGAACGCCTAGAATAGAATTCTCCATCAGGTCGAAATCGAGCAGCAGTCCACGACGGTGTCTGTCTTCGGGAATGTGGGCGATGCCAAGCTCCTTGCGCTCGCGCGCGGGCGTCGCCGTAATGTCACGGCCTTGAAACTCTATGCTGCCCGTGATGTGCGCCGACGCGACGAGCCCTGCGAGCGCCTCTATCAATTCCGTCTGGCCGTTGCCCTCCACGCCCGCTATGCCGACGATCTCGCCCGCCCTGACCTCGAACGTGACTTGATTCAAGCGCGGCGAGCCGTCGCGCGCCGTCACAGACAAGTCACGCACGCTCACGACCACCTCGCCCGTTTTCGCTTCCGGCTTCTCTATGCGCAGCAGCACGTCGCGCCCGACCATGAGCCGTGCCAGTTCGGCGGCGTTCGTCTCGCTGGTCTTCAACTCTCCGACCACGCGGCCATCGCGCATGACGGTGACATCGTCGGAGATGGCGAGCACTTCCGAGAGCTTGTGAGTAATGATGATGATGGTCTTCCCCTGCTCGCGCATACGTCGTAGGATGACGAAGAACTCTTCGACCTCCTGCGGCGTGAGGACGGCCGTGGGCTCATCAAGGATCAGCAGTTGCGCCTCGCGGTAGAGCGCCTTCAACAACTCGACGCGCTGTTGCTGTCCGACCGAGAGGCCCTCGATCGTCGCCCTGGGGTCAATCGCCAGCTTGAACTCGTCCGAGAGCGCGCGAATCTGGCGGCCAGCGCTTCCCAGATCGAGCGCGACGCTTGAGCCCGGCTCAGCGCCGAGCACTATGTTCTCCGCGACGGTCATCGTCTCGACCAGCATAAAGTGCTGGTGAACCATGCCGATGCCGAGGGCGATCGCATCATGCGGCGAATGAATCCTTCGCACCTCTCCGTCAATCAGGATGTCGCCGTCGTCAGCCGTGTAGAATCCGTAGGCGATACGCATCGCGGTCGATTTGCCCGCGCCGTTCTCGCCGACGATGGCATGAATCGTCCCGCGCGCGACCTTGATATTGACGCGGTCGTTCGCCAGCACCCCGCCGAATCGTTTCGTGATGTTTCGCAGTTCTAACATAGAAGAGGGGGTTCGGGGGCCGGGGGTCAGCGAAGCAGGTTTTCACCGGCCACTGACCCCTGATGCCCGGCCCCTATTTGGCCATCGCATCGGTCACTTTAATCTCGCCCTTGATGATCTTCTGCCTGGCGGCTTCCGCCTCCTGGCGTATCTCCGGCGTGATCAGGTCTTGATTGTATTGATCCATGGCGTAGGCGACCCCGTCCTTATCAAGGCCGTAGACGTGAACGCCGCCCTCGAATTTACCATTCACGACATCCTGCACGATCTGGTAGACGGCGTTGTCCACGCGCTTGACCATGCTGGTCAGGACGAAGCCGGGCTTGACGCCGTTCTGGTTTGAATCCACGCCGATGACGAAGTGTGTGGCGCGTCCGTCCTTTTTGCCAGCCTGCTCGACGGCATCGAATGCGCCGAGGCCGGAATTGCCCGCCGCCGTAAAGATCACATCCGCGCCCTTCCCTATCTGGGCCAATGAGAGCTCCTTACCACGGCCGGGATTGTTCCACGCGCCGTCCGTGACGCCGACGTAGTTTTCGATCACGCGAATGTTCGGATTAACAGAGTGCGCGCCCTCTTCGTATCCCTTCGCAAACCTGTGTATGAGCGGGATGTCCATGCCGCCGACGAATCCCAACACGCCCGTCTTCGTCGTTTTGGCGGCGATCAGTCCGACCAGGTAAGAGCCCTCGTGCTCTTTGAAGACGAGCGAGGCGACGTTCGGCAACTGGCTCACGCCGTCGACGATGGCGAAGTGTGCGTCAGGATAATCTTTGGCCACCGCCTCGATGATCGGGGCCTGCGCGAAGCCGATCCCGATCACCAGATCGTAGTGTCGCTCGGCGAAGGCGCGCAGCGCGGGCTCGATGGAGGTCGGGTCGCCCGGCTCGACATCGCGCACGACGATGGGCAGGTCTTTGGCCGCGCGCTTGACGCCCTCCCAGGCGGCGGCGTTGAAGGAGCGATCATCTTTGCCGCCGATGTCAAAGACTATGCCGACGTGTTTTTTCGTTGGGTCATCCGCCGCTCGACTCTGCGGCTGGCAGGCGATGCCGGAGAGCGCGAGCGCGCAAAGGACGGCGACGAAGGCTGAGATGTAGAGCCTCATGCGGTTATTACTTCCTTGATCAATGTGGGCGCTTCGGATGGGGGTTCGTCACCCACGACGTAAGCGGCCTGGATGCGGCGCGAGGCTTCGAGCGCCTCCGCTTCCCGGCGACCGTAGACGAGCCCGAGCACATCGCCCGCCCTCACCTCGTCGCCAAGCTTCGCCTGGCCGATAAAACCTACTCCCGGATCGACGGCATCTTCGATGCGAACGCGCCCGCCGCCCAAAGCAGCCACGGCATGCCCGACCTCAGCCGTCTCGATGTTTTTGATGAATCCTGTTCGCGGCGATTCTACCTTAACCTCGTGCAGTGTCAAATCAAAGAGGCGCTCGGGCTCGTCGCAGACGCGCACATCGCCGCCCTGCGCTTCGACGCAGGCGCGAAATCTTTCGAGCGCCGCGCCGGACTCAAGCGCCTGCCGAACGGCGCCGCGCGCTTCATCCAGCGACGATGACGGGCGCGCGGCTGCAACCATGTGCGCCGCCAATTCCACCGAAAGGTCTTCGACCGCCTGTGCGTGCGCGTCCGCCTCGCGGCGCAGGATGAGCAGGCATTCGCGCGTCTCAAGCGCATTGCCGACGGCGCTGCCGAGCGGCTGATTCATATCCGTTATCAGGGCTTTGGTGTGAACGCCGAAACCCTCGCCCGTCTGGACGAGCGCATGGGCCAACTCGCGCGCGCGTTCCTCCGTGCTCATGAACGCGCCGCTTCCCGTCTTGATGTCCAGCACGAGCGCGCCCAAGCCAGCGGCCAGCTTCTTAGACATGATCGAAGCGACAATGAGCGGGATGGCCTCTACGGTCGCCGTCGCGTCGCGCAGCGCATAGAGCTTACGGTCGGCGGGCGCTATCTCACCTGTCTGGCCCATCATCGCGAAGCCGACGCGGCCCAGCACTTCACGAAACTCCGCGAGCGAAAGATGCACGCGAAAACCCGGAATCGCTTCGAGCTTGTCGAGCGTGCCTCCCGTGTGGCCCAATCCCCGCCCCGAAATCATCGGCACATACGCGCCCGCAGCAGCCACCAGCGGCGCGATCACCAGAGAGGTCTTATCGCCGACCCCGCCCGTCGAATGCTTGTCGACCTTGGGCCCGGCAATGTCCGAGAAATCCAGCACCGTGCCGGAATGAAGCATCTCTTCGGTGAGCGCCTGCTGCTCCGTGGCGTCCATGCCCTTGAGAAAGATCGCCATCAAGAGGGCCGAAGCCTGATAGTCGGCAATCTCTCCGCGCGTCAACCCGCGCACGAAGAACGCGATCTCCTCGCGCGAAAGGCTCGCGCCGTCGCGCTTGTTTCTGATTATGTCCTGTGGTCTCAAAGCGGCTTCCCCTTCAGACGCGCGTGAGCAAGACCACAGCCTGCACCGTCACCGCCTGCCATTGGCCCACTGCATCCAACCCCTCGCCCGTCTTCGCCTTCACGCTCGCACAGCCGACATCTATGCCGAGCGTGCGCGCCAGATTCTCGCGCATCGCCTGCACAAAGGGGCGCAGCTTAGGTCTCTCCAGCATGATGGTCGCATCCAGATTGATGACACGATAGCCGCGCTCGCCCGCGAGCCACATCACCCTCGCCAGCAGTTGCAGGCTATCGGCATCCTTCCATCGCGGGTCACGATCCGGGAAATGCACTCCCAGATCGCCCTCGCAGATCGCGCCAAGTATCGCATCCGCGACCGCGTGCGCGAGCGCGTCAGCATCCGAATGTCCCTCGGCCCCGCGCTCCGACTCGACCTTCACGCCGCCCAGGATGAGCGGACGCCCCTCAGCCAAACGGTGCGTGTCATTTCCGATGCCGATGCGAAACATAAAAACACGGATGCCGGATATTAGATGTCAGATGTCGGTTAGAAGCCAGCGCAGCTAACACCTATCGTCCGACATCTGCTTTAAAAAGATTTCGGCGAGCGCGATATCCTCTCGACGTGTAATCTTGATATTGCGAGCGTTGCCTTCGACGATGCGGACGCTCTCGCCGAGTCGCTCGACGAGGGAGCTATCGTCCGTGATGTCGGGCGCAGAGAGATCACCGGCCTCCTCGTAGGCGCGGCGCAGCAGGCTATAACGAAAGCACTGCGGCGTGAGCGCGTGACGCGCGTGTGCGCGTACGAGCGTGCGCCTGACCACTTCGTTCTCTACTTCTTTAATCGTGTCGATTGCCGGAGCGGTGAGGATGGCGGCCCCGCCCGCTTGAGCCGCTTGAACCGTCCGGCTGATCTCTTCCGGCGTCACGAAGGGACGAACGCCGTCATGCACGGCGACGATCTCGGCGGTCGTGGGCCGTATGGCTTGCAGGCCGCGCCACACGGATTCGGCTCGCGTCGCGCCGCCCGTGACAATGCGCGTCAATTTACGCAGGCCATACTTCGCCGCAAGCGTAAGAAAAGAGGCTGCGTCCGTGGCAGGCAAGATGACAAAGACTTCATCAATATCGGCACACTGCTCGAAACGCCTGAGCGTATGAATGATGATCGGCGTGCCGTTAAGCTCAAGAAATTGCTTTGCGCGCCCCGCGCCCATGCGCTTGCCCTGCCCTGCGGCGGCGATGATCGCAACGTTCATAAGAGCAAGGATGAAGGCGGAAGGATGAAGGATGAATAAGAAAAAGCAATAGCTTTTATTTCATCCTTCATCCTTTCTTTCTCATCCTTCAAAGCTGTCGGTGACGCGGGTCGGTGTCGGACGCATCTCGCGCACGGGACGGGCGCGTGTGCCGTTAATGCGATCTTGAGTGCCGCCGTTGCCGCCGTTCTCCACGGACTCTTCCCACAGGCGACCGAAGATCATCTTGCCCGCCGTCGTTTGCAGGACGCTCGTGACGGCGATGTCGGCGTTCTTCCCGATCAGCTTGCGCGCATTGTCCACGACGACCATCGTGCCGTCGTCAAGGTAAGCGACGCCCTGATTATATTCCTTGCCCTCTTTCAGGATAAAGACGCGCATCGCCTCTCCGGGCAGCACGACCGGCTTGAGGGCGTTGGCCAGCTCGTTGATGTTGAGCACGTTGACGCCGCGCAGTTGCGCGACCTTGTTAAGATTGAAATCGTTGGTGACGATGACGGCGTCCAACTGCTTGCCCAGCTCTATGAGCTTGAGATCGACTTCGCGCACCGCCGGGAAATCCGTCTCGACGATCTGAATATCGAGCGCGTTGTTGTTCTGCAAACGGTTGAGCATGTCTAAGCCCCGCCGCCCGCGCTGGCGCTTGGAAGAGTCCGGCGAATCGGCCACCTGTTGAAGCTCGCGCAGGATGAACTGAGGAATAATGAGCGAGCCGCTGAGGAAACCCGTCTCCGCGACATCGGCGATGCGCCCGTCAATGATGACCGACGTGTCCAGAATCTTGAGGTCGCGTCTGGTCGTCTTATCGCTGAAGATTCCGCCGAGCGCCGAAAGATCAAGGTAATCGCCCTTGGCCCCGCCGACCATCAATCCGACGTACGCCATGAAAAAGATCAGCCCGAGCGTCAGGAAGGCTTTCGTCTCCGCCGTCACGGCCCTTGATTCCTGGCTGTTGATGAGCGAGCCGATGAGGTAGGCCCCGGTGATGCCGAGAATCGAGCCGACCGCCGCTCCGATCAGCGTCTTCAGCGAAGCGCGCCTGATGCGCATCTCGAAAAAGATAATAGCGATGGCGACGATTGCCGCGACAACCGCCGAGAGGGCCCCTGCCGAGATGAACTCATAGCCACCCACGGGATGCAGCATGTACCCGGCGGTAACGAGAATTGCTGTAAAGACTATTCGTATGAGAATTACGTCCGTACGCATGATGGCATGCATATTAGCACGCCTTAACCCCCTCGTCACTAAAAGCTTTTCCGAAGCACGCGCCATCGGATTGCGGCCCGGCTGTGCCCGTTTGATCGGGACAGGGAGAGTCTGGAGAGAGGATGAGCGGCGAACACCCGCTTGATGCGTGAAAGCCTTCCGGGCGATCTGCCACTCCCGTTTGCACTATGCGAAAAATCCAGCCTCGTGAGATGCATACGCCGCGCTTGTACATAAGTCCGTTCTCTTCGGAAAAGCGATATGCAGCCCGTCGGTTCTATGGCACACTGATTGAGATCAAAAATTCGGGAGGTTTATGAGCAAACAATCCCCCAGGCAGCGGCTCATCTCAATTCTTCAGGCGGCCTATTCGGGCGAGCTTGCGGCCGCACATGCTTATCGCGGCCACTGGAAGTCTCTGAGCGACCCGGTCGAGCAGGAACGCATACGCCTGATTGAAGATGAAGAGTGGGTGCACAGAGAAAGGGTCGGGTTCATTCTGCGCGAGCTGCAATCCGGCCCCGCCCGGCTCAGAGAGGTCAGGATGCTGATGATTGGCCGGACGATAGGCTTCCTGTGCCACATCATCGGCTGGTTCTTACCGATGTATTTCGCGGGCCGTCTGGAAAGCAGAAACGTGAGCGAGTATGAATCGGCAGCGCTTTACGCGCGCAAACTCGGCATGACGGAATTCGCCACCGAACTGAGCACGATGGCGACCGTCGAAAAAGAGCACGAGGTATTCTTTATGAACACCGTTGCCCGCCACCGCTTACTGCCCTTCATGCGAAAAGTCTTCGGCTGGGGGTAAAACCAAAAGCAGAATCAGCATGGATAGACAGCAATGGTCAGGATAAAGCAGAGCATTTGAGATTTGTAATTTCAAATTTGAGTTTGTAATTCAAATTTGAGTTTGTAATTCAATTTTGAGATTTGTAATTTCAAATTTGAGATTGATACCTCTTTGCCTCTTCCTGTCTCTTTATATCCCGTCTATCCCTGCTATTTTCTTTACTAGAACAGTTCGTCCAGCGCTTCTTCGACGGAGCGGACGCCGACGACGCGCAGGCCGAGCATACGTTCGAGCCCGGAGGTATTCGAGGCGGGCATGATGAGTCTTTTGAAGCCGAGCGTCTGGGCTTCGCGCGCGCGGGCGGCGGCCTGCATCGCGCCGCGTACCTCGCCGGTCAGACCCACTTCACCGAAGACCGCCGTGTGCGGGTCGATGGGCGTGTTCTTGAAGCTTGAGGCGATGGAGGCGACGACGCCAAGGTCTGCGGCAGGCTCGTCAATCTCAAGCCCTCCGGCGATGTTGATATAAACATCATCGCCGATGAGGTGGAACCCGACGCGCTTCTCCAGCATCGCGATCATGAGCGCGACGCGATTCTGATCTACGCCCTGCGCCATGCGTCGGCCCGTGCCGTACTTCGAGCCCGAAACGAGCGCCTGTATCTCCACCAGGACGGGGCGCGTTCCCTCCATGCAGGCGGTGACGACCGAGCCCGCGACGCCGAGCGGACGCTCCTGCAAAAACATCTCCGAAGGATTGGCGACGGCAACTAAGCCCTCGCCCGTCATCTCGAAGACGCCGACCTCGTTGGCCGCGCCGAAGCGATTCTTGGTCGCGCGTACGATGCGATGATTGTGATGACGCTCGCCCTCGAAGTAGAGCACTGTGTCGACGATGTGCTCCAAAGCTTTCGGCCCGGCGATTGACCCTTCTTTGGTGACGTGGCCGATGAGGAAGACGGGGATAGTGCGATTCTTCGCGAGCAGCAGGAACTGGCCCGCGACTTCCCTGACCTGCGAGACGGAGCCGGGAGCAGATTCGATGTTGGAAGAGAAGACGGTCTGAATCGAATCTACTATGATCGCGCCCGGATTCATCCGCTCTATCTCGTCAAAAATATTTTCGAGCGTCGTTTCCGGCAGCAGGTAAAGCCTCTCGGCTTCGACGCCCAAGCGCTCGCCGCGCAGCTTGATCTGGCGCTCGGATTCCTCGCCCGACACGTAGAGAACCGTCATCCCCTGCGCGCTCATCTTATCCGCGACCTGCAACAGCAATGTGCTCTTGCCTATGCCGGGGTCGCCGCCGATCAGAATCAACGAGCCGGGAACGATGCCGCCGCCGAGCACGCGGTCAAACTCCGTGACGCCGGAAGAGACGCGCGCGTCATCCTGCGATTCGATCTCGTGGTAGGCGACGGGCTTGACCTCGCGCAGACGAAATCCTCCGCGCGCCGTGGTGGTCGCATCCTTCTTCGCCGCGACGCGCGCGCGCTCTTCGACGAACGTATTCCACCCGCCGCAATCAGGACACTTCCCCAGCCACTTGCGCGATTGATTCCCGCAATTCTGACAGACATAAACTGTCGCCGGTGCTTTCGCCACTTCTCTATCCTGCCTGTAAGTAATGAGTCATCAGTGATGAGCGCTGAGCAATAGCATCCCTCTCATCAATCATCGCTGATTAAGGGTTTGACGTTTTCCACCGGGCGTCCGAGGACGGCGCGCGAGCCACGCTCGACGATGGGGCGCTGGATCAGGTCTGGATGCTCGACCATGAGCGAGATGATCTCGTCGTCGGAGAACGTCGTCTGTTTGCCGAGTCCAAGCTCGCGATAGACGGGCTCGCTCGTGCGCAGCAGCTCTCGCGGCGCAAGCTTCATCTTCGAGAGCAGCTCGCGCAGCTTCCCTTCCGTGAGCGGCTCCGTGTAGTAGTTGACTTTCTCGAACGCGACGCCGCTCTCACGGAGCAGCCTGCTAAGCTCGCGACACTTGGTTCAAGTCGGTTTCTCGTAAACGGTGATCTTATCCTTCATCTCGTCCGAACCCCCTTCTCCTACTCTTCAGCCTTCTCCTCTATCTCCGTGATGTCGCCGTCCGTGAAGAGATACGTTCGCATGTGTTTGTCGAAGACGGGGCTGATGCGCCGTAGGTATTCAAGGCCCATCATGGCGTGCTCTATCTCTTCGTCGCGATTGTGTTCGAGGATGCGGCGCAGTTGGTCGTCTTTCGTCGCCTGGGCGCGCTGGTTATACCAGTCGACGGCCTCCAGCTCTTCCTGCACGGACTTGACCGCCCGCGAAAAATTGAGCGACAGCTCGCTCATCTCTTCGTAATTCTCATGCCATTCGGCACTGGTCGCCATAAATATCTCGCTCCCGAAATTTAATAGGATTGTGAACGCTTCAATCCTAAAAGAATTAGCGCGCACTGTACAGTTGAGGCGCACTCAACAAATCAGTGAGGCTCTCGGGGGCGGGCGCACTGTTTACGATTTCAGGGAACAAGATGCAGAGCAGTGGAGTCTAAGGTTACTGACAGAGACGCTCCCAATGAGACCCGCATGGCACCGGCATGGGAGGAATAAAGAGATGTTTAATAACCTGGTCGAGTCCGACCTGCACACGCACGAGCATGTGCGTAGAAGCTGGTTCTTTCTCGGCACGCTCGCAGCATATGCCGTGTTGTTGATGGTCGGGGGCGTGGCGAGCATTTATGCTTATGATGCTCATCTGGAAGAACAAACCAACGAATATATAGTGACCTTCGTCCCGCCGGTGCAGCCGGAGGCAGCGACGCCGCAGAGACCTAATCAACCGAGAGCCGCGACAGCGCCCGACGCGGCGCGAAGAATATCGGAGAGACCCGAAGCGATCGCACACATCGCCGATTCAACACGGCCGCCCGATCACATCTCCAGCACGCCTTCGAGAGTGCGTGAGCTGCCTTCAGGCCCGGTGGCAATTACCGGCAGAGATTACGATGCGGCGACGGGCAACATTCCGGGCAGCCCGAGCGTAGGCAGTAGTTATCCGGGCAACGCTTCACGCCCCGTCCACGTTGAGATCGCAGAGACGCCGCCACCGCCGCCACCGGCGGCCCCGACGCCTCAGCCCCCGAAGATCATCAAGACAAGCACACTGCTTAACAGCAAGGCCGTCAGTCTGCCCAAACCGCGTTACCCGGAAACGGCCAGAATGATTAAAGCCTCGGGCCCGGTCAACGTACAGGTGTTGCTGGACGAAACGGGCAAGGTCATTTCGGCGCAGGCTCTTTCGGGTCATCCGCTGCTGCGTGCGGCGGCTGTGCAGGCGGCCTACCAGGCGCGATTCACGCCGACCATACTCGGCGACCGCCCGGTAAAAGTATCGGGCATCATCACCTACAACTTTATGCTCTAGCCGGAAGCCGCTCGCTTGAGAGTCCAGTGGATTCCAGTCCTCCTCTATCTGCTCGTATCCCGCCAGCAAGAAGGTGCTTGGGAGATTGCAATCTCCCGAGCACCTTTCCTCTGAAGCTCAGCCCCTTTTACTCGGAGGGTAGAAACCTGCGCGGCACGCGGCGGCTGATGCCGCAGGTTATCTCGTATGAAAGCGTGTTCGCCGTCTTCGCCAGATCTTCCGTCGCGACGAGCAGCCCGCCGTCTTCGCCCAGCAGCGTGACCGTGTCCCCGAGCGCCACGCCCTTAACATCCGTCACGTCCACCAGCGTAAAGTCCATCGAGATGCGACCGATGACCGAGGCATACTGGCCGCGCACGATGACGCGACCACGATTCGAGAGCGGGCGCGCGTAACCGTCGTTATAACCGACGGGCAGCGTCGCGACCAGCGTCTCGCGCGAAGCCTCGAACGTACAACCGTAGCCCAGCATCTCTCCGCGATGGACGTTCTTCAAAAGCGTGATCTGCGAGCGCAGTGACATCACAGGGCGCAGGCTTTGCGGCTGCGACTGCGGCGCAAGAATGTCGCGCCACAGACCGTAGAGCACGCCGCCCGGTCGCACCATGTTGCCCCACGTTTCCTTATGCGCGAAGGTCGCAGCGGAGTTCGCCATGTGAATGTAAGACGGTTGATAGCCGCGCTCCCGAAAGATACCGACGGCCTCGTGAAAGCGCGCCAATTGGTCTGTCGTGTAGCAGTCGCGGTCGGGGTCATCGGCAGCCGCGAAGTGCGTCATCAATCCGTCCACGCGAATGTTTCGGAACTGTCCGAGCGCAGCCGAAAACTCACGCACGGCATCGTAGCGCACGCCCAGGCGTCCCATCCCCGTATCAACCTTGACGTGCACGTCGGCCATACGTCCAGCCGCACGCGCCGCCGCGTCAAGCGACTCGATCATGTCCAGGCGATAGACAACGGGGACGAGCCGCTCGTTCAAGCAAGCCTGCTCCTGACCATTCCAGAAACCGCCCAGACACAGGATGGGCCCAGCGATGCCCGCACGTCTCAACTCGATGGCTTCTTCCGGCAACGCGACGGCGAACCACCGCGCGCCCTCGCTCGCCAACCTGCGCGCGCAACTGACGGCCCCGTGCCCGTAAGCGTCTGCCTTGATGACGGCCATCACGTCTACGTTCGGGCCAACGCGCTCACGTACCGTCTGAAAGTTTGCGGCGAGCGCGTCCAGATTGATCTCCGCCCACGTCGGTCGCTGCCCGGTCAAATCCATAGCATCTATTCCATCGCTCATCTTTATCCAGAGTTGAAGCCCCTTGAGGGGCGATAGATTGTAGCCCACGGCGCAAGCCCTGGGAATAGTGCAGACAATAAAGAGAGAGCCCCGCAAGGGGCGACGGAATATAGCCCACGGCGCAAGCCGTGGGTCATTCGTAGCCAAATATAATGAAGCCCCGGAGGGGCGAAAGAAACTCAACTCGCATTTCTTTCGCCCCTCTGGGGCTCTCGATTCTTTGGTTGGCTGTATTCCCATGACTTGCGTCATGGGCTACATTCTGTCGCCCCTCAAGGGGCTTCCTCGATCTCTCTTCGTTACTACTCGCCGTAGGCTTCCATCAGCTTGCGGAAGTGGTAGCCCATCGCGGCGAGGCGCATCGCCTCCGTAAACTTTTCGCGATGCTCGGCGGCGGCGCGGCGGAAGTAGCGCCAGAATTCCCTGCGCTCGCTGTCGAGCACGCCGAGCTTGAGCGTCATACGCGCGAGCGCCAGCATGCCGCCGACAGCGCTGTAGTGATGCGGTATGGGCCCACCCAGCGGCACGCGCCTCAGAGATTCGAGCGCCCGTTGATAATAAACGCTCGGTTTGTAGATCGTTTGCAACACGGACTTGTAGCCCTCTATGAGCCGCGCGGAGTCCATCTTCGTCACGAAGTTCAGATCAGTGCTCGTATTATTACCGGCGCTTTCTGCGAGCAGTCGTCCTTCGCTCTTGAGCCGCCGCCAGAGCTGCGTGTCGGGAAGCGCCGTGAGCAGGCCCACCATCGCGAGCGGTATCGCGCTGTCACGGATAAAGTCTATCTGCCGCTCGAAGATGTCTTCGGGATCTGTGTCGAAGCCGACGATGAAGCCGCCCATCACCTCCATCCCGTAAGACTGTATCTTCCTCACGGAATCGAGCAGGTTGCCGCGCAGGTTCTGCTTCTTCTGCGCTTCGATGAGGCTCTCTTCGACGGGCGTTTCAATGCCCAGGAAGACGTGGTTGAAACCGGCGCGACGCATGCCTTCCAGGAGGTCTTCATCATCCGCCAGATTGACGCTCGCTTCGGTGAGGAATTCAAACGGGCGTCCGTTTCTCTCCTGCCAGAGCGCGAGCGCGGGCAGAAGTTTTTTGACGTTTCGCTTATTGCCGATGAAGTTGTCGTCGACGATGAAGACAGTGCCGCTCCAGCCAGTGCTCCTGAGCGCGTCCAACTCCGCGATCATCTGCTCTATGCTCTTGGTGCGCGGGACGCGCCCGTAAATTTCTATGATGTCGCAAAACTCGCAGTTGAAAGGACAGCCGCGCGAGTATTGAACCGACATCGCGCTGTAGCGTTTGATGTCCGCGAGCCCGAAGTCCGGGATGGGCGTGATCGAAAGCGGCGGGCGCTCTGCCGCCTGGTATAAACGCCTGGCTTCGCCGCGCTCCAAATCCGCGACGAACTCCGGCAGCGTCGTCTCGGCCTCGCCGAGAAAAATGTGATCGGCATCCGGTAAGCTCTCCGTATTGGTCGTCACGTAGGGCCCGCCGATGACCACGCGCTTTCCCATCTCCTTACAGCGCCGGACGACGCTTCTGAGCGAATCCTTCTGCACCAGCATCGCTGTCAGAAAGATCATGTCCGCCCACTCTATGTCCGACGCCTTGAGCCGCTCGATATTGAGATCGACCAAACGCTTTTCCCACTCTTCGGGCAGCAGCGCCGAGACGGACATGAGCCCGAGCGGCGGAAAAGCGGAGCGCTTGCCCTCGAACGTGAGGGCATGGCGAAAGCTCCAATAGGTATCGGGATATTCTGGATTGATAAGCAAAATCTTCATTCTGTCTCCCCTTGTCCTCTCGCTACGGGTTCGATCGCTCGCCGCTTCAGTCTGTGATCTGTACCTGCGCGGCTTCGCCCGTGTGTTCGGTTCCCCTCTTGCGGCGCGCGGCGCGATAGGCGCTCAGAGAGTCTTTGACCAGCTTGAAGATCGGACGCCGGTTCTGCGCGATCAGTTTCAGCCAGGCACGCTTGCCCAACTGCGGGAAGTAGATGCCGTGAAAGAAGAGGCGCGCGACCAAGTGGCTGATGCGATACTGTAGCGGCGCATCGCTGATGGCTTCGAGCGCGCTCAGATTTCGCTCGGGACTGTAGGAATACGACCATGCGTGGTTGGTCTCCCTGCCTGCTTCGGCGATCGTCATCTTCAAAGGCGTGTGCGCCATCACGAACGGCGCAAAGTCCATCCAGTGCTTCGGGCGGTCGAGCCGTCCGGCCTTCTCCAAACGATCATAGAGCGGCGTGGCCGGAAAAGGCGTGAGCTGGCCGAAGACGGGCAAGCCCGGCGGCCAACTGCCGATCTCGCGCAGCGTGCGGTCGGCCACGCCCACCGTATCATTGTCCATCCCGAAGATGAAAGAGGTGATGGCGTAGACGTTGCGCTGTGCGAGGCGTTCGAGCACGGCGGCATACTCGCCGGGCTTGCTGAAATTCTTATTGACATCGGCCATGTTCGCCGGGTCGATCGACTCCATGCCGATGAAGACCCACTTGCCGCCCGATTCGCTGATGAGGTCGACGAGCTCTTCGTCGCGCAGGAGATTGGCGCTGATCTGCGCGACCCAGGGAATCTCCGCCCCGGCGGCGATGATGTCGCGCAGCAGCGATTTCGTGCGCTTGGTATTAATCGCCAGATTGTCGTCTATGAAGAAGACGGCGATCTTACCGCGCTCTTTGCGCGCGCGCGCCTTCAAGCGCAACAACTCGTCGATGACGCTCTCGTTGGTGCGAAAGCGAATCGAGTCGCCGAAGAATCCAGTGACGGTGCAGAACTCGCAGCCATAAGGACACCCGCGCCCCGTCTCTATCGGTACGACGTGAAAACTGCCCCAGCCGCCGCCCAGCCCCCCCATGAAAGATTGCAGCACTTTCGGCACGAGGCTGAACTGATCCAGATTGAGCGTCTCCCACGGGATCAAAGGATAAGGCTGAAGGCTGGGCTTGCGATCGAGCCCCTTGGCGTCACGCTCGGGCTGGTAAACGTCCTTAAGCTCTCCGCGCGCCGCATCTTCGACGATCAGGGGCCAGGTTTCATCTGCCTCGCCGAGCGCCACGGCGTCGGCATGACGCGGCCCGCCATCACGTCCGAGCGCTTCGTCCGGCACTTCCGTCACGTGCGGCCCGCCCATCACGACCCGCACCCCGGCCGCCCGCAGCGCGTCCGCCACGCGATAAGCCTTCGCGATCATTCTCGTCATCGCTCCGATGCCGACGAGTTCTATCCCCTGTTCGCGGACGAACTGCACAAGCTCGTCGTCGTTCATCGCACGCGCATTGCCGTCAATCAGCACTACCTCGTGGCCTTCGGGCGTGAGGGCCTGAAGCAGAAACATCCAGAGATGCGGCATAAAATTCCGCGTCACCCCGTTATCGGGGTTATACAATAAGATTTTCATAAGTTTTCTGTCGCTCTAACTGGCTGTCCGTACAACAAAATTCCGCCGCGCTATATAACCCTTTGAACGTTCTTTGCGGGAACAACTGTTATTGGCAAAAGGAGGGAGTTAGGGGACTCAATCCAGATGTCGAGAGGTCAACCGTTCAGGGACAATATAACACATATGTGCGTTTGCGCACATAGAAGAAGGTTGACTTCTAACCGGATAGGGAGTAGAAACAGCTTGACTCGATCATTCCCCTGATCATTCCCCCGGCCCGCAGCCTTCAGAAATGAGTTGTAGTGTCTCAATCAATCTCTCTCTCGCCGGAACAGGAAGCGCCTCTGGTACTCATCGTGGATGACTCGGACGACATCCGCGAGATGGTTAAATTCGTACTCGAATCGCGTGGCTACAGAGTGTCGGAAGCCGCGAACGGGCAGGAAGCCTTAAAGATCGCCACGAAAGAGTGCCCGCGCCTGATTCTCATGGATTTGAATATGCCGGTTCTGGACGGTTTCGGCGCAGCGCGCGGCATACGCGAGATCACCCGTATGTGCGCAGTGCCGATCGTCGCCATTTCCGCCCACAATACTATTGACCATCGCGCCAAAGCCTCCGCCGTAGGCTTCAACGCCTACCTGACCAAGCCGATCAATTTCGTTCAGATGATTGAGATCATCCGTTACTTTATTCCCGTGACTTAGAATTATGAAAAACCTTTGCCCCTGAATGGATGGTCTGTAACGGAGAAGGATAGGCAGGTCATCAATCACATCTATCGTCGATCCCGCGCGAAAACTATTCCAGGTAATGTTCGCCGAGCCGCGTTTGCAGCGCCGTCGGCACGGCCTTCCAACTGGCAAGGCAGAGCGCCCTGAGCGTCATGTCGGACAGATGAACGCGAGAGCATTTCCATTGGCCGAGCGTCTCTTCATAGAGCCAGCAATAGTATGGCCCACCGGCGCGCCGACTGTAGAACATGCGCTGGCCCGCGCGCGCTTCCGTGCCCGCCGGATGGAAGTAGACCCGTAGTCCGTTCATCTTGGCCGTCTCTGATACTTCAAACACTTCTACTTCGTCAACATTCAACTCGCGTAGCTCCCGGAAACAATGCGGGCGGCTTCATCCCTGTACTTCCGCACAAGCTCATTGAGGAAAGGAGCGTACTCGTTGCTGCTCTGAACGGGGCCGTCTCCGGTCTTGCAGAGTCGCCAGTACACGGCACGCATCAGCGCGTCCTCGCCGCTCAAGACGCCGCGATCGGCGAGGATGGCATCCCTGTCAAGCCATACTTCGTCGCAAACCTGGCGGACTCGCTCTGAGTTTATGACGCCCATTCAATTCATCCGGCTTCAGCCCTGATCGCCATCGCTTCTCTTCTTTCGCACATCTTCGTTGATCGTGAAGGGGACGAGCCCCTGTTTGACTTCTTCAAGGGCGATGCTCGTATTTCGATGACGCCGCGCGTCGGCTTCGATTCGCGGTCGTGCGCCGTGTAGGAGTTGCTTGCTTCTCAAGGCGGCGACGACGATCAGCCGATACCTTGAGTCTATCCCGGGCCACTCGTCCGCCTCCGCCGCATGGCTAAAGGCAGAGCTTCTGTTTTTATCTATTCCAGACATAATTTTCTCCGACTCTCCCGCTAGCTATCTTACCGAATAAAATGAATTCCGGCCCCTCTTGCATTACATAACCTTGAGCACGTAAAAGATCGTCGTGACGGCGAAGGCTGCGATGATAGCGATGTGAAGCCAGCTCATCGCCGATTCACGGCAATAAGGGCATTTCAACTTTGTCAGTCGCAGGATTGTCCCGCAACGATGGCAATGCCGTCTCATCTCAGACCCAACCCTTATCCCTGCATCTCCGTACTCGAATCTTGTATGAGCCGTGCGAGCTGCGCGTGCTCTAAGGGCTGCCCGTTGTTGAGGTTGAGGGATGGATTGCTGACGAGCCAGAAGCAAGCGGCCACTTCGGTCTCAGACCGCGCCAGATCATTGAGAGCAACCTCGTCCAGCATGATCGGCTTGAAGAGCATCATCCCGGAGTTACGCGCACGCGCCTGCATCGCTTCACCGTTGCTGTGAAACACAGGCACACGTAAACGCCCCTCATCTTTAACCGCAAACCAATCTCCGTTGGCGCGCCGCATGGCATACATAAAGCTCATTAACTAAGTCTCCCTGTTTTATGAAGTCACGATGACTGTTAGCCCTGGCCGACGACGCGTCGCCATCCCGTTCCGGCGCATGTCAGACATGGGCTCGTTGCGTTTCGCCTGCCGGAGCCGCCGCACTGCTGGCATTGCCCCGCAGGGTGCGTCAACAGCACCTTACCCTTGCCGCCGCAGACCATACACGACACGACGTAGCCTGCGGAGACGGCCCACTTCCCGGAACCTGTGCACCAGGCACAGGTTCCCGGCGCGCTGTTTCTCTGTGCCTGGCTCATCTTTCATTGCTCCTTGCGGGCAGGAATGGCGAAGAAGACCGAAGGGCGCGATGGTCATCGTTCGGGAGACACAAGTGTCCCTGAGTAAATGATAAAGAGAAAGGCCGGTATTCTATCGGGTAAATGGATGCTGCGTGCGCGGGCATCAGGTTTTCTCCTTCGCGTGGGTCGTGTTTCGGAAAACAACAGACGGCAATAGGAGAAGAGCGACTTGCGCAAGTCCTGATGTCGAGAGTGATTTTCTAAAGAGCAGTTATCGGTCTACGCGAAGGAGTATAGCATAGACCGGCCTACAAAAGCTTCCGCCCGGACGGATGCTGCGTGCGAAAGCGCACAATCCGTGCATGCACGCGAAGGCGCGCAGGCTTTACTCTCGCCACATATTTTCAAATCTGGTGAACTCTTTGAGGAAGGCGAGCTTGACTGTGCCGGTGGGCCCATTGCGCTGCTTGGAGACGATGATCTCCGCGATCCCTGCGTTCTCTTCCGTGCGGTTGTACTGCTCTTCGCGATAGATGAAGGCGACGACATCCGCGTCCTGTTCGATCGCGCCGCTTTCTCTGAGGTCAGCGAGTTGTGGGCGATGGTCTGTGCGCGATTCGGGCGCGCGTGACAACTGCGAAAGCGCGATCAAGGGGACGTTCAACTCTTTCGCCAGGGCTTTCAACTCGCGAGAGATTTGCGAGACCTCCTGCTGGCGCGACTCTACGCGGCGCGACGAGCCGGACATCAGTTGCAGGTAATCGACGATGATCAGGTCGAGCTTCTTCTGTTCTGCCGCCAGCCGTCGCGCCTTGGCCCTCATTTCCAGCACGGAGATGCCGGGCGTGTCGTCAATAAAAATTTTGGCTTCGGCCAGCGAACCGAGCGAGCCGGCGAGACGCGCCCACTCATCGCGCGAGAGAAAACCGCTGCGAAAGCGATGCGCATCGACGCGCCCTTCGGAACAGAGCATGCGCATGACCAGAGATTCTTTCGACATCTCAAGCGAGAAGACGCCGACGACAGCCTGGGCCTGTATCGCAGCGTTCTGGGCGAGCGTTAGAGCCAGCGCCGTTTTCCCCATCGAGGGGCGCGCGGCGACGACGATCAGGTCTGAGGGCTGAAGACCGGAGGTCATCGAGTCGAGCTCATTAAAACCCGTCGTCAATCCGGTCAACATCGCCGAGCGGCCCGCCATCTCCTGCACGTGTTCCAGGAGTTGATCGGCAATCGGCTTGACGTGTGCGAAGCCCTGGCGCGTGCGCGCGTCGGCGAGCGCGAAGATCATCTGCTCGGCGTGATCCAGAACCTGTTGCGGCTCGTCCTCTTCCTCAAGGGCCTCGCTAGTAATCTTGTTGGCGACTTTGACGAGCTGGCGCATGGTGGATTTGCCGCGCACCATCTCGGCATAGTGAATGATGTTGGCGAAGTGCGGCAGGCCCAGCATGAGGTTGGAGACAAACGCGATGCCGCCGACCGATTCGAGCGCGCCGTCGCGGCGCAACTCCTCGCCGATCAAGATAGGGTTGATCTCGGAGCCGCGCTCGAAGAGCGCGATCATGGCGACGAAGATGCGTCGATGCGAGGGGACGTAAAAATCTTCCGGGCGGAGAAGCTCTATGGCCTGGCTGATGAGGCCGTTGTCGAGAATGATTGCGCCGAGGATGGCGCGCTCGGATTCGGCGCTGTTGGGCAGAGGCCGTTCGAGTAACTGGTCGCGCGCCGCATCAGCAGGAAAGCTTGCCATCGGGAGATATTCTTAAAAGCCTAAGATGTTTGAGTCGGTCTGTGGATAAAAACAGTAATGGCTGCAAACTGCGCGAGAGCCCCTTCGATAGCCTACAGGGCATCGAAGCGAACAAGCGCGCTTGCAGCCGCGCACTATACTACAAGGCGTGCGTCCGCGACAACGACTATCGGTCGAGGGCGCGGACGCACGCCTGTTTTTATTCGGTCGCTGCTTCTTCGGACGCCTCTGTCGGAGTACCGGCAGCGGTCTCTGCGTCCGCGCCAGCGCTTCCTGCCTCGCTGGCCGGAGCAGCAGCAGGAGCGGCGGCAGCCGTTTGGGCGCTGCCTTCAGCCGTCACGATGACCGGAATCTCGACATTGACCTCGCGATGCAGGCGAACATGTACGCTGTATTCGCCGACTTCCTTGATCGCATCGGCGAGGCGTATGCGACGACGATCGATCTCGTAGCCGCGTTCTTTCAGAGCCTCCGCGATGTCCATCGAAGTCACGGAGCCGTAGAGCATGCCGTGCTCGCCGACGCGTCGCTGGAAGTTGAGGCTCAGGCTGCCAAGCTGCGCGGCCTGCGCTTCGGCGGAGCCGCGCTCCTTCGCCTCTTTCTTCAAGAGCGCGGCGCGCTCCTGCTCGATCTGCTTGACGTTGCTCGCGGTGGCCTGGACGGCGAGTTTGCGCGGCAGCAGATAGTTACGCGCATAGCCTGCTTTGACTTTGACGATCTCGCCGCGTGCGCCCAGATCCTCTACGTCTTCTCGCAGGAGGACTTGTGTGTTTGCCATTCTCTTCTCCTCCTCTGTTCGGTTAAGCCGTCGCGTAAGGCAGCAGCGCGATATTACGCGCACGCTTGATCGCTTCGGCCAGCATACGCTGGTGCGTGGCGCAGGAGCCCGAGATGCGGCGCGGTAGAATCTTGCCGCGCTCGGGAATGTAGTTCTGCAACATCTTCACATCTTTGAAGTCAATGAGGTCAACTTTCTCGATGCAGAAGCGGCAGACTTTGCGACGGTGCATGCGACGCCCGCCGCCTCCGCGCCCGCCCATACGATCGCGGTCGCGCCCGCCACCGCGTCCTCCGTCCATATCATCGTCGCGGTCAAACCCACGATCACGGTCATCATAATTTCTGGACATAACTCTTCAATCCTCTCAAGGTAAGCGACGGTCGGCGCTTGCTGCTGCTACTCGTCGGCGCTCTTCAAAAGCGCTTGCGCCGTAGAGAGCGCGCCTGACAGTGTCCCGTCGTAGATCAATCACTTGGAAAACAGGGCATCCGAGACCGTTTGAGTCTCAGGCTTCGTCATCTTCCGCTACGGGCGCGAGCGCGGTCGCCGATGCCGTCGTGCCGCCGCCACCTCCGCGTTCACTGCTGGCACTGCTGCTGCCGCCGCGCGAGTTGAAGGGACGCTTGCTGGCCTTTCGTGCGCGCTTCGCTTTGAACTTCTCCGCGCGGCGACGATCTTCATCAACACGCACGGTGATGTAGCGTATGATCTGATCGTTGACGCGCATGCGGCGTTCAAGCTCGGCGATCTCGCGACCCGAGCCCTCGACCTCGAAAAGCACGTAGATGCCTTCGTTCTTACGCTCGATCGGATAGGCCAGCGTGCGCCTGCCCATGTTCTCGTTCTTGGTGACGGTTCCGCCCTGATCGGTAATGATCTGCCGCAGACCGTCGCTCAGACGCGTGACATCCTCATCGCTCGCATTAGCGTCGATGATGAACATCACTTCATAGATTCTTTGTTCTGCCAAAATTCATCCTCCTCTTGGATGTCCAGCCTCATTCGCAGATGAAGCAAGAAGGGGTTAAGAACAGTGACGAGTGATAAGCAAGAGCGATGTCTTTAACTTTTCACTTGTCACTGTTGTTGTGTAGTGCCATTGCTTTGTCAATGCCATCTCTGATGATGGCGCGAAGCGCCGCTGCGCTCCGCTCTAAAATCTTTTCAGCCTCGGCGCGTGTGCCGTGCGGAAACTCGTCAAGGACGAAGCGGCTGGTATCGCCGATCGGGTGCTCCGGCTGAATGCCTATACGCAGTCGTATGAACTCGTCCGTCTTGAGCGACGCGATGATCGATTTCAAACCGTTGTGCCCGCCAGCCGAGCCCCGCGCGCGCAGGCGTATCGTCCCGAAGGGCAGCGCCAGATCATCGCTGATGACGATCAGAGCACCGGGCCTCTCTCGCAGCTCATGCTTGGCGACGAGGCAGGCGACCGCTTCGCCGCTCAGATTCATGTAGGTCTGCGGCTTGACCAGCTCGACGCGCTCGCCCTCTATCAACGCGCGCCCGACCAATGATCGGCACTCGCTGCGCTTGACCTGCGCGCCCGCGTCGCGCGCCAGCCAATCGATGAGCATGAAGCCCAGATTGTGACGCGTCCAAGCGTACTGCGCGCCCGGATTGCCGAGCCCAACGACGAGACGCATAACGAAAAGGTAAAAGGCCAAAGGTAAAATGCAAAAGTATAAGAAACGTCTTCGGTCTAAACTTTTGCCTTTTGCCTTTTTCCCTTTTACTTCTATTCCTCGTCCTCTTCCTTCTTGCCCTTGCCGATGACTTCCGGTTCAGCCGGGGTCTCTTCCTCGGCGGGCGCTTCGACCGGCTCCTCGCGCACGATGCCGACGGTGGCGACGACGGAATCGGGCGGCTCAAGAATCTCTATGTTCTCGTCCGCCGGAATATCCGAGACGTGCAGCACGTCGTGGACGTGCAGATTCTCGACATCAAGTTCGATCGCGTCGGGAATGTTGCGCGGGTCGCAGCGAACCTCTATCTCGCGCAGCACCTGTTCGAGGTGGCCTTCCTCCTCACGCACGCCGATGGGCTCGCCCATGAGGTGAATCGGCACAGTCACTTCAATCTTCTGGCCGACGACCAACCTTTTCAGATCGGCATGCACCAGGCGACCCCGCACAGGGTCTAGCTGGCGATCATGAAACATCACTTCGCTTGCGCCGACGCCTTCGATATCGATCGTGAAGATCGCGTTGTGCCCGGCATCCGAGCGCAGGATGGCCGCCAGCTCGCGCAGCGGTGCGACGGCTGACACGGCCCCGCCCTCGCCGCCATAGATGGTGACGGGAACCAGGCCCTCGCGGCGGGTTCTGCCCGCATCGTTTTTGCCGCGCCCGTCGCGCATCGTGGCGCGGACGATAATCTCTTTTCTCTCTGCCATAAATAGATTCGCTTTCTCTCAATAAGCGATCAGCCGCCAGCCGGCAAAGGCGAAACAAGGCTTACGCGCTCTTCTTCCAGGTGAAGAGCGCGCGGCTGACTCTGATCGTCTCCGAATTGTCTTGCTGAAAGCCTTGACGGACGCACGCGACCGCGTTCTTTCAGTGTTTGCCCTTCACACGAAGAGCGAAGAGACGCTTGTCTCCTCGTGGATCGACTTGATCGCTTTCGCCAACAGCGGTGCGATGCTCAGAACTTTAATATTGGTCAACTCGCAAGCCTGATCGCGCAGGGGGATAGTGTTGGTAATCACCATCTGCTCGATGTCTGACTGTCTAAGCTGATCGCAGGCGCGCCCGGATAGAACCGCGTGCGTAAAGCAGGCATGGATGCGCTCGGCCCCGGCTTCCTTGAGCGCGCGCGCCACCTTCGTCAAAGAGCCGCCCGTGTCACACATGTCATCGACAATCAAACAGCTACGGCCCTGCACGTTGCCGACCACATTCATCACTTCGGCGACGTTGGCTTTCTCGCGCCGCTTATCGCAGAGCGCCAGATCGGCGTTCAAGCGTTTCGCATAAGCGCGCGCGCGTTCCGCTCCGCCCGTATCGGGCGCAACCACCGTCAGATTCTGCATCGGATTGCGCTGGTAATGACCGATCATTACGGGCGCGGCGTACAGGTGATCCACAGGTATATCAAAGAAGCCCTGAAGCTGCGACGCGTGCAGGTCTATCGCCAGAATCCTCTGCGCCCCGGCTGTCACCAGGAGGTTCGCCACCAGCTTGGCCGCGATCGGCACGCGCGGGCGATCCTTCTTGTCAGAGCGCGCATAGCCGTAATACGGAATCACAGCCGTGATGCGCTCGGCGGATGCCCGGCGAAAAGCGTCGAGCATCACGAGCAACTCCATCAGATTCGCATCCGTCGGCGGGCACGTCGGCTGGACGATGAAAATGTCGCTGCCGCGCACATTCTCTTCGATCTGAAAATTATATTCGCCATCCGAGAAGCGCTCCGTCAGGGCGCGGCCCGGATCGCAGCTCAGGTAATGGCAAATCTCCTCGGCAAGGGCGCGATTGGCGTTGCCGGTAAAGACTTTGATGCCGCCGGTTGTGCTCATAGATTAGATGTCAGAGGCCGGATGTCAGATGTTAGAAGCGTATTACTAACATCTGACATCTAGCATCTGATCTTCTGATAAATTGGCTGGGGCGGGTGGATTCGAACCAACGAATGCCGGTTCCAAAGACCGGTGCCTTACCACTTGGCTACGCCCCAATATCAATCCACATAGCTCCTGGGAATGCCTAACGCTCCAACAACTCTCCACACGCGCCCAGCGCCTTCAGATAACCGGCTCGCCCGAGCGTCCGGCACGAAAAGACGCTCCAGCCCCGTTGCGATTCTAAAAGAGCGGCGGTGCGCTCCTGCGCTTCCCCATTGTCAAAGATACCAAAGACGCTCGCGCCGCTTCCCGCCAGCAAAGTGGCACGCGCGCCAGCCCGCCCCAGAGCCTTCTTCGCGCGCTCAATTTCCGGTTCGAGGCGAAGCACTACCCGCTCGAAATCATTGTGCAGATAGTACGGAAACAAATCCGGGAATTGCGCGTCCGCGCGAGAAATAGAGAGCATAATGTCGCCATTGGCCTTTGTCAAGGCGGGCGCACTCAATGCTTTGTAGGCTTCTGCGGTCAACACTTTGACGCCCGGCGTGACGATGACGAGGTGCATTTCACTCACGTCGGCGAGCGGCGAGATTTGCGTCCCCAGCCCGCGCCCTTCCGCCGTCCCGCCGGTAAAAAAGAAGGGCACGTCAGCGCCCAATGAAGCCGCGATCTCCGTCAGCTCGCTCTTCGTCGTCTCAATCCGCCACAGATGAGCGAGCCCCAGCAGCGTCACGGCGGCGTTTGAAGAGCCGCCACCCAGGCCCCCTCCCGCCGGGATACGCTTTTCCAGAGAGACGCGCACGCCCTGGCTGATTCCGTAACGCTCCCTGAGCGCAGAGGCCGCAGCGTAGATCAGGTTGCTCTCATCGACGGGAATGCCCGGCACGTCGCATCGGATTTCAATGCGCCCGTCCGCGCTCGGCGTCAGATGCAATCGATCATGCAGCGTGACGGTCTGAAAGATTGTGCGCAGCTCGTGGTAATTGTCCGGGCGACGACCGAGGACACGGAGCGCCCAGTTGATCTTGGCGAAAGAAGGAAGCGTTAAGGTGTCGTCTAACACAACGGGCGGCTGACCATCTGAAAAAGCGCCAGCCGCCCTTGAATACCGAACCTTAGAACGGGCGTCAGCGCGCGACGAAAACCTGTGTCAGGAAAACGCGTCCATCCGGCGAGCGCGCGATGCCGACTGCCGAGCGCGTGAAAACGGCGTTCAGGACATTATCGCGGTGCTTGGATGAACGCATCCAACGCTCCACGGCAAAGCCCGCCGGGTCGTCGTAGCCCTGATTATACGCGATGTTTTCGGCCAGCGCGCTCCACCCGCGCACGTTGCTGCTGTGCGCACGCGATCGCATATCGCGCCCGTCCGGCCCGGTGTGGTCGAAAAAGCCCACGCGCGCCATGTTCTCCGAATGCATGCGCGCCATGCGGCACAACTCCGCATCCCAGACCAGCGCCGCTTCGCCGTTGGCTGCGCGCTGCTCGTTGATAAGCTCAAAAGCACGCCGCTCAAGGCTTGCGACGCTCGCCGTCGCCATCGAAGACGCTGCGATAGGCGTTGGCGTGACCACGCGCGGCCTGCTCGGAACCCGGTTCAAAGACGCCGGGACATGCGCCGTGATCAGGCGCGCCACAGGGCGATTTTGAGAAGACTGTCCGGGTGTGACAATGGCCGCCGCGAAGATGAAGGAGAGAGATAAAGTGCTGAGCAGGAGAACGGAGCGCGCAGAGCGCACCGCTATTGTTCGGGGGAAATATATTTTGCTCATGTAGGGGAAGCGCTCTTTCTCGCCGAAGCGCGTCGGGCCGTGAGAAAGCTATTGATGGCCTGACCGTGCTAGGGGCGAGCAGGTCGTTGACTGACAAAATTGATCTTAGCAGACTGTTTTACGACGATCAACTCTTTTTTCAGAGTAGATTTAGAGGATCAGTGCTGCGGGACTGCTTTAATAGAGTACAGGGCCGGTCATTTTGATGCCGGGGCATTTAGTTTGGCTTTGATTCTGGTTATTTCTTCGACCTCCACGGCGAGGGCGAGGGCTTTTTGCCAGGCGGCGCGGGCCTGTTCCATCTTGCCACGGCGCTGGTACAGGTCGCCCAGGTGGTCGTGAATAGTGGCGGAGGAGGCATCGCGGCGCGCGGCCTCGCTCAGGTTGCGCTCGGCTTCGTCCAGCCTGCCGAGCTTGAAATAAGCCCATCCCAGGCTATCGAGATAAGAGGAGTTGGTCGGCTCGGCGCGCACGGCCTTTTGAATCATCTCCAGGGCTTCGTTGAGGCGTTCGTTGCGCTCAATCAGGAAGTAGCCGAGGTTATTCAGCGCCGTGGCGTTGTTGGGGTCGCGTGCCAGGACGCGGCGCAGCGATTCTTCAGAGCCCTTTCTATCGCCCGCGCGCTCCTGTGCGGAGGAGAGCACTATGAGCGAGGCGTTGACGAGGTCTTGACGCTCGGCCGGCGCAAGCTCCAGCATCTTGCGCGCCGCTTCGACGGCTTCGCGCCCGCGTCCCGCCTGCGTGTTGAGGGCAGAGATCATGCGGTATGTATCGAAGTCTTCGAGTGAGCCTTTCAGTTGCCCGCGCAGGAGCGTGATGGCTTCGTCGATGCGCCCTAGGTCAGTGAGGGTCGCGGCTTCCAGATTGGCGAACTCGGCTTCGTCGGGAAAACGCAGGCGGGCGCTGCGTATGGCGGCGAGCGCTTCCTGACGCTTGCCCTGATTGCGCAGGAGTTCTATGTACTCCTGTTCGGCTGTCGGGTCGTTCGGGCCGAGCAGGCGACGCATACGCTCGATCGTCTTCATCACGTCGGCGTTTCTGCCTGCGATCTTCTGTAGGTTGATGACGCGCTGTAAGACAACTCCAGCGATCTCGCGGTCGTCGTCCGTGTTGAGCACGGAGTCGCCTATGTTGCGCTCTTTCAGCAACTCTTCAAAGACACCGATGGCATCATCGTAACGCAGGGCGTCGGAGAATATCTGTGCGAGGTTGAGGCGCAGCAAGAGCTGTTCGCGATCACCTTTGGGCCGCTTACTGATGGCTGCGCGCAGCGTCGCGGCAGCATTGTCGATACGGCCCGCGCGCGCCTGTACGCGCGCCAGCAGCCTGACGGTAGAGATGTTGGAGGGGTCGTCGGCGACCATGCGCTGCAATTCGGCGATGGCTGTGGCATCGTTGCCGCCTGCCTCGAAAGCCTGGTTCAGAAGTTCCGCATAACGGGCGTTTTCCGGGTTGAGCGCGATGGCGCGACGTATGGCCGCGATGGCCTCGCTCGTACGCCCGGCGGCGATCAACGCTTCGCCGAGCCGCGCATTGGCCGCATCGGTCGTCAATTCACGATCATTCGTCACGAATTGAAAGATGCGCGCGTCCGAAGGGGGCGAGGCGGCGACCCAGCGTGTCCAGGCATCGATCGCTTCGTTGGTTTTCCCCATCGCGTAATAGAACTCGCCGAGCAGGGCCCAGGCTTCGGCGTCCGTCGGGTCAAGCCGCGCCACTTCGCGCAGCTCCGTGATGGCCTGCTCCGAAGCTTTCTTATCCAGACTGTTGTCCCTGAGCCCGCTCTTGATCGCGTAGACGCGTGACAGAAGACGATGTGCGCCGACGTTGTTGGGGTCTAGGCGCGCGGCGATGGTCGCTTCGCGTTCGGCCAGGGGAAAGTCCTGCGGTGGATAGAAGAAGGCCAGCTCGGCCTGCGCCGTGTGTGCTTCCGCGAGCGTCGGGTCAAACACGGCGGCCTGTTGGAAAGCCTGCTGGGCCAGGCGCACAAGGTTGGTCGATCTGCTGTCGCGCAGCGCCGTCACGTAGCGTTGTCCTTCTAACAACTTGGCGTAAGCCTGTGCGCGTCTCTCCCTGGGTGTGCCGCCCTGTGGCATCGCGTTGGCGCTGGCGGGCCTTACTTCCTGTGCCTGCGCGTTGGTTTGAGGGCGCGGAGTCGGGGCGTTTGTCTCTCTGGGGCTATCGGTGGCGGGCTGCGCGTGCGCCGTCGGCACAAACGCGAAGGCTGCCAGGAGGAGGCAGCAAGAGAGGCTGGGAATCATGCTCGAAACTCTATTCACGCGTCGCTTCCTTTCACGGACGAAGCGTTGGCATCGCCCGTCTGTTCAATGCCGCGCACGACGCGCTGCCAGGCGGAGAGTCGCGGATAACAGTAGAGCAGGACGGCGATGGCGATCAGTCCGGCGCGCAGCATCTCGTATTCATTGTTGGTCAGTATCGTGCCGATGAAACCCATCAGGGCGATGGCCAGACCCAGCATCGCCACCTGCACCGTGGTTCCTTGCAAGGTCGCCAGCAGTCCAGAGATGCCGCGCAGCGCGGCGATGTCCTGTAGACGCATCGCCGAGAATCTGGTGCGCCGCAGAGTAATCGCACCGAACCCGAAAAAGAGAATGGCGATCCTCAAAGCTCCGGGCAAAGCCGGTGGGCCCAGGGGACGATACAGTGCTTCGTGACTGACGAAAGCGACGACCAGCAGCAGGAGCGTCAGCACAATAAAACCGCCGATGACCATCAGGGTGGCACGATGGCGGCGTTTCAGCTCGTCCTGTGTATTCTCGTTCGCTTGCGTCATGCGTTAATCAAAGAGACCGCCGAAGGCTTCGGGGCGGCTCAGGGCTCATCAGACCAAGAAGACCCGGTCAACAGCAGCGCGTGTGACGAGTGGCTGTTGACCGGGTAGTACTTTAAGGCTTCGTGCCGGGAGGAGTAATCGTCGGCGCGGTGGTTGCGGGGGTCGTGGTCGGCTGACCAACAGAGGGAGTCGGCGTAGCCGGGTTAGTGCGGGGCTGCGTATTGAGGCCGCTTCCGGTCGTCTGCACAGTCCTGGTGGCAGGCGTCGTGTTCTGCTGAACCGGGCGGGCGGGCGGGCGGCGCTGTACGGGTGCGACGACGGAGGGCGCATTGGGTATCGCCGAAGAGGGCAGCTCGCCCTGATTTCTCATCACTATGTCGATCAGGTCGTTCCCGCTCTTATCGTCCTTGCTGATCAGCACGCCGTTCTTGTCGACGGTCACGTCCACCGTGCCGAGCACTTCGGTCATGATCTTTTGCATCCTACCGGGGCGCTCCGGCAGCGGCAGGCCCTTCTTGATCGGGTCTGGATCGGGAATCGCCGCGCCGATCTTGGTCAACTGGTCTTTGGCCTTCTCGGCATACTCGCCGTTGGGATAATCGCGCACGACCTGCTGGTAAAACTTCGCCGCTTCATCCGGCTCTTCCTCCTGCACGTAGAGGTCGCCGAGGCGCATCAGGACTTCGTCCATGTAGGAGAAGTTCGGATACTTTTCGACGATCTCGCGCAGGCGTGATTGTGCGCCCTTCAATCCGCCGTTGTTGTGAACCATGCGCCCGTAATAGAAACGCGCGACTTGCAGATTATGCATCGCCAGATTTTCCTGAACCTCGTTCAGGCGTTGGATGGCGGCTTCCCTCAGGGGTGTGTCGGGAAACTGTTGCAGCAGCACCTTCAAGCGCTGCTCGGCCTTGCGCGCGTTGGTGGTCTGGCGGTCTGGAAGTCCCATCTGGCGCATGTCCGTCTCGGCGATCTTGAGCATCACGTCGTCGGCGAGCGGGTGCGTGGGGAAAAACGTCAGCCAGTCCTGATAAGCGGCGGCGGCCTGAATCAAGGAACTGGTCAGGCCCTCAAGGTAGAAGGAGTCGGCGATGGCGAGCTTGGCCATCGGCAGATAGGTCGAATCCGGGTAGGTGGTGATGATCGTGTTGAAGAGCAGGCGGCCCGTATCATAATTGCTCTTGCGCACTTCCTTGGCCGCTTCCTCGAAGAGCACGCGGTCACGACCGGCGGCGACCGTCCCCGTCAACTCGGCATACTTGTCATCGTCGCCCCCGCCGAAGATTCCGAGGAAACCCTTCTTCTTTTTCTTCTTGGGCTGAGTGCCTGAGCTGCTGGCGGCAGCGTTACGCGCGCCAGCCGTACTCTGTAATCCGGCTTCGACGCGCGGATTGAGCTCGGCGACGGAGGTTTCCAGCTTCTCCAGCAGACCTGCGTCGAGCCGCTCGGAACGCTCAATCTTGGAGCTCGCATCGAGGACATCCTTGAGGACGGCGCTGACCTCCTGCTCAAGTCCGCGCAGGCGCGCAAGCGAATCATCAGTCGAGGATGTCTTGTCGTCGCCTCCCTTAGCGTTAAAAGATGAGATCGCGTTATTGAGCGAGCGCCTCATGGTTTCGAGACGCGACTTCATCACTTCCACGCGCTGCACATTACTCTGCGCCAGCGCCGATGTGCCGGCCAGACACGAGAGCAACACTGCCCCCAGGACGACCGATGCGATACGACGAAAATGCATTATAAAACCTCCAATAAAACTTAAGGATGAAGGCGGAAGGATGAAGGATGAAAGGAATGCTTTAAAGTCTTGACAGCTTTTACTTCATCCTTCCGCCTTCATCCTTCATCCTTTCTTTTCTAGGCCCACTGCAAGGTCGCTTCGCGCAGCCCGCGAACGGCCTCGGTGGGGTCTGCCGCGCCGAAGACGGCTGAGCCGGAGACGATGATCTCCGCACCGGCGGCAGCTATCTCTTCAATATTTGTCCGATCAACGCCGCCGTCTATCTCTATGCGCGTGGGCAGTCCCCGTTCGTCAATCATGCGTCGCAGGCGTCGCAGTTTGTCAAGCGAGGTCTGGATGAATTTTTGCCCGCCGAAACCGGGATTAACGCTCATCAGGAGCACGAAGTCGGCGAAGGGCAAAGCTTCTTCGAGCGCCACGAGCGGGGTCGCCGGATTGATCGCCACACCGCTGCGTGCGCCCTTCTTCCTGATCGCAGAGAGCGTGCGATTGAGATGCGGGTCGGCCTCGACGTGAACCGAGACCATCTGCGCGCCAGCCTCGACGAACTGTTCGGCCCAGCGGCCAGGCTCCGAGATCATCAGATGCGTATCGATGATCAGACGTGTCTTCCCGGCAATCGCTTTAACTACGGGCAGGCCGATAGTGATGTTGGGCACGAAATGCCCGTCCATAATATCGACATGGAGGACGCTCGCGCCGCCGCGCTCGACGGCGCTGATGTCCTCGCCGAGCCGCGTGAAATCGGCGGATAGAATCGAAGGAGCTATTTCCACCATTCGGTTAATTTCTAAACGGGCCGGAGCACGGGAAGCGCCCCGCCTCTTCGAGTCAAATAAGTCTCGGTTGGCTGCGCGGTCGGGAGGCGAGCCGTCCAGGTCTCAGCGCATGCGCGGCGGGCCGCTCGGAACCAGTGGAGGCGTTGACGGCGTCGAGATCACCGGCGGCCGCCTGTTCGCGTTTGTGTTGCCAGCGGGCCGATCAGCGTCCCCATTGCGATTGCCGGTATTCGCGTTGCGGTTATTAGCGTTGCCGGTATTCGCGTTGCGATTGTTCGCATTACGATTGGCATTGCTGTTGTTGGAATTATTACTGTTGTTGGCGTTCTTATTATTAGCGTTCTTCGTGCGTTTCGGCTTGTTCTCGTTCTGATTGGTGGCCGACGTATTCCCGTTCTCGTTCTGATTCTCCGAAGGCTTCCCGGCCTCCGGCTTCTTATCTTCACCTTCGCCGCCGCCCGAAGCTGTGGCGGCGCTCTCGCCCTCTTTCGGGCCGCGCGCGACGACGACCGCCACGGTCTGCCCGACCTTGATCACGTCGTTCTTTTCCGGCAACTGGTCAAGGATCGTATCGGGCTTGGCGTCGGGGCTAAAGCGCGTGGCGCGCACTTTCATGTTCAATCCGACCTTATCGAGCGCGGCTTCCGCAGCCATACGGTCTTGGCCCTTCAAGTCCGGCACCTGGACTTCCGGGCTGCGCAAAGAGAGATAAACCGTCCCGGCGAGGCCAAAAAGAAAAGCGACCGCGATGGCGAGAATAATGCCGATCTTGCTGAGGGCCGACAGCGCCCGCTTTGCCACCATACGATCTTTCTTTCAGCCTCTCTGACCTGGAAGGGGCGCGCGGGGGAGAAAGCATCCGAGTCCCCGAGCGTAGGAAACCAAGTCGCGAAGTCTAACACCCGCGTCTGCCCGCTCGCAAGTATCCGTCCGAGCTTAACTTCGGCGCTCGAAGGCCGCGACGAAGAAGCCGTCCGAGCCGTCGCGCTGCGGCCAGGTGCGTGCCGACAGGCTCCCGGCGCGAAATCTTGCGGGCACAGCCACCGAAACCTGTGTGAACGCGTCCGTCTCTTTGAGAAAAGAGGCCACGACCAGCTCGTCCTCCTCGGGCTCGACGGAACAGGTCGAGTAGAGGAGGCGTCCGCCGCTGCGCACTGTCTTCGCGGCGTTGGATAGAATGGCGCGCTGGCGCGCCGACAAATCCGCGATGTCAGAGGCTGAGATGCGCCAGCGTATTTCGGGGTTGCGCCTGAGCGTGCCCGTCCCCGTGCACGGCGCATCCACCAGCACGCGGTCAAAAGAGCCTGCGAGAAAGGGTAGAGGCGCGGTCGCATCGTAGGCGACCGCGACGGCTGAAAGAGCATGCTGGCGCGCGCCGCTCTCCAGAAGCGTGCGCAGGCGATGCTCGTAGAGGTCGCCCGCGACGACTAGGGCCGCGCCTTCGGTTCTGTCGGCGATGTAAGTCGTCTTGCTGCCGGGCGCGGCGCAGGCGTCCAGCACGCGCTCGCCCGCCTGCGCGCCCAGGGCATGCCCGACCAATTGCGATGCCTCGTCCTGCACATAGATCAGCCCTTGCGCCGCCAATTCACGAAGACGCGCGCTCGCGCCCTTGATGCGCCAACCATCAGGGACGATCTCGGAAGCGGTCAACTCGCCCCCCTCAGCGCGTAATTCTTCGAGCACGTCAAGACCTTTGGCACGCGCGGAGACGATGCGAAACGCCACTGGCGGCGGCTCGTTATTGGCGCGCGCAAAATCTTCGGCCGTCGCGTGGCCGAAAGCGCGCGTCCAGCGCTCGATGAGCCACAGCGGGTGCGAAGTCTCTACGGACAGGCGCTTGAGCGGGTCATCGATTGCCTGCGCCGGGTCGTAGTGCGGCTCTTTGACGGCACGCCTCAGCACGGCATTGATGAACGGTGCAGCAGAGCGAACGCGCGAGACGTAGGCCATGTTGACCGCTTCATTGACGACCGCCCGCGCCGGAATACGAGAAAGAAAGCGAAGCTGGTAGAGCGCCAGTCGCAAGGCGCGTCGCACGGGCGCGTCGAGGCGTTCGGCTGCACGCGCGGCATAATGCGTTATCAACTCGTCAAGCCATAGTTGACGGCGCAGCACGCCGAGCACCAGCTCGTAACAGAGCGCACGATCGACGGCGCTCATCTCGTCGTCTATTCCGGCCAGCAGGACGGAAGCGAAAGCGCCCTCCTCCTCGACGCGCTTCAATATCTCGAAGGCGGCGAGGCGCGCGGGTGTGACGACACGCCTCTCCTGCGCGCTACTACTACTACTTCTTCGCTCTGCTTGTTTTCGATGATGCTTAACTGCGGCCACGGCTCAACCCAATCTGGAACCGGCGCTCAGTCGCGCACCGTTCAGAAAATCGCGCACGTTCATACGCCGTTTCCCTTCCGGCTGGACTTCCAGTAAATGAAGGACGGTCGCGTCGCCGCACGCGACCGCGAGCCTGTCGCCGTGCGCTTCCAGTATCGCGCCACACTCGGTTGGGCCCACGTCGGCCCTCTCCGGCTGCGCGCGCCAGATGACCAGGCGTCCAGACTCGTGCTTCGTGTAGGCATTGGGCCAGGGCTGAAAGCCGCGCACGCGCCGCTCGATCGCGAAAGCATCGTGGGCCCAATCAACGAGCCCGTCTTCCCTCCTGAGCACGGGCGCAAAGGTCGCATCCTCGTCGGCCTGCGCGCGTGGCTCTATCTCGTCAAGACGCTGTAGAGTTTTCCCGAGCAGCTCCGCGCCCGAAAGCGAGAGCCGCAGCATCAGCTCCGGCGCGGTTTCCTGTGGGCCAATCGCGGTCTTATCCTGTAACAGAATGGGCCCGGTATCGAGCCCCTCGTCCATTTGCATCGTGGTCACGCCGGTCTCGCTCTCGCCGCGCACGATGGCCCAGTTGACGGGGGCCGCGCCCCTGTATTTCGGAAGCAGAGAGAAATGGACGTTGATGCAGCCGATGCGCGGAGCGCGCAGGAATGGTGACGGCAGTATGCGCCCGTAGGCGACGACGATCGCCGCGTCCGCTCTGTAGGAAGCGAAGAGAGAGAAGGCTTCGTCCGTTCTGATTTTGGCAGGCTGCTCGACCTTGAGCCCGCACAGTTGCGCGTACTCTTTGACGGGCGGGGCCTTGAGCTTATTGCCTCGCCCGGCG
This sequence comes from Pyrinomonadaceae bacterium, assembly GCA_036522655.1. Taxonomy (GTDB): domain Bacteria; phylum Acidobacteriota; class Blastocatellia; order Pyrinomonadales; family Pyrinomonadaceae; genus DASQYE01. The sequence continues at coordinate 35,401 of DATDFK010000026.1, read as the reverse complement.
GGCCTGTCCGGCTGCGTCCACACGGCCAGGACTTCGTGCCCGTCTTCGAGACAACGCCGCAATGTCGGCACAGCCGCCTCAGGCGTGCCCATGAAGATCAAACGCATGAAAGCAAGGCGGAAGGCGGAAGGCAGAAGGATGAAATGATTGAATCAAGGCTTACCTGAATCAACCACTCAACACTTTTCATCCTTCATCCTTCCGCCTTCATCCTTTCCTAAAAGGCGCACTTGTAGTTGCTGAACTCGTAGAGTTTCTGCCACTGCCCCTGCTGCTTACGGTACATATAATAACCGTCGCCCTCTAAGCCCAGCTTGATGGTGATGACCTCGCTCGTGCCATCGCCGTCGAGGTCTAGCTGGTCAATGAATCGCTCGGTATACACACCGCCTTGACCGACGACATCTATGCTGGCTCCGCTCATGATGTCTTTCGACGTGAAACGGTCGTAGTTGGCGAGTGCGGCCCTGTAGGAGCTGCCCGTGGGTTCGGCCAGAAGGAAGAGGACATATCTTTCCTGGCCGCCCTTCGTCTTCTTGACGACGAAGCTTCCGATCAACTCCGCCTTACCGTCGCCGTTCAGATCGCTCGCCGTGAGATTGACCGTGTCCATGCTCGGCAGCAGCGCGGCGGGAACGCCCTTCTGTTTGTAAGTGTCCTGCGCCAGAGCCAGCACGCTCGCACGCTCGGCGGCTGTCGGAGCACGACGCGAGCCCTGCGCGCGTCCCAGCGAATCCGAGTTGGTCGCCAGCGCCATGACGTTGGTATTGAGCTTGGCCTGTGTCTGCAAACTCACCTCGGCCCCTGTTCTCAGACACTCCGAGTCTTTCGTGGATGCTTTGACGGTCAACGTTCCGGCGGAGCCTCCGCCCGAGAGCAGGCGATACTTCTGCCCCTTGCCATAATAGTCAGAGGCGAAGCGGGAGATTTCCGCCGCGTCGGAATCTCCCGCGACGGGCTGTTTATAGCCGCCCTGCTCGATGATCAGGATGGGCACGATCGTCGCGGCCCCAGGCGTGGCGCGAGAGGACGAGACGACGAAAACGACAGTGCCGGCCTGACTTCCCGTCAACCCGGCCTTCGCGCGCGGCGCGCCTACGCTCAACATGGAAGCCAGCGCCAGACAGATCGCCAGCAGTAAAACGATGGGACGGAAACGTAAATCCATAGCTCTCCTATTTGAAGATTGATTCATAAATCAAGCCTTAGATGGCAGCGCGTTTCTCCGCCTTAGTATCTCTGGCGGCTGCGATTTTGGCCGACGTGACCTTGGCCTGCATGAAGAGGCCGAGGTAATCGCGCCCGCCCGCCTTCGAGTCCGTGCCGGACATGTTGAAGCCGCCAAAGGGATGTACGCCGACGAGCGCGCCCGTGCATTTGCGATTCAGGTAGAGATTGCCGACGTGAAACTCGCGCCGCGCGCGTTCGAGCTTCTCTTCATCGTTAGTATAGACCGCGCCGGTCAAGCCGTACTCCGTATCGTTGGCTATCCTGAGCGCGTCGTCGAAATCCTGCGCGCGGATAACGGCCAGCACGGGCCCGAATATCTCTTCCTGTTCGATGGTCGCGCCCGCACGGACATCCGCGATCACCGTCGGCTCGATGAAGAACCCGCGCTCGCCGTCAGCGCCGCCGCCGGCGATGACGCGCCCGCCTTCGGCCACGCCCTTCTCTATATATTCGTTGATGGTCTTGAAAGCTTTCTGGTTGATGACGGCGCTCATCGCCGTCGCCTGCTCGGTCGGGTCTCCGACTTTGATCTGCGCCGTGCGCTCGCTGATCTTCTCAAGCATGGAATCGTAAATATCCGTGTGAATGATGGCGCGCGAGCAGGCGGAGCATTTCTGTCCCTGAAAGCCGAACGCGGATTGCACCACGCCCGTCGCCGCCACATCGAGATCAGTATCACTGTCAACGATGATCGCATCCTTGCCGCCCATCTCCGCCACGACACGCTTGATCCAGATTTGTCCCTTCTGGACTTTGGCCGCGCGCTCGTTGATACGCAGGCCGATCTCTTTCGAGCCCGTGAAGGCCACGTAACGCGTCAGCGGATGATCGACCACGACATCTCCCACCTCAGCGCCCGAGCCGGTCATGAAATTGACGACGCCCGGCGGCATCCCCGCCTCTTCCAGCAACTCGTAGAACTTGTAAGCGATGGTCGGAGCATCCGACGAAGGCTTCAGCACGACCGTGTTGCCCGTGACGACCGATGCGACCGTCATGCCCGCCATGATGGCGAGCGGAAAGTTCCAGGGCGGAATGACGACGCCGACGCCGAGCGGTATGTATTCGAGCCGGTTCTCCTCGCCCTCGATCTTCGTCAAAGGCTGATCGCCCGCGTAGCGCAGCATCTCGCGCGCGTAGAACTCGCAGAAATCTATCGCCTCCGCCGTATCGCCGTCCGCTTCGGCCCAGGTCTTCCCGACCTCGAAGATCATCCACGCGGACATCTCGTGCTTGCGCTCTCTGAGAAGCGCCGCGACGCGCGTGAGCAGGTCGGCGCGCTCTCGCGCAGGCACGTTGCGCCACGTCGCAAAAGTCTCGTTGGCATTCTCGACGGCATGTCGGGCCAGTTGCTCCGTCGCTTTTTGAAAGCGCCCGACGACCTCTGTTTTATTCGCCGGGTTGAAACTCTCAAGCGTGCGCCCGGTCATAACGCGCTCGCCGCCGATGACCAGCGGGTAATCGCGCCCGAGCTGGCCTTTGACCTTCTCGATCGCGGCGCGCATCTGTTGCGCGTTCTCTTCCTTGCTGAAATCAGTAAAAGGCTCGTTGCGAAATTCGCTCTGCATACTCTCTTAACTCCTCGGAATTATTTTTGTCCAGATACTATCACAGATACAAAAAGCGGTCGCCGCTCGGTGAAGCGTACGACCGCGCCTGTCATAATGCAGCTCTCAAGCAAGGCCGTTTACCACTGGCCCGCTTTCTGTAGCTTCCTGATCTTGCGCTTGACCAGCTCGCGCTTGAGCCGCGTCGTTTTGTCTATAAAGACTATGCCGTCACAGTGATCTGTCTCGTGCAGCATACAGCGCGCCGTCAACTCCATCCCGTCAAGCTCGAAGAGATTGCCGTCAAGATCGTGTGCGCGCACCACGGCGCGGAAATCACGCTTGACGGGGAAAAAGATTCCGGGAAAAGAGAGGCATCCTTCCTCGCCCTCCTGCTCGCCCTCGACGCGCAACACTTCCGGGTTAATCATCACGACGCGCTGCGCCGGGTCTTTCCCCACGGAACAATCCATCACGAACAATCGCTTCGCGACGCCTATCTGCGGCGCGGCCAAGCCCACGCCCGGTGCGGCATACATCGTCTCGAACATATCATTGACGAGTTGTTTGAGCCCCTCGTCAAACTCCGTGACGGGCTCGCCCGGCGTCAACAGCACGGGGTCTGGATAATGTCTGATCTCTAAAAGTGCCATCTGGCTTTTCCTCTCAGGTATGTTCGGCAGCCGGGCGCGCGCCCTTTTAAGCCTTCCGTCGGGGCCATTATTTTACGGCAAATAGCCCCCCGCGCGCCAGCAGGCCATTTAGAGTCGAGAAGCCTTCATCAAGTTGCCCGGCGACTCGCGGTCAAGCCCGAAGCTCGGGCGTAGGCTTTTTCCGATTCAACTACTACGGCCCGAACCTTGAGTGATACTCGACGGCGTTGATGAAAGCACAGGAAGGCTATGCCACTGATTTCTGTCTCGCTGGGCTCTATATTGAAGTTATGAAACGCCCTCCCGCCGCTTCCGAACGAGGGATAGAGGATGTTTCATAATCCGGCCCTTTCCGGGCATACGATACCGCAAGTGAAGTTTTGTGTCAGCAGAATGACAGCCATGCCGGACGGGACATAAGCCCCGGCATGCTTCTCATCGTCCCCTATTCCGGTTATGCTCGTGTGGACTTTGAGAAGTACGACAAAGGGCTTAAGCGGAAGGCTTCGGGAATTATGGCAGAGGCTGGTGCGACCATCAAGGAAGCGAAGCAGCAGGCGGACGAGGTGATCGAGGAGGTCGCCGGGTATCCGTGGGTTGAGCGCATCGCGCGTTTCGGTTATGCCACGAAGGGCGTGGTTTACATGGTGGTCGGCGCGCTGGCGACGCTCGCCGCCACGGGCATGGGCGGCGAGACGACCGATACGCGCGGCGCGCTTCAGACCATAGAGCAGCAGCCCTTCGGCAAGTTCGCGCTCGGGACGGTCGCCTTCGGTCTCATCGGCTATGTGCTCTGGCGCTGGATTCAGGCCATCGCCGACACGGACGATAAGGGCTCCGGCCTGAAAGGCATCAGCGTACGTATCGGCTACGCTTGCAGCGGGCTCGTCTACGCGGGTCTGGCTTTTACCGCCGCCAAAATCCTGATCGATGTCGGCGAGCCCGATAGCAGCAACGAGGTACAGCAACACTGGACGGCGAGGTTGATGTCCGTGCCTTACGGGCGCTGGCTGGTCGGGATTGTCGGAGCGAGCGTCATCATCTTCGGTCTCTACCAGATGTACAAAGGTCTCTGGGCCAAGTTTCGCAAGAGGCTCAAGCTGGGTCAGATGAGTTTTTCAAAGAAGGTCTGGGCGACGCTGCTTGGCCGCACGGGCTATGCGGCGCGCGGCGTTGTCTTCTGCATCGTCGGCAATTTTCTGATTCAGGCCGCGCTTCACTACGACGCGTCGGAGGCCAAAGGTTTGGAGGGCGTGCTCGATACGCTCGCGCAGAAACCTTACGGCGGATGGGTGATGGGCATCGTCGCCGCCGGGCTGATCGCCTACGGCATCTACATGCTCGTCGAGTCGCGCTATCGCCGCATCGCAGGCTCCTGAAATCCAAAAGGGTTAATACCCGCGCAACTGCTCCTGATAGCCCTCGAAGTTGCGACGCATCTCTCCGATGCTGTCGCCGCCGAACTTCTCTCGCATCGCATGGGCCAACGTGAGGGCGACCATCGCTTCGCCGATCACGCCCGCCGCCGGAACAGCCGTCACGTCCGAGCGCTCGAAGGCCGCAGACTCTTCTTCTTTCGTATCTATATCAACTGAGCGCAGCGCGCGGCGCAGCGTCGAGATAGGCTTCAAGTGGCCGCGCACCCTGACCTCTTCGCCGTTGGTGATGCCGCCTTCGAGCCCGCCCGCGCGATTCGTGTGGCGCTTGAACTGTTTCAGTGTTTGATCGTAAGCGATCTCGTCGTGGACGAGTGAGCCGGGCAGGGCGCTCGCCTCCGTGCCCGCGCCGATGCTGACCGCCTTGACCGCCGGAATGGACATCACGGCCTGGGCCAATCGCCCGTCCAACTTCAAATCCCAGGCCGTGTGCGAGCCCAAGCCCGACACAACGCCAACTGCCACGACCTCGAAGATACCGCCGAGCGTATCTCCCTCGCGGCGCTTCTCGTCAACCAACTCGATCATGCGCGCCTGCACGTCCGCGTCGGCGCAACGCAGCGGCGCATCCTCCGGGATAGCCGCGATCATCTCCCACGTCAACTCCAGAGGTGTCTCGGGCACGCCGCCGAGTTGTACGACGTGGCTGCGAATCTCGACGCCGAACTGCGCGAGCAACTGTCTTGCAAGCGCGCCGCAAGCTACACGCGCCGCCGTCTCACGCGCCGACGCCCGCTCAAGGATGTTGCGCAGGTCGCGCACGCCGTACTTTTGCCCGCCCGCAAGATCGGCATGACCGGGGCGCGGGCGCTTCACACGCCGCGACTTCTCCGCCGGAATATCACGCGGCTCAGACGCCATCACGTCCGTCCAGTTGGCCCAATCCTTATTCTCGATCAGAAGCGACAGGGGCGAGCCGAGCGTCAGCCCGTGCCGTACGCCGCTTAGAATCTCCGCCGTGTCTCGCTCGATCTTCATCCGCCCGCCGCGCCCATAACCCCACTGCCGCCGCTCCAACTCACGATTAATCCCGTTCACATCGACGGGCAAACCCGCGGGCAAACCCTCGACCGTCGCGACCAGCGCGCGCCCGTGTGATTCCCCGGCTGTGATGAAACGAAACATAGCTCCATTTTGGATTCTGGATTTTAGATTTTGGATTAAGCGGCGGATCGAATGAAGATGAATGTCTTATCTTTCAATCCAGAATCCAGAATCTAAAATCCAAACTGGTCAGAGTAGTTGTTCCGAAAAAATATTGCCGCGACCCAGTATGCAGGCGGGGTCGAAGGCGCGCTTGAGCGCGGCCATCTCGCGCAGGTGTTCATCGTTGTAGAGCAGGCGCAGGTAATCGCGTTTGAGCTTGCCGATGCCGTGCTCGGCGGAGATCGTGCCGCCGACGTGGACGGCGCGGCGGACAAACTTCAGATAAAGCTCGCGCGCTCTCTGCGCCTCCTCTTCATCGCGCGGCATGATGTTGACGTGGACGTGATTGTCGCCGATGTGGCCGAAGATGACGTATTTAAGCTGGCTCTCGACGAGCGCGCTTCTGTAAAAGCGAAGCATGGCCGCGAACTCTTCGTCGGGCACTGCCATGTCGGTCGAGACTTTGCGTTGACCTTGATGGGCCAGCCATTCGTTGACGAGCACGGGAAGCTGATGCCTGAACTCGCGCATCTCCCGCTGATCGTGCTCGGCGGTCGCAAACCACGAATCATCGAGCGACGCGTGATGGCGTTCGAGCAGCGCGAGCCACGCGGTCAACAAGCTCTCCTCCGTCTCTTCTCTAGTCTCCTGCTCGAAGAAGATTGCGCCCGCCACCGCTTCGGGGACGAGCGTGTAGCTTCGGCGCAGCAATTGAAGCGATTCGGAGTCGAAGTATTCCAGGGCCCGCGCGTCAATCCCGTCAGACGAATCGCCCCGGCGATTTTCGAGCGAGGCGGCGCGCGCCTCACGCACGAAGGCCAGCAGGTTCTCTTCCGTTTTGAAGAAGACGATGCCGCTCAGCAACCCTTCGGGCTTCTCGATGAGCGTCGTCTCCACTTCCGTTATGACACCGAGCGTGCCCTCGCTTCCGATGAACAAGTCCAGCGCATCCATGCCGGGCGTGACGTAGTAGCCTGCGGCATGTTTGCGCGTCGCGGGCATGCGATAGGACGGCAACTGCGCCTCAAGACTTCGCCACCCGGGAAGTCGCAGACGCAGCCTTCCAGATTCGTCCGCCCGCACGCGACCGCGCGAGAGGTCAATCACGTCGCCGCTTGCGAGCGCAATCCTGAGACGACGAATGAAGTTGCGCGTGGGCCCATACTTGAAAGTACGCGCACCCGATGCATTGGTCGCAACAGTGCCGCCAAGATAACAGCTCCACTCGGTCGGGTCTGGCGGGTAGATCAAACCTCGCTCGTTGACCGCGCGCCCGAAATCCGCGAGCATCACACCCGCTCCGGCGATGGCCCATCCATCCCGCTCTTCTCGAACGATCTTTTCGATGCGGTTGAGCCGGCCGGTCGCAAGCACTATCCCGCCCGTGGGGATGCGCCCGCCGACGATGCCTGTGCCTGCGCCTGCGACCGTGACGGGCGTGCGCGTGCGCGACGCATCGGCGAGGATGGCGGCGGCTTCCTCTGCCGTTTCCGGGAACAGGACTTCAGCCGCCCGACCGCCCTGCATGTTGCTGGCGTCTGCCAGAAAGGCTTGAATCTGATCGGGGTCTGATTTCGTCAGCATCGGAGCTTACCGTCCACGGCATACACATAGAAGCCGCCGCCTATCCTTCGTCGCCGTTTCTTTCGGGCGCGAGCGCTACGTAGAAATCCTCGTCCGAGTTGTTGATGCGCCTCTGTCCCTGGCGGACGAGACCTATCTTTTCCAGCACTCGCTTTGACTGAAGATTCTTCGGGTCTACGGTGGCGACGACGGCTGGCGCGTGGAGCTTTTCAAAAGCATAGCGCAGGCACGCGCGGGCCGCTTCCGGCGCAAACCCGCGCCCCCAGTAGAGACGCGCGAAATGATAGACCAGCTCTAACTGCGGCCCGCCTTCAAAGAGATTGAAGCCGCAAGCGCCGATCACACGCCCCCTGCTTTTATCAACGACGGCCCAATGACAAAAGCCATGCTCCTGCTCGTAAGCTATCCCGGCGCGGAGCGAGAGGCGGGCCGCGTTCTCGTTCTTGAAGACGCCCTTGGGGTCAACGTAGCGCCAGACCTCCGGGTCGCCGTATATCTCGAAGAAATCCTTCAGGTCGTTGAGCAGCCACGTCCGCAGTATGAGCCGCTCGGTCTCAAGTATGATCGCCATGCCCGTCTCTTTTATCAGGTCATCTGTAGCTCGCGGTCACGCAGGTACTTGATGCGGTCGCGCAGTTCTGCGGCGCGCTCGAACTCGAAGCGGCGGGCGGCGGCGCGCATCTCCGCTTCGAGGCGCTCGATGGTCGCGTCGATGTTCTCGCGCGTGTACTCTTCGTACTCTTCAAGATTGAGCGGCACTTTGAAATAGTCCGCTTCGTAGGCCGTCACCAGCGTCGCTTCGATCGGCTTGACGATGGTCAAAGGCGTGATGCCGTGCTCAAGGTTGTAGGCTTCCTGAATCGCGCGGCGACGCTGCGTCTCTTCTATCGCGCGCTTCATCGAATCCGTCACCTTGTCCGCGTATAGAATCGCCTTGCCGGAGGCGTTGCGCGCCGCCCGCCCCATAGTCTGAATCAAAGAACGGTCGGAGCGCAGAAAGCCCTCCTTGTCGGCATCGAGGATGGCGACGAGGGAGACTTCCGGCAAGTCGAGGCCCTCGCGCAGGAGGTTGATGCCGACCAGCACGTCGAACTCGCCGCGCCGCAGGTCGCGCAGAATTTTGATGCGTTCCAGTGTTTCAATGTCGGAATGAAGATAACGAACGCGCACGCCGACTTCCGCGAAATACTCCGTCAAGTCCTCGGCCATCTTTTTCGTCAGCGTAGTGACGAGCACGCGCTCGTTGCGCTCCGTGCGCAGCCGACACTCTTCCAGAAGGTCATCGATCTGGCCTTTGACGGGACGCACCTCGACCAGCGGGTCTGTCAAACCCGTCGGGCGAATGATCTGCTCGACGACTTCACCGCCCGCCTTCGTCAATTCATATGGGCCCGGCGTGGCCGAGACGTAGATGGTCTGACCGATGCGCGCTTCAAATTCCTCGAAGTTCAGGGGCCGGTTGTCCATCGCCGACGGCAGGCGAAAGCCGTATTCGACGAGCGTGCGCTTGCGCGACTGGTCGCCTTTGAACATGCCGCCGAGCTGCGGGATGGTCTGGTGCGATTCGTCTATGACCATCATGGTGTCGCGCGGCAGGTAGTCCAGAAGCGTCGGCGGCGGCGAGCCCGGAGGCTTGCCCGTCAGGTGTCGCGAGTAGTTTTCGATGCCGCGACAAAAGCCCATCTCCTTGATCATCTCAAGGTCGTACATCGTGCGTTGATGAAGGCGCTGCGCCTCGACCAGCTTGCCCTCCTGAATCAGCTTGGGCTCCCACCAGTCAAGCTCCTCCCGAATCGTTTTGATCGCGCGCTTGATCGTCGGCTTCGACATTACGTAGTGAGACTTCGGGTAGATGGGAAGCCTTGATTCGTGCTTCTGCAAGACCTCGCCAAGGAGCGGGTCAATGGTTGAGACCGATTCGATCTCGTCGCCCCAAAGCTCTATCCGATACGCCTGATCCTGGTAGCTCGGATAAATCTCGACCGTATCGCCGCGCACGCGGAAACTTCCTCGATCAAACTCTATGTCGGAGCGCTCGTACTGAAGCTCCACGAGTTTCTGCAAGAGCGCGTCGCGCGTCATGTGCCCGCCCGGCTCGACGAAGAGCAACATGCCGTAGTAAGCGTCCGGGTCTCCGAGGCCGTAGATGCAGGAGACACTGGCGACCACGATCACATCGCGCCGCTCGAAGAGCGCACGCGTGGCCGACATCCGCAGGCGATCGATCTCCTCGTTGATCGTCGCCTCTTTTTCAATGTAGGTGTCGGAGGCCGGAACGTATGCCTCTGGCTGGTAATAATCGTAGTAGGAGACGAAATATTCGACCGCGTTTTCGGGAAAGAGCGTCTTGAACTCCTGGTATAACTGCGCGGCGAGCGTCTTGTTGTGCGCGAGGACGAGCGCGGGACGCTGTACGCGCTGGATGACGCTCGCGATGGTGAAGGTTTTCCCGCTGCCCGTGATGCCGAGCAGCACCTGATCTTTCGCGCCGTCGGCGAGCCCGCGCACGAGCGCCTCTATGGCCTGCGGCTGATCTCCCTGCGGTTCATATTCCGAACGTAGTTGAAATGGCATAAAAATAGAGTGCTAAGCAAAAAGTGACGAGTGACAAGCTGAAAGAAGATTCTAGCTTGTCACTCGCCACTTGTCACTCGTCACTGCATTTAACTTGCCACTACAATTTCAGGCCACGTGCGTCGTGTCGGCTGAGGTCTGACTGCTGATCTGGTAGATGGCTTCCATGACCGCCGAGCGCACTTCCGTCGGCAGAGAGCCGCGCACGGCCAGACGACGGAAGGCGGGCAGAATGTCCTGCTGGCCGGAGAGCGCGAGCAATTTAACGACGGCGAGGCGCACTTCACTGCTGGGATGCTCCTCGATGGCGCGCATCAGCGGTTGCACCTCGCCCGCTTTCGACATCAGGAAGAGCAGCGAGAAGGCATCGTAGGTTTTCTCGCGGCTTTCGCCCATCAGGTGTCCGATGGCCTGATTGGCAAGGCCCGAAGAGGCGAGCGCGCTGCCGATTCTGCGGCGACGGTCTGGCGGAGCCTCGCGCAGGGCACGCGTGAAAGAGGCCGCGTGGTCGTCGTTGAGATTGAAGAGCGCGCGCGCCGCCGCATCACGCACAATCTGAACAGGATCATCAAAGGCCGCGCTGATCTCGCGGAAAGCATCCTCGCCGCCGACGCGCGCCAGGTCTGTCACGGCCGCCTCGCGTTCGCTGGCAACCTCGCTGCCGAGACGTTGCAGGATACGGCTCGGAACGGTGGCGAAGTCGTCCTCATCGGCAGGCGCAATGCCTCGCTCGGTGACGGCGACATCGACCTCTCCGGTCGAAGTATCCGCCACGGATTCCTCGATCGCCATGACGGGCACTGTCTCCGCTTCTGCCGTCACGGTCTCTTCATCAAGGACGGGAGACGCGCTCACGACGGGTTGCTCGTCGTAAACCGTTTCCGTCTCGTTGATGTCAACGTCCACCCAATCGGGCGTGGTCGAAGCTGTTGCCTCCGTAGATATTTCCTCCACCTGAACGGGCGTCGCATTCTCCGCAGAGGTCGCTTCAAAAAGATCGGACTGCGCGACGGTCGGCGGAGTCTCTACGTAAGCGGGCTCTATCTCTTCGGGCTCGATGCGCACAGCCGCAGCTTCGGCTTCGGCACGCAGCCTGCGCTCCGCAGCTTCGCGCTCAAACTCTATGCGCGCAGCTTCGGCTTCGGCGCGCTGGCGCGATTCCTCTTCGACGCGCTTTCTTTCTTCCTCGGCATAGCGACGCGATTCCTCTTCGGCCCTGCGCGTCTCTTCGGCTATGCGCCTCTCTTCCTCTTCGAGCCGGAGTGCTGCCGCTTCTTCCTCTCGCTGGCGTGCGGCTGCGTCCTCTACGCGTTGGCGCTCCTCTTCCTCTTCCTGCTGGCGCGCGGCTTCGGCTTCTTCCTCTTCGGCAAGCTGGCGCGCGGCCTCTTCCTCTGCACGCACACGCGCCTCTTCCTCGACGCGCAGGCGCTCGGCCTCGGCTTCCTCTCTGAGTCGCGCTTCCTCCTCCATGCGCCTGCGCATATCTGCCAGGCGAAGGGCGGCTTCTTCGGCGCGGCGGCGTGCGGCGTCCGCTTCGCTGCGTTCGCGCTCTTCGGCTTCGAGGCGCGAGCGCTCTTCCTCGGCGCGGCGTCTCTCTCTCTCTTCGGCTCGCTGTCGCCGGGCCTCTTCGCTGCGCTGGCGCTCTTCTTCGACAAGCCTTAGCCGCTCTTCCTCTTCCTGTCGTTCCCTCTCCAGTGCGACGTGGCGATGGTCTTCCTCTTCGGCTCTGCGCTTCTCTTCGTCGGCTCGTTGTCGCGCCGCTTCTTCCTCTCGCTGGCGCGCGGCTTCGGCTTCTACGCGGCGGCGCTCATCTTCGGCGCGACGCTGTTCTTCCTCGGCGCGCAAGCGTTCTTCTTCGGCGCGGCGCTGCTCCGCTTCGACGCGCAGACGCTCTTCCTCAAGACGCTGCTGCTCTTCGGCTCTGCGACGCTCTTCTGCCGCAAGCCTTTCGGCTTCCACACGACGCTGCTCTTCTTCGGCGCGTAAGCGTTCTTCCTCAGCGCGTAAGCGTTCTTCTTCGATGCGGCGGCGTTCCTGTTCCTCTTCTCTCCGGCGAGTCTCTTCGGCGACTCGCTGCGTTTCGGCTTCGGCGCGCAATCTGGCCGCCTCTTCCACACGACGCTGGGCTTCCTCTTCTTCGGCGCGCTGGCGCTCCTCTTCGGCAGCCTGTCGCTCCGCTTCCTGCTGCTCGGCGTGGATGCGTGCGGCATCGGCCTCAGCCCTGCGACGCTCAGACGCTCTCGCTTCGGCGGTCGCAAGCCCGGCCACGATGGCTGGCGCAAGAGCCAGGGAGGCGGCGGTCAACCCGCTCGTCTGTTCCGAGGAAGCGGCGTCTGCGTCTTCTGTGCGTACGGGCTCCGCTTCAAGCGTCGGGGTCTCTTCCTCGACTGTCGCGGGCGCTTCCGGCGCGATCACCGATGGTTCTTCGACAAGGCTCGACGCCAGAGGCCCTGCGGCCAAACTCATGTCAGCAGTTTCTTCAACCGGGGCCGCGACCTCTTCGGCGTTGACGGGCGCAGCCTCAACGGGCGTGGTTTCGACGGCCGCTGATTCGACAAGCTCGGTCTCAACCGGCGCAGCCTCGACGGGCGAGGCTTCGACGCTCGTCGCTTCTTCGCTGGCGACTTCCGCCGTCGCTGTAGGCTCAGCCGTCTTCGCGGTGGGCTTTTCTTCCTGCTCTGTCGCGCCGGTGGAGTTGGCCCTGATGGCACGTTGGATTAAGGCATGCGGAACCTTGCGGTCTTCCTCGCGCTTGAGCAGTGCTTCGAGCGGCGCAACCGCCGATTGATCCTGCAACTCCGTCAGAGCCTCTACGGCGGCGCGGCGCACTTCGGGCGCGGAGTCTTCAAGCGCCGCGACCAGATGCGGAGTGGAGGCAGAATCGCGCGTCAGTCCGAGCTTGCGTGCCGCCGCAGCCCTTTCGGCTGGGACGGCGGCAGTGCGCAGGTCGCGCGTCGCGTCATCAAAATACCCGTGCTCCGTAAAAGCCTTGAGCGCACGGTGACGCCGCTCCGTATTACGCCTTGAGAGCGCGAACAGAAGCTCGCTTTCGATGAGCTGGCGCGTTTCGCTGAAGGGCGCATTGATGATCGCTTCGTCGTAGGACTCGCCCGTCAGGACGTGTTTGATCTCCAGCCTGACACGCTCAACGTTATAGGTATCCGGCGGCGCGGCTTCGACCGTTTCCTGCTCCGCTTCATCCGTCTGGGCGACCGCTTGAGGCTCAGCTTCAACCGGCGCGGCGGCAACGAGCGCCGCCGCCGCTCCCGCAGCCGGAGCCGCATCGAGCCGCATGGCCGACGCCGCCTCCTTAGCATCTTCGAGCGCCGGGGTTCCCTCATCAGAGATGCGGCGCGGTTCCTCGACGCCCTTGCGGCGCGAGCGAGTCATGGCGACCAGACCTATGCTGATCAGCAGTAAGGCGGCGATGAGAATTATCAGCCAGTTGCTCTTGAGCACAGCGCCCAGGGATGAGCCCGAAGCGGCAGGCGTGGTCGTGACTGCGACGGGCACGCTGGGAGCAGGCTGCGCCTGCGCTATCTGATCTGTCGGAGGCGTGGGCGATGCGGTCGCAGGAGTTTCCGTTACAGTCCCGAGCGCAGGGGTGACGCTCGGAAGCGCAGCACTCGTAGTAGCACCGCCGGGCTCTGTCGTCAGTGCCGGAGGCGTGGCCGAAGCGCCCGTGCCCGTCGCGGGAGTAGAGCCGGGCGTGGCGTTGGTGGCGGTCGGCCCCGTGGCGGTGGCGACGTTGGGCGGCTTAGGCGTAGGCGTAGCCGTTTCCGTGCTGGGGCGCTGTGAGTTCGCGTTGCCCGTGCCGGTCTGCGTTGTAGTTGTTGTTGTTCCGGCAGGTGTATTGGCCGTCGTGGTTGTGCCGGACTGCGCGCCGCTCGTGGCGTCGGCGGGCGAGTTGAAGACGACATCCAGCTTATTGAATTTCTGATTGACGTGGGCGCTCGTCCCCGGCTTCAGGCGAAACGAGAGCACAGTATCGTTGCCGCGCTTGTGCACCTGCACGTCGTCGAACCCGCGCCCGCGCACGTTGCCCGGCACGTTCGGCGCGCTCGCCCCCGGAATCACCACATAGTAACGGTTCCCGCTCCTGTAAGCCTCATAATCGTTGAGCGGCGCGTCCGAGGTGATGGTCGCGCGCCCGCCCTCCGGCGTTTCGCCCGTACGCAAAGGGGCGAGGCTCTTCTTCTTCGGCTGCGACGCGTCCGCAGTGGTCGCAGTATTGCTGTTGGTATTGGTCTGCTGCGCATTCGCCGGTTTGCGCCGTCTTCGCTGCTGAGCGTCGGCTTGAAATCCTGTACAGAGCAGGAGCGTGACGGCGAGCACTGCAATCAGTATGCGCCATTGATTATGTGACAACAGATGGGAGCGGGGCATGGTGTATATCATCGGGGCAATAGAAATGAAATGATGTTCGAGAACCGCTCTGCATTATGCAACGCGAAAGACCCTCTTGTCACCAGTCGATTTCGCATTACACCGGCAGCGACTGGTCAATCTTATATACCACCTCCAGGAGCGCCGTGCGTAGTTTTTCCGGCAGTCCGTCTTTGACGGCCAGTTGGCGAAGCTGCTGCACGATCTCAGGCGAAGCGGACAGACCCAGAAGCCGCACGGCGGCCAGTCGCACATTGTAATCCTTATGTTTGACGATGGCATCCACAATGGGCTCCGTCTCATTGGACTTGGCGAGAAGCGAAAGCAGCGAGAATGACTCGTAAGCCTGGCGACGGTCTTCGCTCGCCAGACGATCGATCGCCTGCACGGCCATTCCGCCCTTGATAGAGGCGCGCGCCACTTCGCGCAGCGTCTCAGGGCTGGCCGTATTGAGCAGACGCACGTAAGCGTCGGCGCGATCGAAGCTCAGGTGAGAGATGGAGCGCGCGGCGGCGGCGCGTACCTCTCGCGCCTCATCTGCAAACCCGACCAGGACGGCTGCAAAGACCGACTCGTGATTGATGTCTCCGAGGCTCGTGATGGCGGCAGCGCGCACGCTCGGCTCGCTGTCGCTCATCGCGACGGATGACAGGGCCTGGACGGAGCTTTGTACCTGGAATTGCGCTAGAGTGCGCGCGGCGGCCTTGCGCGCTTCGACATCATCGCTATCGAGCGCCGCCAGCGCCTCCGTCAAATGCGCGTCCTCCATCCACTCCGGCAATTCCTCAATCGCGCCGGAAGTTTCAAGCCTGGTAATCTCGCCCGTGAATGGCCCCTGCGTCGAGTTGGCGCTCAACGCGTCATGCTGCTGCTGTGCGGGCGGCTCGCCTATGTCGAGGCAATCGAGCGAACAGGCGCTCAGCACGCGGCTCAAGAGCGAGGCGGGCATCTCCGGGTGGCGTCGTGCCATATCGAGCAGCGCGCCGATGGCTGCCGGTTGTTTGAGAGCGCCGAGGCTAGTGACGGCCTGCGTGCGAACGATCGGCTCCACGTCGTAGAGCGCTTCAAGCAGGAAGGGCAAAGAGGCGAGCGCCTCTATCTCGCCGAGCGCACGCGCGGCGGCGGCACGATCATGGGCTGCCGGAGCTAACAGCAGCGCGGCGCTCAGACGGGCCACGAAGCCGTAGTCCTCCAGCGCCTCGCGCGCGCGGCGGCGGCTCTCCATATCGCCGTCGGGCGCATGAAGGGCCTTGACGAGGGAATTTTCCACGGCGCGGCGATCATCCAGGGCACGCGAGGCGAGCACGTCCATGCGGTGCGGCTGGCCCAGCAATAGCTTGCCGACTTCCTGATCGACGCGATACGCACCGAACATGGCGACGGGCGCGTGCACCATTGCGCGCGACTCGCTCCTCGCCTCTTGATGCTCATTGGACGGGCCGCCCGCCTTCGCCATACGCGCCGGAAGGTCTGTGCTTCGTCGGCCCCACCATTTCCGCTCGCCCTTGCGACGCTGCTCCGTGCGTCTCTCTTCGTTCGGGGCTGTCGCAGCAGTTGTCGCCAGGGGCTGTGGCGTAGTCAAGGCGATCGCGGTCGTCGTCCCCTCGCCTTTCTCTTCCTGATTATTGCCGGCCTTCGAGGACTCTTGAGCGGACGGACGGCGCAGGCGCATCACGAAGAGCGTGATCAGGCCGAGCGCGAGAAGAATCGCCACGGTCGTCCCGGAAAAAATTCGCGCCATCAACCCTGGAGTCTCCTCCACCTGGGCCTCCGGCGAAGGACTGGCGGCGGGCACGACGGTCGTGCCGTTCGCCGGAGCGTCCTCCTGCAATGGAACCAGGACTGTGGGAGCCTTATCGACGTTCGTCGTTGTCGCCGTCGGCGAAGCCGTGGGGGCGGCAGGAGAGGACGACGCAGGCGCGGCGCTAACAGGATATGACGCCGGATAGGAGGGCGCGCTCGTCGACGCCGACCGCTCTCTCGGGAAGACCGGGATCGGAGCGGGAGGAACTTCCGCGTTCACATGACTCTCACGAGGCGCACGCGCTGTAGTAGCGCTGGATGCGACGGGTCTTTCTTCGCGTGCCTCGACGCGTGCGGGCTGAACGGAAAGCTGTTCGTCAGTTCCTCCCTGTGATGAATCTATCTCGCCGTTGACGACCAGGTTGAGGCGGTTGAAGAGAGGCTGCACCGTCACGTTCGAGCCGGGCATGACGGGGACGACGATCTCCAACGACCTGTCCAGCCGACGCACTTTCACTCCACGGGGCAGTCTCTTGATCGGGCTGCGCCCGGCATAGGGGAATGTCAGGTGAAAACCCTCGCCGTCGTTCCAGCTCTGCGTACGCGTCAGAGAGCCGTCGGCCATCAAGGATACGACCGTGCCGGTCGAGGTGCGGCGCGACTGTATCTCTGTGATATTGAGCTGAGCTTCATTCGCCTTCTGCGCCTGCGCCTTGTCTGAGGGCTTGAGCGCAAGGAGCGCCAGCAGTAGCGTCAGGGATGACGCGCGGGCGACTTTGCCCGTGTGGGTGATGATGATTTTCGACATCGGTTTGTGCTCGGCTGAAGCTGTTGACGGCAAGGTATTGCTCATAGTCTTGATCAGGAGCAGGCGGCAGCGTCTGCGATTGTTTAGAGTCTGGGATGCGCCTCGGGTTTGAAGGCTCTGGCGCTCGGGGCCCGGCGTCCGGGAGTTAAAAGCTATGGCTTAAGACATCAAGCGTGTCTGCTTTGGCTTGTGTGGCGGAGAGAGCGACGCGAAGCTTGTGGGCGGATGGGCCCTCACTGCTCGTCGCTGAATTTGTAGCCGATCCCCCAAACGGTCAGAACCATTTGCGGGTTTTCGGTATTGTCCTCGATCTTGGCCCGCAGGCGATTGATGTGGGAATCAATCGTGCGGTCATAGCCCTCATAGGAGTAATCCCAAATCTTTTCGAGAAGATACTTGCGTGGAAAGACCCTGCCGGGGTTCGATGCGAAGAGTCGCAACAGATCAAACTCCTTCGGGGTCAACTCTACCTGACGGTCACCGATCGTCACTTCGCGCTTAGAGGGCTCGATGCGCAGCTTGCCGCGAACAATCGGCGCTTCATCCGACGCGCCTTCGGTCGTCGGCGTCGAGCGCGAGCGCCTGAGCACCGACTTGATGCGCGCTTCCAGCTCGCGCAGCGAGAAGGGCTTTGTGATGTAATCATCCGCGCCCATCTCAAGGCCGAGCACCTTGTCAACCACGTCGTCTTTGGCCGTCAGCATCAGGATCGGGATGTAGGGGGCCTTTTCGCGTATCTCGCGGCAGACCGCCAGCCCGTCCATCTTGGGAAGCATGAGGTCTAGGACGACAACGTCCGGGTGATCGTTGAGAGCAGCCTGGACGCCTGCCAACCCGTCTTCGGCAGTCTTCACACTGTAGCCTGCGCGCGAGAAATGCTCGTTGATCATCGTCGAGATGTTCTCGTCGTCTTCGACGACGAGAAGCGTCGTTTTACGCTCGCCCGACGAAGGCGCACTATCACTACCGTTATCCCGCGATTTGGCTTTGTCGGCAGCAGTTGGCATCAGTGGTTTTCTTATCTTGCGAACAACGAACAGGGCGTTCGCGCATGACGCGCCGTATGGGGGGCACGTCGCTGTTAATGACTATAGCAGGACAAGACTATTAAACTCAAGCGTTAAGTTGCAGAGGGCCTGGGCCGTCCGGCGAAGACGCCGGGCCCGTCGGGCCGTTTGCGGCGAACGCCCGCGCGGTTTTCTGAGACGTTGCCGACAGGGGCAAACTCGCAGCGCCGCCCACGGTTGATTCCCCGTTCATAAAATCTTGACAAAGCAAGGGATGCGCGAGCACAATCCGACTCGCCTCTTCCGGCAGACGCTATTCCTAATTCTCGACCGAATTGAGCCGCTATGACCGGGACTCGTCCCGTACTGGAAACATCTTTACCGGGACTCCAACTCATCCGACGCGGTAAGGTGCGCGACGTTTACGCCGTCACGGACGACGAGCTGTTGATCGTCGCCACCGATCGCATCTCCGCCTTCGACTGCATTCTGCCCACGGCCATCGAGCGCAAAGGCGAGATCTTGACCGCGCTCTCGCGTTTCTGGTTCGAGCGGCTCAGGGGTATCGTTGACAATCATCTGTTGACGACTGAGATAGAGAGGATGCCGGAACCCGTCAGGCTTAACGGCGCAGACTTGGCGGGCCGTTCCATGCTCGTCCGGCGCACGGAGGTCTTTCCGGTCGAATGCGTGGTGCGCGGGTATCTCTCCGGCTCCGGCTGGAAGGATTACCAACGCACGGGCGAGGTCTGCGGTCATCGGTTGCCGGAAGGCTTGCGCGAGTCCGAACAACTGGGCGAGCCCATTTTTACGCCCGCCACCAAGGCCGAAGAGGGACACGACGAGAATATAGACTTCGAGCGCATGAGCGCGCTCGTCGGCGCGGATGCGGCCCGTCTTCTGCGCGAAACCTCGCTCAGGCTCTACACCGAGGCGAGCACGTACGCGCGCAGTCGCGGTATTATTATCGCTGACACGAAATTCGAGTTCGGGAGAGATGCTTTTGGCAGTATCATTCTCATCGACGAAGCGCTGACGCCGGACTCTTCGCGCTTCTGGCCCGCCGACGCGTACGCGCCCGGCGGCCCGCAGCCGTCCTTTGACAAGCAGTTTGTGCGCGATTACCTGGAGACGCTCGCCTGGGACAAGAGGCCGCCAGCGCCGCCGCTGCCTCCCGAAGTAGCCGCGGCAACCGCCGCACGCTACCTGGAGGCCTACAACCTGCTCACGGGCAAGACCATTTTGGATGTTGGATTTTAGATTTTGGATTAGGGGGACACGTGATTTTAGAACTGCCTTTGTTCTATTTGAGATTTTGAACCTGAGATCTTCAGCTTTAAGACGGACGAATCGCCAATCCAGAATCCAAAATCTAAAATCCAAAATGGATTATGACTTTCTTTGATTTTATCGTGCTCGCGTTGGTCGGAGCTTCTGTGGTGGCGGGCGCGTTGCGGGGTCTGGTGCGGGGGCTGTTGACGGGAGTGGCGCTGCTGGCGGGGCTGTTCATGGCGGCGCAGGGCTACGAAATGGCCGGGGCTGCCTTAAGCGGGACGGGGCTCGTGGAGGCGGGCGCTGCGGCCAACGCCTGCGGCTTTCTACTGATCGTTGGTGGGATGCTTCTGATCGGGTTTATCGCCGGGCGCTGGGTCGCTGGGGGTTTGCGACGCGCGCGGCTGCGCTGGCTCGACCGCACTCTCGGCGCATCTTTCGGTCTCATACGCGGGCTGGCCGTCTGTTCCGTTCTTTACCTGGCCTTAACGGCTTTTCCCGTGCGTCTGGACTCCGTCGCACAGGCTCGCACCGCTCCCATCCTGGCCGCAGGCGCGCGGGTGCTTGCGACCTTCACGTCGCGGGATATTCGTACACGCTTTTTCAACGAACACCGGGATTCATCATCAGCCGATAACTGATACGCTCTTTCGTAAGTCCGCCCGGAGAACCCTAATGCAGATGCGCGCCCGCCTTGAAGCCCTGATAGACGATATGCTCGACGGCCAGATCATGCTCGACGAAGCCCTGGCCGAGTTTGAAAAGCTCTATATTCAAAAAGCCCTCGCCCGCCACAAAGAGCACCTCTCGCGCACAGCCACCGTCCTCGGCATTCACCGCAATACGCTCTCCAAGCGCGTCGCCAACTACCGCACGCAGGAACGCACCCCCACACGCACTCCCAAGCGCAATCGTAGCCGTAAATCCTAATAAAAACAGGTCAGTGCCGCCAAAGGTCTCGGGCGGGTTGTTGTCCTTGCCGGGAGCAAGTCCAAAAAGTAAGCCGAAGCCCCTTTCAGGGGCTCTTGAGACAGTCTTTCCGTCTGTTTGACAAAGGTTTCGCACTGTATGAAGAAACTTTTGCACTGTCTGAGCTACTTTTCGCCCTGTCTGAACCGCCTCGCGCGCTGTCTGAGCCATCTTTGCCGCTGTCTGAGACGATTTCAGACGGGTTTTTCCTCTCTGTTTTCCGCTCAAGGTCTTCAAACCGCCTGCAAACATTGACAAATACGTAGGGAATGCTATATTTTTAGCACTCTTGGGCAGTGAGTGCTAAAATCTGGCTGTCTGAGCTATGCAATCAAATCAATTCTTAACGGGTTACGTTCACTGAAAGGAGCTAGGACATGGCAACAAACATTAAACCCCTGCATGATCGCGTGATTGTGCGTCGGATCGAAGAGGGCGAGCAGATGCGCGGTGGGATTATCATCCCCGATTCCGCCAAAGAGAAACCGCAGGAGGGCGAAATCATCGCTGTCGGCGAGGGCAAGTACAGGGACGACGGGACGCGTCAGACGCTGGACGTGAAAGCGGGCGATCGCGTGCTGTTCGGTAAGTACAGCGGGAGCGAGATCAAGCTGGACGGCGAAGAGTTCCTGATCATGCGCGAAGATGAGATTCTGGGAATTATCGAACGCGCAGGCGCGGCCAGCGGTAGCGGCGGCAGCAGCAAGAAAAGCGGCAAGTAGTCTGGAAGAGTTAAAGGACTAGCGCCGCTTTTTTACTGACGGAAAGTTGAATCCCATACATATCGAGTTAGGAGAATAAAAGAGATGGCAAAGCAAGTAATTCATGGTGAGGAGTCGCGCGCGGCGATTTTGCGCGGCGTCAACCAGCTCGCCGACGCGGTCAAGATTACTCTCGGCCCCAAGGGCCGTAACGTCGTGATTGACAAAAAGTTTGGCAGCCCAACGATTACCAAAGACGGCGTCACGGTGGCGAAAGAGATCGAGTTGAAGGACGCGCTGGAAAACATGGGCGCGCAGATGGTCAGGGAAGTGGCCTCTAAGACCTCGGACGTGGCGGGCGACGGCACGACGACCGCGACCGTGCTGGCGCAGGCTATCTTCCGCGAGGGCGTGAAGACTGTCGCGGCCGGCGCGAACCCGATGGCCTTGAAGCGCGGCATCGACAAGGCTGTCGAGCGCGCGACCGAAGAGATCAAGCGCCTGTCGAAGCCCGTCAAGGGCGACATGATCGCGCAGGTCGGTACGGTTTCCGCCAACGGCGATCAGACCATCGGTAATATCATCGCCGAAGCGATGAACAAGGTCGGCAAAGACGGCGTGATCACGGTCGAAGAGTCGAAGACGATGGAGACGGCGCTGGAAGTCGTCGAGGGTATGCAGTTCGATCGCGGCTACCTCTCGCCCTACTTCGTGACAGACCCGGAGCGCATGGAAGCGGTGCTCGATAATCCGCTGATCTTGATCAACGAAAAGAAGATCAGCTCGATGAAGGACTTGCTGCCCCTGCTTGAGCAGGTCGCCAAGATGGGCAAGCCGATGCTGATCATCGCAGAGGATGTCGAAGGCGAAGCGCTCGCCACGCTCGTCGTCAACAAGCTGCGCGGAACGCTGAACATCGCGGCCGTCAAGGCTCCGGGCTTCGGTGATCGTCGCAAGGCGATGCTCGAAGACATAGCTATCCTGACCGGCGGTAAAGTTATCAGCGAAGACCTCGGCATCAAGCTCGAAAACGTCAAGCTTGAGGATTTGGGGCGCGCCAAGAAGGTCACGATCGACAAGGACAACACGACCATCGTCGAAGGCAACGGCAAGGGCAGCGACATCGAAGGTCGCGTCAAGACCCTGCGTGCTCAGATCGAGGACACGACCTCGGATTATGACCGCGAGAAGTTGCAGGAGCGTCTGGCGAAGCTGGTCGGCGGAGTGGCCGTCATCAAAGTCGGCGCGGCCACCGAGACGGAGATGAAGGAGAAGAAGGCGCGTGTCGAGGATGCCATGCACGCGACGCGCGCAGCCGTCGAAGAGGGCATCGTTCCGGGCGGCGGCGTGACGTTGGTGCGCGCGGCAAAGGCGCTGGACAAGTTCCTCGCCAACAAGGCGGGCGAAGGTGATGCCGACGAACAGATCGGCGTCTCGATCGTCAAGCGCGCGCTCGAAGAGCCTCTGCGCCAGATCGTGCAGAACGCCGGTAAGGAAGGCGCTGTCATCGTCGAGCACGTACGCGAGCAGAAGAACGAGAACTTCGGCTACAACGCTCAGACGGAAGAACTCGAAGACCTGGTCAAGGCTGGCGTCATCGACCCGGCCAAGGTCACGCGCACGGCGTTGCAGAACGCCGCATCAATCGCCGGCCTGATGCTGACGACCGAAGCGATGGTCTCCGAGTTGCCCGAAGATGACAAGACCCCTGCGATGCCCGGCGGTATGGGCGGCATGGGCGGCGGTATGGGCATGTAATTCGCCCCTCTGGCCCTTTGTCAGAGACTACAGAGTTAGCCCCTTTCAGGGGCGACAGATTGTAGCCCACGACGTAAGTCGTGGGTACAAGTTGAAAAGAGAGACGAAAGCCCCGGAGGGGCGTAAGAAATTCAGGTTGAGTTTCTTACGCCCCTTCGGGGCTTTGCTGTTTCTATTAAATCAATTCACCCATGACTCACGTCATGGGCTACATTCTATCGCCCCTTTCAGGGGCTCTCTGTCGCCCTTGTAGTGGCTCTATGAGTTACGCTTCGGGCAAACGCATCTGGAATCGTGCTTCGATGAGGTCACCGTGCTTCTCGCCGTGGAGCTTCGTTAGCGCCGGGTAGGAAGACATTTCGGCCTCGGCCTCTGCCAGTTCGAGCAGGCGCTCGGCTTCTTGGATGGCCTGCTCGTCGCCTTCTATCTCAAGATAGAGACCGAAGGGAAGCTCATCTATGACCACCTCGGCGTTGGCGACTCGCCATGTCGCGCGTCGCTTTTCATAGACGAGCGTGGGCCTGTAGCCGAGCGCATACAGAATTTGGGCCAACGATTGGGCATCCTCCACCGCAGTCTCTTCTTCGCGGTGATGTTTGATGGGAGACGCGGAGGCGAAGCGTCGTTTGTACGTGAGGATGGCCCGATCAGCGACGCGCCGCAGCCGCAGCACCTCTGTCTGCGGGTCTAGCGCGCCGCCCGCGTAGAGCGTATTCTCCTCAAACCTCTTGCCGTAAGGCGTCGCGTTCACTTCCGCAAGACGACGCAGCAGACGCGCATGCTCGTCGCGCGTGAGCCTGTACTTTTTTTCGATCTCAATACTCATAAGAATAGATGTTAGAGGTCAGATGCGGGCGATGGCCGACGGCGACCATCCGTCATCTCCATTTTTTCGTAGAGCATCCTTTATCATGCCCGGCGAATCTCACAGCCGTTAAGGCAAAAGCACGATCAGCCGCACAGGGTTCGTGGGCCGTCTCAGACGGGCTACGTCGGCGCTAAAGTTTTCAAAGAGGCTCTCGCCGCTCCCGTCAAGTCTTATAGTATGATTGAAGGCGTCCGGCGACCCCTCATGTCTCCCTATTAGATATTAACCGTTATGCGATCAATAGACACTATGCTCAAGCGCTCTCTTTGTGCGGCTCTCTGCTGCGCGTCCATTGTCGTCTCGGCGGCCTACGGCCAGCAAGCTCCGGCTGAGCCTCCTGCGTCCCAGACACCGCCGGATGCTCAAGGCGAGGATGTCGTGCGCGTCAGCACCGATCTGGTGCAAACGGACGTGATGGTCTTCGACAAACAGGGACGCTTTATCGATAACCTGAAGCCGGAACAGTTTGAGCTGCGCGTTGACGGCAAGCCGCAGACGATCTCTTTCTTCGAGCGCGTCGTGGCCGGAAGCAGTAACGAAGAAGCGCAGTTGGCGGCGGCGCGCGGTGGCGGCGGCGGCGCACGCAACAGCAGCGGCGCGGTCGTGCCGCTCGATCGCGGGCGCACCATCTTTTTCTTCATAGACGACCTGCATCTCTCCGCCGAAAGTGTCCTGCGCACACGCAAGTCGCTCCTGAGCTTCATTGATAAAGAGGTCAAGCAGAACGATCAGGTGGCGATCACCTCCGCGAGCGGACAGATAGGCTTTCTTCAGCAGTTGACAGACAACAAGACCGTCATGCGCAAGGCCATCGGGCGCATAAACTTTCGCGGCTTCACCATTCGCGATATTGAGAGCCCGCCGATGTCCGTCGTCCAGGCGCTTGAGATCGAACAGAATAATCAGAACGTGATCTCTTATTTCGTGGAAGTATTGCTGCGGGAAAATCCCGGCATGAGAGCCGATGTGGCCGTCAATCTCGTCCATGTACGAGCGCGCAATCTCCTATTGCAATCCGATGCGCTCAACTCAAACCTATTGCTCACGCTGTCGAGCCTGATGCGCTCGACGGCCCAGCTGCCCGGACGCAAGCTGGTCTTTTTCCTCTCGGAAGGATTCGTCATGAACGTCAGGGATTCAGACGTTCTGGAAAAGGTGCGGCGCGCGACGGATGCGGCGGCCCGCTCCGGCACGGTCGTCTATACGATGAGCCCGCTCGGGCTCGAAACAGGCATGGATGCGAGCACCTCCGGCGGGTTCGACCCTTATGGACAGTTGCCGACCACCTCTTCGGAAATACGAGCCAAGCAGGAGCCGCTGCGGATGATCGCGGAGAATACCGGCGGGCGCGCTTTGCTCAACACCAACGCGCTCGACGCCAGTATCAACCGGACTCTGCAAGAGACCTCCGTTTACTACCTGCTGGCTTGGCGGCCCGACAATGATCAGCAGAAGCCCGGCAAGTTTCGTCGCATCGAAGCGAAGGTGGCCGGGCGACCCGAGCTGGTCGTTCGCGTGCGCAACGGTTTCTTCACGACCGACCCGGAGACTACGAACAAGCGCGGCAAGACTCCGCCGAACAGGCCCGACACCGCCGCTGCCGCTCCCGCCTCGACAGAATTGCAGAAGGCCATCACGGATGTCTTTCCCAGGCGCGCGCTGCCCACCTCCGTCTTCGCCTATTTCAACGACCTGCCGGATGTGGGCCCACTGCTCACCATCGTCATGTCCGTCTCGCCCGAGACCGTGACGCTTGAGCTGAAAGACGGCAAACACGCCGGGATGGTTGATGTCGCCGGTCTGGTCTACAACGACGAGGGCAAAGCGGGCGCAAACTTCAAAGACCAGTTACGCATCAACGTCGCGCCCGAAGACCTTCCGGCCTTCATGAACAATTCTCTGTTCTATCACTACCAGATACGCATCAAGCCCGGACTCTACCAGGTGCGTGTCGGCGCGCGCGACGCCAGGACGGGGCGCACCGGCAGCGCTACGCAGTGGGTCGAGATACCCGACCTGGCGACGCGCAAACTCGCGATGAGCAGCCTTATCATCGGCGGGCATCCGGCTAATCCACAACAAACGGCGAGCGAAACTAATCCCGTGAATATCAGCGTCGAGCGTCGCTTCAATCATAACGAGCAGCTACGTTTCATCACCTACGTCTACAACGCCCAGCGCGGGCCCGGAGCGGACGCCGCGCCCGATGTCGCGCTTCAGGTACAGATTTTCCGCGACGACCAGCCGGTGATAACCACTGCCCTGAGCAAGCTCAAGACCGAAGGATTGCCCGATATGGCGCGCCTTCCATATGCGGCGGAAGTCCGTCTGGACAAACTGCCCGTCGGGCAATACGTGCTGAGCGTGACGGCCATAGACCGCATCGCCAAGTCCAGCGCCTCGCAGCAGGTCAACTTCACCATCGAGTAGAAAGCCTGTGCGCCCGTTTCGTTTGTCATGACAAAAGAAAAGCGGTGAAGCATTGGGGGCTCCACCGCTCTCCTTAAATGGGCGCATCACTGTCCTCACCCCAGCAATACGCTAGACAGACACATTCAGCATCCGTCAAGTTGTACGCACTTTAAGCCATGCCCAAACGCGCGTCAATCAAAAATATTTTGCAATTTTAAGGCTTTTTCGGGGCTTTAGCTTCAGGCGCGCCCCGATCTTCATACTCAGGCGAAAAGCGCTCTAAAGCTCTATTTGACGGGCCGAGATGACGGGCTCGTAGGCGCGTAGGGCTTTGAGCGTTTCGTCGTTTAAGGGGGCGTCCGTTTCGATGACGGCCATAGCCTCGCCGCCGCGCTCGCGTCTTCCGAGGTGAAAGCGGCTGATGTTGACGCCGTGCTGGCCGAGCACCGTTCCGAGATGGCCGATCACGCCGGGCACGTCCAGGTTGCGCGTGACGAGCATGTGGCCGTGCGGGATGGCTTCGATGCGGAAGCCGTTGATCTCCGTGATACGCCCTTCTGTTCCAGAGCCGAAGAGAGTCCCGGCGACGGTCTGCTCGCCGCCCGTGGAGAGGACGCGCGTGTGAATCGCGTGTCCCGCATCGTTCGTCCCCGTAGAGCGCCTGTAGGAGGCCGTCACACTGATGCCGCGCTCTTCCGCGATCAGGAAAGCGTTGACGACGTTGACGCGTGCGCTCACGTTGCGCAGCAGCCCCGCGAGAAAGGCTCGCGTGACGGGCGCGGCGTCCATCTCCGCGACCTCGCCTGCGTACTCAATCCGCACTTCTCGCACCGCCTCGTCAAGCAACTGTGCCTGGAATCTCCCGAGGCTTTCGCCCAGCACTATGAAGGGCTGAAGCACGTTCAACTCCTGCGCGCCGAGCGCAGGGACGTTGACCGCGCCGCGCAGCGCTCCCGTCAATAGATAATCGCGCATCTGTTCGGCCACCGTCAGCGCGACTCCCTCCTGCGCTTCCCTGGTCGATGCGCCGAGGTGCGGTGTCACGATCACCTCTTCGAGAGCGAGCAGCGGATGATCAGCGGGCGGCGGCTCCTCTTCAAAGACATCCAAGGCAGCGCCAGCCACAGTGCCTTCCTTAATCGCCGCCAGCAGTGCGCGCTCGTCGATGAGGCCGCCGCGCGCGCAGTTGATCAGGCGCACGCCCTTTTTCATGCGCGCGAATGCGGGCGCACCGATGATGCCGCGCGTCTCGGAAGTGAGCGGCGTGTGGACTGTCAGAAAATCCGAGCGCGCGAAGACATCTTCGAGCGAGGCTGTCTCCAGCTCAAGGTCGCGGGCATGTTCGGGCGCGATGAAGGGGTCGAAGGCGAGGATGTTCATGCCGAAGCTGCGAGCGCGGCTGGCGACGACGCGGCCTATGCGACCGAGCCCGATGATGCCCAGGGTTTTGCCGCGAAGCTCAACACCGATGAAACGTTTGCGCTCCCAGCGACCGCTCTTCAGGCTGGCGTTGGCCTGCGGCACGCGTCGCGCCAGCGCGATCAGCATGGCGATGGTGTGCTCGGCGGTCGTGATCGTATTGCCGTCGGGCGCGTTCATCACGATGATGCCGCGCGTCGTCGCCGCCACAACATCTATGTTATCGACGCCGACGCCCGCGCGCCCGACAACCCGCAGTCGCCTGGCCGCCTCCATCAGCTCGGCAGTCACCTTTGTCTCGCTGCGCACGACCAGCCCCTCGCAATCGCCTACGGCCTCGCGCAGCTCAGCGCCTTCAAGCCGCGTTCTCTTCTCCACCGCAAAGCCCGCCGCGACGAGCGGCTCAAGACCGCTCTCGCTCACATCATCAGCGACAAATATTTTCATCTCAGTCATAATAGTAATCAGCCGTCAGTCCTCAATCAGAAGTAATCAGCAATCAATGGTCGGCCCCCGAGTTCTTTAATCGAGGACTGATCGCTGACTGCTGATTACTCAAGATAGTATCAACCGTCGCGGTGGGCCGTCGAGTCGCCGGAGGCTTATCTGGCGCGACCTGCCGCCGTAATGGTAAACTCTCGCGCCGCCGCAGGGCCCATCTAAAGACCTGGCGAGCGCAGTTCCATCTCTTCCCATGAGCAGAGGAGAAGTCTACGTGGAAATATTCGTGTATCGCCCCGGATCAATTAAGGTTGAAGAGGGATTCACCGTCGAGCAATTGCCCGATTTACTCAGCGACGAGAGCCTCACTATCTGGGTGGACATGGAGCACCCGACCGATGACGACGATCGAATCCTGCTGGACGTTTTCCGTTTCCACCCGCTCTCGGTCGAAGACTGCCGCGCCGATCGACATCACCCGAAGGTGGAAGAGTTTCCAGAGTATCTCTATTTCATTCTTCACGGCGTTACGGCCAACACCGATTCCGTCAACTTCAACACCATCGAGCTGGACGGATTCCTGGGCCGCAACTTCGTCCTCACCTATCACCACGATGTTTTCCGCAGCATCAATATCGTCAAGCAGTTAGTGCGCTCAAGCCCTATTCCCTGCCAGCGCGGCCCGGCCTATTTGCTCTACCAGATTCTGGATCAGCTCATAGATTTCTACATGCCCGTGCTGGACGACTTCGACGAGCGACTGATTCAGCTCGAAGACGAGATATTCAACTTAACCAACCCGGACAGCTCGATTCTCGAACGGATTCAACACTTGAAGCGCAGCATCCTGCGCCTGCGCCGCAACTCCGGCAAGCAATTGAATATTCTATATCGCATCAGCCACGGCGAATTTAAGTTGATCGCCCCCGAGATGCTGCCCTTCTTCCGCGATATACACGATCACCTGACGCGCATCACAGACCTGGCGGAAAATTATCGCGACCTGATCGGCGGCGCGCTCGACTCCTATCTTTCTGTCGTCTCCAACCGGACGAACGACATTATGAAAGTGCTGACGATCTTTTCCGCGATCATGCTGCCGCTGACCTTCATCGCCGGGCTCTACGGCATGAACTTTGACAACATCCCGGAGCTTCACACCACCTACGGATACTTCGCCGTCCTCATCGTGATGATCATCATCGGAATCGGCATGCTGATGTTCTTCTGGCGTAAAGGCTGGATCGGAAGCGGAAAGCGCAAGGATGAAGGATGAAAGAAAGGATGAAGGCGGAAGGATGAAGGATGAAAGAAATGCTTCCGTGTCTTGAATGCTTTACTTCATCCTTCATCCTTCCGCCTTCATCCTTTGTCTTACATCGGCCCGGGGTCTTCGCGGGGGCTGCGGCTGCCGCCCTCGTCGAACGCGCCGTCGGGTGAAGGCGTCGAAGAGGATCGCCCCCCGCGATCTTGACCGGACGTGCCGGAGACTTTTTCGGTCTCTTCAATATCGCTCAAGGTGTCTTCGCTCGTCGCGGCTGCGTCCGGCTCTTTGCTCTCCGTGCCGCCGCTCTTGCCACCGGCAGTTTCCGTTGACTTGGGGTCTTTAGCTTCTTGCACTTCGCATTCTCCTTCTATAGCCACAGATGAATTGTTAACAGAAAAGAAACGAGCGTCGCCGCATAGGCCCCGGCCAGCAGGTCGTCGGCCATGATTCCCAATCCCGAGGCGAGCGCTTCGAGACGGCGAACAGGATACGGCTTCCAGATGTCAAACGCACGAAACGCCAGGAAGCCTGCCAGAATAATCCACGCCCCGGCATCCACCGGGACAAACAAAAACGTTAAGAACTGTCCGGCGACCTCGTCCACGACGACCGCGCCCGGGTCTTTACGCCCTAACAGCCGTTCGGCGCGCGTTGCAGCCCAAATGCCTGCGAGCGAGAGCGCCAGGACGATCAGCAGCAGGCAGGACGTGCGAAGGGACGCGAGCGCCGTCGTGCTCAACCCGCGCGACAACCCGTACGCGAAGAGCCTCGCGCACGCGGCGTTAAAGATCAGGTAAAGACCGACGCCAACCGCTGAGCCCCAAGTGCCCGGCGCGAGCGGCAGGTAGCCGACACCGCATGTCGCGACGGCGAGCGCCAGCCAGTCCACAGCCGTTCGCGGCCCCGCCCCGCGCCCGAGCACAACGCCCGTCGTCACCACAGGCGGGTTCAACTCGTCGCTTGATTCTTTGACTTGCATGAGCGATGAGGGATGAGAGATAAGCGATTGAGGGATGAGTTAAAAGCAAGAGCCTGTCTTTAACTCATCCCTCATCGCTCATCTCTCATCTCTTCTTAAACTATTCTGCCGACGAGATCGTAGTCGTGGGCTTCCGTGATCAGCACGTTGACGAACTGTCCGGGCACGGGCTCGAAATCTTCCGGCGCGTCGTTGATGAGCACACAGCCGTCTATGTCTGCGGCCTGTGTTTCCGTGCGTCCCTGCCAGAGCAACTCTGTCTCGGCGCTCTCGCCCTCGAACAGTACACGCACGGTCGAGCCTATGCGCGCACGGTTGCGACGCCGCGAGATATGCTTCTGCTCTTTCATCAGCCGGTCGCGTCGTCTCTTCGCCGTCCTCGCGTCCACCTTGTCCGGCAACTCAAAAGCGGGCGTCCCCTCTTCATCCGAATACGTAAAGACGCCGACGCGGTCAAACTCCACGTTGCGAACAAAGGCGAGCAATTCTTCAAAATCTTCTTCCGTCTCGCCGGGAAAGCCCGTGATGAATGTCGTGCGGATGGCTATGCCGGGCACGCGATCACGGACGCGTTTGATCAGGCGTTCGAGACTTGCGCGCGTCCCGCCGCGCCGCATCAGTTTTAAAACATTTGCCGAAGCGTGCTGCAAAGGGATGTCCAGATATTTGACGGCCTTCGGCTCCGTCGCCAGCACGTCAAGAAAAGCGTCGCTGATGTGCGTCGGGTAGGTGTACATCACGCGCACCCACTCGATCGCATCGAGATGAGAAAGCTCGCG
Organism: Pyrinomonadaceae bacterium; assembly: GCA_036522655.1. Classification (GTDB taxonomy): domain Bacteria; phylum Acidobacteriota; class Blastocatellia; order Pyrinomonadales; family Pyrinomonadaceae; genus DASQYE01. The sequence continues at coordinate 4,422 of DATDFK010000026.1, read as the reverse complement.
CAGCAGATGGGCCAACGCGTCCGGGCGTCCGAGGTCTTCGCCATAACGGGATGAGTCCTGCGCGACGAGGACGAGTTCTTTGACGCCTTCGTCCGCGAGTTGCTGCGCTTCGACGAGGATCGAGCCCATACGGCGGCTGCGAAAATGGCCGCGCATCTGCGGAATGAAACAGAAGGCGCAGGGGCGGTCGCATCCTTCCGCGATCTTGATGAAGGCGCTGTAATCGGGCGTGGCGAGCACGCGCGGCGTCGATTCATCATAAAGATAGGTGGCGCTCTGGTTGCCTATCGGCAGGACGGGAAGCGAGCGCGTGTTCGTCTGCTCATCGCAAACAGTCGTAATCTCGCTGACCTGATTAGTGCCGATGAAGGCGTCGACCTCCGGCATCTCTGCGCGCAACTGCTCGCGATAGCGCTCGACGAGGCAACCGGCGACGACGAGGCGCTGGGCCCGTCCCTCGGTCTTCAGCCGCGCCGCTTCCAGAATAGCGTCGATAGATTCCTGCTTGGCCGACTCGATGAAGCCGCAGGTATTGACGACCACCGTGTCGGCCTCAGTAGCATCCGGCGTAATCTCATAACCGGCCTGCTGGAGCTGGCCCATCATGACCTCGCTGTCCACCAGATTCTTCGGACAGCCCAGACTGATAAATCCGACTTTCATAATGCAACGACGAGTGATATGTGACGAGCGGCAAGTAAGAACAAGCGTTATGCTGTTGCCTGGTCGAACGTCATTTATCGCTCCGCTTTTCTCCTTCCAAACGGGACAACCACTCTTCGATCTCGGCGGCTTCGGTCGCGGACAGCTTTTGCTCGCCGAAGCGCACGCGATTATAGGCGCGCGTAATCTTCAACGCCTCCGTCATCCCCGTCGCCGTGGCGAACTCCAGGGGCGTCTCGCTCGCGTCGCGTTCGAGCCCACGAGCAGCCAGCACAGCCGTCATGCGCTCGTAGAAGTCTATCACGGAGTGGCCTTCGGCCTCTGTCCGCCAGAACCGCAGGCCGCGCCACAGGCCCAGCCGTTTTATCCTGCCCCAGAGCAGCGAAAGCAACATGACCGCGAGCAACAGCGGGAGCAGGAGCATGAAGAGTCCGCCCACAGCAGCGAGCAAAGGATGCTGGGAGACGTTCTGTCCCGTCAACGTGCGCCACCATTCTACGGCCAGTGCCGTGATGCCATCCAGCCCATCGCTCAGCGCGCGACGATAGTTGTACAGACGATTACGCAGAGTGGTCGCCAGCGAGCGCTGCTCCTGTTTATCATAGCCGACGACGTATTGAATCCACATCAGCTCCAGAGCCTCTGCGTACTTGGAGAGGCTGGCCGAGAGTCCCGTGTGTTGACGCGGGGGACGACCCGCAGCGGGCGTCGGGTCAAACGTCACCCACGAATCCGTTTCGGGGAAATAGACCTCGACCCAGGAATGCGCGTCGCGCTGCGTCACGGTGTAGGCGTCGGCCGCGTCGTTATACTCGCCCATCTGAAAACCGTTGACCACGCGCGCGGCGATTCCTTCGGTGCGCAGCATGACGGCCATCGCCGTCGAGAAATACTCGCAATGCCCCTCGCGCACGCGAAAGAGGAAATCGGCTAAGGGGTCTGTGCCACCGGCTTTCAGGTCGAGCGTATAGCCGTAATCGCTTTGCAGGTGCTGCTCGATCGTGCGCGCCGCATCATAGCGGTTGCGCGCGCCGGCGCGGATAATCCACTCGCGCGCCAGGGCCCCTATGCGCGGGTCAAGCCCGGCTGGCAGTTGCACATAACGCGCAAAGGAGAGACGCGAGTTCTTCGGATACTCTTGCGGATACGGCCCGAGGTCTTCGCGCAACGTCTCCTCATCGGGCTCCGTCGTGTCCGAATAAGCCTTGTAAGTGATGCGCTCAAGGTCGTGTGGGCGCACGGAGAGCGAGCCCTCCATGTCGCGCTGCACGTAGGAGAACTGTCCCTGGATGGCGACCGTGCGCGGCGCGGCAAACAGCACGGGCGTATCCACGGGCTCAAGGAAAAAAGTCTGCGTCGTGATGCGGTGCAGGCTGTCTATCGTTCCGAGCTGGAAGAATTTTCGCTCGCTGGTGGTACGCTCATAGGAAGTCTTGCTGCGCGACCTGCGCCAGCCTCGCCCGCTGAATTCATCAAGCGCGACGCCGCGCCATCTCAGAAATCGGTTGCGCTCAGACTGCGGGTCATCCACCCGCACACGCATCACGACGCGCTCGCTCTGTTGCAGGCGGCCTATGTCGCCCAGGTTGACCGTGTCGGAAAATCCGACGAAGCCGGAGAGCCCGCCGCCCGTTCGCGCCAGCGCGCTTGAGCCATAGCGCGGCGCGATCAGAAAGAGCGGCATCGCGAGAGCGAAAATCAATATCAACAGGACGAACGCGACCACCGGCAAACGCCTCGCCTCAATATTGCGATGCCTGGCTCGCCTCTTTATCAAGCGCCCGATCAGGGTCGAATCGGGCGCAACCAGCAGGCGCGTCTCCGTGATGCGTACGCGGCGTCGTGCCTTCCTGATCTCGAAGGCGATGATCGTGCTCAGGGCGCAGAGCGTGTAGAGGCCCAAGGTCGCCAGAAACAGAGGGCTAAGCGTGAGCCCTGCGGCCAGCAGCACCTCGAAGAAAGAGATCAGGTAGAGGAACACCCAGTCGCGGTCGGCCTTGACCTGTAGCAGTTTGACGGCTGAGAGAAAAAGTATGAGATGCGCGAGTGCGCTTACCCCGACTCTTTCGCGAGCATCGCCCGTGCTCGTCTGGTATCTCCAATCCAGATAAAAGAGCGGCAGCGAGAGTAAGACTATGACGAGCCCGACGCGCTCGGGCAATTGCCAGCGCGTGCCCTCCAGACTCCACGCGATGAGCATTACGCTGGCGAACGCTCCGCCCAGCATCAGCCCCATGCCGCCCGAGACGGCCAGCGCGAGCGCGCCCGCCCCGACCATCGCATAGGAAGAGATTCTGAAATAAGTGCTAAAGGTCACTTCGCGGGTTGTCCTCGCTTAAGACGGGAGCGCCTACGGGACGCTCTTCGTCGTCTACCTCTTTTTCAAACGAATCTGGAAAAGCTTCGGCCACAGTTTGCCGGTGACAAAGAGCCTGTCGCTTGCGCCATCATAGGCTATGCCGTTGAGCACATCTGTCTGCGCGCTGCGATCAGCGCGCGGAAGCAGGTCTTTCAAATCTATCCAGCCCAGGATTTTTCCCGTCTGAGGATCGAGCCGCACGATCCAGTCCGTCTCCCAGATGTTGGCGTATATCTCGCCATGTATATATTCCAGCTCGTTGAGCTTCGTCAGGGGACGATCGCCGTCGTAGACTTTGATGGCCCTCTCCGTCTTGTAGTTGACCGGGTCTATGAAGCGTATCAGGTTCGTGCCGTCGCTCATAATCAGAGAGCGGTCGTCGTGCGTGAGTCCCCAGCCTTCACCCTCATAGGTGAATTCGCCCAAGGGTTGAAAGCTCGCCAGGTCGTAGATGAACCCTTTATGCGATTGCCAGGTCAACTGGTATATCTTCCCCTGAAAAATAGTCAGCCCTTCGGCGAAATACTCTTGCGGGACTTCAACCTTCCGCAAGACGCGGCCCGTCTCAAGCTCAACCTGTCGCAGGCTGGACGCACCGTTGCGCCCGGTGCTCTCATAAAGCGAGCCCTGATGGATTTCCAGCCCCTGCGTGAAGGCCCCGGTATCATGAGGCCAGGCATTTATCACCTCGAAAGTATAGACGGGGACTTTCGCATTGCCGTCGCGGTCGCCATCTCTCCCTGCGCCACTATGACAGGCAACAGCTAAGAGGAGAAAGGCGAGTGTCAAGGCTTTGAGCAAAGGTTTGATGACCCTTCCTGAATTCTTCAGCCGGGGGAATCGGCGTCGAGCGAAACGGCCCGCAGCCGGAAACTAGAAAAGCCCGCGAGAGCGTAACGCTCTCGCGGGCTTCCTTTTGAAATTATCCCGGCGGCTTCCTACTCTCCCACACACCTGCGCGTGCAGTACCATCGGCTCCAAGAGGCTTAACTTCCGTGTTCGGGATGGGAACGGGTGTGACCCTCTCGACAAAACCACCGGAAAACTTGTCAACTCTGTAAGAGAGCTTGGAAAATCGAATAGTGACCATAGGCAGCAACATGTGCATGCGGCTGCAAATTTGCTTTCTTGCTTGAGAGTAAATTTTACGGTCAAGCCAAGGGACTAATTAGTAGTGGTCAACTGAGCGTCTTTCAACGCTTACATACCCACCCTATCAACCTGGTGGTCTACCAGGAGTCTCACTGTCAGGACTAATCTTGGGTCTGGCTTCACGCTTAGATGCATTCAGCGTTTATCCATGCTCCACTTAGCTACCGAGCGCTACGGCTGGCGCCATAACTCGTACACTAGAGGTGGATCCATCCCGGTCCTCTCGTACTAAGGACAGATTCCCTCAA
>DATDFK010000025.1:0-99039 GCA_036522655.1 Pyrinomonadaceae bacterium | reverse complement strand
AGTTGACGGCGCTGCTCGACGAGAAACGCAATCGTGATGCGCGCGCTCAACTAGCCGCTGTAACGGCACGCCTCGGCGCAGGCCGCGCCTCACGCCGCGCCGCCGATGCCATCCTTCGCGCTGTCAGAGAGTGGAAGAAGTAAGAGCTAAGAAATGTTTACGGCGTGGGCTTGGATTCAAGCTTGTCGAGCCGTCTTCCAAGATGCCCCTGGTCTGCGCGAACCTTCACTATGTCGCTGCTCAGAATGTCAAGCTTACGCTCGACGTTGTAGAGACCTTCCTTCACTTCAAGTATCTCGGCCAGCGCACGCTCCCAGATCGGTTTTGTTTCCAGCGCGCGTCGTTCGGACTCGATCTCCAGCGCTTCGAGCCGCCTGTCCATCGAATCGAGCCGAGCGTCCATGCCGTCGAGGCGAGCATCAATGGCATTGAAGCGAGCGTCCATAGCATCGAAGCGAGCAAAGACGCGCTCTTCAAACGAGCGGCCATCAGGTATGTTTTGTGTAATCTCTTCGCTCATACGCTTATAAAGTTTACCACAAGGTCAAATGATTATCAGGCGGTAATCTCAGGATTCGCGCTTCGCCTCTTCGTCCATCCTCTTCCGTAACTCATCCAATTCCGCGCGCAGCCTCTTCAGTTCTTCGCGCATGTGTGGCAGGCGATTCATGTGAGCGTTGAGGCGTTTGTAGTCTTCCAGGGGTTGCACGGGGATGCCCCACCAGACGCCCGGGCGGACGATCTTGCCGGGAAGGATTCCGGCTTTCGAGCCGATGATGGCCCCGCTCTGGACTCTGGCGTGGTCGCCCATGCCGACCTGCCCGCCGATGATAGCGTCGTCTTCGATGACGGTGCTGCCGGAGATGCCCGTCTGCGCGGCGATCACGACGCGCGCGCCGATGTCGACGTTGTGCCCGATCTGCACCAAGTTGTCTATCTTGGCCGCGCGCCCGATTCTCGTCTGGCCCAGCGCGCCTCTGTCGACGCAGGTGTGCGCGCCGATCTCCACGTCGTCCTCTATGAGGACGCTGCCGATCTGCGGAAACTTGTGGCGAACGTTCTCACTGTCCGGCACATATCCGAAGCCATCCGCGCCGATACAAACGCCCGCGTGAAGGATAACGCGGTCGCCGATGCGCACGTTGTCATAGAGCACGACGTTCGGATGAATGACACACTCGCGCCCGATGTGAACGTCGTCGCCGATGGATGCGCCCGTGTGAATCTGCGTGCGCGCTCCGACGCGTGCGCGCTCGCCTATACGCACATGCGCGCCGACATAGGCGCTCTCGTCAACTTCTGCGCTCGGGGCGACGATCGCCGTCCGGTTAATCTCCGGCTCATACTGTTTTTGCGGGTGCAGCAGTTCCGCGATCAGGGCGAAGGCCAGCTTCGGGCGCGCCGCTTCAATCAGGGAGTGTGACTCAAGCTCTAATCCCTCGGGCACGATCAGGCACGAGGCGCGACTGCCGCGCGCTGCTTCCAGAAGTTTTCTATCTTCTATGAAAGCGATCTCGCCCTCTACGGCATCCTCAAGGCTCGCCACCCTTTTAATCAGCAGGCTCGCATCATTCTTCACGCGCCCGCCGACATGGGCGGCCAGTTCCGCGACAGTCTTCTCTTTGATTTCCGAGTTCATAAGTCTTCCGGCACGCATGCTCTCTCTCGCTAATTCGTTCGACTCAAACTGTGAGCGCTTCGTCAGCCGCCACGCTTTGTCGCTTACGCTCGCGCGTAAAGCCGCGCCGCGACTCGCGTATGAAGCCTATCAGGTGATCTACGTTGTCATCCCGCAGTTGGCCCATCTCCGTGAGCGCATCTTCAAGGCTGAGACCACGACGAAAGAGAAGCTGGTAGGCGTTCTTCAAAGCCTGACGCGAGGGCGCGTCGAATCCTGCGCGACGCAGGCCGACGGAGTTGAGCCCGCGCACGCGCGGCGGGTTCCCGTCCGTCGTGAAGAAGGGCAGCACGTCCTGCACGATCTTCGACTTGCCGCCTACCATCGCATAGCGCCCGAGACGCACGAACTGGTGACAGCCGACGTTGTTGGAGAGAAAGACGTGATCTTCCACCGTGATGTGACCGGCGAGCGCCACGCCGTTGGCGAAGATATTATCGTCGCCGATCAAACAATTATGCGCGACGTGTGTGCCGATCATCAGGAAGTTGCGCGAGCCCACGCGAGTCTCGCAGCCTTCGCCGCTCGCGCGATGCAGCGTCGAGCCCTCGCGTATCAGGTTATCGTCGCCGACGACCAGACGGCTCTCCTCATCCCTGAATTTTACGTCCTGCGGCAAGCCGCCCAGAACGGCGTGCTCGTAAATACGGTTACGGCGGCCAAGGGTTGTGAAACGCTTGATGACGACATGAGAGGCTATCGCGCAGCCCTCGCCGATCGTGACATCTTCCTCTATCACGGCATAAGGGCCGACGCGCACGCCTGCGCCGATTCGCGCGCGCGGACTGACAACGGCTGTCGGGTGAATATCCATAAGAAAATAGAGCAAATCGCGGCTCGGATAGTACATGCTACTGCTGGCGCGTCGCAACAGGCGCGTGCGCCCGGTTTACAAAGCCCCGCTGATGCCTGCCTCTAATCGGGAGAATCGCCCGCCAAAGCGCCCGCGCGGCCAGCTTAATTGATCGGCGTAAGTGACTGACGCTCTAGCCTCTCAAGGGATTCCGCCGGTTTTTCCCTATTACCCGCTTGCCTTTACCTCCTGACGACACTATCATGTCAGGCTGCAAGGCTTTACGTGCCGTAGTGTGCGCGTGCGCCAGGGCAGTTACGACAGGCATTTACAGCAATTTTTCGTTCTGACGATTGACCGGGGCCCTCTTATCTTTCATCCCTTTGGGCCCATGAGGAGAACCATTTTGTTTAGCGACCAATTTCGCAGAGGCGAATCTGAGAAGGGTAAGTTCAGCGGGGTGAAAAGCTCCAAACTGCTCTCGAACCTTTCGGACGTGGCGTGGAAGGCGTTTCAGTCCCTTAATCAGCGCCTTCCCGAGGGCGAGGCGATTCGTCCCACCTGGGCCCCCGGGCCGCTCCTGAAATCTTACGAACGCACGTCTCCGCCCTTAGGCTTCCCGCGCGAAACCGATTCGCTGTGCCCGCGCTGCGTCAAAGAGGTGCGCGACGCCGTGATTACCGGCGAGACCGCGCTCGAAACACTGATGCACTCGCACCCGGGCGAGATCAAGGCGCAGATTCTGGAAGAAGACGGGCGCGTCATTATGCGCAAGACCTGCGCGAAGCACGGCGAGTTCACGGACGTGATGGCGACCGACCCGAAGTTTCTGGAGCGCATCGAGTCGCTCTTCTTCGGGCGAGACTTTCGCGCCGCCGAAGACAAGGACGTGCATCGTCATGGGACGAGCAATATCAAGTTCGGACGCGGCGCAGTCCTCACGGTCGACCTGACGAATCGTTGCAACATGATGTGCAACCCTTGCTTCATGGATGCCAATCAGGTCGGCTATGTCCACGAGCCCACCTTCGAGGATACGAAAGCGATCCTCGACCGCGCCGTCTCGTTCAAGCCGCGCCGTCAGGTCATCATCCTCTTCTCCGGCGGCGAGCCCACGCTCTCGCCCTACTATCTTGAGGCTGTCGCCTACGCTAAGAAGATCGGCTTCTATCGCATACTGGCCGCGACCAACGGCATACGCTTCGCCGAAGACATAGAGTTCTGCAAGGCCGCAAAGGAAGCCGGGCAGCACGGCGTCTACCTGCAATTCGACGGCGTCTCCGAAGAGAAGAACAAGCACAGGGGCGTCGGCAATCTCTTCGATGTCAAGCTGCGCGCGATCGAGAATCTGGCGAGCGTCGGTATCAAGGTCACGCTCGTCACCACCATCGTCAACACGATCAATAACGACGGCATCGGCCAGATCGTAGAATTCGCCGCCAAGAATATAGACAAGGTTCAGACGATAGCTTTCCAGCCGGTCTCCTTCACGGGGCGCGACGAGGATGTGCCCGATGCTGTTCGCATCAAGCAGCGTTATACCCTGGCGGGGATGGCCCACGACCTCGAAGATCAACTCGGCGGGCGTCTGCGCGCGCTTCGTGATTGGTTCCCGCTCTCGTCCTATTCGGCATTCACTTCCGTGATGGACATGTTGCAGGGAGCGGACGCGCCCTGGGGCTGGTCGTCCTGCAACTGTCACCCGAACTGCGGCATCTTCACGCTCATGGTCGTCAATCGCCAGACGGGCGAGTTCACCTCGCTCTTCGACTTCTTCAACTACGAGCAGTTTATGAAGGACGTGGCGGTGATTACGGACACGGCGCGCGGGCGCAAGCTCTCTTACGCGCAGCTCGGGATGGCGATTATGAGAAACTTCGACGCCAGCCGCGCGCCCGAAGGCTTCCCTATCTCGCAGATCATCAATCTGTTCAAGCCGTCCTCGACCAACTCCAATTCCGATCGTAACGATCGCATGAAGCACGCGGACGATCCCACGGATGTCTGGCGCGTGCTCTGCGTCGAGGGCATGTGGTTCCAAGACCTCTTCAACTATGATTTCCGCCGCACGGAGATGTGCGTCATTCCTTACGGCACGCAGGAAGGCGAAATCTCCTTCTGCGCTTACAACACAGGGGTGGGCTGGCGGCAGATCATCGAGAACATGCACAAGACGGCTGGCCTGGCCCAGTGGTACGAAGAGCATGGGCGTCATCCTGTTTACGCTAAGGGCAAGAACGTGCCGCTCAAGACGACCAGGCACAGCTTGAGCCTGCCCATCGTCAACGCGATTCTGGCCGAGGACTGCGACGAGAAGCCAGAGGCCGTGACCCCTTACCTGATCGCAGAGGAAGAGGAAGCCACGGTCTAGCGTTATGGGATTTTCAGGGAAACTTCGTCGCCTCACACAAGCCGCGCGGCTTTTCGCCTTCGGCCTGCCGAAGTATGCCATCGGCTCCATCGATGTCACGAACCGTTGCAACCTGCGCTGCGAGCACTGCTATTTCTTCGCCGAAGACCACAAGGGGGAAAAAGAGCTTTCCATCGAGAAGTGGGTCGAGAAGCTGGAAGAGATGAAGGCCGCAGGGCATCCGATGATGCTCTGCACGTGGGTCGGCGGCGAGCCCCTGGTGCGTAAGCAACTGATCGAAGTGGGCCGCAGGTATTTCAAGCACAACACGGTCGTCACCAACGGCACGATGGAGCTTCCCGCCTGGGACGACTGCAACTACGTGATCTCCATTGACGGCACGGAAGAAGCGTTCGCGCGGATGCGCGCTCCCGGCATCTACCAGAAGATCAAACAGAACGTCATCAATCACCCGGAGCTGAAAATCCAAATCTCCTGCGTACTGACGAGCATCACCAAGGATTGCATAGAGGATTTGATTCAGGAGTGGGGGCCGATTGCGCGCGGCGGTATCATCTTCGACTTCTTCACGCCGGTCACGAATCTTGACGAGGCTCTCTGGCTCGATTGGCCCACGCGCGACGCGTTGATAGATCGCATTCTCGCGCTCAAGCGCAAGTATCCGGGCGTCATCAACATGATGGATTCCACGCTTGAGTTGATGAGGTCGAAGAACGCGAAACGGGTCACGGACAATTGCGAGTTTCGTTTGAAGGCTTTCACGCTTGGGCCCACGGGCGAGCACAAGGGCAAGTGCATGATGGGCGACAATGCGGATTGCGACCGCTGCGGCTGCGTCGTCCCCTTTCACATGGCGACGCTCGGCAGCCGTCGCCTGATGCTCAAAGAAGCGCTCAAGGCCAAACTCGCTCCCGAGAGAAGAAGAGAGACGCCCAAGTCCAAGCCTCCCACGCCCGTCCAAATCACCTCGCGCACGGTCGGCAGCGCGAGCCCCGAAGATGCCTTTTAGGCCGAAGCGCCCGTGCCTCTAAACTTTAATGACGCGGCGGGGAGTCCGTCTCATCCGCCAGGCTGGGATGAGAGGGAAGCTGTGTGCGCTGCACCTCGCGCAGTTGCGCCACGGTGTCGCGTATACGCCCGGCGAGTTGTTCGATGGTTTCAACGCGGCGGCGCGCCGTCGGGCTCAACTCCTCACGCAGGAGCAACTGCGCCTGGCCGATCACGCCCGTCAGAGGATTATTGATCTCGTGTCGCACGTGCGCGACCAGCTCCGCCATCTCGTTGAGCTTCAACTCCAGCTCTCTGATCGCTGAGCGTAATTGTTGCTGGGAGGGGTCGTCGCCCTCAACACGCGCTTCGTCCATATCCATCTGCTTAAAGTCCCTTTATCGAGAGTCGAGCACGAACCATGCACGTGAGGGAGCGATGAGGTGATGAAACTCTCTTGCCGTTATGCGCGCAAGCGGCAACCTTGCCGGACATTGTGCGGCCAATCTATGCTCACGGGCAAGTCTAAAATTGCACGAGCGAGCCTCCGCGCCTCAGGGGCCAAGCTCTCGGCCCGCACGCCGCGCGCGAGCCGGTTGACAACAGCTTGGCTCGCACGTTAATTTCTTCAAACATCTTGGGAGGTCGTCCAATGGTAGGACTCCAGACTCTGGATCTGGCTATCGGGGTTCGAGTCCCTGCCTCCCAGCCAATTAGACACAACAAGTTACGGGCAGCCTACAGGCTGCCCGTGCTTGCTTTGTATCACTATTGTGTCACTAGCTTTTGCTGTCGGTGCAGATGCATCAAAGTGGAGTACTATGTCAACTCCAACATTCGCATATAATACTGGTACTTATATCTGCAAAGAGCCCATCTAAAGAACTGACACCAGTTCCTCATTTCGCATGCTCCATACGCTCATCACGTCAACACTGGTTATTAAGGATGTCCAGTCTTATGAGTCCAGCTGGAATGACGCGAGTTAAAGACGCAGTCATGCGGTGGAACGGGGAAATATTTCTAACGCCCTGATTAACCGGGCGCAGACGAGAAGCACACAAGGTTAGATGCCCACCGCCCTAACTGTTCGGCAGGAACACGCCCTGGAGCCTGATGTAGTAATTGAATTTCGCCGGTGCGGCGCTTCTCAGATCGGGCAGGCGGAAGTGCTGCGCGTCGCCGCCGAACCTATCCCCGAGCTTGCTGGCGAGGGCCCCGTACTGCTGCTTCGGCAACGCGTCGCCGTTGCAAAGTCGCAAGCTCTCAGACACGTCGTCGGTCGGGAGGAGTAGAATCTCGCCGAGGATGCCCTCAGGCAGGTTTGGGACTTGCGGCATGTTATTGCCCTGTCCGAGCATCAGGTAGCGGCAGTGAGCCGGGGCCTTGTCACGCAGGTCGGGCAGCTTACCTTCAGCGCCGAACCGCGCGCCCAACACCATTCTGAGCACCATGAACTGGTTCTGTGGAACCGTCTGACCGGTGCACTCGATCAGGTTTCGCGGGTGCTCGGGCGTGACCCAGAGCATCGTTTGGCTGACGACCCCGTCATAAACGTTCTCCCGGTAATACCCCGTCAGCGAGATGGCGTAGCGACACTTGCCCGGGGCCTCCAGCTTCGGCAAGGCGAAAGTGAAATTGTCGAAGTTGCCGCCGAAGGTGTTGCGCAGCAACTGAAAGAGGGTCTCATTTTCGCTGATGGGGAGTTCGCGCCCGTCGCAAAAAGCCCAGCCCTCGGGCTCGGAATTATAGGGGAGGAGCGCTATCCGACCTATGATTTCAGGCATTGTGTTCCTTTCTGTAATTCTCCTTATCACGGAGAAGGGAGAGAGAGAACGGCATGGCGGGGAGTTCTCCCTTGAGCAAGTAGCCTTAGAACTCCGACGCCCATTAACCGCCACCAGCGAGGACGGCTGATACTATTTTGTTATCACCGCCAAGTCAACGTCGAGAATTAATGACCCCGGCCCCGACGAGACGAGCACGGCCTAACGCCCGAATTAACCCGCCGCGCGCGAGAAGCATTCTATCAAATCGAAGGATTGAACGATGAAAGAATTGCTGTCGAGCAGTCGGGTTTCGACTCTGGATCCGGCCATCGGGGTTCGAGTCCTTGGCCCCCCAGCCACTTAGATAGAACAAGTTACGGGCGACTCTGTTTGAGAGTCGCCCGTTTTGTGTGCCCGTCGTCCGATCGCTCGGAAAGATAAGCTGGAAGTGCGGGCTTAATGTATTTATATTCAAGTAAGGCGTACTGTCGCGCCCAAGTGATTTTATTGGGAAGCCTTCGGGCGAAGATGTCGCTATACAACTTGTAAAGAGCATTTATCATCTATTTTGGGGTCACTAAATTGCCGGATGGGCCTTCCTCTCCGGGCTCATGACACAATCGAAATTGTCACAAACCCCCCGGATTTATCAACTCTTAATCAGTTATAAATCGCTGCTTCGCAGACTTTATTCCTGTAAGGAAGGGGTGATTGAATGCTTCGCGCACACTCACGTAGCTTTTGGGCCCGCCGTCTTTCTCTTTTCGCGCTGACCTTGCTCGTATTGACGGGCTGTTCCGTCTATCTCTATTCGAGAAATGCAGCGGCGGCGGGTACGAATGGCTCTGAGCCAGCCGCTTCAGGGACGATTGATGCGGCGCGCGTCATGGAGTCTTACGCCAATCTCCCTTTGCGATTCGAGACTAATCAGGGACAGACGGACGCAAGCGTCAGGTTTCTTTCACACGGGAGAGGTTACAGCCTCTTTCTCACACCGACGCAGGCTGTGCTCGCCCTGGGTGATTCCGGCAAAGCAATGGAGGGCGAAAGCAGTTCAAAGGGGCAGACCAATAAACGGAGACGTTTGGCAGGCCCAGCCGTGTTGCGTATGAGTCTCGTCGGCGCGTCTGCCAATCCTCATATCGAAGGGCTGGGGGAACTGCCCGGCAGGAGCAATTATTTTATCGGTCGTGACCCGCAAAAGTGGCGGACGAATCTGACGGGTTATTCTCGTGTGCAGTATGAAGGAATCTATCCCGGCGTGGACATGGTCTATTACGGGAAACAGCGACAATTGGAGTATGACTTCGTAGTGGCTCCGGGCGCTGACCCTCATATCATTCGTCTTGATTTCGACGGGGCCGAAAAGATCGAGATCGATGAGCAGGGCGATCTGGTGCTCTCTCTGGCGGGCAGGCAAGTCCGCCAGCACAAGCCTTTCATGTATCAGGCAGAGGACGGAGGCCGTAGGCGCGAAGTCTCCGGCGGCTACGTCTTGAAGGGCGATGATGAGGTCGGCTTCCGCGTCGGTGACTACGATGCGAGTAAGCCTCTGATCATCGACCCGGTGTTGTCCTATTCGACATATCTCGGCGGCAACAACTCTGACATAGGCGACAGCATCGCCGTAGACGCGAGCGGGAATGCTTACCTGACGGGAACCACCACGTCAAGCAATTTCCCGACGGCGAGTGCTTTGCAGCCCCTTCTGAACGGAACGAGAAGCGATGTCTTCGTCACGAAGCTGAACGCCAACGGCTCGGCGCTCATCTATTCGACGTATGTGGGCGGGAGCGTCAGCGATGTCGGCGACGGAATCGATGTGGATGATGCGGGAAATGCTTATGTGACGGGCACGACCGGCGGGTCTGCATCTTTCAACGATTTCCCGACCGTTAACGCTTTCGACAGCACTTACAACGGAATCGACGATGTCTTCTTATTCAAGCTCAACACGAGCGGTTCCGCTCTGATCTATTCCACCTATCTCGGCGGCATTAACACGGATGTTGCGCATGATCTCGCCGTCAACAGGCTTTCCGGCGAAGCTTACGTCGCGGGCCAAACCTTCTCCGGTGATTTCCCGGTCACCGTGGGAGCTTTCAAGACCGCGTTCGATGTGGCCGAAGCCTTCGTCACGAAGTTCAATGCGCAGGGCACGGCCCTCGCCTACTCGACGTTCATCGGGAGCAGCAGTATCGTTAACGACATAGTTTTAGATACGAGCGGAAACGCTTACCTTACGGGTCAAACTATTTCGAGCCTCTTCCCCGTTACGGCGGGAGCGTTTCAGACCAGTTGCGCGAGTTGCGCGGCGCTCAAGGCCGACGGCTTCGTCACGAAACTCAATCCGCAGGGCACGGCCCTGATTTACTCGACATACCTGGGCGGCTCGCAAGCGGATGTCAGTAACGGCATCACGATAGACGGTTCCGGTAACGCCTATGTCACGGGACAGACGGAGTCAACCAGCAGCAGCACGATACCTTTCCCGACCACGCTCGGCGCTTTTCAAACTACGGGGACGCTCAACGCCTTCGTCACGAAGCTGAACACGAACGGCTCGGCGCTCATCTATTCGACCTACCTGGGCGGCAGCGTCAAAGATCAGGGCAACAGCATCGCCGTCGATGCTGTGGGCAACGTCTACGTCACAGGCTTGACCAGATCGTCGGATTTTCCTCTGGTGAATCCTGTGTCGTCTGTGCCCGCTCCGGGTACGGATAATGTCTTCATCTCGGCGCTGAATCAGGCGGGCTCGGCGCTCTTGTTCTCGACCTTCTTCGGTAGGGGCGAAGGCCGCAAGATCGTCGTGGTCAATACTTCCGCACACGTTTATGTGACCGGCCAGACCTTCGGCGACCTGCCCGTCGCCAATGCGATTCAGCCCGCGAACGGCGGCTCGGGCGCAACGTCCGCCTCCATGATTGATGCCTTTGCGACCAAGATCAATCTGAGTAATGAGATAACCGCGCCCGCCACCTTCAACATCACAGGGCGCGTCACGGATGTCTCAACCGGCAACGGCATCGCCGACGTGACCATGACTCTGACGCTCAGTCAGAACGGCGTGACGACGCACATCCTGACTACGCTGACGAACGCAAGCGGTAACTACTCGTTCACGAATCTGCCGCTCGGCCAGAACAACGCCCGCATCGAGCCTTCAAAAACAGGCTACAGCTTTGACCCTACGGCAATCGCTTTCACTAGCAGCAACAGCGTCGGCGGAGATCATACGGCCAACTTTACAGGCATCGCGGCGGGCACGCCTGTTCCGCTCCTGAGATTCAGCCAGTCGGCCTACAGCGTCGGCGAGGCCACGGCCAGCATCGCCATCACCGTCACTCGTTTGGGTAACACCAGCGTCCCCGTGACGGTGGATTTTGCGACCACCGGCGGCACGGCCCAAGCCGGCGTGGATTACACTCCCAGATCGGGAACGCTCTCCTTCCCGAGCGGCGTCAACAGCAGAAGCTTCGTCATTAACATCACAAACGACAGTGCGGATGAAGCGGACGAGACCGTCGATCTGGTGCTCTCAAATCCGAGCGGCGGCGGGGCCACCTTTATCGGTTCCCCGACAGCCGTGCTGACTATTCAAGACGACGACCCGCCGACCCTGCCCCCCGGCTTGCAATTCAGTCAATCGAGCTACACGGTGGCCGAGGGTGCAGGCTTCATCGACATAGTTGTCACGCGCGGCGGCAATACTTCCCTTCCGGCTTCGGTCAGATACGCGACCTCAGACCAGACAGACGCCAACTTCCGTTGCGACCCGACGACGCCCGGTCAGGCGACGATCAACGCGTCCAGAAAATGCGACTATCACATCGCCTCCGGCACACTGCGCTTTGCCCCCGGCGAGACGGCCAAGCAATTCACACTGAGCATAGTCAATGACGTGTATGTCGAGCTCAACGAGTCGCTGACGCTCACCTTGAGCAATCCGACGGGTGCGGTGCTCGGCCAGAACAGCAGTGTTCCCGTCACGATCATAGACGACGACACAGCCGGTCAGCCGAACCCGATAGACGACACACGCTTCTTCGTCCGCCAACTCTATGTCGATCTCTTGAGCCGTGAGCCAGACCCGGCAGGATGGAACGGCTGGACTGATCGTATCAATCTCTGCGGCCAGCAGGGTCAACCGCCGCCTCCCTGTGATCGTGTCACTGTCGCGGGCGATGGCTTCCTCCGTAGCGGCGAGTTCTTCGATCGACAGTTCTTCGTCCTGCGTCTCTATCGCACAGGGCTGGGACGCATTCTTCGCTATGATGAAGTCGGCGATCTGGCCTTCGTCAGCGGATTTCTGACAGAGGCACAGTTGGAACTGAACAAGCAGGATTTGGTCGCGGACATTATGTCCAGACCTGAATTCTCGAACCGCTACAACGGGCTGACCAATGCCGGATTCGTTGACGCCCTTCTACAGACGGCAGGCGTGACAGTCCCGCAGGATGTCCGCGACGAGTGGGTCGCCTCGCTTAATAACGGTAGCAAGACGAAGGCACGCGTCTATCGTGAAATCTCGGAGCGGGCGGAGGTGAGTGCTAAATACCTGCACGAGGCGCAGGTCGTCTCAGCCTACTACGGATTCTTCTCAAGGAATCCCGACGGAGCATACTTGAATTTCTTGCAGCGATTGGATAGCGGCGAGATCACGCTCGCGGATTTAGCTAACGCCTTCGTCAATGCCGCCGAGTATCGCCAGCGCTTCGGGCCATAGCGGAATGCATGTCAACTTGGCTTGCGTGCGCTGACGAGATTCGAGACGACCGTCACCAACTCTGCGGCCTCGACCGGCTTGGCGACGTGAATCTGAAAGCCTGACGAGAGGGCGCGCTCGCGGTCTTCCTCACGCGCGTAGGCCGTCAGCGCCGCCGCCGGAATCCTTCCGCCGCATTCTTCCTTCAGCCGCCGCACCTTCTGGATGAGAGCGTAGCCGTCCTCATGCGGCATGCCGATGTCGCTCATCAAAACATCCGGCTTCCACTGGCAGAGCGTTTCCAGCGCATCGCTGCTTGAGATGCATGCCCTGACCTCCGCGCCGGATTGCGAGAGCACGGTGCTGATCATCTGCCTCGCTTCCAGATCGTCGTCAACGACCAGCACGCGTACGCCGTCCAGTTGTCGCGGCAGCGCATAGCGAGGCAACCCGTCCTCATGCCTGCGGCTCTTGCGCTCGACCTCGGGCGTCTCAATCCTCACCGCGAGGAAGGGAAGCGAGATGGAGAAAGTTGCCCCCAGGCCGTCGCCGGGGCTTTCCACGTGAACCGTCCCGCCATGAGCTTCCATCAGATGACGCACGATCGCCAGCCCCAATCCGAGCCCGCCGTATGATCTGGTGGTTGCGCCGTCAGCCTGGCGAAAGCGGTCGAAGACGTGCGGGAGAAAATCCGGGCTGATGCCTTGCCCCGTATCACTGACGACTACCCTGGCGCGCGAGCCGTCGCGCTCAAGCCTGATGTTGACGCGCCCGCCTTCCGGCGTGAACTTGACCGCGTTGAAAAGCAGATTCCAGACGACCTGTTGCAGGCGCGCGTGATCGCCCGAGACCGGGCCCAAACGCTCGTCGCAACGGCTGGTGATGAGGATGCCTTTAGCGTCAGCCGCCGGACGCACCACGTCGATCGCATCCATGATGACGGAGCCGAGGTCTATCGGCCTCACATCCAGCCGCAGCTTGCCGGAGATGATACGCGAGACATCCAGAAGATCATCGATGAGCCGCTTCTGAATCTGCGCATTGCGCTCGATGGTTTCGAGCGCCTGCGCGCGCGTCGGCGTGTCCAGCTTCCCCGCGTTCAAAAGATTGGCCCAACCGAGAATGGATGTGAGCGGCGTACGCAGCTCGTGCGAGAGCGTCGAGAGAAACTCGTCCTTGATGCGGCTCGCCGCCTCTGCCTCGGCGCGCGCCTGCTGCTCGCGCACCAGCAGGCGGTCGCGCTCTTCTTCGGCGCGCTTCAATTCGTTGATGTAGTGGTTCAGTTCCTCGACGTGACGCTCGGCCTCTGTAGCATGTGCTTGCGAGGACTCGATGTTCTTCAGGTAAGTCTGATAGGTCAGGTAGACGATGGCGATGATCGGGGTCGTAATGACGATGGCATAGAAGCCGAACATCCTGATCAGCTCGGCGATGATACCGGCGGCGGAAGCACCTGCAAAGTAGGTCACCGATGTCCAGAGATAGAACCTGTACCAGGTGGCCCAGAAAGGCTGATCGGTCTTGCATGACTTCTCGATGGCGATGAGCCCGGAGTTCGCCACGTACTGCACGAGCGCCATGAAGCAGACGGCGATGATGAAATTCGCGGAATAGCCGGCCTGTGCGAGATTCACTATCTGACCGAACGAGAAGCGCAGGGCCCAGACCGTGATGAAAGTCGCGCAGGCCATCACCGCCGAATTGAAAAGGATTGTGCGCGGCTTCCTGCTGATCTGTAGCGACGAGAAGAGCCCGTCGGCTGTGGCGAGCAGGATGGCGGGCTCGCCGCCGTAGAGCAGCATCGTCAGAAAGATGAAGGTGTCGGAGACGGTGATTCGTCCAGACACGTAAGGTATGCGGACGGCGACGCTGGAACTGACGACGATCGTCATCAGGGCGATGATGACAAAGGGCAGGTCAAGGCGTGCGATGGGAAGGCGATAGATGGACAAGAGAAGAACCGCCGCGCCTGCGGCAACGATCGACCACATGTAGGGGTTGGCAAAGCGTTGTCTGCTCATAGCTCCTCTTCCGGGGAAACGAACTGTTAAGATTGTTTTCGTAGCGATTCTTCTATCTGTGCAGGTAGATCGTTTCGTAATGGCTGCGGAATCTGTAGCCCGCGCCGTAGTAGAAGACCTGGGCCTCAGTATTCAACTCGTTGACGAGCAGACAGATTGATCTCGAACGCGACAGGAGAATACGCCCGAGTTGTAAAAGGCAGCGCCGTCCGTAACCCTTGCCGCGCTCGCGGCGGCCAACATAAACGCCTTCCAGGTAGACCACCTCGGGCGTCTCCGCCATGATGTCGGCTTTAAAAGCGAGCCTCCCGTCCCTGACCGTCACCCATATCCGTCCGCGCTCGACGCGCCGCAGGCAACGCCCCTGAAAACCCACAGGGTCTCTCTCAAGCGGATTGACGCCGCACTCCGCAACGGCCATCTCGGCCTGTGCGGGCATCACCAGCGCGAGATCATCTTTAGTGGCCGGGCGAAGGTCTGATACTTCCTCGTCCTTCTCCACAGGCCAGCACTGCTCAAGCAGTAACTCGCGGCAAGCGAGTCGCAAAGCCTGACCGGCCCGCGCGTAATGAGTCCAGAAAGCTTCTATCTTATCCTTCTCGCCCATGATCACATGGGCCGAAGAACACCTTTGCGCGGCATGGGCCAACGCCTTCAGGGCCCCGTCCGTACGCGCCTCCACCTGTGTCACATGACCGATCAAAGCGACTCCTAAAAGTTGGCCCAACGGATCGCGGCAGCCGTAGAAGGTTCCACGATTGAGCGGGCTCTCCAGCCCGTGATCGCGTATGAACCCGGCCATGTAAACCGTGTGCAGCGGGCGCACGTTGAGAAAATCCAATACCTCCGTCTCGTATCCCTTCGACAGATCGTGAACGCTTAAATCGCCTGCGGCATCCGTCGCGCGTCCCACGATCGTCGATGGCAGCTCGGGAAGCTCCGCCGTAGATCGCATTGTTATCTCTCACCTCTGTCCTTCAAAGGTTCCATTCGTTTCATTGGGAGAGTAAGTCAGCGATGTTGCTTAGTAGTCCAGGTAGTCCGTGCCGTCGTCCAACTCCGCAGGCATCGAAGCGGTTTCGTCTCCGTTGAGAGTCGCAGATTGCGCCTGCAAGATCAGGTCGCCCGTAATGACGCCGTCGCCTGTAATCACACCGTCGCCCGTGATAACGCCGTCACCCAGAATGTTTCCGTCTTCGAGCAGCGTGCCATCGCCTAGCAAACTGCTCACGTTGAGAAAGACCGTCCCGTCGCCCGTAATGACGCCGTTGCTCGTCAGGATGTTGTCGCCCGTGATGACCCCGCTTGAGAGCATCGTCGCGTCGCCCGTGATCACACCGTCGCCCGTAATGACGCCGTCGCCGAACAGAAAACCCAACCCGTAAATCTTTTGATACCTGCTGATCAAATCAGTGCCGGTGGCGTACGTGTGATTCAGTATGAGCGCCTGTCCCCAGTTGAAGGTTTGGCCTGCGATGGTCGTCTGCGGCGTGGGCAGAGCGTTGGTCACGAGTAAGGGTTCGCCGACCGCCGTTGTCGAAGAGAGATCGGTGCGGACAAGTTTGGCGAGCCGGACTGCCCCTTCGATGTTCAATTCGCCCGCGCCCTGCTCGAACATGTTAAAGCCTGCGAGGGGCTGCGCCGTGTACATCAGAAGAGCCTTGACCAGATTGGGCGAAAGCGTCGGATTAGCTTGCAGCAGCAGTGCGGCTGCGCCCGCCGTGACCGGCGTCGCCATAGAAGTGCCGTTCAGATACATCATCCGGCGGTTGTCAACCGGACTGACGCCGGCATCCAGTTGCGGATTCTGCATCACGAGCAGGTTATCAACCGCTTCGGCGTAAATGATCTTATTGCCCGGCGCAACCAGGTCGGGCTTCACTAAGTTATCGTAATGCCTGACATTGTCGCCGTCCGTCCAGAAGCTGCGAGTGGGCCCACGAGAGCTATAGGAAGTAACGGCGTCGTCTCCGCGCGCGTTCGTTCCGAAGGTGTTGGCCGCGCCGACAGTGATCGCCGAAGGCTCGTTGCCGGGCGAGTGTATGTGCCCGTAAATTTTATTCCCCGAGGCGTCCTTGCCATTGTTGCCCGCCGCCACGGCGACGACCACCCCCGCGTTGACCAGCCTGCGCACGGCCAGACACACAGGGTCGTTCTTGTAGGAATCTATAGCCGGTGCGCCAAGACTCATATTGACTACGCGAATGTTGTAGGCGGCGCGATTGCTCAAGACCCAGTCCATCGCCCTGAGAAGATTGCCGACCGTTCCCGCGCCCTGTGAATCCAGCACTCGCAGGTTGATGAGATTCGCGTTCGGAGCAATGCCTATGTACTGCGCATTCGAGATGCGCCCATTACCGCCCGCCGTCGCAGCCACATGAGTTCCGTGCCCGTAGGGGTCGTCCGTGCGCCCCTCGCCTGTGAAATCCTGGCTGACGATGATGCGAAGATTATTACTCTTATCCAGAAATGCCCTGTGGCTCGTGTCAATTCCCGAATCGAGCAGGGCGATGCCGATGCCCGTGCCGTCCAGACCGCTCGTCGTTGTGCCGTTAGCATTTCGCACGCCGTCGGCCCCGGTCGTCAGCGAAACATGGCCCAGCGTCTTGACCTCTCTGTCCAATGAGACGTAGGCGACATCGGCGCGCGCAGCCAGAGCCAAGGCAGCCGTGACCGGGAGATTCACGATCCGCATCTTGAAGTTTTTGAATTGGCCTGTGTGGCTCCCGCCGTACTGCTTAAGAGCGCCGTCAAGCTCACTGTTCCACTGTGCCACAGGTTGAATGATGACGCGCACGCGCTCGTTGCCCCTGCCGTTGTCAGCTTTCTGGCGCAGATCAAGCGACACTTTATTGTCTTGTCTTGCGCTTTGCTCAGAGGCTGCCTGGCTGTGGTGAGAGGGAAAGAGGGTTGCGCCGAGACAGACGAGCAGCAAAGAGGCCAGCCATATAATCGAGGACTTGCGTTGCATATATTTATTCCTCATCAAACCGACGCCAGCCTTTTACGAGACCCTGTATCATTCGCAAAAAGCTCAACAGTGACTCTAATCCGCTGATAACTTACCCGACGGCAAGTTTGCAGGCAGGGGTCTGGGCAGGCTTAGAGCTTTGCCTGGAATCTGCCGTTGAAGCTACGTAGGCTCAAAGCCTGCTCTTGGCGCTGAATAATCGCCTCACAAGAGCTTCGGCCATCAAGCCGTCAACAAGCCACAATATTTCAATGGGGGAAGTCGGGGGATGTTTGCTTTGGTTGTTATACCAAAAACAAAAACAAACATCAATGGAATAATCATGCCCGGGGCTAAATAATCGCAGCTTCGACGGATTCAAGGGGGAATTGACTGCTGTTTCGAGCGACGGATGAGCAGGAGATTCTCGGGAAAAAGGCGACGCGCCGAGGCCCGGCTCAGCGCGTCGCCTTTCTCCATAACGTGTTTTATCTCAACGGTTTGGGAGGCGTGCGGGTTTGCCCGATCATGGCTCTGGGGGGGCTGGCTCGTTTGTTCCCCGCTCGCGGTTGAAGGGCGAGGTCGAGAGCCATGCTGGCATCTGCTCGATGTTGGCGACGCGCAGCCCCAGAACTACGCCCGTCACGGCCATCATGCGTGGGCCTTCCCAGTTCCAATCGGGACGGATGATGTCGGTCGGCTGGTGATAATCCGTCTTCTCCCACTTTTTCACTCGCTCGACCCAGGCTGAGGTCTCGCCTTCGGGCGCTCCGAGCAGCATCAGCGCGGGAACCCCCTTTTTGACGAAAAGGTAATGGTCGGAACGATAAAAAGTCTTTTCATCCGGCATCGGGTCTGGGACGACTTTAAGCCCTTGGGCGGTGGCCACATCGCTGAGCATAGAGCCCAGGTTGGAATGTTCCGCACCGTAGCCGACGAGGGTTTTGACGGGGCCGTAAACCTCCGTCCCCATGCCGTCGAAATTAAGATTGGCCGCCACCTGCCTGATCTTCCAGGTAGGATTGCTGACCCAGTGCTGCGCGCCGTAGCCGCCGTATTCCTCGCCCGTGAGCGCCAGAAAGATAAGCGAGCGGCGTGGAGGCACGGGCGATTTCGCCAAAGCCTCTGCGATGGCGATGATTTCGCCGACGCCGAGCGCGTTATCCGCCGCCCCGTGATAGATGCGGTCGTTAGCGCCGACTCCGTATGCGTCGTAGTGAGCCGTGAAGACGACGGCCTCGGCTTTGAGCTTGGGGTCTGAGCCTTCAAGGAGTCCGACGACATTGCTGCCGGTTCCCTTGGTTTTTTTGACCTTGACGGTAATCTTCGCGGACTTTTTCAGGCTGAAGGGAGTGAAGCTGTTGTTTTCGGCCTGCGTGAGCGCCTGTGCGAAGCTCGTGCCGGAAGCGGCGAAGAGCTTTTCGGCGGCCCCGTTGCTGACGTTCAGGAATGGGGGAAGAAAGGAGAGGTCTATCTCCTCTCCTTCGACAAGCTCCACTTGGCGGCGTGTCATGTAGTCGGCCATCTCAGCGTAAGGGTGCTCCTCCGCGCCGTTGCTGACGAAGATAAGACCCGCCGCGCCCTGCCTGACCAGCCCGCGCAGGATATTTATCTGCGCCTCCGCTTTGGCCCAGGAGGCTTTGTCAACGCTCTTTGGCGGCCCCATGAGCATGACCACGATTTTCCCTCGGACATCAATTCCGGCCAGATCGTTACGCTTGGGCACACTTGAGACCAAGCCGTAAGCGACGAAGACCATATCGCCGCTGACCGTCTTGTCGCCGCTCCAGGGCGGAGCGACGAAGAAATCGCTGCCCATCTTCAACGCTTCGTCGCCGACCTTGAAACTGGTTTCGGGCGTGAATACCATCTCTCTGAAATTGATGGATTGCAGGTAAGAGTTTTTGTCGCCCAGTGGTTTGAGGCCGATTTTGCTGAAACGGTCTGCGATATAGTTGGCCGCCTTGTCGCCGCCGGGCTGCATGGTTCCGCGCCCCTGCATCTCGTCTGCGGAAAGGGCCGCGACGACTTCTTTGATCGTCTCGACCTTGACGCTTGCGCCCAGCTCGCGTTCGGCAGTCGAAAGCGTTGTCGCCGAAGCGGGCGCGACCGCCGCCGACTGTTGCTGCCAGCCCAAAACGGGCGGGGTGAGAAGGGCTATGGAAAGCAGCGCTATTGATAATTGACGCCAACAGGCATTCGGTCGCCACTCTATTTTCATTGATAGTCTCCTGATCGTGATCTACGGCGGAAATAATCTACATTATGTCAGAAGCTAACGCGAGTGTGATGGTTGGGGAAGTATCACACAGGGGGCGATGGCAAAGATGCGCTCGCTCTATACTCATCGGGCAGAGCTTTGGCTCTATTTTGAAGATGCGGAGTGATAAGTGAATCATGTCTATATTTGCTCGTTGTGCGAGAATGTTGCTTCTTGCGGCCGTGTGCCTGGCGGCGGTCGTGCCGCCGGTAAGCGCCGGAGTGGATTTACAGAGCGCGGCGTCGACCCGTTACAATCCGGCGGATGTCCTGCGCGCGGCGCGAACAATCTATATCCGAACTAATACGGTTTTCTTCAAGCCTGCTACTCTGGAAAACGGATTGCTCCGCAGGGATGAGTTCCAGCAGTGGGGCCTGTCGATCACCAGGGAGGAGGCGGAGGCCGATTTGATCATAGAGGTAGACCGCAAACTGTTCACCAGTTCTTTTGTCTTCAGCGTGATTGACCCGCATGCTAAAAAGGTCGTCGCCAGCGGGAGGGTGAATTCGCTTGGCGGGACGGTGGAGGGAAAGATTACCGACAGCTTTATCAAACGCATGCGGCAGGTGCGCGCCTCTTCTCCTTCCGGGCAATCGAAGTGAAGTTGAATTAGAGTCCGAATTGTTAACCCATGAGCACAGTCGAAGCAGATGAGCCAAGGGTGGCGCTGACCATCGCGGGCTTCGATCCGTCGGGCGGCGCGGGCGTGGTCGCCGACATCAAGACCTTCACGGCGTTCGGTTGCTTTGCGACGGCGGCGGTCACGTCTCTGACTTTTCAGAATACGATGGGCGTCTACGGCGCTGCGCATCAAACGGCTGAGACGGTGCGCGCGCAGGTCTTGCCTGTCGTCGAAGATTTCCGCGTGGCCTGCGCCAAGACAGGCATGCTGCCGACGCGCGAGGTGATACTGGAAGTGGCCCGCTTGTTTAGCGACGCGTCATTACTACTGCCCGCGCCCGTCGTAGACCCGGTCGTGCGCTCGACATCCGGCTTCGATTTGATAGACGACGAGGCGCTCGAAGCCCTGACGAAGGAACTGCTGCCGCTGGCTCGCGTCGTCACGCCGAACATCCCGGAAGCCGAGCGCATCACGCGCTTACAGATCACGGATGAAGAAGGGATGCGTCGCGCGGCTCGCGTCATGCGCGAGATGGGGGCGCGCGCCGTGCTCGTTAAGGGCGGGCATCTGGCGGGGGATGCCCTTGACCTGCTGGACGAAGAGGGACGCGTGACGGTCTTTCGCGGAGAGCGTATTGAAACGACGAGCACGCACGGGACGGGCTGCACGCTGGCCGCCGCCATCGCCGCCTGCATGGCGCGCGGGATGAATCTGGAAGACGCGGTCGGCACGGCCAAACGCTACGTTGCCGATGCCATCCGTCATGCTCCAGGCATCGGCCACGGTCATGGGCCCATCGGGAAGACTGTGACGAGTGATAAGTGACGAGTTAAAAACTTTTTCAGTCCGGGCTCGTCGCTCATCACTCGTCACTCGTCACTATTCGATCGTCACTTTTTCCATCGTGACGGGCGAGAGAGGTTTGTCGCTGCGGTCTGTTTCGGTGGCGGCGATGGCATCGACTACGTCCTGGCCTTCGGTGACGCGACCGAAGATGGTGTAGCTCGGCGGCAGACCGTAATCGACGTGCATGATGAAGAACTGCGAGCCGTTCGTGTTGGGCCCGGCGTTGGCCATCGCGACCGTGCCTGCTTTGTAGCCGCGCTGGTAGACGGGAGAAGTGCGATTGATCTCGTCGTTGAAGCGCCCGCCCCAGGCCGATGCGCCGCCGCGCCCTGTGCCTGTGGGATCGCCGCCCTGAATCATAAAGCCCTTGATGACACGGTGAAAGATCACGCCGTCGTAGTAGCCCTTTTCGGCGAGCAGGCGAAAGTTCTCGGTCGTCTTCGGCGCTTCGTCTTCGAGCAGCTCAAAGCGAATCGTGCCCTTATTGGTTTGAATGACTGCGGTGCGGTTTGCCATGATCGTCTCTCCTCACATGAAAGTTATCAGCAATCATTGCCTTTGGCTGACGACTGATAACCGATTACTGACTGCTTATTAAGGACTCCTGGGGCGTCCCTCTGAGAATAAACTGTTCGACTGCCAGGGCGACTCCGTCTTCGTCGTTGGTCGCCGTCCGGTGAAATCTGTCTACTTCGTGCAGGGCCGCCTGCGCGTTGCCCATGACGACGCCCGTTCCGGCGTAATGAAGCATCTCCAGGTCGTTGAGATTATCGCCGACGGCCATCACCTCTTCACGCGCGACACCAAGCTCTGCGGCGGCAGCCGCCACGCCCATGCCCTTTGAAGCTTGCGGGTGGACGACATCGATGAGCGCGAAATCGTACTTGGGATACATGGTGGCGAAGGCTTTGATCGACGCTCCAAGCTCGCGTTTTAATTCGGCGGCCAGCTCTTCCATCCGCGCGCAGCTTCCCGAAAAGGAGATATGGACGGGCGCGTGATCCAGATACTCTTCGAGCGAGGGGACGCGCCGCACGGACTCTTCGGCTTCGTCGCCGTGAATACGGCGCGACCAGGCGATGTACTTCTCAAGCGCAGTGTTGCCTTCGCTGATGCGGTCGTAGAGCAGTACGCCCAAGCCCTCGTGATCGTCGCTGACCATCGCGTCCAATTCATGCGCGCGAGCCGTGCGGAGCACAGCGTGCGCCGCTTCCAGGGGCAGGAGAATGGCCGCGACGGTCTCAAGCGTGCGCGCGTGCTTGGTGAGCGCGCCGTTGTGCGAGATGACGGGCACGTCCAGCCCAAGCTCAAGGGCCAGCGGGCGCGCGTCGCGAAAGCGGCGGCCCGTGACGAGCGCCACGCGCACGCCCTGCTCGCGCGCCAGTCTGAGGGCCTGAACGTTACGCGGCGAAATCTCTCCACGCGAATTGAGCAGCGTTCCGTCCAGGTCAAGGGCCAGTAAGCGTATGGGCATACGACAAAAGGTAAAAGGAAAAGGGAAAAAAGTAAAAGCCGGAAGGCACTATCGGCATTTGCGGCCAGCGGGCGAGGGCATCCGGTGGCAGGTTATCCGGGGTCAGTACAGCCTGTGGTCTCGGGCGGGTCTCAAGCCGCACCATCACCCGCCCGCAGGCGGTACTGACCTGCTGTGCTCATCCGCTCTCTTCACAGTGCCACATGATCGCTCCACCTGACGGAACTATGTGGGGAGCGGGTATGATGTGATTATGTTCTACTATTGAGGCGTTTACTGGTTGGCGTTGAACAATGTGCGTCTCAACACGGCTTAATAAAGGGTTGAAAGGAAGATTACGAAAATGAACGTGACACATCTGGAATGCGCGGCGTGCGGGCTCAGGCACGAGGCACGGCAGTTGCAAAATCTTTGCAGCAAGTGCGCTAAGCCGCTGCTGGTTCGCTACGATTTGGAGCGCGCCGGGCGCAGTTTGACAAAAGAATCGCTGGCGGGCAGACGGGCAGACCTGTGGCGCTATGCGGAGGTGCTGCCCGTCGAGCGCGAGGAGAATAGAGTCTCGCTCGGCGAGGGCTGGACGCCGCTCCTGAGGGCCGAGCGGCTGGCCGAGCGCTTAGGCTTCGGGCGCGAGCTTTTCATCAAGGACGAGTCGCTCAACCCGACGCAGAGTTTTAAGGCGCGCGGGATGACGGCGGCGGTTTCGATGGCCAGGGAGTTGGGCGCGCAGCGGCTCGCCGTGCCGTCGGCGGGAAACGCGGCGGGCGCGCTCGCGGCTTATGCGGCCCGCGCAGGGCTCGAAGCTCATATCTTTATGCCGCGCGATACGCCGCGCGCCAACATCATCGAGTGCCGGCAGACGGGCGCTCACGTCCGGTTGATCGACGGGCTGATCACGGACTGCGGCGCGGAGGTCGCGCGGCGCAAGGACTCGGAAGGCTGGTTCGATGTCTCTACGCTGAAAGAGCCTTATCGCGTCGAGGGCAAGAAGACGCTCGGTTACGAGTTGGCCGAGCAGTTTCAGTGGACGCTGCCGGACGTAATCATCTACCCGACGGGGGGCGGCACGGGGCTCATCGGGATGTGGAAGGCTTTTGACGAGATGGAAGCTATGGGATGGATTGGGAGCGAGCGCCCGCGCATGGTGACGGTGCAGGCGGCAGGGTGCGCGCCCATCGTCCGCGCCTTCGCGGAAGGGAAGCGAGAGGCGGCGGAGTTCGAGAACGCCTCGACGGTCGCTTCCGGCCTGCGTGTTCCGCGCGCGATAGGGGATTTCCTGATTCTTGATGCCCTGCGCGAATCCGGGGGGACGGCGATCAGCGTAACTGATGAAGAGTTGATCGCAGCGGTCGCGGAGATAGGAGCGAGCGAGGGGTTGTTTTGCGCGCCGGAGGGGGCCGCGTGCCTGCCCGCGCTGCGTAAGCTGATCGAGCGCGGAGAGGTCGAATCGAGCGAGCGCGTCGTGCTTTTCAATACGGGCGCTGGCGTCAAGTACCTTGAGAGTTTTCCTGAGCATGATGATTAGCCGGGCGAGAGTGATGCGTCGGTGGCTGCTGGCGGCGGCTGTTGTGAACGCGGCGGGGCTGGCATGTTTTTACGCCACGGCGCACGCGCACAACCCCCTTGGCGGGCAACATGTGGGCCTGGCCGACTCGTCTTATATGCTCGATTCCATCGGCTTCACACTGATGCTGCCGGGAATCTTCTTCGCGGCCATCGCCTTCCTGTTGGCGCGCGCCTTGATGTGGAACGACGAAGCGGCGCGCGCCGTCTGGTACGCGACGGGCTTTGTCATCAACCTCGTTATCGCCTGGAGAGTCGGCGGGGCTTTTAACGCCACCCGTATGTAAAATCGAATGATTGCGGAGGTTTTTTGAGGAATGAAACCGGGAAGATACATGATCATCTGCGCGCTCCTGCTCGTCGCGTCGTTAACGGCTTTCGGGCAGCAGCCGCAGCCCTTGGCCGGTAAGACGACGGACGAGGCGGGCCGCGCGCGTCTGGACGAGTTGCGGGCGGCGGGGTTCGAGGCGCTCTACAATCTGGATTACGAGGGGGCGCGTCGCCAGTTCAAAGAGATCGTGCGGCTCTTCCCGGAGCATCCGGCGGGCCCGCAGTTTCTCGCCGCCACACTCTGGACGCAGACCTTGAACGAGTCGCGCCGACTGCAATCCTCGCTCTACAGCTCAGAGTCTTTCTACAACAGCAAGTCTGAGGATGCTGTCGACCCGCGCACGGTCGAGCAGTTTCGCGAGTTGACGCGACAGGCGGCGCAACTGGCGAAGGCGCGTCTGAAAACGAATCCGCGCGACGTGGAGGCGCTCTATTTTCTCGGCGCGACCGAAGGCTTAAAGGCCGCCTTCGCGGCGGCAGTCCAGCGCAGCTTTATGTCTGCGCTGCGCGACGGCTCAAGCAGCGTTGACCGTCACCGCGAGGTCATCAAGCTCGACCCGACATACAGGGACGCAGAGCTGACGATAGGCTTGTACGACTACGTGGCGGGGACTCTGCCGTTGCCGATCAAGCTGCTGGCGAGCATAGGCGGCGTGCGCGGCTCTAAGAAGCGCGGGCTGCTGACGCTTGAGCGCGTGGCGAAGGAGGGGCGCTTTGCGCGCGACGATGCAAAGTCGCTGCTGCTCGTGCTCTACAAGCGCGAAAAGCGTTACGGCGATTCGCTTGCCATCTCGCGCGAGTTGGGCGCGAAGTACCCGCGCAACTACTTATACAAACTGGAAACGGCGGACGCCCTTCTCGCTCAAGCTGGCCTTGATCGCCAGGCCGGTAATAGCGCCGCCGCCGCGAGCGCCGAGCGCGAAGCCCTTTCCACTTATGAAGCGCTCCTGCAAGACCGCTCTGTCCGCGAGGTGGCCGCGCGCTCGCTAGACCTTATCCATTTCCGCTACGGCGATGCCCTGTTCACTGCGGGACGTTTCGACATCGCGGCGAAAGAGTTTCTCGCCGCGACGGCAGTCAACGGAGGCGAGCCGACCCTTGCCACCCTCGCACGCCTGCGCGCGGCACAGTCCTTAGACCTGGCTGGCAAGAGAAACGAAGCATTGATACAGTATCGATCAGTCCTTCAAAGACCGGCGGTCGAGAATTCGCACGAGGAAGCAAAGCGGGGCCTGCGCGAGCCGTACAAAATCAAGAACGAGAAGAGCACATCGGAATGAAAGACAAAGGGGAAGTAATCTCAAGCCGGGCGGGGCGCGAGCGTCCCAGACGTTTGTTGCTGTGCCTGGACGGTGTTCCGCATGAGGTCATGGAGGGGGCGAAGTCGCGCGGGCTCTTTGAAGCTTTCAGCGCTCCGTCGCGGCTGCTCTCGCCCTTTCCCACGCTGACGAACGTCGCGCTCTCGAAGATGCTCGGGGCGACGCCGCCGCTCGGTTATGAAAGCCTCTACTTCGACCGCGCGAGTAGAGAGTTGCGCGGCGGGGTACGCAAGTACATAGGCCGTCGCACGCCGGACAAAGTGCCCTCGTCCTACATGGACGAGTTGGATTACCAGGAGCCGCTGCCATTTGAATTCCTGGTCTACGTCGCGCCCGAGACGGTCTGGCGCGCAGACATGCGTCGCTTTCGCGAACGCTTTCGCGCCGCGCCGCAGACGCGCGATTTCTTCGCTTTCCTCAAGGGCACGGATGGACTACTGCACATTCGCGGGCGGCATCGCCTGGAAGCCGCGCTCGAATCGCTCGACAAAATCCTCAGCGAGATACACGAGTGGTGCGGCGACGAGACGGAGATCGTCCTCTTCTCCGATCACGGCATGAACCTGGAAGAGAACCGCCGCGTCCACCTACAGACGCACCTGCGTCGTCAGGGTTTTAAGGTCGCCGACAACCTGCGCGAGCGGCGCAACGTCGCCATCCCAGCCTTCGGCCTCTGCGGCTATGCGGCGCTTTATTGTGTAGACGAGACGGACACGCTCGCGACCGCCGAAGCTCTCACGGGACTCGAAGGCGTTGACTTTGCCATTCATCGCGACGCAGATGAGACCGTCATGCTCCGCAGCGAACGCGGCACGGCGCGCATCGAACGGCGAGAGAACGGCGGCATCAAGTATCGCTATGAACAGCTTGACGGCGATCCGCTCCAACTCGCGGGCGCTATCAAGGGGCTCAAAGATTTGGGCCAACTCGACGCGCAGGGCTTCGCGCCGGACAACGCCTGGTACGAGCAGACGGCTAGCCACATCTACCCGGATGCGCTCGCCAATCTCTACCAGTCGCTCTACGAGCCACGCGTTCATCACACGGCGGATGTCCTCGTCAGCCTGCACGACGGCTACTACTACGGCATGTCCTTCTTCAGCCGCTTCATACGCCTCGCCGCCACACACGGCAACGCCCTGCGCGCAAGCACCTCCGCTTTCCTCATGAGCACGCACCGCACCTTCTCCCCACACGTCCGCGCCAGCGAAGCCCAACCGCTGTTGAAAGGATGAAGGCGGCAACGTGAAGGATGAAGTAAAGGCATCTCAAATCTGAGATTCAATATTTCAGATCACTTTTCAAATCTGAGATTCAATATTTCAAATTACTTTCATCCTTCCGCCTTCATCCTTGCTTTTCACTTGACCGTCGGCACTGGCGGCGCATAAAAGCTTACACATGACGAATGATGGTTCGCTTCGTACGCACGCAACGCTGGCGGTCGAGACCTCCGGCCTCGTGCGTCGCTTCGGCGATTTCACGGCGGTCGATCATCTCGATCTGCGCGTCGAGCGCGGGCGCTTCTTCGGCTTCCTCGGGCCAAACGGCGCGGGCAAATCCACGACCATCAAGATGCTGACGGGACTGCTTGCGCCGACGAGCGGGCGCATCCATGTGCTCGGCATGGACATCGGGACGGAGCCGCTCGAAGTCAAGCGGCGCATCGGCGTCGTGCCGGAAGATTTGAATCTATTTGAGCGGCTGACGGGCCGCGAGATGCTGACGTTTACCGGGCGCATGTACGGGCTCGGCAAGCTTGACATCGCCGAGCGCACGGGCGAGTTGCTGTCTTTGATGGAACTCGACGCGGAGCCGAAGAAACTGGTCGTCGAATATTCGCACGGGATGAAGAAGAAGCTATCGCTCGCGTGTGCGCTGATTCACCGGCCCGAAATGCTTTTTCTGGACGAGCCGTTCGAGGGCATTGACGCCATCGCCTCGCGCACGCTCAAGGACTTGCTCTCAAGATTGACGGCGCGCGGGCTGACGGTCTTCCTCACCTCGCACGTTCTTGAGATCGTCGAACGACTGTGCACGGACATCGCCATCATCTCGCAGGGCAGGCTGGTCGCCGCAGGCTCGCTCGAAGAATTGCGGCAGGGCATTCACGTCGAAGGCGACAGCCGCGGCTCCATTGGGCCCATGTCCCTGGAAGACTATTTCATACACGTCGTTGGCGGCACACACCGCACCGGAGACGATGTGCTCGAATGGCTCGGCTGATGAACAAGCCCCGAAGGGGCGACAGAATGTAGCCCATGACGTGAGTCATGGGAACGCACGCCAGCGAAGAATCGAGAGCCCCGAAGGGGCGAAAGAAACTCAACTGGAATTTCTTTCGCCCCTTCGGGGCTTAACTTCGTTTGGGTATTGCCTTCCCAAGGCTTGCGCCGTGGGCTACATTCTGTCGCCCCTTACAGGGGCTTATGTCGTCTTGCCTGATGCCGTCGCACCTTTGGCTGTGCCGCGCACGCGCTCTGTCTCGGATTCAAAGATGAAGGCGAGGGATTTGTAGATGAGCTTGGCGCAGAGGAAGGCTGAGGCATCGAAGCCCTCGACGTAGGAATACTCCGTCAAGTCCAGACCGACGACGCGACGACTGCGCGCCAGGGTGCGAACGAGCCCGACCACTTCATACCAGCCGAGGCCGCCGGGCTCGGGCGTGCCCGTCTGCGCGACCAGCGACGGATCGAGCCCGTCAATATCAATCGTCAGATAAACATTCTCGGTGAGCCCACTGACGGCCTCCTCCCACCAGTCCGTGCGGCCCACTATGTCCTTGGCCCAGAAGATGCGCGTCGGCAGCTCATCCAGCGAGCGCGCCTCTTCCGCCGAGATCGAACGTATGCCGCATTGCACCGAAGGCAATCTTAGATCGCGCACGACGCGCGCCATGATCGAAGCATGAGAGTGCGGCGTGCCGTCATACGTGTCTCGCAGGTCGGCGTGAGCATCTATTTGCAGGACGGAGAGATTCTCGTAGCGTTCCGCGTGAGCGCGAATCACGGGCGCGCTGACGGAGTGCTCGCCGCCGATCATCGCGATGAACTTTCCCGTTGCAACCAAATCTCTCGCGCGCTGGTAAAGCGAGGCCATCATGCGCGCAGGCGGCTCAAGCGAAGCGGATTCTTCGAGCGTGTGAATGCCGAGCTTATAAACCTCGGCATCCGTCTCCTCGTCGTAAAGCTCCATGTTGCGCGAAGCGTTGATGATCGCCTCGGCTCCGCGTCCTGTGCCTGTGCCGTAAGAGACCGTCCCCTCGTAAGCGATGGGCCAGACGAGAATGCTTGACGGCTCGAACGCGGAAAACTCTTCTTCGGCAATCCCGCCGAAGTTCATCGGAAGTTGTGCTGATTCGGACATGAAGACAGTTTAAAGTGACAGGTGACGAGTGACAAGCGATGAGTGACAACTGATGTGAGAGAGCATGCCGGGCGCTTTCGATGTTCGCCTGTTGGCAGGTGAGGAAAGGAGTGGGCCCATCCTTGGGCTCACTCCTTCGGGCGCGCTGCCCGTGCTTTGTGGATGAACTCCATTGATTGATCGCTAAAGGGTTTCTGCGCATTGGCGGGCCAGTTGGCCTGGTCTTTGTAAAGATTGCTCAGACTCTCGGCGATGCCCGGATTGCCGCCCGTAAAGCTCTCGATCAGCGCAGACCATCGATGGGCGAGCGCCTGCGCTCTCTCGCTCGCCGGGTCAACGCCTTCGCTCGCCGCCTCGTCCACTTCCTTGAGCAGAGCGGCCCAATCCCTCTGCCCCTTTTCGAGCACTTCCGGCGTCGCCCTCTGGGCCAACTCCTGTAGCTGTTCTTCCGTGTAGTATTTCTTCGTCCATTCCCAATCGTTTTGCATATTTATCACCTCGATTATTTTTGCGAACGTTTCCCAATCGGGCTCGCCGTCTGAAGCAAGCAGGCGTTCGGCTTTTTCAATCGCCTTGATCGCCATCTCCAGGTGGCGTCGCTTCTCTCCCAGAATCTCCCGCTGGAGCCGAAGCGCCGTCGAAAGATCGAACGAGTCCCGGTCGAGAACATTCTTGATCTGCTTCAACGAGAGGCCGATGAATTTCAACGTCACGATCTGTTGCAGGCGCGCAAAGTCACGCTCGCCATAGAGACGATAACCGCTCGCCGTACGCCCGCTCGGTTTCAGGAGCCCTAAGCGGTCGTAGTGATGAAGCGCGCGAACGGTCACGCCCGTCAACTCCGCAAATTCGCTCGCCTGGTACAGTGTCCCCGCCGTCTTAATCAAAACCGTCCTCCCTTCAACCGAGACATCCTACGGCCTGACGCAACGTCAGGGTCAAGCCCTTTTTTCAAAAAAATCTTGCCGGGCAAATGAACAAAATAATCGCCAGCCATCAGTGGACGAAAAATGATGACCGAATGCTATAATCAATCCATGAAAATCCTGAATTACACGGTTATTATGACGCCTGATGAGACGGGCGGTTATGTTGTCACCTGTCCAGCACTGCCGGGTCTGGTAACTGAAGGCGATACGCTGGAAGAAGCGCGTGAAATGGCCGCAGATGCGATTCGCGGTTATCTTGCAGTTCTTGTGGAAGATGGTGAGCCTATTCCTGCCGACAACTCAATCGCCGAAGAGATAGCCGTAGAAATCGCCTGACCTGCTCTGACCCTGTTGTTAATTCAAACCTTAAAGTAAATCTAAAAACTCTTCGATGGTAAATCCAGACTGATCAATGATAGATCGGAGCGTGCCCGGCTTCAAATCTTTGTTGTGGTAAGGCACAGACACGATTTGTTTTTCCTTCTTGAGAATATAGTGACTCCCCGTGGTACGCCGGATTTGGAATCCATTTCGCTCAAGGGCCTTGATGACCTGTTTAGGCTTCAGTGCTGGCAGCTTCTTGGACATTCATCGCCTCTTTTTTTATTTCATAATCAGCGAAATGGAGCACAACATCACGAATTTTTAGCCCAAAACAAAGCAGCCCCAGACATCTGGGACTGCTTGTAAGACTCTTATCGTATTTACTGTTTGTCACTTACTGAACTTCGATCATCAGGTCGCGCCCGGTAAAGGTGAAATTCGGACGCTTGCGGCCTTTCATGTACTTGGCGGCGGTCTGCGAGAGCGCCGTGACGAGGATGGGGAGCGCGATGGTCGAGTCGCAGTTGACGTAGGCCGTGCGCGCGCCGCGCGCGAGCTTGCCGTAGACGAGGGATTCGTCGAAGGCGACGGCGTTGCTGCGCCCGCCGGGATGCGGCGCGTCGGTCGCGATCTGTATGGCGTACTTGTGGCCGCGCGTGGGAATCTTGACGATGTTGGTGGAGATTTCCGTCTGCTGGATAAAGCTCTTGGTCGTGCCGCCGCCGAGATTGATGACGCCGGAGACGCGCGCGCGGGCGGCGATCTGCGTCATGTCGAGCACGTCCTGTACGATGTCAAACTGAAAGTTGTTCTTTTTCTCAAAGCGCGCGGCGGCAATCCCGATGCTGATGGCGCTGTCGGCGATGGCCGGGCAGAAGATCGGAACCCTGGCCTTGTAGGCGGAAGTCAGCACGCCGTCTTCGGTCGCTATCTCGGCCAGCTCGCGCCCGAGCAGGTGTAGGAATTCGCGCGTCGAATAGGGGCGCGTTTGATCCAGTTGATTGGTGAAGCCGCCGACCCATTCGTCCGCCTCGCGATACTCTTCGTCGCTGGCAAGCAAGTCCCACATGCGATTGATCTGCGAGGCTTCCAGCTCGGCATCCGTCATCGAAGGGTGAGCCTGGAAGTGATGACGACCGAGGGTTTCGTGCAGGTCATGAAAGAGCATCGAGCCGGAGAGCACGAGCACGTCGACGAAACGATTCTTGATAATGTAGGCGAGCAGCCGACGCATGCCTGCCGGGATGAGCGCGCCCGAAGCGGCGACCATGATCGTCGTATTGTCGCCGAGCATGTCGAGCCAGATGCGGTGCGCTTCGGCCATCTGTCGTCCGCCAAAGCCTGTGCCCTCCATCTTTTCCAGCAGCCCCGCGACGGAGCGGTCGCGGTCTACCTGCACGGGCCTGGTCGGCACGGTTAGATACTTAGAGGGTTTGGGTTTTCGCTGCGTCACCATAGGAGTCTCTCTATCCTTTTCTATCAATCAGTAATAACGAAAGGGTGAGGGCGGCAGTGTGAGGGATGAAAGAAAAGCTGTTCGGCTTTTTATTCATCCCCACGCCCTCATCCCTCATCCCGTCTACGTTTGCCACGGCTCTGTTTTCCGTTGACCGCCAGGTACGTGTAAGCGTCAAAGCGCGACTCGTAAAATTCTATGATCTCGGCGGCGTCGGCCTCCGATAACTCTTCATGCTTGACGCGCTGCGCGACCAGCCGTCGAAAGCCGTCGTGCAGCATGCTGCGGTCATAGCGCGCCCGCTCGACAGCCTCGCCGATAGAGGTTCCGCGAATCACTTTCTTGATCAGATAGCCGTCTTCGTCAATGTGTATGTGCGCTTCGTTGGGCGCGCCGAAGAGATTGTGATTGTTGCCCATCACTTCCTGGTACGCGCCGACCAGCATGAAGGCCAGATAATAGGGCTCGCCCTGAACCAGGGGGTGTAGCTCAAGCACCTGCTTGACATCGTGCAGGTCAACGAACTTATCCACCACGCCGTCCGAATCACAGGTGATGTCGCAGAGCGTCGCATACTCCGTGGGCGGGCGGTTGAGCCCGTGAATCGGCACGATGGGAAACAACTGATCGAGCGCCCAATGATCAGGCACGGAGCGAAAGACCGAAAAGTTGGTCAGGTACTTGGCGCACAGCAGCCGTCGCAACTCCCCGAACTCTTCGGAGACGTACTTGGCCTGCTGCGCATATTTGTCAGCGCGCTCGCACACGTCCCAGAAGAGGACTTCGCCCTTGGCGCGGTCTTCCAGAGAGATGATGCCGAGGTTGAAGAGCGTGAAAAGCTCTTCGCGATGTTCGAGCGCGTCGTGGTAATACTCTCGATAGTTTTTAACGGAGATGGTCTCGCGCAAATCTCCCAATTCAACGACGACCTGCGGGTCATCGTCGTCGATCGCTATCGGCGTGATGTCCTCGACGACGGTTTCGATCTCGTCGACGACGTTGGTGACGACGATGGCGTGATAGGCGGCGAGAAAGCGGCCCGATTCCTGAATGATGGTCGGATGCGGCACGTTCTCGTCATCGCACACCTGCTTGATCGTGTAGATGACATCGTTGGCGAACTCCTGCGCCGTGTAGTTCGCGGATGAATCGAACGCCGTCTTCGAGCCGTCGTAGTCGACGGCCATCCCGCCGCCGACATCCAGCAACTCGATCGGAACCTTCATCTGGTGAACCTTGGCATAGACGCGCGCGGCCTCTTTCATCGCGTTCTTGATGCGCTTGATGTCGGTGAGTTGCGAGCCGATGTGAAAGTGCAGGAGCCGCAGCATGTCAATCTGCCTGGCCTCTTGCAGG
The DNA here is from genome assembly GCA_036522655.1 of Pyrinomonadaceae bacterium. Taxonomy (GTDB): domain Bacteria; phylum Acidobacteriota; class Blastocatellia; order Pyrinomonadales; family Pyrinomonadaceae; genus DASQYE01. The sequence continues at coordinate 65,920 of DATDFK010000025.1, read as the reverse complement.
CGACGAATGACCTCAAGTATCTCCGTCGTCGTCAGGCCGAACTTGGCCGCTTCGCCGCCGGATTTTTCCCAGCGGCCAGACCCTTTCGAGTAGAGCTTGACGCGCATGCCGACCATAGGCATCACGCCCTCTGCATACTTTTCGGCGATGCGAAGAATGTGATCCAGCTCGTTGAGCTTCTCGATGACGATGACGACGCGCTTGCCGCTCTGCGCGCCGATAAAGGCCAGCTCGATGAACTCTTCGTCCTTGAAACCGTTGAGGACGAGCAGGCTGTCGGGCGATTGATCCATCGCGAGCGCCGCGTACAACTCCGCCTTCGACCCGGCTTCGAGGCCGAAATCGTAGCGCGAGCCTTCGCGCAGATATTCCTCTACGACCGAGCGCGCCTGGTTGACCTTCATCGGATAGACGCACATGTGCGCGCCCTGGTACTCGTACTCGCGTATGGATTTGCTGAAGGCGCGCTGGAGCTTTCTGACCTGCGCCGTGAGGAGCTGCGGGAAGCGCAGCAGGACGGGTGTGCCGATACCACGGCGCGCCAGATCGTCTATGATCTCCTTTAAGTCGGCCGCGCGGCTATCGTTCTCGGTCGGATGGACGATCAGGTTGCCTTTGCGATTAACGTCAAAGTAACCGGCCCCCCAGTTCTCAATCCCATAAGTTTCAAGCGTTTGCTCGATTGCCGTGGTCAATTCGCGGTTTCCCCCTGCTGCCGTCCTCTTGTGTAAGCATGGCTCTCGTCAAGAGAGACGCTATCGCCTCTCGCACGAGCGCCGTAGTGGAGATTCATTGGCTGGAACACTTAAGGCTGGCAATGTAACAGAAAAAGCGAGGAGGGTCAAAAACTATTTTTTCGGGGCGGGTAGGGCGCGAAACCGCATAAGTCGGCGCAGGATAAAGGTTTAAGAGGAGAAAAGGGGCTCATCCGAATGCCCCCCGCACCCTCCGAGCGCCGAAATGCTTGACAAGCCTCGACGCAGGAATATAATGCAAAGCTTTTTACGCGCCGCATTCGATGGACGCACACTCCGGTTTACCACCGCTCTTGGCCCGAAAGCTGAAACGCCCGCTTGCTCTTGCAGCGCGCAACGCACCTCTCACACTCCTTTTTCCCTTTCAGGAGAAGACATGGACGCTAAAACTGCCTTGAAGTACGCCACTGATCAGGGGGCGAAATTCGTCTCCGTTCGTTTTACGGATTTGCCGGGAGCCTGGCATCATCTGACTTTCCCTATTAATCAACTTTCCGAGGGCTCTTTCGAGGACGGGTTCGGCTTCGACGCCTCCAGTTTACGCGGCTGGGCCGCCATCAACGAGTCCGACATGCTGCTGGTTCCAGACCCCGCGCGCTACTGGATGGATCCGTTTGCGGAAGAGCCGACCGTCTGCCTGATCGCCAACGTCGTTGACCCGATTACGAAAGAGGGCTACGCGTTTGACCCGCGTTCGGTGGCAAAGCGCGCCGAGAGCTATCTGAGATTTACTGGTCTCGCGGACACGGCCAACTTCGGCCCCGAAGCAGAGTTCTTCGTCTTCGACTCCGTCAAGTATCACAACGATCAGAACTCCGCCGGGTACACGATCGATTCGGACGAGGCGCACTGGAACTCGGGTCGCGCAGCCGACGAGTTTCACGGCTCGAACCTCGGCTATCGCATCCGCGCCAAAGAGGGCTATGTGCCCGTGCCGCCCGCAGATTCTTTAAGCGACCTGCGCTCGGAAATCTCTCTGACGCTCGCGCAGTGCGGCATCAACGTCGAGTGTCATCATCATGAAGTCGCCACCGCCGGACAGTGCGAGATCGATTTCCGCTTCTCGACCCTGCTCGGCACAGCCGACAACTTGCAGATCTTCAAGTACGTCGTGCGCAACACCGTCTACCAGTACGGCAAGGCGGCGACCTTTATGCCGAAGCCGCTCTACGGCGACAACGGCTCAGGCATGCACTGCCACCAGTCGCTCTGGAAAGGCGAGAAACCGCTCTTCGCTGGCGACGGCTACGCCGGTCTCTCCGACATGGCCCGCTACTACATCGGAGGTTTGTTGAAACACGCGGCGGCAATCGTCGCCTTCGCCGCGCCGACGACGAACAGTTACAAGCGGCTGGTTCCGGGGTTTGAAGCGCCTGTCAATCTGGCTTACTCGGCGCGCAATCGCTCGGCGGCTGTGCGTATCCCCATGTTCTCGACCAACCCGAAGCAGAAGCGCCTTGAGTTTCGTCCGCCCGACCCGTCATGCAATGCGTACCTGGCGTTCTCTGCGATGTTGATGGCCGGGCTCGACGGCGTGCAGAATCGTATTGACCCCGGCGAGCCGCTCGACAAAGACATCTACGATCTTTCGCCGGAGGCATTGAAGAACGTCCCCTCCCTGCCCGGCTCGCTCGATGAATCGCTCAAGGCGCTCGAAGCCGATCAGGAGTTTCTGCTCAAGGGCGATGTCTTCACGCCGCAGGTCATCGATCGCTGGATTACCTACAAGCGCGAGAAAGAGATACAGCCCTTGAGGATGCGTCCGCATCCGCTTGAGTTCGGCATGTACTTCGACATTTAGAGTAACTAAAGGTCAGTACCGCCTGCTTAAGCCGGGCGGGTGTGTAACGTTGAGTACCCGCCCGGCTTAAGCAGGCGGTACTGACCTCTCTTTAAATCAATGAACATCGAACCAGTCACACTCGAAGGCAGGCATGTTCGGTTGGAGCCGCTCTCGCTCGATCATCATGAAGCGTTGAGCGAAGCGGGCATGCATGAAGACCTCTGGCGCTTGAATCCGACCCCTGTGCGGACGAGCGAAGAGATGCGCGCCTACATCGAAGAGGCGCTGCTGGCACAGGAGCGCGGGACGATGCTGCCCTTCGCCACCGTCGAGAAATCTTCGGGCCTCGCCATCGGGAGCACGCGTTACGGCAACATAGAGATGGCGCATCGTCGGCTTGAGATCGGCTGGACGTGGATTACGCCGCGCTGGCAGCGCACAGTGGTCAATACGGAGGCCAAGTATCTGATGCTTCGTCACGCCTTCGAGCAACTCGGCTGCATGCGCGTCGAGTTCAAGACAGACGTGCTCAACGAGCGTTCAAGAAACGCTATCCTGCGTCTCGGCGCGAAAGAGGAGGGCATTTTTCGCAAGCACATGCTCACCTCCACGGGCCGCATCCGCGACAGCATCTTCTTCAGCATCATCGATACGGAATGGCCTGAAGTCAAAGCCAACCTGGAACGCAAGCTGGAAGGCGACACGCCCCGCTAAGCCTTCGCGTCGAAACACGCACACCTCTCTCTCTGGCAAGCTCAAGCTCACGCGCGCTACAATCAAGGCAGGCGAGCATGCTGCGGTTTTACGCCTGCGCGTCTGACCATTGCTCGCTCCTGTCCGAAGCCCTGAAGAGGTGAGAATCGCGCGTGCCTGCGCCTGAAGAAGAGATCGAATTGCTCCTGAAGGATTTGCCGGACGAGGAAGGCGCACGCCTCTTCTTCGAGCGTATCTCGGCGGAGCACGCACGCGGGGCACAGCTTCTACGGCGCGACCGTGGCCTGCTCTCCGACACGCTCGCGCTCGCCGCATGGAGCCCGCTGCTTGCGACCACGCTCACGCAGCACACGGAGTATCTTCAATGGCTCGCGCGCGAGCGCACACACTCTCGCGTCAAGACGCGAGAGGAGTTGGAAGAATCTCTGGGGCGCTTTGCCCTGACCCATTCACAGCTTGACCCGCAGGTCTTGCTCGCGCGTTTTCGTCGGCGCGAGCTGCTGCGCATCTACCTGCGCGACATACGCCGCACGTCTACGCTCGTCGAGACTACGGACGAGCTGTCGAATCTGGCGGACGCCGTTATCGGTTACGCGCTCTCGCACGCGCGACAACATCTGGACAATAGATACGGCCCGCCGCTCAGAGCCGACGAGCGTGGGCGCAAAGCCCCTGCGGAATTCGCCATCGTCGCGCTCGGCAAGCTCGGCTCATTCGAGCTTAACTACGCTTCCGATATTGATCTCTTCTTCATCTTCTCCAATGAAGGAGAGACGGCCGCCGGGGGCACGCATGGCGAAACGACCAACCGCGAATACTTCGTCAGGCTCGCGGAGATGATCGCGCGCATCGTGGGCCAACCGACGGGCGAAGGCGCGGCCTATCGCGTTGACCTACGCTTGAGGCCGCACGGGCGCGACGGCGCGCTGGCTTCATCGCTCGATGAGGCCGTTCGTTATTACCGCGAGCAGGCCCAGGCATGGGAGCGCCAGACGTTGATTCGCGCGCGCGCGGCTGCCGGGTCTGCCGCGCTCTATGCGCGATTCGCTGCGCGCGTCGCGCCGAGCGTCTACGCGGTCGAGCAGACGGTCGAGGATGCTCTGCGCAACGTGCGGCTCGCCAAGCAGAAGATCGATCATCATCACGCGCGCGACACGCGCGGCTTCAACGTCAAGCTGGGCCGGGGCGGCATACGCGAGATAGAGTTCATCGCGCAGGCCCTGCAACTCGCCTACGGCAGCCGCGATGAATGGCTGAGAGCGCCGCACACCCTGATCAGCCTCGGACGCCTCGCCGACCGTGGGCTCATACATGACCGCGAGCGCGTGACGCTCTCGGACGCTTACGTCTTCCTGCGCATGCTCGAACATCGCTTGCAGATGGAGCACGGCCTGCAAACTCATTCCGTGCCGGACGAAGCGGAGCGCCGCCGTCTGGTCGCACGGCGTATGCATTTCAGCGACGAACATCTGCTCGCGGATTTCGATCGTGCGCTTGCGGAGCACACAACGCAGGTGCGCGCCGTATTCGAGCGTATCTTCGGAAGGGAAGAAGCGGACGAGCCTGTCAAAAATCCGGCGCGCGCGAGTGCCTCTGGGCCCGCGCCGGAAGCGGAGCGCGCGCGACAACAACAACAGCCGGAGCAGGCGAGCGTTACGGCGGCGGAGGTTGCTGCGCTCACGGCCGCGCGCCTCTTCGCGCCGCATCTGGCGCAAGACGTAAGCACGCAGAATGTTTGGACGGTTGAGCGCGTCGCGCGATTTCTGAACGAAGCAGCCGGGCGGTCTCTGAACGCGCGTCGCGCCCTGACGTATGCCGCGAGCATCGCCGCTTCGCTGGATAAATCGACCGAGCCCCTGAGATTGTCGGAACAAAATCTGGCCGCGCTGATTCAACTCTGCGGCGCGTCGGAATTCTTCGGCGATCAACTGGCGAGCAATCCTTCGCTCATACTGGCGCTGCCGGTAGAGGGCGCGCCCGCCGTCAGCAGGGATTATCGCGCGCTCCTGAAAGAAGCGGTCGAGGGGCAGGAGAACTTTCGTGCAGAGCTTGGAGCGCTGCGTCGCACCTGGGCCCGTTTGCTGATAGAGATCGGGGCGCTGGATGCTGCCGGGCTCATTACGATGCGCGAATCGAATCGCCGCCAGACGGAGTTGGCCGCCGCGAGCCTCGATGCCGGTTGCCTTGTCGCGCGGCGCGACCTCTCGCGGCGTTACGGCGAGCTTGATGCGGAGACGCGCCTCGCCGTGCTCGGCCTGGGCCGCCTCGGCGGCGGCGGAATGGATTACGGCTCAGACCTTGATGTCGTGCTCATCTACGACGACGCGCATCCTTCGCCCGTCCGGCGTCTAACGCCCGCCGAAGCTTACGGGCGCTTGAGCGAGCGGCTGATCGCTGCTCTTTCGAGCCTGACGCGCGAAGGCTCTCTCTATCGCATGGATTTGCGGCTCAGACCCGACGGAAGAAACGGCCTCACGGCGACGGGCGCGCGTTCCTTCACGGATTATCTCAGAGAGCGCGCGCTTCCCTGGGAATGGCTGGCGTACGTTAAGCTGCGCGCGGCGGGGGGCGATACTGAATTGGGACGCGCCGTCGAAGAGCGCGCGCGGCAAATCATTCACGAGCGGGCCAGCCAGATAGGCGAAGAGACGTTGCGCACGGAGACGCGCCGCGTGCGCGAGCGCCTCGAACAGGAGAAGGCTGCGACGCGTGCCGCGCGCGGCGGAACCGATATTAAGTATGGGCCCGGCGGAATGCTCGATGTCTATTTCGCGACGCGCTACCTGCAATTGCGTCACGATGTCCGAGAAGCGCTCGAAGATCGCTCGACGCGTGCCACGCTCGAACGCCTGCGTGCGGCGGGCGCGCTGGATGAAAGAGACTACACGGCGATGAACGAGGGCTACGCATATCTCCGCACGCTCGATCACTACCTGCGGCTCATCGTCGGGCGCTCCACTCGTTTGCCCGCGACGGATCACCCGGCGCTCCGCGACATCGCGCGCTGCATGAACCACGCCTCGGCCCGCGACCTGACCGACGCGCTCGCCGCTCACAGGGCCAACATCCGCGCCGCCTACGATAGAATCACAGGAAAAGGATGAAGGCGGAAGGCGGAAGGATGAAGTAAAAGCATTCGCATTCAAGATACTGTAGAATGACTACAAAGCCCCTGAAAGGGGCGTGCAGAGTGTAGCCCACGACGTAAGTCGTGGGAACATGTTAAGAACAGAACAGCAAAGCCCCGCAGGGGCGTAAGATTCTCAACTTGAGTTTCTTACGCCCCTCCGGGGCTTTGCTATTTCCATTCATCGATTGCCCAGGGCTCACGCCCAGGGCTACACTCTGCACGCCCCTTTCAGGGGCTCAGCTTACTTTTTTAGACATGCTGTGAGAAGCATTTCTTTCATCCTTCATCCTTCATCCTTCCGCCTTGCTTTCGGTTGTTTCGTGCCAGCAGTTGGAGCACCATCTGTGTGTTGAGCGGCGCTCGGCGGGGGTGTAGTCGGCGGAGGCCGGAAGGCGGCGCGCGACCTCTCGTTCTTCTTCCGTAAGCTCTGCCCAGCCGCGCAAACGGCCCTCGCCGCAATGCGGGCATGTGTCTGTGTTTTGATTCATCATCATATGGCCATTTGCGATTGGGTATACCGCAGGCGGTACTGACGACCACGCAAAATAGCATAAAGGATGTCGCCATTTCATCCCCTCCGGCCTTCATCTTTCATCTTCACGATTTGAGAAACGGGGCGCAGGCGCGGTAACATCGGCGATGTCTTGAAGATCAACCGGAAAATCGAAAGTCGCCTATACTGATGCTGCAAAACCGTCGCCGCTCCCTCGCGCTCCTAGTCCTCGTCGTCTGCTCATGCGCTCCCGCAGCAGTCCATGCCCAGCGTGATGATTCGCGTTTTGATTTTTACGCGCGCGGCCCCTATCGCGAGAACGTGCCGCGCCCGCAGAGCATACTGCGCTTCCCGGTCGGCGAGTTTCATACCAACTACGCATTGATGGAGCGCGTCATAGGCGCAATCGCGCAGGCCGCGCCCGATCGCGTGCGCGTCATGGACATCGGCGAGACCAACGAGCACCGGATGATGCATCTGGTCGCCGTCAGCTCGCCGGAAAACATCTCGCGCCTCGAACAGATCAGGGCGAACATCGCGCGCCTGAGCGACCCGCGCTCCGTCTCGCCGAAGGAGGCCGCGCGGCTCGTCGCGGAGATGCCCGTCATCGTTTGGCTCAACTACACCATACACGGCAACGAATCGGCGTCCTTTGAAACGATGATGCAGGTTGTTTACCAGCTCGCCGCCTCTACGGAACCGGCCACTCTGGACATACTGAAAAACAGCGTCGCGCTCATCAACGTCTGCGCCAACCCGGACGGGCACGAGCGTTTCGTCTCATGGTACAACGCCAACGCCACGGGCAATCCTGAGCCCCTGGCGGCAGAGCATCGCGAGCCCTGGTCTGTCTACGGGCGCGTCAATCGCTACCGCTTCGATCTCAACCGCGACAATATCGCCTCCACACAGGTCGAGACGCGCAACATGGAACGCGCCTACCTCGAATGGCATCCGCAGGTCTTCGTCGATCATCACGGCCAGCCGGTGCAGTATTTCTTCCCTCCGGCGGCGCTTCCCATTAATCCCAACCTGCCGCAGGAGGAGACCGCGCTCTGGCTCGCCACGTTCGGTCGGGCCAACGCCGCACAGTTCGACGCGCACAACTGGGATTACTACGTGCGCGATGTGTTCGATCTCTTTTATCCGGGCTACTGGGATTCATGGCCGAGCTTAAACGGCGCGATCGGCATGACGTACGAGACAGACGGCGGTGGGTTCAAAGGCATCAACTGGAAACGCGACGACGATACCATCGTCACGCTGCGCTCAGGGATAGCCAAGCACTTTGTCGCTTCGATGACGACCCTCGAAGTTGCTGCGCGCAATCGTGAAGCGCGGCTGCGCGATTACTACGCCTTCCGCCGCAGCGCCGTCGAAGAGGGACGAAGCCAGACGATGAAACGCATCGTGCTCCTGCCGGGGCGTGATCCCGGCACGGCGGCAGAGCTTGCGGAGGTGCTGTTGCGCGCAGGCGTAGAGGTCAGCTTTACGCGCGAGCCGCTGCGCTCGGCCAGCGCGCACGATTACATGGGCGCGGGCATCACGAGCGCGCGCACTTTTCCGGCTGGCGCTTACGTCGTCGATCTGGCGCAGCCGCAGAAGCGTCTCGCCAAGGCATTGCTTGAGCCGACGACCGATCAGGACGCGGCCTTCGTGCGCGAGCAGTTGGCCCGCTTCGCGCGTAACGAGCGGCGCGGGCGCGGCGCGACCAAAGAAGAGTACGGCTTCTATGACATCACGGCATGGTCGCTGCCCTTGGCCTTCGGCGTCGAGGCTTACTGGACGGAAGATGCTTCGGAGATGCGCGGCGCGGTTGCGCTCAATCAGGAAGCGGGAGCCGTCGCGGCGGCGAGCGCCAATGCCGGAGTGAGCGGCGGGCGCGCGCAGGTCGCTTATATCATCCCTTACGAGCGCAACGGCGCGGCCTCGCTCGCCTATCGTTTGCAGCGCGAGGGCTTCCGCATCGCGGTTGCGACGCGCGTGCTCAGCGCAGGCGGGCGCGACTGGCCGCGCGGCACTTTGGTCGCGCGCGTCTCGCGTAACCCCGAGGGGCTGCATGATGCGATCGCGCGGCTGGCACGACAGACCGGCATCGAAGTGACGGCCGTCAACTCCGCTTTCTACGAGACGGGTGAAACCGGCATCGGCTCGGAGAATGTTATCTCGCTCAAGCCGCCGCGCATTATCGTCGTCGCCGACGATGCTGTCGATCAGAACAGTTACGGCGCGATGTGGTGGCTGTTTGATCGCTCGGGCGTGGACTTTACGCCGATGACGATTGCTTCGATCAAGCGCGCGGAGCTTGACCGTTATAACGTCATCATCCTGCCGGACGGCTCGCCCGAACGCTATTCCGCCGCCTTCGGCAAAAGCGGCATAGAGACGCTGCGCGGCTGGTGCGAGCGCGGCGGCACGCTCGTCCTCATCAAGGGCGCAGCCGTCTTCGCCGCGCTCAAGGATGTTAACCTGACTTCATCTCGCCTGGTCGGCAGCGACGAGGACGATCAAAAAGATCAGAAGACGGAGGAAGGCGAAGCGCGCCTCCTGTCTTCCACGAACGAACAGCAGCAGCAACAGGCTACGACCGACACGGGCGCGAGCCCGAAGGTCGAGGCCGCCGCCGCTTCCAGACGCAGAGGAAGGCGCGGCCCCGGGCAACAACAGCAGCCCGCGCAGACGGCGACGGAGCAGCGTCGTGAAGAGGCAGACGATACGGAGAAGCTTGAGGGAGCGCCGCCCGTGCTGCCGCCGATCGCTTCGCCCTCGGCGCGACCGGGCCGTGTGCCCGAAGCAGTGCCCGGCGCGATCATGCGCGCCACCCTTGATCGCACGACCTACCTGACCTTCGGCTACGAAGACCCGCAGCTTCCCGTGCTCGTCGCCTCCGGCTACTTCTTTCGCCCTTCAAAGGAGGGCACGAACGCCGTTGTCTTTGACCCGGCGGATAACAATCCTCTGCGCCTCTCCGGCTTCGTCTGGCCGGGCAACACGGAGCGGCTGCTGCGCGGAACCTCTTACGTCATCGAAGAGCCGACAGGGCGCGGCCACGTCGTCCTCTTCAGCGAAGACCCGAACTATCGCGGCATCTGGCGCACGACGACGCGACTCTTCTTTAACTCGTTTCTTTTTCCATCAGCATTCTAACAAAGCAGGGACGGCAATATGTTCAAGATCAAGGCAGAATACAGCGAGCAGATAGAGCTTAAAACAAACATCGAGCGGGCGCGGGAGTTCTTTAATAACCTGCGCAACATCGCGGACTTGATGCCGGGCATCGAAGGCATCAAGAGCGAGGCGGACGGCATCATGCGCTGGATGGTGCGTGCGGATGTGCCCATGCTGGGCTCCATGCGCGCGGCCTTCGCCGTCGAGCGCACGGAAGACGAGGCCCATCGCATAGAGTGGTCGCCCGCCGCAACCGAGAAGAAGAACTTCCTGCGCTACGCCGCCATCTTTGAAGAGCACGGCGCAAAGACACTCGTGCGCATCATCCAACGCGTGGAGATGCGCCGCGAGAACCCCAGAGAACTGCACATGCTCGCGGGCCTCATCGGCGAAGGCCGCATCAGCGCCGAGATGCAAAAGCACGTCGCCACGATGATCAGGACTTTCCTCGAACGCGCGCGCGCCAGATTGGAGAGCTAATCAAACTGAAAGGCCGCAGAGCCTTCCGTTCACTAACGGAAGGCTCTGCGGCTCATCTTGCTCTGACCGCTACTTCGTCGGCTTCCAGATGTAATTTCCGGTCTTGTCTATGTAGCCCATCTTGCCGCCGACCCAGACCTTGGCGACCCCGTCCGCGAAGTCCACGGCCTTGTCGAATTGTGCCGGGATGACGAGCGTGCCCGTCTTATCGGTGTAGCCGTATTTGCCTCCGGCTTTGACGAGCGCCAGACCTTCCGAGAAATTCTGCGACCAGTCGAACTGCGGGCTGATGACGATCTCCGCGCGCTTGTTGATGTAACCGAACTTGTTGTCGACGATGATGGTCGCCAGTCCCTCTTTGAAAGTCCCCGCGTAGTAGAAGCGCGGCTCGATGACGATCTTCCCGGCCTTGTTGATATAGCCGTATTTTTCGCCAACCTTGACGTTGGCCAGCCCGTCCGAGAAGTGAAAGGCGTTGAAATACTGCGGGCGGATGACCACCTTGCCCTTCCTGTCTATGAAGCCGTGCTTGTTGTCCATGACGATGAGGGCGAGGCCCTCGTGGAAGTTGAAGGCTTTATCAAAGTGTGGTGGGATAAGGATTCTGCCGGTCTTGTCGACGTAGCCGTACTTGCGATCGATCATCATGACGGCGAGACCATTCTCGAAGCTCTCGACCGCATCGAACTGCGGCGCGATGACGAGCTTGCCCTCTTTATCGATAAAGCCGCGACGTGGATTCGCGCCGCTCGTCTGCACGGCGGCCAAGCCCTCGGAGAAGCGACCCGCAAAGTCGACTTGCTGAAGATCAATCACGACCTTGCCCGTGCGATCGATGACGGAACGCTTGCTCCCGGTGCGCACGTAGGCGAGCCCTTCCGAAAAATCCCACGCGTCGTCGTATTGCGCGGCGATAATCATCTCGCCCTTGCGATCGATGTAGCCCCACTTACCATTCTGCCGCACGGGCAGGAGCGAGCCCGCATCCCTCTGCTGCTCCTGCGCAAGGCAGGGCCAGACGAGCGCGCCGAAACAGATGAATAGAGCGACGCATACTTTTTTCATTGCTCGTCTCATACGCTTACTGTGGGCCCACGAAGAGTCTCAACGCCAGCGCAGATGCGCTTCAACGCGCTCGCGTGCGCCCTCTCTGTCTCGCCTGCGGCGCGTGGCCGTAGCTGATGATGTTGGCGAAGACGCGGTAAGCGCCGGGCACGCCCGCGCGCAATTGCCTGTACCAGACCATGCTCGTATAGATGTAGCGCCCGCGCCCGTAATCAGCCGCCAGCAACCCGCCGCGCAAAGAGGGCTCGCCGGCATCGTTCGCAGCGAAGGGCGCGCTGTACTGCGCGTCCCACTCCTTCGGGTAGTAAAGGCCGCGCTCCTGTACCCAGCCGCGAAAATCATCTGCGCTGATGGGGTTGGGCCAACGCAGCAACGGGTGCTGCGGGTCTGTGAAAGTGATGGGCGCGTTCTCGTCCGTCACGCGAGAGTTGTCGAGCGTGAAGGGGTAGGGCGCAAGCTGCGGGCGGTTTTTCTGCGGGTCTGGATTCCATTCGTTCGTCTTGTGATAAAAGACGACGAGCGTGCCGCCCGCGCGCGCGTAATCGAGCAGGCGCTGGTTTAAGGCGACGAGCTCCGGGTGCGCCTGATAGCCGCGATTGTCGATGATGATCGTATCGTAAGGTCGCAGATCGCTCGTCTTCACTTCACCAATCGTCAGCTCGTGGCTTTCGACGCCGAGCGCGGCGAGCGCGTTCTTGAGCGTGTCGTCGAAGCTCGGCACGAAGCCGACGCGCAGACCGGGCGCGACGCTCGCATCGCTGTAAATCACCTCGACGGTTTGCCGCGCCAGCGGCTCTGGAAGATTGTCCTGAAGAACAGAGAACTGCAAGGGTTCGAGTCGTACCGTCGGCGTGTGCTTCTTGTAATCCACATGGATGATATTCGACTTCAGGATGAGGTCTTGCGTCTCGCCGGGCCTGAGCGAGACTTTCTGGCCCATTTCGAGAAGCTGGTTGGCTGGGACGGCGACCGTGAGAAATCCCTTGAAGGGCTCGCGGCGGTGGCTCTTGAGCGTTAGATTGAAACTCATCTCGCGGTTGATGGTGGACGGAGTGAGCACGAGCGGCGAGGGCGTCAGTTTGATGATCTCGACCGCGGGCGCAACATCCATGCGCGTCCTGGCGATGACGGGAAAGCTTGCGCCGTCAACCTCCATGTGCACGCGCGCGCCGAACTGATAACCGAAGGTCAGCCCGTCATAGAGATGGGCCGCGTGTGGCACGCTCAGGGCCGCATCGCGCGGAACGTGAGCGCTCACTGCCACTTCGATGGTCTTGCCCGGCGCGAGCCTCTGAGGCGTTTCGATCCCGCTCTCGTACTTCAAGTCCTCGAAATCTATTTCGTTGATAATCTCCTCGCGGTTAGAAGTGTTCGAGATGCTGAGCGTAAAGGGGGTCGTGCTGTCCGGCACGAGCACTTCATCACGCGGCGTGAGCTTGACGCGGATTCCGCTCGCCAGGGCCAGCGCGCGATCGAGCCGCGCAGTCATGAGACGATAGCGCGGCGCATCCTCCACCGCGCCCGAAAAAGCGAAGAGACCATTCTTGCGCACGGCGACGAGCGCTTCGAGCAATCCTTCCATCTTGCGCCCGTTGGCGATGTAGAGAGGCAGCAGGGCTTTCGCTGCGAGCGGCATCAATTCGCCCGCGATCCCTTCGGGCAGAGTCATGCCGCTGATCAGAGAGGGCGCGTTGGCCGGAAGCGGCGCGCTGCCCGTCGCCGTGCGCGCGAGACGATAGCGTATGGCGCGCGTCCATCCGGCGGGAACAGTGGTCGGCCAGGGGCCCTGCGTGGCATGACGACGAAGCGCGCGCAGGGCTTGCTCCGAATATGTGAGCCCACGCGCCGCATCGCGCTCGTTCGGAGTGATAGAGACGACCAGCCCCTTGCGCTCTGCCTCTTCTTCCGCCGCCTTGCTCTCGGGCCCGCCTTCAAAACTGAAGCGGACGAAGAGCCTTTGCGGTTGCCAGACTTCGACGCCGCTCTCGCGTAGCTGTTCGGGAAAGCGCGTCGGGTCTGCCGCCGCATCGAAGGCTTCGAGCACCAGACGGCCCGTCGCCTGATGATGGCCGTGTCCGCTCACAGTGTCGTGGTTAGTAATGATCACGTCCGGGCGCAGGCGTCGAATCTGTAAGACCAGGCGGCGCAGCGCTTCTTCATGACCCCAGACGCGCAGAGCCTCTTCCGCCGATTTTGAAAAGCCGAAATCGCGCAGCCCCAGGAAGTATGGCTCGGAGCCCTGCACCTTCGCCGCCGCAACCGTCTCGCGCGCGCGTATCGCGCCCAGCTCTTCGTAAAGCTCCGGGCCGACGGCGTTCTGCCCGCCCTCGCCGTAAGTGGAAAAGACCGTCACCGTATGGACGCCGTATTTGCGCCGCAGCACAGTCAGGGTCACGCCGTCCTCATCGTCCGGGTGCGCGGCGACGCACATCACCGTCAAAGGGTTCGTCAGATCGACCAGCGATTGATAAATGGCCGCATCACCCGTCTCCTCATCTGCGTCGGCGGCGGTGGTCGCGCGCTCCTGTGCCTGCGTCGCGGGCGCGGCACAGAGCGCAACCAGGAGCGCGAAGATCAAAAAGGCTCGCAGCAGTCGAAGCTGTCGGTCATGCTTTAAAAGATTAATGTCACTCAACTTGAGAACTCCACTTCGAGACCAAAAGGATTCGCAGGGCCGGACGCAACGTTTGCCCGGAACCTGCACGCCGACCGCACGCGTGGCCGATTGGGCCCAACTGAGACGAATGCGGATTGCCGTCAAAAGAATTTCTTGACCTGTCCTGACCGAAAAGTGTCGGCGGCGTGCGAGTCAAATATACAATCTCGAAGAGAAAAGCTGTAGCTTGCGTCAGTCAGGAGCGCCCGCCCGCGCTCTCGCTTTCGTCAACGACGGGCAGCGTATTGTTCAAGCTCGCGAACGTGCTATATTCCACACCGCTCGTTAAACCAACCGCTGATGCCAAAGGTAGGAAACCTATGAACCCCCGGACAAAACAGAATACGATTCTCGCGCTCGCGCTTCTCGTCGGCTTCGTGCTGGCTTGCAGCTCGGCGGGCAACGAGACGGAAAAGGCCAACAAGCTGGTTGCCGAAGCCAACACGGCGATCGAAGCAGGCAACAAGGCCGCGATCGAAGCCGGCCGTAAGAACGATCAGATTTTCGACGAACTCAAGGCCGCCAGCTTTGAGGAAGACAAGGAAAGGCTCAAGCCCAGAGTGAAGGAAGCGATCGACGGATTCACTCAGGCCGCAGACAAGTTCCGCGAGGCGGCGAAGAAATTCGAGGAAGCCAGCAAGCTCAAGATCAACGACAAGTTCGCCGAATACCTGGCGCTCAAGTCGCAGGAGTTCAACAAGAACGCCGAGCAGATGGAGGCCGCCCGCTCCATGCCGCAGGCCATTCTCGACAGCGACGACGGCGATGCGCTCAGCCAGAAGATCAAGGATAATAAGGAGCGCTACACCAAACTTGAAAAAGAGGCCAAAGAACTCTCCGACAGGGCAGAGAAAGTGCGCGCCGAAAACAAGGACAAGTTCCAGGGCGACAACGCCAATAAATAAGAAAGGATGAAGGCGGAAGGCGGAAGGATGAAAGGAATGCTGTAATGTCTTGAATGCTTTACTTCATCCTTCATCCTTCATCCTTCATCCTTCATCCTTTGCTTTTCGAGTCTTGTGGCGATAATCATACTGGCGGCGATCATCAGGATGAGCAGCACGCCGTAAGCGGCTGCCGTCCCGAGGTTGAAGTCGCGCAACTCGCCCGCGATGGCGATCGAGATGGGACGGTTGCGCGGAACGAAGACCAGCACGCTCGCCACGTATTCGCCGAGCGCGATGACGAACGCGAGGAGCGTCCCGGCGAGCGCGCCCGGCCAGACCAGCGGCAGGCGCACACGACGAAAGCGCCGCCACCAGCCTGCGCCTAAAGAGCCCGCAGCCTCTTCCAGCGCCGGATCCATCTGCTCCAAGCTCGCCTGCACGGCCCGCACCACGAGCGGCATGAACCGTAAGAAGTAGATCACCGGCAGAATCCAGAAGGTTCCGACCAGCACCCAGGAGCCTGTCAGCGGGTTGGGCCCACCATAACTTTCCGCGACCGCGACGGCCACGACCGTGCCGGGCAGCGCCCACGGAACCAGTATCAGCAGCGAGACCATTCTCTGCCAGACCGCCCGTCGCTTACCCAACACGAGCGCCGTCACGCAGAAGCTCCACAGCAGCGCCGCAAACGCCGCAAGCCCGCTCATCGTCAAACTGTTGACGACGACTTCCAGCCTGTCCCGCTCCATAAAGATGCGCGCGTAGTTGGAGAGCGTGTAAGAGGGCGGCAAGGTCTCCGTCGTCCACTGCCCGTCGCGCGCGAAGCTGACCAGCACCAGCGTCGCCACGGGCAGCGTCAACAGGATGGTAAAGAGAGTGCCGACAGAGACGGCCAGCACACGCGCACGCCCCGTTGTCAGCGCTTCGCGCCGCTTCGTCGCTCCCTTCAGCGCGGCGGCGGCGAAGCGGCGCGTCCCCTCATAACGCTGAAAGAAGACCAGAGCGCACAGCGAGATCAAAGCCAGCAGCACTGTCTCGACCAGCGCCGTCTGCACGTCGCCGCGCTGCCGCGCGCTGTAAATCTCCAGCGTCAGTGGCCGCACGTCTCCGCCAAACAGCAGCGGCGCGCTAAAGGAGGCCATAGAGGTCATGAACGTCAGGAGCGCGGCGGCGATCAGCGAAGGCGCGAGCTGCGGCAGCAGTACGCGAAAGACGACGCGCGCAGGACGAGCGCCGAGGCTGCGCGCGGCTTCCGCCAGCCCGGCATCTATGCGTCGCAAGCCCGCCCCCGTCAACACGTAAAAGAACGGGTACATCGTGTAGGTGTGAAAAAGAAGCAGCGCCGTCCAGCCGCGCAGCGACCACGGCGCGCGTTGCAGACCGAAAGCCCACTGGACTGCGCGCGCCAGAATGCCGGACTCGCCGCAGAGAAAGATAAAAGCCACCGTGCCGACGAGCGGCGGCAGTACGAGCGGCAGCGCCGCCAGTGTCCCGAACAGCCGCCGCGCCGGAAACGCATAGCGCTCGAAAAGAAAAGCCAGCGGGACGCCGACCAGCGCGCATAGCAGCACCGTCCATGTCGAAAGCCACACGCTCGTCGCCGCCGATTCCAGCACCGCTCGACGCAATAAAATATCCAGCAGGCCACCGGACGCACCATCCTGCCTGAGCGTCGCAAAGATGACGTAAAGGTTCGGATACACGACGCCGTAGAGAAGCACCAGCGCGACGATCAGGAAAAGGATGAAGGCGGAAGGATGAAGGATGAAGGAAGGGACGAGGGCAGAGAGATGAGAGGAATGCTTCAACCTCTTATATGTTTTTACTTCATCCTTCATCCTTCCGCCTTCATCCTTAGAATACTGATGTGTTCGGGGGGGAGATGTACGAGGCAGGCATCGCCGACCGAAAGATCGTCAAGGCGCAGCACCAGGGCTTCCAGCGTGAGCCCGTTCGCGTCCAGTCTGACGGCTGTCGTCGCGCCGGAGAAGTTGATCGCGCGAATGTGAGCGCGCAAGGTGTTCAATGAATTGTCCGGCTGCTGCTCATCGCTCGTCTTGCTGATGGAAAGATGCTCGGGGCGAATGGCCAGCGTGCAGTTTTTATTGATCGGCGGCAGGCGCTCGCGCTCGACGGTGGCGCTCAAGCTGTGGCTTCCGTCAATCGTGACGAAGCGGCCCGACGTTTCATCGCTTGAGGAGAGGCGGCGCGCAGTGATCAGGTTATTGCGTCCCAGGAAGCGTGCGACGAAGATTTGCGTGGGTCGTTCGTAAAGCTCGCGCGGCGCTCCCGTTTGCAGGATATGCCCCTCGCTCATCACGCTGATGCGGTCGCAAAGCGCGAAGGCTTCCTCCTGATCGTGCGTCACGTAAACGGCGGTCAGCCCGAGTCTCTCTACCAGCTCGCGCAGCTCTTCGCGCGTCTCTTCCCTGAGCGCGACATCCAGATTCGAGAGCGGCTCGTCAAACAGTAGCAGCGCGGGCTCGATGGCGATGGCGCGCGCAATCGCCACGCGTTGCTGCTGCCCGCCCGACAGCTCGTCGATACGCCTTCGCTCGTAGCCCGGAAGCTGTACGAGCGTGAGCGCGCTTGAGACGCGCTCGCTCGTCTCTGCTTGCGGGCGACGGCGCGCGCGGAGGCCGAAGGCGACGTTCTCGAAAACGTTCAGGTGAGGGAAGAGCGCGTAGTTCTGAAAGACCATGCCGAAGCCGCGCCGCTCCGGCGAGCGCTCCGTAATATCCGCGCCGTCGAATTCGATCACGCCCGCGTCCGGCTTTTCCAGACCGGCGAGCATCCTGAGCGTCGTCGTCTTGCCGCAGCCCGATGGGCCCAGCAGCCCGAAGAACTCCCCGCGCTCGACGGCGAGCGAAAGGTCTGCGACGGCCAGCGTCGCGCCGTAATGCTTCGAGATGTTTTGGAGAGAGAGAAACGACACTTGAAAGTTACTCTGGAAGCGCATCCTCAAGGCAAGGCTTGCCGGCCGCATCGTCGGCGGCGCGGCGAGCCTCCTCGTTGGCGCGCGCGCCCGCTGCGATCTTGTCCGTGACACAGGTTCGCTGCGGGGTGATCTTTGCGACCGCAAGGTAAGCGGTCGTCTTCCATGGGTTGTCGGGATTCTCGTTGGCGTTGACGCGCACGATCAATGCGACGGGCACGAGCTTTCCGCCGACCTTCTGAACGCGCCACTCGGCCTTATTGCCGAGGCTTGAGAACGCGCTCGTGATCACCTGCCAGTAGCTCAGCTCACTCCTTTTGCCGCCGGGAGCGATGACTGCGATGGACATACGCTCATCGCCGGTCTCAACGTCGAGCTTATAACCGGCTATTCCTGCGCACCTCTCAACGTAGCTGGCCGACTCGCGGTCAACACTGATCGTCCGGCATTTGTTGATCGTCGTATAGACGCTCGTGATCGCCCCCCGGTTCTGCTGTGCGACAGCGAAACAGCTTGCGCCAATGACGCAGGCGAGCGCGCCCGGCAACAGCCTTTGCAGTTTAAGTCTCATACCCTTCCTTTCTCGCTCCTTGCCGACGCAAGCTTTCGCTTGCGTCTCAACGTATCGTGACTTCGAGCGTGTAGGTGGCGTTGCCCCTGGTTCCGCCGACCTCTATCACGTAGTCGCCGGAACGGGGCAGCTCGCCCGTCCAGTCCGTCGCCTCCTGTGCTCCATCCAAAACCTGCTTGCCGCCCCGCGCATAGATGTCGAAGACGGCGTTGTCCTCAAGCGAGGTGATATGCACGATCAGGGTCTGGCCCGCCCGCGCGCCGAGTATATAGCGGTCACGCGTGCCGCGCACCACGGCATCCTTGATCACGGTCGTCGTGCGTCCGCGCGCGAAGCGTACACGGCGCGTGCGGTCGCTTTGCGCCGGAGCGGCGAGAGTGGTCAGGAGCAGAAGCGTCACTGTTAAGAGTGCGCGCATGGTTGTTCGTTTACGTGTTTGCGTCATCCTTGTTCTCCGATTCTAAAGATAGTGAAATCAATGCCGGTTAAGACCCGCATATTTTGTGCCGGTGCGCCGGGACTTTTCAAGGCTGCGCGCTGCCGGGCGAAGAGAGCGATGCTACTGTTGCTTGCTGCGCCCGCGTATCTCCGTGTCCCAGTAGCGCAGCCACTCGTTACCCTCCCTGCTCAACAAGTCCCAGTCGAGCGGCATGCGCGTGAAGGGCTCGCTCATCCAGGCGGGCAGTTGTGCGCGATCGATGTCCGTGCGCACGGGGATGCGATAGTAAGTGCGCGCCG
Organism: Pyrinomonadaceae bacterium; assembly: GCA_036522655.1. GTDB lineage: Bacteria > Acidobacteriota > Blastocatellia > Pyrinomonadales > Pyrinomonadaceae > DASQYE01. The sequence goes on along the minus strand of DATDFK010000025.1, from coordinate 46,545 downwards.
CGTGAGAGAGGCTTTCGGGCGTCGTGACGAATTCGTAAAAGCGCCGGGCCTCCTCTTCGTGCGGAGCGCCGCGCACGACGGCTATCCCGTCCGTGATGACCGGCGTGCCGCTCGCGGGGAAGACATAGGCGAGCGGCATATTCTTCTGCTCGCGATAGATGTGAACGTCCGGCAGATTCCATAGACTGATGACGCCTTCGCGCCGCGCCAGTTTTTGCATCAGCAGGGTTCCGTCAGCAGTGTACTCGTGGACGTTCGCGTCGAGACGCCTGAGCCAGTCGTAACCGCCCGCCGGGGAGTTTGACTCGCGGTAGAAGCGCCAGATCATCGCGCCGAAGATTGCGCGCATAGAGTCCGACGGGTTCGGATTACGAATCAAGACCTTGTCGCGCCATTTCGGGTCGAGCACGTCATCCCAATCTCGCGGCGCGTCGGAGGCCGCGACGGCCTGGCTGTTGTAAACGATCACCTCCGGCGTTTGATACGTGCCATACCAGAGGTCACCGGCGTCGCGCGATTCGGCGGGAACCTGCTGGGCCCACGTCGGACGGTAAGGCGCGAGCAGGTTCTCGCCCGCCGCCGTCTGGAAGGTCGTATGCGCCGCTCCCCACCAGAGGTCTGCCTGCGGGCGATTGCGCTCGGCGCGCAGCCGCTCCAGGACTTCGCGCGAGCCCATGTCGAGAAACTGCACGTCCACATCCGCGTTGGCCTGACGATAACGGGCGATGAAATCACGCAGCATGTCCTGGCCGTGCGGCGTGTAAACCAGCAGCGTGCGGCGATTCGTGGTCGCCGAAGGATGACAGGCGAGCAAAAGGAAAAGAGAGTAAAGAATGAACAGTGCCGTGGCTAAGGGTCGCAGCTTAAGCTTCATGACAGTTGGGCCAAAGGTCTAACGTTTCGGAATCTCTCATCATGCTAACACATCACGGGCGCGTAAGCTGACCATTGCTTGCTCTCCCTTTGGCCCGGCATCAATCCGGGGCTGGTGTCCGTGCGGCCTGCGCCTGTACAATAGGGCCCAATCATTTCAATCGAGGAGACGTTTTAGAAAGCGTATGCCAAGCATCAAAATGTACACGACTACCTGGTGCGGCGATTGTCGCCATGCGAAACGGTTCCTCATGGAACTGGGTATTGCCTACGAAGAGATCAATATCGAGCAGACGGAGGGCGCAGCCGAATACGTCATGCGCATGAATGACGGCAAGCGCAAAGTCCCGACCTTTGACGTTGACGGACGAGTCTTTAATCTCTCCCCCTATGACGAGCAGAAATTTCGACGGGAGCTTGGCTTGAGCTGAGGGAGGAGACCATCATGACGGCAACACTGAAGAGACGAATGCTGCGCGCGGGCGGGTGGCGCGTCGCCAAGCGACTGATCAAGCCGATACCCGTAGTCGGCACGGCGTTCGCGCTCGGGCTGGCGGGCTACGAAATCAAGCGGAAAGGGCTGCTTCGCGGCTCCATGCACGTCGGCCTGGATGTCATTCCGGTGGTCGGCACTGCCAAGGGAATCGTCGAACTCTTCACAGGCGATCTGATCCCCGATCGAGAAGACCGTGTGAAGCGTCCTTGACCCGCGCCACACGGTCACTCAGACAGACACGGCTTAAGGATTTGAGGTTTGAGATTTGAGATTTGAGATTTGAAATCTCAAATCCTTAGAGCAATTTGCAAATGACTGTACGGATGCTGCACAGGTCAGTACGGCCAAAGGTCTCGGGCGGGTCTCAAGCTGCGTCGGAACCCGCCCGGCTTAAGCATGCCGCTACTGACCTTACGTCCAATCGAAAACCGCTCTAGGCAGAAGAACCTAAAAAGTGATCTATCGGTTGTTTAGCAGCCTCCGTCACCTGAATCAGCAGTTGCAGAGCCGTGAGTGCCTGGCTGGAGACCGCTTTATTGAACCATATAGTTTCTATTACCTTATCCTGATAGATGTTGGGCTTCCAGTCATTTTGGGGATTGGGGTACTGCATGATCACTCCCTGGTTCGTTGAAAAGAGAGTGGTTCCGTCGGCGTAGTGGCGTGCCTGATAGACGGCGAGGCCACTGATTCCCAGTACATCTTGCGCGTTCCAGCATTCCCATTTGCCATTCTTTCTGTGACAAATCCTTTTGCCGACCTGCAAGAAGAGATCATCGCCCAAACACGTAACCAAGCAGGGGCTGATTCCCCTGCGCCCGTACTCGGGCGTGAAGCCGAACATCGCCTCCGTGAGCGACGCCTTGCTGAAATGAGTCTCGGGGAACGGCGTCATTTTGAGATTCGGGTCGTCCCCCGTCCACGTGGCCAAACAAAGCTCTCCATTACCGGAACGATCCACCGTAAATGCGTATAGACTCCAATGGGTCGGGTAGGGCTGCATCGCCAGCGACAGGATTGACCTTCCCTGTAGCCAAAGTTTACCCCACGTTCCCCAGCGCCAATCGCCGGGCGTCCATCCCCCATGTTTCTTCTCGTGATGCGTTCCTGAACGGTCGTCAAACGAGCAGAATGAAAGCTGCCTGCCATTTGCGTAGACGCAGACGACGCCCAGCTTGTCGTTTCCGAAATCCCCAATAGCAAGTTGCTCAAGACCGTTTCCAAAACTAACCGGAGGAGCCTTAAACCCGCCTTCGGGGCGTCCGGCATAGAGCGTGAGGGGATTAGTTCCGGCACTGAAAAAGGTTCCGCTTTGGGCTATCTCGAAGCAGATACTTTTGCCGATGCTGAGATTCTCATTGGCGGAGCCATGAAGAGCGCCGACGCGATGGTAGATGGGGTTTGCCTGCCACGTCAGCGAGTCAACGCCATTCTTATACGGGCGTCCGGGGCTGAGCCACAGGGAATAAAAATCGACTTCGTTCACGGAAGAGTAGTGAGTGTTGAGGACGCCGTCGCGTAAATTCTTGGCCGCCAACTGGCGCATATCATAGAAGGTTTTGACCTGCGGCAGCGTCGGCTCCAAAGGGAGCATTTCATGAGAGTCCGGGTCGGGCGGCAGCCTTTCTCGACAAAATATCAGGCTCAGATTTTCCAAGTAGACCCAAAAGCGCATGGCATAGATGATATTGAGGTCGAACAGCGGCAGCCATTCCCCTGAATGAACGCGGGCGTTCGTCTGCAACGTAGAAAAACATCTATTGATGCGGACATAGTGCTCTTGCCACGGCACAGTCTGGTTCAGGAATTCCCAGGTGATAAGGCGTCCCGAGGCCACCAGATTGTCAATCTGCTTTTCGATCAACTCCCACCCCGCGATCCCCCCTTTAATATCATTGTAGGCTTCTCTTAAACTCTGCTCGAAGATTAACTTCTCAATTTTACTGATCATCGAATCCGTGGCAGGCTTCAATGCGTCGAGGATCGCTGCGATCACCCCTGTGAGCAGCCCTAAGACAGCACCGATGGCTGCTCCGACGGGGCCGCCGACGAGGACAAGCCCCGCGGACAATGCCCCGATTCCTCGCAGCACGGCAGCGCTTCCACCCATCGTGTCGCCACTTTTGAACGCCGCATTCGCCTTGTTGAACTCGTTAAGCCCATTGTTCGCGGCAGTGCCGAAGACACCGTACGGGGTTTTTTCATATTTCTTATTAAAGTTGTCTATGCCAGTCTTGGCCTTTTGGTAAGCCTGGTCGAAGTCGGACACAATATCTTCTCCTTTCGAGATGATGAAAGATTTCAGTCAAAGGCATGTACGCGCGGGCGTGCGTTGAGCGGGCGGGCCTGCTCGTAGGCGTGCGCGAGTCGCAGCAGCGCGGCTTCAGACCAGTGTGGGCCCATCAGTTGTAATCCGATCGGCAATCCTTCGGCGGAGAGCCCGGAAGGAATGGCGATGCCGGGGATGCCCGCCAGATTCGCCGTGCAGGTGTAGATGTCGTTGAGGTACATCGCGAGCGGGTCGTCCACCTTCTCGCCGATCAGAAAGGCCGGGGTTGGAGTGGTCGGCGTTGCGATCACGTCGCAGCTTTCAAAAGCCTGTCGAAAGTCTCGCTTGATGAGCGAGCGCACCTGCTGCGCGCGACGGTAATAGGCGTCGTAGTAGCCGGACGAGAGCACATAGGTTCCGAGCATGATGCGGCGCTTGACCTCCGGCCCGAAGCCTTCGTCGCGCGTGCGCCGGTACATCTCGCCGAGCGTCGCGGCTTCCTCTGCGCGAAAACCGTAGCGCACGCCGTCAAAGCGCGCGAGGTTAGAGGAGGCTTCGGCGGTCGCGATGATGTAGTAAACGGCGATGCAGTATTTCGCGTGCGGCAGTTCTATATCGACGATCTCCGCCCCAAGCTCTCGATAGGTCTCTATGGCTGCGAGCACGGACTCGCGCACGCCCTCTTCCAGGCCCTCGCCGAAGAGCGAGCGCGGCACGCCGATGCGCGCCCCCGCAACACCCTGGGCCAACTCCGCAACGTAGTCAGGCACGGGCACATCCGCGCTGGTCGAATCAAGCGGGTCGCGCCCGGCAATCACATGCGTCACAGCAGCCACATCCTTAACGGTCTGGCCGAAGACGCCTATGTTGTCCAGCGATGAGGCGAAAGCGACTAGCCCGTAGCGAGAGAAGCGCCCATAGGTCGGCTTCAACCCGACGATGCCGCACAACGCCGCCGGTTGACGCACAGACCCGCCGGTCTCCGAGCCGAGGGCTGCGGGGACTATCCCGGCCGCGACCGCCGCCGCCGAGCCGCCGGACGAGCCGCCCGGCACACGCGCCGTGTCCCAGGGGTTTCGCGTGGGCCCATAGGCGGAGTTCTCATTGGATGAGCCCATCGCAAACTCGTCGCAGTTGGTCTTGCCGATGATGACCGCACCGGCCCTTTGCAGACGCTCGACGACCGTCGCCGTGTAAGGCGGATGATACCCGCCGAGGATACGCGAGCCGCAGGAGGTCTGTAGCCCGCGCACGCAGATGTTGTCCTTGATCGCGATGGGAACGCCGGAGAGCGATTGCTGCTCTGCGCCGGACTCGCCCGTCGCCGCAGCGTCAATCTCTGCGGCATGCCTGAGAGCGCCCTCGCGGTCGATCTGTAGAAAAGCATTGAGCGTCTCGTTGAGCTTCTCGGCGGCGTCAACCGACGCTTCGGCGACGGCGCGCGCCGTCGTCTCACCGCCGGCAATCCTCGTCCGTAGTGCCTCGATATTATTTGAAGTCATAGTAATCCGTAGTCAGCCGTCAGTAGTCAGCAATCGGTTTCCAGCTTTCGATTGATTTGCCGCCTACTGATCGCCGATGACTATTAAAGAACCTTGGGAACGCGAAAGTGACCTGAAGCGGCGTCGGGCGCTTGGTCTAGGGCAAGCTCCTGTCCGAGCGAGGGCCGCGAGGCGTCCTCGCGCGTCGCATGTGTGCGCTCGCCCTCGGGCGTCAAGCCGCCCGTCGATGGCTCGATGCTGCTCGTATCAAGCTCGTTGAGCTGTTCGACGTAGGCGACGATCCCGGCCATCTGCGGCGTAAACGCCCGTCGCTCCTCGTCAGTGATTTCCAGATGGGCCAACTGCGCTATTTTTTCGATGTCTGATTCTGTGATCGGCATAAGTTAATTAATGGCTATGGTTCTCCGCTTTCGCGGCGATCGATGCAACTGCCTGCGGCGAGCAGGAAGCGTCGGCGTAACTCTTCGTCGTGAATGGCGTCGGCGGCAGCGCGCACCTGCCCCGTGGCGCTTTCGAGGGCGCGCCTTTCCTGTTCATGCGGGTTTGTCCTCGTCGCCAAGGTGTCGCGTTCGGCGCGAACGGTCGCGGGGTCTATGCGAAACTCTATGTAGGTGACGACCGCCTGGCCGAGCAGCGAGTTTAAGCGAAAGAGCAACTGCCCGCTCATGGCTTCGAGCTGCTTTTGCCAGGCCGTGTCGGCGACGGCGACGATGAGCGTCTTTCTGTAGAGACGAAAGGGCACGGCCTGACCGCGCAGCGCTTCACCGGCGGCTCGCCGCCAGGCGACCATCGCCGCCGCCTCTGCGACCTCTTCGGTCTCGCCTGCGGCGCGCAATAGTTTCGGCAATGCTCGAATCAGATCGTCCATGACGGTTGCAACAGTGGGCCCTCTGATGGCACAGTCAAGGAGGGCGCGCGTGCAGTCTCAGGGGCGCTCGTTGCCGGGAGTCCGGGTGGCAGCGGGCGAAGCGCTCCCGGCGCGTGCTTTCTCGCGTGCGTATCTGCGAACCCTCGGAGCGCTCAGCAGGGCCACGAGCATCACGATGGCCGAGACCCCGATAATCAGGTAAGCAATATTAACTTTAGGACGCACGCGCACGGTAGACATTTTCGCTTAAAAGCATTTCAAATGAACGCTTCGGAGTGTAATGGAAAAAGACTTGGAGTCACAAGCAACGAGCAAAGGGTTTGAGGTCGGAGATGTGTTCGGGGAAGCGCTCGTCCTGGCCTCCGCGAGCCCGCGCCGCGCCGAGATTTTACGCGCCGTCGGCTGGCCCTTTGAAAAGCTGGCGGTCGATATTGACGAGACCAGATTCCCGGCGGAAGGGGCCGTCGCCTACGTCGAGCGGCTGGCGCGAGAGAAAGCGGAAGCGGCAGCCCCTTTGCGCGCGGGCCGTCTGGTGCTCGGCGCTGACACGGTCGTCGTCGTTGACGATGAGATACTCGGCAAGCCCCGGAGTGAAGAGGATGCGCGGCGAATGCTGCGACTTCTAAGCGGGCGATGGCACGAAGTCCTGACGGGCGTTGCGCTCTTGCGCGCCGGAGAAGAGCGTCGCCTCGTCGTCGCTCATGAAACGACGCGCGTGCGTTTCGCGCAGATGACGGAGGCGGAAGTGAGCTGGTACGTCGCGAGCGGCGAGCCGCTCGATAAAGCCGGTGCTTACGCCATACAGGGCCGCGCCGCCCTCTTCATAGAAGAGATTCAAGGGGACTATTGGAACGTCGTCGGGCTGCCCGTCCAACTGGTCTACAAACTAGGGATGAACAGTCAGTACCGCCTGCGGTAGCGGGCGGGTCGTCGCCCTGACAAGCACCAGCCCGAGACCTTCGGCCGTACTGACCCGGGTTGCAACTGTTTGCAATTGGGCCAACGGCGAAGAGGCCGCCCCGCGAAAAGGGACGGCCTCTAGCCCTGCCTTGAATCTATGTGATTACAAACGTGCCCGCTGGGAACAACGGCTACTTCTTATCTATGCCGAGAAGTGCGTTCAGGCTCGGGGCGAGCTTATTGTCGAGATTGCCATCCGGGTCGAATCCGTTGATGGGCTCGCCGTAGACTTCGCCCTTCTTGTCTAGGATGACGAGGGCCGGAATCTGATCGACTCCGAACTGCTTCGAGACCTTCGCTTCGGGGTCGCGCAGTATCGTCACGTTCAGCTCGTACTTGCGAGCGAAGGCGCGCAGTTGATCATCGGAAGCGTAATTGCGCGAATTGGGCTTTTCCGAATCCGTGCTCACCCAGTAAACGATGACGCCGTGCGCGCTGTAATCGTTCGCCAGCTTGCGCACGCCCTGTACCTGTTTGCGCGTCAGCGGCAGCCAGCTTGCGCCGACCGTCAGCACGACGACCTGGCCCCGCACGTCTGACGAAGAGACCGTCTGGCCGTCAATCGAACGCAGCGAAAACTCTACGGGCGTCGCTGTCGCAGTCGTTGTAGAAGTGGTAACTGCCCCGCTCCCTTGCGGCGTGAGGGCGACGAGCGATAGCAAAATAGCGATGGTCGCGGCTACGAAAGACCTGCGACTCTTTAAAAACATCACGTTCTCCTTCATCTTGAGTGCCGCGAACGCTTCAGGTCGCTTGCCCATTCCAACGGCAGCCTTTACGTCCTTTCGTTTCTCGCGGGCGACTCAACCGAACAATTAGATGTGTATCTGAGGCGTTCGGTTGGACAATACTCTTGGAAGCTCTTGCGCTGACGATTCTCAGTCCGCCGTGAACCGGGGTGGCGGCACAAAGCCGAAAACCTCCTCGTGCAACGCGCGGTAATCATCCCACGTATCCATGTCGCGCGCAACGTACGGCGAGGCCACCGCCAAACGCAGCACTTCATCCCTGTGAACATCAAAGAACGCGCGCAGGCCGCGCCCGGCATCCAGTTGAAGCAACTCCGCACGGAAACTGCCGTCAATCAACACGGGATGCCCGCCGCGCCCCTCATACTGCGGCACGACCAGGCGTGCGCCCGTGCGAACGCGCTCACTAATCAGAAAACGTATCACCTCGGCGGGAATCGCCGGTTGATCACACAAAGCGATCAGGATAGTCCCTGCACCGGCGGGAAGCTGTTCGACGCCCCGCGCGATGGATGCGCCCATCTCGCTCTCCGCTTCAGGATTAACGGCGAAAGTAACCGGCAGGTGCGACAGGCGCTCGCGCATCTCGCTCGCGCGATGACCCAGGACGACCGTGACGCTTTCGACTCCGCCCTGCGCGAGATGATCGATACAGGCTTCGACGACGGTGCTCTCTCCGAAGGGAAGCAGCGGCTTGAACGCGCCCATCCGCCTTGAGCGCCCGGCGGCTAAGAGGATAGCGGAAGACGAAGGATGAAGGATGAAGGATGAAGGATGAAAGGAATGCCTTTCGCTCTTGAATGGTTTTACTTCATCCTTCATCCTTCCGCCTTCATCCTTGCTTTTGTAGCTCTTCGAGGGCGCGCAGGACGTAAGGTCTGGCCATCTGCTTGCGCCAGTTCATGACGAAATCCGTATTGTCGAGCGGGCGGGCTTTCAGATAGCAAGCTTCGGCAGCGGCCTCCATATGCTCGCGGTCGAGCGCGTGGCCGACGAGTGCGGCTTCGGCCTCCCTGACCTCGATGGGAGCGGGCGCGATGCCGCCCAACACGAGACGGGCATTCTTCACCGTGCCGTCCGCCGCCATGTCCAGCCGCGCCGCCACACCGAGCACGGGAAAGTCGAACGCCCCGCGCCGCCGCAGCTTCTTATACGTCGCGCGCCAGCCATTCAACGGCGGCAGGTAAATGTCGGCGAGCAACTCGTCCGGCCTTTTATGCAGATAGTCAATCCCGTCGTTATTGTAGAGCCCGGCGGCCTCCACCATCCGCTCGCCGAGCGTTGAAACGAGTCGCACGCGTGCGCCGATCGCCACCATCAAAGGCACAAGGTCTGAGGACTGCACGGCCCAGCATTTCGAGCTGCCCGGCGCGACCCAGCACACCTCGCCGTCCTTCTTCATACAAAAGTTGATGCCCTTGCGCCACTCGTAATTCTGGTCGTAATAGTTGCAACGCGTATCGAGCAGCAGATTGCCGCCGATCGTCCCCATGTTACGCAACACGGGTGTTGAGATCGTCCGCGCCGCCTCCGCCACCATCGGATAATCACGATTAATAACGGCGTCCTCGCAGATGTCTGTCAAAGACACCGACGCGCCGATCGTCAATCCGCTCCGACCGTCGCCCGTTATCCGGTTCAACTCCTTGAGCCGCGTCACGGAGATGACGGTCTTAGGCGTCTGCTGCCGCCTCTTCATATTCGGATAGAGGTCAGTGCCCCCGGCCACAAACTGCCCCTCCGGCCCGGCATCGCCCATCATCCGCACCGCATCGGAAATCTCGCGAGGCATGCGGTACGTGAATTTCGGAAGTCTCATCATAACGTTTTAATTCTTTCCCCCGGCTCTACGAATGCACGGCCACGCTCGGCATCTCGCGCCCGTCGCCGCCTTCGTCGGGCGTGAGGACTTTGAGAGGCTGCGGCCATTGGACATCGGGTACGGACTTGGGCCCGTAGCGGCCTTCTTTGCCCTTTGCTTTTTCGCGCAGCGCCGAGAGGACTTTCTCGGGCGTGATGGGCACTTCGTCTATGCGGACGCCGACGGCATCGTAGACGGCGTTGGCGACCGCAGGCATGACGGGCAGGAGCGGGCCCTGTCCGACCTCTTTCGCGCCGAACGGGCCGTTCGGGTCTGCGTCTTCGATCAGGTAGGTCTTAACATCGCACATCTCAAGCGTCGTCGGGCTCTTGTATTCCAAGAGCGATGGAAACTTGTGAACGACGTTGCGATTGGCGCGGTAGGTCATCTCTTCCATGAGGGCTTCGCCGAGGCCCATGTAGACGCCGCCTTCGACCTGGCCCATGACGAGCATGGGATTGATGGACTGGCCTATGTCGTGGCCGATCCAGACGCGCTCTACCGTGACGAAGCCGGTCGAATGGTCAACGTCGACTTCGGCGATCGCAGCCGAGTAGCTGTAAGCGGGCGATGGGCCCACGCCCGCGCCTTTGAATTTTCCGGGCGAGCGCGGCGGCGTGTATGAGCCGACAGTGCCGATCGTGCCGAACTTGGACTCGGCGAGCACGACCGCTTCCGCAAACGTGACGCCCGTTTCGGGATTCTCCACGTCGAAGACGCGGCGATCGGCAAAGGAGAGATTCTCGACGGGGACGGAGAGTTTTTCGGCGACGGCGATGGCGAGCAATTCGCGCGCGCGTTCGGCGGCCTGTAAGGCGGCGTTGCCGGTCATCAGTGTGACGCGGCTCGAATAGCTGCCGAGGTCAACCGGCGTCAGGTCTGTGTCGGCTGTAACGACGCGAATGTCAAACGGGTCAATGCCGAGGACTTCGGCGACGATGTAGGCGAGCACGGAATCAGAGCCCTGGCCGATGTCTGTCGAGCCGCATTGCACGCGTACTCCGCCCTGTCGATCGAGACCAAGCTGCACACCCGAGTGTGGCATGCTGTTCCAGTAGATCGGGAGTCCCGCGCCGCAGATGTAGGAGCTGCAAGCGAGCCCAACGCCCTTGCCGTACGGCAGCTTGCGGTGCTTGTTCCGCCAATCGGAGCCCGCGACGACCTTCTCTATGCAAGGCCCGAGGCCCATGCTGCCGATGCGCAGGTAGTTGGCCGTGACGGAGTAAGGCTTGACGAGATGCTGCAAGCGCATCTCGGCCGGGTCGAGCCCGAGCTGATCGGCGATCTTGTCGAGTTGGATTTCCAGACCGAAGCGCGGCTGCGGCGTGCCGTGCCCGCGCTTGGGCCCACACGGCGGTTTGTTGGTAAAGACGCGCACGCCACGGAAGCGGTAGCGCGGGACTTCATAGGTCACGGTTTGCAGCGCGCCCGTGTAGAAGGTCGAAGCGACGCCGTAAGAGCCGTACGCGCCGCCGTCGAGGTACGACTCGAAATCCATGGCCGTGACGGCCCCGTCTTTTTTCACACCCGTCCTGATCTTCATCAGGACGGGATGACGACCGCGATGGCAGTAGAAGACCTCTTCGCGCGTGAGCGTGATTTTGACGGGGCGGCCCGTCCGTCTTGAAAGCTCGCAGACGGCGATTTCGTGGTTGAATGGATCGCTTTTGCCGCCGAAGCCTCCGCCGTTGGGCGTGGCGATGACGCGTATGTGCGCGGCTGGCATCTCCAGAACTCTACTGAGCGCGCGATGAACGTAATGCGGCGTCTGCGTCGAACTCCAAAGCGTGAGCTTGCCGTCGGGGTCAAAGTGCGCGACCGCCGCGTGCTGCTCCATAGGCAAGTGCGTATTGCCTTCGTAAAAGAAGATGTCCTCGCGCACGAGGTCTGCTTCCCTGAAGCCTTCGTCGAGATCGCCGAATTCGAGATGAACTTTTTTATGGACGTTGCCGCCGTCGCCGTATTCGTGTATGCGCGGCTCGTCAATCATCACGCCCTCTTCGATTGAGGTGATGGTTTGGAGGCGTTCATATTCGACCTCGATTAGATTGATCGCCTCAAACGCCGTGTCTTCGTCAATGGCGGCGACGGCGGCGACGGGGTCTCCGATGAAGCGAACCTTGTCTATCGAGAGCGTGTGCTCGTCCTGGCTGACGGGAAGAATGCCGTAGGGGATGGGCAGGTCGCGCCCGGTGATGACACAGAGGACACCGGGCAAAGCTTCGGCCTTTGAAGTATCAATGCTTTTGATGAGCGCGTGCGGTTCGTGGCTGCGCAGAAGCTTACAGAAGAGCATGCGCGGCAGAACGATGTCGTCAGCAAATCTCGTCTGTCCCGTGCACTTGCTGCGCGCATCGACTTTGCGAAAGGGCTTGCCGACGACGTGCAGTGGTTTCTTCTTTCCCGGCTTGTCCTTCGCGTGGTTCCCGTTTTTATTCGTACCCATAAATACTCTCTTTTGGCAGCTCCGCCTCTTCCCCGCGCATGCGTGCGGCGGCCATCTCGACCGCCTCGTAGATTTTAATATAGCCCGTGCAGCGACACAGATTGCCGCTCAAGGCTTCTTTGATCTCGTCGCGGTTGGGCCGGGGGTTGTTCTTCAGGAGTTCTTTGGCGACGAGCAGGAATCCGGGCGTGCAATAGCCGCACTGGGCCGCGCCCGTGTCCGCGAACGTGTCCTGCAAAGGATGAAGACGACCATCCTCCGCCATCCCTTCGATCGTCTCGACGCTTCGGTCTTCCGTGTCGAGACCGAGCACCAGACAGGAGAGAACGCTCCGGCCATCCAGGAGCACGGCGCATGTGCCGCACTCGCCAAGCTCGCAGCCATGCTTCGTGCCCATCAGCCCGAGGTCTTCACGCAGGACTTCGAGCAGCGTCTTGTGCGGCGCAAAGGCCGCCTCGACCCTCTCGCCGTTCAAGGTAAATTCGATGTGGGCTTTCTGTTTCGTTCTTTCGGTCATCTCAATTTCGGATTTTAGATTTTGGATTTTAGATTGGCGAGCCTGCGCGACTTGAAAGCCGGATTCTAAAATTCAGGACGGGCGAAGCGTTAAGCCGGAATCCAAAATCTAAAATGGCTCATGCGCCATCCTTCTTGCGATTGAGCACGATGTTGTCTATGAGACGCGTCTTGCCGAAGTAGACGGCGGCGGCGATGAGCACCGTCCGGTCGTCCAGCTTCTCCAGCTTCTCAAGGGTATCGGCATCCGTGATGCTGATGTAATCGATGCGCGCGCGCGGCTCCGTCTCGATCGCCGAGCGCACTATCCCGGCGAGGCGCGAGCCGTTGCGCTCGCCGTCCTTATACGCCTCCTTGGCGCGCGTCAGGGCGCGGTAAATAATGGGGGCGGCGTGTCGTTCCTCTTCGCTCAGGTAGGCGTTGCGAGATGAGAGGGCAAGGCCCGTCTCTTCGCGTATGGTCGGCAGCACGACGACTTCCGTGTCGAAGGCCAGGTCGCGCACCAGGCGGCGGATGACCAATGTTTGCTGCGCGTCCTTCTGACCGAAGAAAGCGAAATCCGGGCGCACGATGTTGAGCAGGACAGTGACGACGGTTGCGACGCCGCGAAAATGGCCCGGCCTCGAAATGCCCTCAAGCGGCTCGGACAATCCTTCGACGGCGACGTAGGTCGAGAAGTTTTTCGGATAAATCTCCTCGGGCGCGGGGGCGAAAATATAGTCGACGTTGTAGTCGGTCAGCAGCGCCGCATCATGCGTCAGGTCGCGGGGGTAGCGCGCGAAGTCTTCGCCGGGCCCGAACTGCGCCGGGTTAACGAAGACGGACACGACGACGACATCGCACATTCGGCGCGCCTCGCGCACGAGGCTCAGGTGGCCGTCGTGTAGCGCGCCCATCGTCGGCACGAGCCCGATAGTCCTGTCCTGCTGGCGTCGCACCTTGCGCGACACGGAATTCATGCGCTGACGGCGATTGATTATCTCCATAAAAAAAGAAGCGGGCTTCGGCCCGGGCCTTCAGCCTTTCGCGTCTCGCTTATCACTTAAGAGGAAAAATTCTGATTGAAGTTGCCGACGATGCTCATTTTGAGTAGGACTCGAACCCCTTGAGAGCCGCCCGCTATTTGCCGACCTCTGTATCCTTGTCGGGCAACTCTATATTCAACTCGACGGCGGCCTCCGACGGAAGACCGTAGGATTCGTCGTCGGACGGATAAGCTCCCGAGCGCACATCGTCGGCAAAGCGGCTGATCGCATCGTTCATGGTCGCGTGCAGGTCAGCGTACTTGCGAACGAAGCGCGGCAGCTTGCCGAAGGACAGGCCCAGCAGGTCGTGAAGGACTACCACCTGTATGTCGCAGTGTGGGCCCGCGCCGATGCCTATGGTCGGAACTTTTACGCTTTCGGTGACGAGCTTGGCAATCTCGCGCGGCACGACTTCGAGCACGATGCTGAAAGCGCCCGCTTCCTCAAGCGCCAGCGCGTCATCCAGGATGGCGCGCGCCGTCTCAGCCGTCTTGCCCTGAACGCGAAAACCGCCGAGCTTATTAACCGACTGCGGAGTGAGGCCGATATGGCCCATGACGGGAATCTCTTCGTCCACCAAACGCTTGACCAAGCCGGCGCGCGAACGCCCGCCTTCCAGCTTGACGGCCTCCGCGCCGCCTTCCTTGATCAAGCGCAGGGCGTTGCGCACGGCGTCGTCCGCGCCCGTGTGGTAAGAGCCGTAGGGCATGTCGGAGACGAGCAGCGCGCGCTGCACTCCGCGACGCACGGCGCGCGTGTGACGCAGGATTTCTTCGAGCGAGACCGGCACGGTATTGCCGTAGCCGAGCACGACATTACCGACGCTGTCGCCGACGAGAATAATATCCGTGCCCGATTCGTCGACGATGCGCGCGGTCGGGTAATCGTAAGCCGTCAAACAGACCAGCCGCTCGCCTCTCTCCTTGCTGGCGCGAAGGCTTGGGGCCGTTACCTTTTCGGGACGCTGTGGTTTGAGATAAGCCATACCCTTAAACTTCTTTCTCCAAGCCAACGAGAGGCGGCGACCCTAAAGCCCGGCCACCGCTCAACTCTTACGCCAAATCATACGAGGTGTGCAAGTCCGCAATTATAGGCGAGCGCGCCACACACCCGCAACTGAAAGCAAGGATGAAGGATGAAGGCGGCAACGATGAAGTAAAAGCTTTCAAGACACGGAAGCCTTCTTTTTAGCATTCCTTTCATCCTTCCGCCTTCATCCTTCCGCCTTCCGCCGTCCATCGTGTGACCTTCGGGGTGCGGGGCGTTTGTGCCAGTAGTTGGCTGACGGTGCGGTGGAGCGTGGGATGCAGGAGGTGCGGGTTGAGGTCTGCGAGGGGTTTGAGGACGAAGCGGCGCTCGGCAAGGCGCGGATGCGGCAGGGCGAGAAACTCCGTCGCGCGTTGCTCGTCGCCGTAGAGCAGCAGGTCTAGATCGATCGTGCGCGGGCCGCGCCGACGAGTGCGCCTTCGCCCGAGCGCATATTCGATGCGCAGGAGCCGCGCGAGCAGTTGTTCGGGCGAGGGCAGAGCATCACTCGCCAACTCCGCGACCATGTTGAGAAAGCTGGGTTGATCAAAGACATCGACGGGCTCGGTCTCGTAAATAGATGATAGACGCCTGACCCGTAGCCCGGCGTTCATCATGCCGCGCACGCCGAGCAGCAGATTCCCGGCACGGTCGCCCAGATTCGAGCCGAGCCCGACATAGGCGTACGCTGTCTTTGCGGTGGAGGCTGGAAGCATCGTGCTGATTAAATACGAAATTAACAGGGATAGGAAGAAAGGATGAAGGATGAAGGATGAAGGATGAAGTAAAAGCATTCAAGAATAGATAGCATTTCTTTCATCCTTCATCCTTCATCCTTCATCCTTTCTCTCGTCCCTCCCTGTTAGATTCTGTCTGCGCCTCGGTCGGGCTGGCGGTATTGTACAATCACACGGCTCGCTTCTGACTGCTTAGTTTCCGAACTTATGGCCCAAACGCTCGCGCTCATCTGGTTAAAGTGGAGGCTGTTTCGCAACACCATGAGGTCGCGCAAGGCGCTCGTGACGAGCGCTGCGTCCCTGCTGGGAACGGTTGCGGCGCTGGCACTGGCGCTCTTGATAGCCGTCGCGCTCGGCTTTGCCGCTTACGGTTTGGCGTCGCCTCTTCCGGTAGACCTGACGGGAGAGGCGAGCGGCGCAGCGCAGACGAACGTTTTTTTAATGTTCACGCTGATGGCGACCTTCTACCTGCTGTGGGGCACGCTGCCTTTGACCATCGGCGGCATCAGCGAGTTTGAGCCGGGCAGACTGCTGCTCTATCCCGTATCACTACGCAAGCTCTTTGCGATCGACTTTCTGAGCGAATTGACGAGCCTGGGCTCGATCTTCGCCGTTCCGTCGCTGCTCGCCATAGGTTTTGGCGCTGGCTTGAGAAGAGGGCGCATAGGGGCCGGGCTCCTGGTTGCGGCGTGCGCCATTATGTTCGGCCTCGCGCTCGTGAAGTGGATAGCCGCGACGGTCGGGGCTTTGATTAGAAGCAGGCGCACGCGCGGCGAGACGCTGCTCGCGCTGCTCGGAGCGGGCGTCGGTCTGGCGGGCGCTTTTATGGGCCAGTTCATCGCCGTCATCGCGCGTCATGGAGAGTTTTTGAGCGGGCTGCGTTGGACGCCTCCGGGTGCGGCTGCCGTCGCTTTGACGAACGGCCTCAGCCCGCAAGGCGCAAGCGATTACGCGCTCGCGCTGCTGACGCTCTTAGCCTATACCGTTGTCCTGACGGTGGCCGCTTACCGCGTCGCGCGTCGCTCCGCTCTGGGTGCGGGCGGCGCTCGCGGCGGCGGCGGCAAGGGTGCGCCCCAAGCGAAGGACGCGCGCAAGGTCGAGCTGACATCCGGCTGGTATCTGCCTTTCGCGTCCGCGCCGCTTTCCGCCATTCTGGAGAAAGAGTTGCGCTACGCGATGCGCAATGCGCAGTTAAGAGTGCTGGCGTTGATGCCCTTGATACTGCTCGCGTTCAGGATTGGGCCCGCGAGCGGTCGGGGCCGTGGAGGCAGTGGAGTCATCTCCGGCAGCAATCCCTTCACGGGAGCGTTTGCGCCTTACGGCGAAGGATTGATACCGGCGGCGTGGATGCTCTACGTCTTTATGATATTGGGCAGCGTGGCCTGTAATCTCTTCGCCTATGAAGAGGGCGGGATGCGTACGCTCATCCTCGCGCCTGTCAATCGACGGGTGATACTCTTGGGCAAGAACATAGTCCTGGCGCTCATAGCCTTTATCTTCTCCTCGGTGCTGGTCATCATCAACGAGCTGGCTTTCGGCGACGTATCGCTCCCGGCGCTTCTCTTCATGGCGCTCTGTTTTCCGCTCTTTGCTGCAACGCAGGCGCTCTTCGGCAACCTGCTCTCGATACACTTTCCGAAGCGTTTGCAGTTCGGCAAGCGTATGAACGTCTCCGGCATCGCGGGGCTGCTGCTGTTGCCGCTCGCGGGGCTGCTCGCCGTCCCGCCCCTGGTCGCGGTCGCGCTGGGGTATCTCGCGCAGAGTTTGGTCGTGAAGTATGCTACACTGTCGGTGTTCGCGTGCACGGCCATCTGGCTCTACTCTTTGCTGATCGAAAGACAGGGCCGCGTGCTCGCGCAACGTGAAATCGAGATACTCGAAGCCGTCAGCGGACAGGCGGAAAATTAAAAAGCAAGGATGAAGGCGGAAGGATGAAGGATGAAAGAAGTGCTTCAATTTACTTGAAAGCTTTTACTTCATCCTTCATCCTTCCGCCTTCATCCTTGCTCTTATTCCAGTGATGCTCGCGGTGCTTGTCTCGCCCGCATGAGACGAGTGGCCGCCGAAGAGCATCCGGGCGGGAGAAGCAAGCCCCGTCCAGACACAAATGGCTCGCAGAAAATACCGCAGCAACCAGCGCCACGAACCCTCCACGGAACGCTCCTTTCAGGAGTACATGTCCACCGTCCCGGCTCTGCAAACTTCGCGCACGGAGTTAATGCGCCTTGTGCGCGGCGGCGAGGATACTTTCCTTGAGCTCAAGGTCAAGCTCTCGAACCCGGAAAAGATCGCGCAGGAGATCGTCGCCCTCGCCAACACTGGCGGCGGCGTCATCGTCTTCGGCGTCAGCGACCAGTTGAGAGTCGAAGGCGTGGACGACCCGGACGATGTTCAGGACGAGCTTGTGCGTATCTGCCGCGAGGAGATTCAGCCGCCGCTCGTCCCCTACATCGATCGCATCGCTTTCGACAACGGTCGTCGCATCGTCGCGCTCGATGTCGAGGGAAAACGTCGCCCGTATCGCACGCGCGACGGTCGCTTCTACATGCGCATCGGCTCGGAGAAGCGCGAGGCTTCGCGCGAAGAGCTGTCGGTGATGATGGACGAGGCGCGTCCCTTCGGCTATGAGAATATTCCGGTGCTCGGCGCTGGCATGACGGACATAGACGAGGCGCATCTGTGGAGCTTTGTGCGCGAGTTCGAGGGCGACGCCTTCGAGGGAGAAGCGGCGGCTGTCGGCTACCCGACGGGAGATGTGCTCAAGCGCGACCTGCTGCTCGCGGCGGGTAATATGGGCGATGTCATCCCGACGGTGGCGGGGCTGCTCCTGTTCGGGCAGGACGAGAGCGTCGCCTCGCTTCTGCCGCGCGCCGCCATCGTCGCCACACGCTTCGCAGGCGATACTTCGCAAGCGCCGGATATCGTCGAGCGCGTACAGCTACAGGGCAATCTGCACACGCTCTACGAAGCAGCGATGCGTTTCATCAGTCGTTACTGTGATCTGTGGGACGAGCGCCCGCGCAAGGTTTCGCGCGGAAGCTCAGGCGAGCCGGAGGAGACGCCCGTAGTGGCGCGCGCCAACTATCATCGCACAGCCGTCGGCGAGGGCGTCGCCAACGCGCTCGTGCATCGAGACCTTGCGCTGCGCGATATAGCAACGCGCATACATATCTTCGATCGCTCGATAGAGATCATTAACCCGAGACGCACCGCAGGATTCGCTCCCGGCACGCTCAGGGCCATTCGCTACGGCGTGCCGCAGAGACTCAATCCGCAGATAACAGCCATCTTCAATAGCCCTGCCTACGGACTCAGACTCGCGGGCGGCGGCCTCCCGGCGCTCCTGCGCGCAGCCCGCACCTTCTCGGGCCGCCGCGCCGAAATCCACGCCTTCAATGACGAATTTCGTCTCAGACTTTACGGAGCGTAAAGGCAGTGACAAGTGACAAGTTGAGAGCGTAGGGCCTGTCCGAGAAAGCCCCTGAAAGAGGCGAAAGAGTGTAGCTCACGGCGTCAGCCGTGGGTACAAGTTGAAAAGAGAGAAGAAAGCCCCGAAGGGGCGAAAGAAACTCAAGTTGCGTTTCTTTCGCCCCTCCGGGGCTTCGCTGTTTTTGTTGATCTCTATGTCCCAGGGCTTGCGCCCTGGGCTACATTCTATCGCCCCTTTCAGGGGCTTTGGGGATACGCTCTGTAGCTTTCAACTCGTCACTTGTCACCGTCTTTGGGTGCGTTGTAGAACTGGCGGCTCTGGACGACGTATTCCTTGTCGTCGTATTGGCCGTCGCCGTCAACGTCTACCTTGACGAGGATTTTGTGTTGTTTGCCGTCGCGCTCTGAGCCGGGACTGAAGCCGAGGCTGTACTGGCTGCGCAGCACAGAGTTGATGGTTTGCAGGACACCGGGGAGGTCGCCCGCGAAGGTGACGGGGAAGTACATGCCGCCCGTCTCCTTGGCGAAGGTTCTGAGCGTGTTCTGGGCCTGTAGGAAACTCATTCTGCCGGGAGTGATGCTGCCGAGCGGGCCGTCGAGCGCGTCCATACTGTCGCCGTATTTTTTGAAGAACAGATTCCCCGTGCCGATGATATAGATGGGTACGCCTGCGTTCTGCGTGATCTTGCGCGCCTGGTCGTAGTTGATCTTGCTGAAGGTATCGAGGCCGGAAGCGACGAGGATGAGAGCGCGGCGGCGGCCCTGCAAACTCTGTAGCCCGTCATATTCGGCTGTGCGCGATTCAGACCTGTCGAGCACCACAGAGTCGCCGCGCCCGCCGACGAGCGTAAACTTCAGCGCGTCGAACAGGTTGGTCTCCGTAAAGGCCGGACGATTCGCCAGCAGAAGGTTGATGACCTGATTGATGCGCCCCGGATTGTTCGTGAAATCCGTGAGCGGCGTGGGACGTATATCGTAGGCGATGACGGAGACGTAATCGTCGGGCGGCTTGACGAACTGCGTGAGAAACATCGCCATCGGACGGATGACTTCGTAGCGTCCCTCTTCGTAATAATCGCCGCTGAGCGCGTTCGTCAGCTTGCTGTACTCGACGACCATCGCGACCGTGATCGGCGCTTCCGGCGTCGCGAAGTTTGTGATCTCCCGTTTGACGCCGTCGACGTAGATGGCGAAATTCTCTTTTTTCAGATTGGTGATGATCGCCTTGCTCTTTTTGCCGTAGACGACGGCATCAACGTTGACGACCGCCGTCGTGACCTTGATCGTCTCAGCCTCCTGCGGCTTATTGACTATGTCAGGCGGCAGGGGTTCTTCCTGCGGCTGCTGGCCGCCGCTCTGTGAAGGCTGCGTCGTGTCGCCGGGGCGTCTATTCTTTTTCTGGTTACTGACGGGCGGCTGACGCCTTGACTGGGCGAAGGTTGCGAGATTGCCTGCGGCTCCGAGCGCGAGCGTCAGAATGAGCGACAATGCGTAGAGGCGGCGAAGGGAGACAAAACATCTCATGGGAATCGTTCCTTATAAAGCTAAAGAGGCAAGGGGGAATTCTCTATCATTGCTGGTTGAAATATAGGCGCAGCCAGCGGGCACGGTCAAGCCGCTCATCAAATCCAGCCGCGCTTAAAACCGATATTTTATTGATGCGCCGAATGGATGGTGCGTTCGCCGTTTGGCCTCAAGTTCGGCAGGGAATGGGGAAGAAAAGGATGAAGGCGGAAGGATGAAGGATGAAAGAAATGCTTAAAAGCTTTTACTTCATCCTTCATCCTTCCGCCTTCATCCTTTCTTTGAGCAGGGGGCGCTCAGCGTTGAGCGTTGCTGATGGCTTCGGCTTCGATGACGGCGTCGTAGGAGCCGGTGTTATCAACCAGATTTCCCTCGTTGACTCCGAGGAAGAGAACGCCGTCGCGCTCGGCTGTAAACTCGCGGCTGCGGCCTATGAGGATGAAATTGTCGTTATCGTCGCCGATGACGGCGATGAGCGCGCCGGTCGGCTCGTTGCGCATCAGCTTCTCGTTGTCTGGAACGGCCGTCAGACCGGCGGGCGTGGAGACACGCCCGCCGCCGAGCAGGATGCGGCCCGTAGCAGAGATGCGCAGGCGCTGCCCGCGTCTCACCACCAGGCCGCTATTCGTCCACCCGTTGGTCGTGTTGTCGCCGCGCACGCGCGTATTGATCTGAAAGAAGGTCGGAGAAGAGGAGGGCACGGGCGGGCGGTTGCTCGTCGTCGTCGTGGGCGGAGGATTGGTGCGCGATGGGCTCGGCTGCGTGCGCGCCTGCGAGGCGTCGGGGCGAGAGGGCTCAGTGCCCGGCCCTATGCCGTCGTCGCTCGAAATATCGGAACCGGCACTGGACGCCGTGAAGGAGTCGAACTCGATGGAGTCCACGTCCTCCATGTAGAGCTGTATACGGCTGCGGCGACCGCGCGTGCCCGTGCCGACGAGCACGGTGAACTGCTGATCTTTGAAGCCTATGATCTGCCCGCGAATGATGCTGCCGTCCTTCAGGCGAATGGTATCGGCGAAAGCCGGGAGGCTGAGGGCCAGTACGAGCAGGAGCGCGACGAAAGGGGTTTTGAAACTCTTCTTCATGTTCTCTCCTCCGGGAGCGTGGGCAGTTTTAAGGACTCGGATAAACGAAAGAGTGCACCCGAGGTTTAGCAAGATACGTTTGCTTTTGCAAGCGGGAGAGCCTCTGTGTTGTCGAGATGGATGCGCCGTTTCGATCAAGAGGTTGCTTGAGCGACCGGCCCCGAGACCGTTCGGCCCGCCGCGTGCTCAAGCGTTAGGGGCGGCTCGCCCCATCACAGAGCCGCCCGTCTCTGCTCATACACTTTTTTTGAGAGTTACTTCTTCGTCTGCCTGTCTTCTGATGATTCCTCCGGGCTCTTCTCGTGTGGCTTGACGGTTGAGCGAATGACCATGACCTTGTTCAGGAGGTCGAACCAGAAGGGAGCACCCATCGAGATGGCCGCCGCCGTTAACAGCCAGCCGATCAGGGGCGAGAGAAAATAGTTCCACCAATCGTCGGCCGGTGACACGAACCTGAAACCGTTCGGCCAGCCTATCGGTAACCCCAGACTCTCGATCTGAGCCTTGTTGCGCATGAAATCGGCCTGTGCGGTAGTGGCATTCTGATTGGAGGCTGCGGCCCGCGAAGAGTTGTTGTTCTTAAAGTCTTCGGCCTGCGCGACGACCAGGCTCCGCAGCGTGGGGTGATTGTAGAGGCTGTTGGCGATCGTGATGCTGTTGACGTTCAGGAAGACTGTGAGGATGAAGCCGATGCCGAGGATGATCCATTTCGTTCGTCGCTTGTACCATCCTGAAACGCGATCCATAGCGCTGTTGAACCAGGCTTCGATTTCCGCTCGCATCTTCTCCACGCTATTGCCCGCTTGCTCGGACAGAGCCCTTAATGCCCGCCCGACTTCCGTGTCGCCCAGCAGGTCTATCGCCATCTGTATGTCCGCCATCGTGATGGCGGCGGCGGCAGCGGGAGGAGAAGCAGGACGAGAAGCAGAGTCCGTGGATGGCGGAAGCGGAGCAGCTTTGGCGGCCAGCTTGGCGGGAGCGTCTTCGCGCTCGATCTCTTTCTTGAGCGGGGGATTAAGCACCAAGTCTATCAGCGCGGCGGTGAAATTGCCCGCCGGAATATAGGCCGGCAGGTTCGTGGGTTTAAGATAATCTAAAGCCACAATCTTCTTATGTAGCTCACGACCGTATGGGCCCGTGAAGAGACCGTGGATAAGGGGGTGTTTGTAAAAATCGGCCACCAAATGGCCCCCGCCTTCCTGATTGAAAAGCTCTCGAATGCCGCGCTCAAGGTCTGTCGCACGATTCTTCAGCGCGGCTTCGATGATCTCGTTAGCCGCAGAGCAGATCAGGCTCAGCAGCAGATAGACGAAGATCATCCCGATGGCAACTTCGAGGATTGATGAACCGAACATTGGACTAAGCTCCTTTCAGATATGTGGTTTCGTTCAGTAAGGCTGAACGCTGGGGGTCACGTAAAATATGTCTTGATGTCAATCATCAAGCTTGAGCTTTGTTTCGGGCAGGCTCAGGAGTTTGATTGCTAATCCGGCGAAGGTTCGTCGCTCCGCTGTTTCAGATAGCCGCCTGAGAAAGAGTGGCCTGTGATCTTCCGCGCTCTGACGCAGCGTTCGCCACACGACGCGTTCCGAGATCGCAGTCGGCCACACGGGAGTCGCGAGCCAGACTACGGAGCGCTTCATAAACTTCGTCGGCTCCAATCTCATCCATTCTTCCGGGGCCCTGAATGTGTCGATGGTTGGAAAACTTGAAGCCCCAGCGGCGGGCGCTCGTCGGGCCGAAAAGCCCAACACCGGGAACGCGGAAGAGATCAGCCGCATGAAGATGGCAGGAGTCTATCCCCAGAAACAGTTGGCAATCCCGCAGCAGCGCAAAGCAGGCGTCCAATCGTAGCGTCAACGGCAGCACGCGATCGGGAAACAGGCCCCGACGTATGCCCTCGCCGCGAGCGTCCACGATCAGCGCGCAGACTTCTGGAAACTCTTGCAGAAACCTGTCGAGCACGCCTTCAAAGCGTTCACCCGGCCACCTCTTTTCCGGCTTAGTGTCCGTATGCACGAAAAGCACCCGCTCCCAACCGGCGTAGCGGCGCTTAAACTCCTGAGCAATCGTCGACGCCGTTTTGGAAATCGCGGGCGGATGCGAGAAATCCGGCAGCCTGAGCGCACTGTTCAGGAAATGTGGCACGGCAAACGCCATATCCATAGCGTGGCCGTCATAATCGCACGTGAGATGATGAGTGAACTGCGGGAAGAAGCCGACGCTCTCCAGATCGGGAAGATTGGCTAACAGCTCCGACACGCTGCCGGTGTGCCATCGATTGATGCTGAGAAACAAGTCGCAATCAGCCAGGTGCGGCATCAGGGCTTCGGCATCGAAAGTGAAGCCGACCTCGCAAGCCTGAAAGTCGAGTTCGTAGACCGCGCGGAGTTTCAAGTCCGAATAGAAGAAGTTCCCATCACACTTGCCGCAGATGAGCGCAAGGCGATCGGGGAAAAGCGCTGCCAGGGCTCGCAGTGCGGCCAGGTTGCACAGGCGGTCTCCGATCCCTCCGTTGTATGCGAAGACCACGGGCCTGCGCGCGGCCAGCAAGTTCTCGGGTAGTGTCGCAGGTGATTTTTTGACCACGATAGTAAGCTGTAGCTCTTCGGAGAATGGATGCCCAACAGCACAGGTAAGGCCGACGAAGGTTGAAACCGAGTCGGCGACTGTCAAGGAATAAAACCAACAGTGAAGAACAGGTAGGACTTTATGCTCATGCGGGTTTTGCCGTCAAGGATTTTATAGCCGTGACAGGAAAGAGGATAGAGAGCTTGCAGGGAAAATTGCTGCCCGGCAAAAATCTTTGCACCGAGAGGGCTGTAAGAAAGTAAGCAGGGCAATAATGATTGGCCGGGGGCCGCCGCGCCCCAGGGCTCTCGTCATCATCTTCGGACGATGAGCAAAGAAAAGCGGCGCGAGGTTTGACCCCCGCGCCGCTTTTCGCCCCCCCGCCCCGACAGATGCGAAACCCTACCTTGATTCCTTCTCCTGCGCTACCTCTTCGCGAATCTCCGTTCGTGACCCGACAAGCACATTGTTCTCAAACTCTGCGACGAGAATGCGTCCCTCGCTGCGCGGGAACGTGTACGTCCTGATACGAAGCTCCCCATCGTTACGCTCGGATATGGAAGCGGGCTTGCCTAATAAACTGACGACTTCGTTCAGCCTGAGCCCGTTCTTGAGATAAGTCGCCGAAGGCCCTAGCCTGAGTACACGCGCATCGCGTCGCCCCGTTTCCTTATTGCGTTTGACGGCGACCTTTTCCACCTCGCGGCGGCCGGGGTCGTTAAGACCTTCCCTGACCACTGCTTGTGCCGAAGCGGCTGCCAACGAGAGCGCGATGACCGCGACGGAACCGAAAATCTTCTTCATACTACCTGAACTCCCTGCGGCTTGAAGCCCGAAATTTTATGACTATTGATTGAGCGCCGGTTCGGCAAACAGGCTTGCGAAAGCGCGCCTGGGGTCTGCGACTCTGCGCTCCTTGAACTCCTTCACCCATGCGCCGACGCGGCCCGCCATTTCCCGATTGGGATGGCGCGTTTGACCGGCGTGCTGCGCCCGAATTTCTGTGGCGCTGCCTTCGACGGCCCTTTGTGCGCTCTTGATGACCCTGATTTTCTTATTCGGATTCATGCCAGCTACCTCCGCCGCCTGCCCGTCTCTCCCGAATCTGTCTCTTTCCCCTGACCATCCTTGTCTACTAACGCGGAATCGAGATCAAAATCCAATCATCCGGCGAAAAAATATTTTTTCCGCCGCCAAATAAAGGGGAAGCGGGGGCTTCGGGCGGGGTCGCCGGAAACCCGTCTGCGACGGAACCCGGCCTCCAAACCCTGTTTTGATTGACATTTGCATGAGACAAGAATAGGTTTCCTTTACGCCAACTGGTCTCCTTCCTGCTCACTGGAGACTCCGAACGAGAGCATCGAGCGTATAGCATCCCGTTATTTCGGACGATTACTAAACTTGCTAATATTCAGGATCAGGGGAACTCAAGGCGTCTCGCCCGGTGGAGGTAAGCAACCATGTCTCTGACACCCGATTTCGACGAAGACATCTTTATCAGCTACGCCCACATCGACAACGAGCCGCTCGCAGAGGGCTTGGAGGGCTGGGTCGAGACGCTGCACGAGAGACTGCAAATCCGCCTCAACCAACTGACCGGCGAGACGGTCTCCATCTGGCGCGACCGCAAGCTGCAAGGCAACGACATCTTTTCCGAGACGTTGATTACCAAGCTGGCGAAGGTGGCGATACTGGTCGCCATCCTCTCGCCGCGCTACATCAGGTCGGAGTGGTGCTTGAGAGAGCTGAACGAATTCTGTCGCTGCGCGACGCTTTCGGGCGGGCTCACCGTCGGCGATAAATCGCGCATCTTCAAAGTCGTGAAGACCTACATCCCGCTCGCAGAGCACCCGCTTCAACTACAGAAGTTGCTGGGCTATGAATTCTACGAGTACGACCCTGTGCGCGACAGGGCCAAGGAGTTCATCCCGGATGTCACCAACACGCGCGACATCAGGTACTGGGAGCGCCTGGACGATCTCGCCTACGACATCAAGCAGTTGATCGAAACCATGAAGGAGGCTGGCCCGGTCGCGGAATCTGTCGCCGCGAGCGCCGCTTCCGCCACCGGAAAAGTCATCTACCTGGCGGAGACGACCTCCGACCTCAGCAACGAAAGAGCCCTGATCAAGCGCGAGTTGCAGCAGCACGGCCACACTGTCCTGCCCGACAAGGAGCTTCCGCTCTTAGCGCCCACGCTCAAAGAGGCTGTGCGCGAATACCTCGGGCGCTCTGAGCTTTCCATTCATCTGCTCGGCGCATCCTACGGGGTCATCCCGGAAGATGCAGACAAATCTTTGGCCCATATCCAGAGCGAGCTGGCAGAGGAGCGCGAGACGAGCCTGCGCCGCATCGTCTGGATGCCCAACGGGCTTGAGGTTCGTCACGAGGCGCAGAAGAAATTCATCAGCCATTTTCAATTCGGCCTCAACGGCCACAAGGGCACGGAGGTGCTGCAAACCTCGCTCGAAGACCTCAAGCAGTTGATCGAAGAGAGGCTGCGTCCGCAACAACCGACGACGGGCGGACAGGCAGCGGGCGAGAGCGCGGGCCCGGCTTCCGTCTATCTCATCTGTGACCGCGAGGACATGACGGACATCTCTTCCATCGAGGGCTGTCTTTACGACCGTGGAATGGATGTGCTTCTGCCCGCCTTCGACGGCGACGAGGCGCAGATCAAGGAGTATCACAAAGAGAGCCTGATGGATTGCGATGCGGTGCTCATCTATTACGGTCGGGCCAACGACATCTGGCTCAGGATGAAGCAGAGAGAGTTGCAGAAGATAGCCGGTTACGGAAGAACGCGCCCGCTGCTCGGCAAAGCCATCTACATCTCGGGCCCGCCGACGCCGCCCAAAGAGTTGATCAGAGACCGCGAAGCACTGGTCATCAAAAACTACGAGCCCTTCTCGCAGGGATGCCTGGAGCCGTTCGTCAGTAAAGTTCTCAACGCGAAGGGAGCCTTGTCGTGATGAGCCAGGGCTTCACCGTCGCGCCTGAGCTTGAAGCGCTCGCCAATCCGTTTCCGGGCCTGCGCCCGTTTGAGTTCGACGAGAGCCATCTCTTCTTCGGTCGTGACGGGCAGAGCGAGGAGTTGCTGCGCAAGCTTGGCAGCACACGTTTCGTCGCCGTCGTCGGCACGTCCGGCAGCGGTAAATCTTCGCTCGTGCGCGCAGGATTGCTGCCAGACCTCTTCGGCGGCTTCATTCCCGGCGCGGGGTCTAACTGGAGAGTGGCGATGATGCGCCCCAGCAATGACCCGCTCGGCAACCTCAGCCGGTCGCTCGCCTCGTCGGATGTCCTCGGCTCACATGATAACGCTCATCTACAGGCCGCGATGATCGAGGCCACTTTGCGGCGCGGGAGTCTCGGCCTGGTCGAAGTCGTGCGCCAGAACCGCATGCCCGCTAACGAAAACCTGCTCGTCCTCGTCGATCAGTTCGAGGAGTTGTTCCGCTTCGAGCGCGTGACCAGAGATGAGCAGTACCATTACGACGCCGCGAGCTTTGTCAAACTACTTCTGGAAGCCGCGCGCCAGACGGAGTTCGCCATCTACGTCGTGTTGACGATGCGCTCGGATTTTCTAGGAGACTGTTCGCTGTTCTGGGGATTGCCGGAAGCCGTTAACAATGGACAGTATTTGATTCCGCGCCTGACGCGCGACCAGCGCGCGCAGGCCATCACAGGGCCCATAGCCGTCTGCGGCGGCAGCGTGACGCAGCGCCTCGTCAATCACCTGCTCAACGATATGGGCGACGACTCAGACCAGTTGCCCATCCTTCAACACGCACTGATGCGCGCCTGGGATCACTGGAAGACGAAAGAGCAGGAGGGCGTGCCGCTCGACCTGGACGACTACGAAGCGATCGGCGGAATGAAGGAGGCGCTCTCAAGGCACGCCGATGAGGCGTACAACGAGTTGACGGATGAGCGCAGCCGCCTGATCGCGGAAAAGATTTTCAAGGGGCTGACGGAGAAGGGCACGCATAATCGAGAGATTCGTCGGCCCGTCGTCTTCAAAGAACTCTGCGCGCTCGCGGAAGCCGAGCCTTCGGAGGTGAAGGCCGTCATCGAAGTCTTTCGCCGCGCGGGCAGAACCTTCCTGATGCCGCCCGCGCCCGTTCCGATTGATGAAGATTCTCTGATAGACATCTCGCACGAGAGCCTGATTCGCAACTGGCAACGGCTGAAAGACTGGGTGAGCGAAGAAGCTCTCTCGGCGCAAATCTACAGGAGGCTCGCGGAAACCGCCGCGCTGTACGAGCGTGGCGAGGCGGGGCTGTGGCGCGACCCGGACTTACAGATCGCGCTCAACTGGCGCGAGACGAATCATCCCAATCCGGTTTGGGCCAGTCGCTACAACAAGCAATTCGAGGCCACGATGAAATTCCTGGACGCGAGCGTCGAGGCGCGCGCCGCCGAATTGTTAGAGGCCGAGCGACAACGTAAGAAGAAGTTCAGAGTCGTGGCGACGCTGGCGCTGGTCTTCGCCGTCGCGTTCCTGATCGCGCTCGCCGCTTTCGCCTACGCCATCGCGCAGGGAAAGGCCGCGCGCCTGGAGGCGATAAAGAATCGACAGCTACTCTATGCCGCAGACCTCACACTGGCGCAGCAGTCTTATGAGGAAAATAACATCGAGCGTGGGCGAGAACTCCTGGAGGCACACGCGCCGGAACGCATATACCCGGGCGACAATCTGGAAACCCTCAAAAGCGGGCTCGCAGGCTTCGAGTGGTACTACCTCTGGCGGCTTTTCCATAGCGAAGCGAAAACTCTTTCCGGCAACTCTCAGGAGATCACGTCGCTGGCCTTTGCGCCGGACGGGACGCTCGCTTTCGCAAGCAAGGACGGCACGGTCAAGCTCTGGCGAGCGAGCGCGAATCATGAGCCGGAGATGGTCAGGGGTGTGGAAAAGGAGGAGGTCAGGGCCGTAGCTTTTTCACCGAACGGACGGATGCTGGCAATCGCCACGGGCCCTGGCCGGGTGAAACTGATTCCCACGGCTTCGACGGAAAATCCGGGCGAGACGCTTCCGCTGCCCGAGAATCCGGGTCAGGCTCCGCTTGATTCTTTCAGCAACCTGGCCTTCTCGCCGGATGGCCGGACGGTCGCCATCGGCATGGGCGTCAGCGGGCTCGGCCACAGCATTGTGTCCTGGAATACAGAGACGCGAAGCCTGCGCCCGGCGCTTGAAAAACAGACGGGCTCGATCAACGCCGTCGCCTTTTCGCCCGACGGCAAACAGTTCCTGAGCGGCAGCGACGACGGCACGGTCGTGATCTGGAACGCAGCCACCGGCACGTACCTCAAGACGCTTGAGGGCGATAATGATAATCCCGTCAAGGCCCTCGCGTTTTCGGCTGACGGCGACGTGCTGGCCATCGGCTACAAGGACGGAACCGTGAGGCTGTGGCCGGGCGCGGTCGTCAGTGGTAAGCTGGCCGAGCATAAGGAACTGGACACGCCGCACAAAAAGCCTGTCGTCAGCTTGTCCTTCACGCCTGACAACAGGGTTCTCGCCATCGGCAGAGATGACGGCACGATTCAGTTATGGGTCAGCCCCCAGTCGAAACCGGCG
The DNA here is from genome assembly GCA_036522655.1 of Pyrinomonadaceae bacterium. Taxonomy (GTDB): domain Bacteria; phylum Acidobacteriota; class Blastocatellia; order Pyrinomonadales; family Pyrinomonadaceae; genus DASQYE01. The sequence continues at coordinate 17,030 of DATDFK010000025.1, read as the reverse complement.
GCGGTTGACCGCTATCGAGAGTTGACGATGCTCAAGGGCCACTTGGGCGGCATCAACTCCCTGGCCTTCTCACCCGACGGAAAGATGCTTGCGACGGGCAGTACCGATCGGACGGTGAAGCTCTGGGAGATCAGGCCCAGACTCTTCGACGGCGTGAGCGCGATCAACAGCCTCGCTCTCTCAAGAGACGGCAAGATGCTCGCCGTGGGCAGTATTGATAAGACCGTCAACATATGCGATGTCAACGATCTTCAAACGTGCCGGGTGTGGAACAAGCCTTCGATCGCCACTACCTCCATCGCTCTATCGCCCGACGGACGCCTGCTCGCCACGGGAACCAATGATCAGACCAACGGGGTCTTGATGTGGGACACAGCGTCGCCGGACAGGGAGCCGGTCAGGTTCGCTGGGCACACGGACTACGTTAACACGATGTCCTTTTCGCCGGACGGCCAACTGCTCGCCACAGGCAGCCGTGATAAGAGCGTCAGGCTGTGGAGCGTGGGCTCGCGGAGCGTGTCGCGGATATACCAGCTACCGGCCAGCGTCGGGTCTGTGAGGGCCGTCGCTTTCTCGCCCGACGGTAGGGTGCTTGCCGCCGGGAGCGGCAACGGGGTCGTGACTCTCTGGAACATAAACTCCGACGCCGAGCCGATCACGCTTTCGGGATTCGCCAGGGCCGTCACTTCCATAAGCTTTTCGCCGGACGGCAGGATGCTCGCCGCCGGGAGCGAGGATACGACCGCGAGGCTCTGGAACATCGCCGCGCTCGATGCTTCAAGCGAGGAGGCATGGAAGATTGCTGCACACAAAATAGTCGAGATGGCGACGCTCAAGGAGCACAGGGGCGAGATCACCTCGACCGTCTTTTCCCCCGATAGCAAAACGCTCGCCAGCGGCGACAGCGGCGGAACCATCAAGCTATGGTCTGTCACGTCGTATAAAGTGAAAGAGTTGATCGCGCTTGAGGGCCATGCGGACGAGGCCGTGACGGGCTTAGTCTTCGCCCCGGACGGCAAGTGGCTGGCGTCGGGCAGTCTCGACAGCACCGTCAGATTTTGGGACGCGGCAACGGGCGACGAATATCAGTCTCAAACCAGATAGAAGTCTCGCTCCTTCGGCAAGGCAAGCTTATTCGGAAGACGGCGTGCGTCGCCTGCGTCGCCGTGCGATTCCGGCGAGGGCGCTCAATCCGGTGGCGAGCAGGCCGAGCGTCGCTGGCTCAGGTACGGGCGGCGGTATGGGCGGCCCTCCAATCTGCCCGGCGTCTGTAATCTCGCCGCGCAGTGTGCCCGTCCCGCCCGGCGCGACAAACACATCAAAGAGGGCGAGTTGAAAGCTGCCGGAGAGAAAGCCGGGAATTTCAAAGGTGAAGGGGACGGGAGTGTTGTCGAAATTGACGATCAGCCGACCGGCCTGATTGCTGATCAAATCGGCGGTGAACGTTGCCGTCTGTCCGCCGACAATATCATTGGGAGTGGTGAAGGCGAGCCGTACCTGAAACTGGTTCCCGTTATAGTTGTTGACGCCGCTGAGCGTGAAGGTTCCCAGATTGTTCAGCGCGAGAACGCCGTTGGTGAGGTCTATACCGCTCTCCGTAGCGCCCGCCCCGCTGGTTCCTGAAAAATTATTGACGCCCGTAAAGCTCAGCCCGAGCAAAGTCTGGGAAGTGCACGCGGCGTCAAAGCATCCTGAAGTCGATGTGCTGAAGGTTACTTCGTCCGCACGCGTCACGCCGGGTGAAGCCGCGAAGGTGATGAGGGCGAAGAAGCTCAGCGTGATAGCTTTGAGCCGTGAGCCGTGAAGGTTTGCCATCTCTTTACTCCTTGCTTACGAAAAATCGGCGAAGGATTTCGCGTTAAGCGTCAATGGTTCAATTCAGAACTCATACTTGAGAGTGATTTGAATGCGGCGCGAGGGCGTCAAGGTCTCCGTCGCACGACCGAAAGCGGGCGCTTCGAGGAAGCGCACGGGGATGCCGTAGTTGGCACGGTTGATAAAGTTGAAAGCCTCCGCGCGCAGAATTACGCGCTGGTTCTCGGCGAAGGGGAACGTCTTGACGAGCGCCAAGTGCAGGTCGAGCACATTCCCGGCGCGAAAGCTGTTGCGAGAGACCTGCCCGTTGCTGCCGACCGGGGCGAGAAACATCGTGGCCAGTTGCGCCGGATTGTCCGTCGGCCTTTGCAGGGGCTGGCTGCGATCTCCCGTCAGGATCAATCCGTCAGTGCTGTTGAGCCTGTCGGTCAGGTTGCCGTCGAGGTTGATGTCGAAGATGCTGTTGACGGTGAAGGGCTGCCCGGTATGAAAGCGTCCTGTGCCCGCGAGTTGCAGCCCGCCGAAGAGGGAGCGAAGCAATCTGCCCCGGCTCTTCAATTCTGGAAGATCGTAGATGAAGTAGTAAGTGAAGCGATGGCGAACGTCGAAGTTAGCCGGGCCGCGTTCGGCCCCCAGATCGAAACTGTCCTGCGGCAGCGCCGCCGCCCCCGCAAGATCGAAGACATCCGACACGTCGTCCGAAGCCTTAGACCACGTGTAGCTCAGCATGTACTGTAGAGAGCGGCGCAGGCGTCCCGTCAGTTGTAGCTGCAAGGCGTTGTAACTTGAGCTGGCCGTCGTCTCGAAGATGTTGACGGGGCCGACCTGACGGTCTGGCCGCCCGCCCGTAAACCCGCCCGCCGGAGTGACCCTCGCTCCGGGCGGCAGCGCCGCGCCGAAGAACACAGGCTCCGGTAGAAAATTGCCCGCTTGAAAACCGAAAGATTCGACGGCGAGGTAAGAGTTCTGGCCCAGATTGGGAGTCGTAAAACGGAGCAGCTTTCTGCCGAGCGTGCCGACATAGGCGATTGAGAGAACCGTCCCTTCGCCGAGTTGCTGGTCAAGGATGAAGCTGTAGTGATGCGCCATCGGCATCTGTAGCCGACGTTGCGGAAGCGTGGCTCCGGCCCCGCTCAGGCTCGGCAGCCTGCCATTGACACCTGTGAGCAGATTGATGGTTTGAAGCAGTTGGGGGAGCGTGCGCGCCGGATTGATCGTGCTGACGGTTCCCGGCGCGACGAGCCCCAGATTTTGATTCGCCGCCTGCAAGATCGAGAAGGCATTGTTGGCTTGCGGATAGCCGATGTTGCCTACGCCGCCGGCCAGATTGACGGTCAGGAAAGTCGGGAAGACGTTGCGCGACTGGCTGACGACAGCGCCGGGAATCTGATCGTAATAGATACCGTACCCGCCTCTGAGCACGGTCGTGCGGTTTTCGCTCTCGAACCAGTTGGGCGAGTAAGCGAAGCCGAAGCGCGGCGCGAAGTTGTTCAAGTCCGGGTCGAAAATTCGCGTCCGGTCGTCGATGAATTTACTGAGGCCGGGCACGAGGTCTATCTGCGGGCTCGCGAAAGTCTGCTCGATGCGCCCGTACATCTCGCGCGGCGGCGTGTTGTATTCATAGCGCAGGCCGTAGGAGAGCGAGAAGCGCTCGCTCATGCGCCACTCGTCCTGCCAGAAGAAGTGCCAGTGATAATAACGCAGGCCGATGTTTGAGCCGCCGGGCTGTGAGAGCGTCAGGAAATAACCGCTCGGCGCGCCTGCGGCCACGAGGTCTGTCGGGCGCAGCATAGCGCCGCCAGCGTTCGGCGTCAGGATGAAGTTGCCACGGTTCGTCAGAGGTCGAAACGGCAAGGAGGGCACGCCGTTGAAGGTGATGACGGGCAGGGCGTTGCGCGGCAAATCGCTGTTAAGCTCGGAGCGGCGAAGGTCTGCGCCGAAGATGTAGGTGTGATCGCTCGTATGCCACGAGACGCTGTCGGCAAACTGGTAAGTATTGTTGACGCGCCGCTGGGGAAAGTTGAAAACGTCTTTGCCGACGGGACTGAATCCGGCGATGATGACCTGGCCGACGGGCCCGATCAAATCTTCCGTGGTCGTGTTCGGAGAGGCGAAGTAGAAGATGTTGCCGGTGTTGGCGACAAGCTGATTCAGTTGTGTGAGCATCGCCGACGTGTAGTTCTCCAGCAGCGGTGCGTTGAGGAGACCGAAGGAGCCGAACGACGGATCATTGAATGCGCTCGGCAGGAGAAATTCCCTGTCCGGGACATCCTCGAAATTGAGACGCGTACGCCCGTAAGAGGCGCGCACCTGATTAAAGACTTGCCGCCCGGACTCCCCACGGCTCAACTCTCCGTTTGAATAGATAGAGAGATTCTGCGTGCGCACGCGCGGGCGCAGAGTGGAAAAGATCGCGCCGCCCGTGACGGGCAGCTCACGCCAGTCGTCCGTAAAATTGTAGCGCGCCGTCAGCGATTGCAGCCGCTCGCGCACCTTGAAGTTCGCCTCGTATCTTCCCGAAATGATCTTGCCCTCGGCATTGGCAGGCAGCGTGCGCGTGAGGGTGTTCGGGCCGTAGATGCCGCCGGGGTTATTGGGGAAAGGGAAGAGGCTGAAGATGGCGTTGCCGCCCGTGGCCCCGACCGGCAAAGTGAACCTGTTGACGGGCGCGCCCTGCAAATTCCTGAGACCGACGTTGCTGGTCGAGCCCGTCCCGAAGATGCCGCGCTCGGCGACAGTCGGAACGGCGAAGCTCACCTCCTGAGTCGCATGGAGCAGTTGTCCCTCGCCCGAGAGGAAATAGAACATCGAAGTGCTGCGGCCAGGTGTGGTGGGGATAAGCGGCCCGCCGAAGGCGAAACCGCCCTGGCCCAATGTAAAGGAGTCTTTGCCGCCGCTTCCGTTGCGCACCGTGAGGGGGCGAGCGGCGGGGAACGGCGTAAAAAGCAGACAGGGCTGGGGAATGCCCTGCGGGCAAAATGAAAAGTCGAAATCCGATGCGGTGACGACGCGTTGCGCGCCCGAGCGAAGCTGTGTGATGGCGTTGCCGTTGGTCGTGTCGAACGTGTTGCGCGCGTTGAACTGGCTCGAATTGAAGATACCGTAGACGGTTCCATGCGTCTCGTTGCCGCCGGACTTGGAGACGGCGTTGACCTGCGCGCCGATGTTGCGCCCGTACTGCGCGGGCGCAAGCAGCGTGATGATCTGATACTCCTGTATCGACTCTAAAGGCTGCGGGATGAGCGCGACGAAGCCCTGACGGCGAACGCCTATGTCTTCGTCGTTGTTGTCCGAGCCATCGACCGTCAAATTATTGTCGCGCGCGCGCATCCCGTTAACGGAAAACTGCCCGGCGGAGCCGACGCCCGCGCCGACGCCCGGGCCCGCGCCGCTGCCGATCGTCTGCGGCGGCGGCGACACGCCCGGCAATAGCTGCGCGAAATCATCGAAGGCGCGCACGAGCGTAGAGCTGACGGGAATCGATTGAATCTCTACGGGAGTGAAAGAGCCTCCACGCTCCCCGTCTTTACGATAGAGCACGTCTTCGGGGTCTAAGCCTTCGGCGTTCGACTGCGTGAGAGGCTGAGGGGCGGACTGCGCCGCACTGGATTGCGCGGGCGCATGCGCGGGCAGCAGTGTGATGTGTAGAACTTTGGTGAAGGCGGGCGCGTCGCTGCGCGCCGCCGCCGTCGTCGCATCCCGTTCCCGCCTGATGCCCGCCGTGTCCAGGACGAAAGGCTTGCCGGGAAAAACCCCTGTGGGCTTTCCGATCTTCAGGTAAGAGGAGATCTCGCGGGGTTGATAGTGCAGCGCGAAGACGTGAATGACGTATGCGCCGGGTTTGAGCCTGCCGTAGTAAAACTTCCCCTTCAAGTCCGACTTGACCTTGATGGTTCTCTGTTCGTCCTTGTTCTTGATTTCGATGGCAGCGCCCTTGATCGGGTTCCTCTGCTCGTCGGTGACGATACCCTCGAACGCCCCTGTCAGGTCGTCCTGCGCTCTGGCAGTGACGGCGAGCATGAGAAGGCACGGGAGTAGTAAGAATAGGAGAGGTGCGCCGTGAGGCGAGGGACGATATCTGTGCTGCATAAATCCATCCTTGAGGGTGAAGGGCTGAAGGGGTTTTCGTCAAAGGCCCGGTCAGCGTTGGATTTTATTGCGCAATCTGCGGTGACAACACGAGGATCAAAGAGAGTAACTATGGGCTGATTATTTACAAAGAGTAAGCTTTGTCAATTGTTTTCCGATTCAAATCCGCAGCCCGGCGGATAATCATCTGCCTCTGCGCGTCCACCGGCCAGTGTGGATTCCGGTCTTGTGCCGGTTTTCAACGCCGCGAGGATAAGCGATCTCAACAGTCGTCTATGGAAGGGAAATCGCTAATCCCCGCAGTATTCCCGGCTTCGTTCAATATTAAAAACGGGCTGAGCTTTCAGGCGATCATGCTGTTCTTCAGGATAGACTCGAAATTCACAGCGTAGCCCTTGATCTTCGCCGCCTGATCGAGCCGGTTGATGATGCGGCGCGCGTTGACATAGTCGCACGTTGTGCCGTTGATATAGTCGCTGAGCTTCTTCCCCGTAAACGTTCCATGACGCATGCCATAAGACATGATGCGATAGGCGATGTCCGGGTGCAGCGCGTGGTCTGGGTGCACGATCAAATCGTCCTCGCCCGTCAAGCCCAGTATGCTGCTCATCTTCTGATAGTTGGGCCGACCCGTAATCTGCACGTAACCGCGACCGCGAAAGAGGAAGCCGTCGCCCCTGACCGTATTGCCGAGATTCTTACCGATGCGCGTTCCCGGCTCATACTTGTTGAAATAAGCCCTGGGGCCACGCTCCGTGATCGGCTGAAAGGTATCTGCGCATTCGTGCTTGACGGTCGCAAGCATGTAGGCCGCCCAGCGTAAGTCCGTCAGGTCGTTGTCCAATTCCATGTAGCCGATCAGGTTGTCCAGACCGGAGACCTGATTTTGATTGACCGAGCCATATATTCCTTTATAGCCATTGAAGAATGTCGTGTGATTGAATTTCATGAATCGTCTCCGCGAGATGCCGCCAGGGTTGAAGAGCTTCGACCGTCAGGCTAGCAACATACATCCAGGCCCTGCGAAATTCAATATATTTCAGCAATGAGGAGACCGATAAATGTCGCGGGCGATAAAGAGCCATGCGGGGGACTTTGCCCCGCCTTCATATTTTCAGATTCGTAGAAAACGGGCAAACTAATTGACAGACCGGGGCATCTTAACCGGGCCAAAGTTGAAGTAAAAACCCCCTGATTAATCATCCATCAAGACTGACAATTCGGCTGTCCCTGTTTACATCATCAAGCTGGAGAAACTGTTCTGCGAAATCTTCACCACGGAGTATTGCCCGGCGCACAGCAGACGAGTAAACGCACAATCTACGCAATCATGAAAATCAAGAACCGGCTCCTCGCAATCGTGATTCCCGTCATCCTGTTGACCGCACAGCTTGGCTTTCCCGGTCGGGCGTCGGCTGCCTCTACGCTGAGCTATACGGCGATGGGCGATTCGCTCGCGTTCGGTATCTTAGACCTTCAGGCGGGCGGGTATGTGCCGCGCTACAGAGGCTACGTGCAGGCCGACACGGGCTCGACCGTGTTCCTGAGCAATCTGGGACAGAACGGTTGGACTAGCACACGGCTGCTCAACGCCTTGCAGACGGATGCCAACTTTCGCAGCTCGGTCGCAAACTCGCAGGTCTTGACCTGGGACATCGGCGGCAATGATTTTCTACGCAACATGGATGATTACCGGAATGGCACTTGCGGCGGCCCCGATAATCAGAATTGTCTCAGGGACGCCGCCGCTTCCTTCAAGGCAAACTGGAACGCCATCATCGTAGAGATACTCAGCCTGCGAAGCACCGGCAATACCGTCATCCGCACGATGGATATTTACAATCCCTTCGTCAAGGCGCAGAAGGCTTCCGACTCCTGGGCGGCAGATGGCGGGCTCAACGACTTTCAGGTGATCAAGCCCTACCTTGACGATGCCAATAAACACATCGCCACGACGGCAGCCGCCAATAATATTCCGTGCGCGAAAGTTTACCAGGCATTCAACGGGCCGGGCGGCGACGAAGACGCAGGCGATAAGGGATACATCTCCGTTTACGACCCGTCGAGGGTGCATCCGAACGAGTTGGGCCATCAGGTGATCGCCAACCTTTTTCGCGGCCTGGGCTACGCTCCGCTCACGGGCGAGCCGATGACCGTACAGTTGAGCCAGCCCGGTTATTCGGTCTCAGAAGGGGCGGGCTCTCTCAACATCACTGTCACCCGCACGGGCGACACATCCGCTCCCGCCTCGGTCAAATACTCCACGAGCGATACGACAGACGTTAATTTCCAGTGCAGCCAGGCCAATACGGGCGCTGCCTCGCGCAAATGCGATTATCACATCGCGGTCGGCACTCTGCGCTTTGCCGCCGGAGAAGACACAAAGCAATTCACTTTGAGCATCGTCAACGATGTCTACGCCGAAGGCCCCGAAGCTCTAACCGTCACCTTAACGAATCCCGTCGGAGTCGCGCTCGGGCAACACAGCAGCGCGCCCGTCACTATTAATGATGACGATGCAGCTTCAGGCCAACCCAACCCGGTAGACGACACACGCTTCTTCGTCCGCCAGCTTTACGTCGATCTTTTGAGCCGCGAGCCAGACCCGGCAGGATGGAACGGCTGGACTGATCGTATCAATCTCTGTGGTCAGCTCGGCCAAGCTCCTCCTCCCTGTGATCGTGTCACTGTCGCGGGCGATGGCTTCCTGCGCTCGGGTGAGTTCTTCGATCGCCAGTTCTTCGTGTTAAGACTTTATCGCACGGGCTTGGGACGCATTCTTCATTATGAAGAGGTTGGTGATCTGGCGTATGTCAGTGGATTTCTGACGGATGCGCAGTTGGAGCTGAACAAGCAGGACTTGGTCAACGAGATAGCCGGTAGGGCCGAGTTCTCGAATCGTTATAATGGATTGGACAACACACAATTCGTGGATACGCTGTTGCAGACGGCGGGCGTGACAGTTCCCACGGATGTGCGGCAGGCATGGATCGCGGCTTTGAATGGCAATGGCTCGACGCGAGCGCGAGTCTTCAGGGAAATCTCGGAGCGGCAGGAGGTCAGCACGAAATACGCGCACGAGGCGCAGGTGGTCTCTGCCTATTACGGGTTCTTCTCAAGGAATCCAGACGGAGCATATTTGAATTACCTTGATCGGCTCGACAGGGGAGAGATCACGCTCGCGGATTTAGCCAACGCCTTCGTCAATGCCGCCGAGTATCGCCAGCGGTTCGGACAATGAGCGTGTGAAGTCGCATACCCGGATAGCTTAAATCACAGAATGCCACGAGCGGCGCGGAGTTGGAACGCGCCGCTTCTGTTTTATAAAGCTAGCGTGAGATGACTGTCGTTTATCTTCCCTGCCTTCGACGCGGCGGGAAATTTGGGCTATCAAAAATTCTACCAAATATTGTATATTGGACTTCCGGTCAGCGCGATATGTAGGCTGAAATTTCGTCGCCTTAAAGTAAGCGGCTGCGAGATGAGCGCGCTCTCCCCCGCAGGCATCCTGACGCGAGCGTGTGTTTCTCGCGCCCTTGGTTGCAGTTGGTTCCCTATCAATTGACTCAAGCGAAACCATGCACAGTGTAATCAGCTTGGCTGCCATTTAGAGAACTGGTTGATGTTCCAAAAAGTTTACCAACCCGGCTCGCTCGGCCTCTTTCTCCTAGCCTGTATCGCCTTCTCTATTAGTTTCATCATCTCTTACGGCTGGTCGCAACGAAACCACGCATCCGCTCCGGCTGCCGCCTCAATCACCCCGGCCGGCAGCGATAAAGATCAGGACGGCTTGAGCGGGCCGGTCAACCGGGTACGAACCGAAACGGCACGTCTCTCGGTCGTCTCCGGCAAACTGGTAGAGGGACGGCGCGAGTTGCTGGAGGCGACGACCTATGATGCCCAGGGTAAGAGAATTGATAATTCGTACTTTTTAGTCTCGGGCAATCCGCAGGTGGGCCGTGAAGAGTATGCGTATGATGATAAGGGCAACGTGAGAGAGATGACGCTGCGCGACAACGGCAATAACATTTTGAGCAAAGAGGTCTACGCCTACGAATACGATGGCGTCGGCAACTGGGTTAAGATGACCACCTCCACATTGGTTTATGAGGGCGGCAAAGTGGTCTCACAGCCGACGGAAGTGACCTACCGCAGCATCTCTTACTATCTTGACGAGGCCATCTCGGAAATAGCGAGAACGAATCAACCGGCGACTGCCAATCTTTCAGACGCGCAGCGCACCGAGGCGGATTTGGCATCGCTGCGCAAGGCGCTCGACGGATGGGTGGCCGCCATCAACGCGCGTGATCTGGAAGGGCTGATGAAATTTTACGGCTCCAAGATGGATGCTTTCTATCGTGCCCGAAATGTTTCTCAGGCGTTAGTGCGTGCCGACAGGGAGCGCCTGTTTCGCCGCGCGGACTCGATCGAAGTGAAGACGGGCGAGCCTGAGATAAATATGAACGGCGAGGACAACAAGCCCACCATGCGCTTTCGTAAAGCGTATGTCGTCAAGGTGGACGGGCGAGATCATCACGGCGAGGTCTTGCAGCAATTGCAGTGGCGACGCACGGACGATGGCTGGAAAATCGTCAGCGAGCGGGACATAAAAGTGCTCAGTCAGGATTGAGAGATGAAGCCGTAAACTGTCGCATGCGGGTTTGCTGCGGCGCGAAGGATACGAGATTGAAGACGCAGGTTATCGAACAGTCAACTTAAATGCAAAGCACCAGTTTCGTAGCCCTCACGGGCCACTTGAATGAGTATCCGCTGGCTGATCTGATCAGTATCCTGCGCCGCCAGCGTAAGACCGGGCGTCTGCTCATCGAATACGCGATCGGCCCGTGTTCCATATACCTTTGGGAAGGCGACGTGGTCGATGCGCAGCTCAATAGCATGAGCGGCTTGCAGGCCGTGATGATTGCGCTCGCGCAGCCCAACGCTTCATTCAACTTCAATCCTCTGATAGAGCCGCCGCGCCGCTCCATTAACGAAGCGTCACAAAAAGTAATTTTAGAGTTGTTGGGCTGCTGGGAAGAAAAACCCGTCGACGTGGAAGCGGAGACCGATTACGCCCACACATTCTCAGCCTCTACAGCGCCGCCCGTGACCGTGACTGTGGCAGAGCCCGCGCAAGAAGCTCTGCCGCAGGCGAGAGAAATACTGGCCCTGCCCCCTTCTTCGATCGAGCGGGCGCAGCGTCGTCGTCACAAACAGGTCTTGATTGCCAGCGCGATCATCTCGCTGCTGGTCAGTCTTCTGACCGTCATAGGGCTCACGCGCTGGCTCGTTAGAAGAGACATCGCCGTTGCCATATCGGAGCTTGAGAAAAGGAACAACGAGGCGGGCGGGCGTCAGGCTGCAAAGAATGCTGTCGGCGCGCAGCCGGTGAAGGTGTCCGTTCACGTCGAGAATGGTCGCGTGACGCAGGCTTTCATCGAAGAGCATCGCGCGGGCCTGGAAGCGTACGAGGCGCTGGCGCTCAGGATTGCGCGCATGCGTCGCTACGCCGCGACGGCCTCGGGCCAAACGACGGTGCTGGTCAGAGTCAATCCGCCCGAGTGACGAATGGGCGCGTCTCGAAAAAGGGTTAAGGGGCAAGTCATCAAAAGGGTCGGAAGCCGGAGACAGGAGATCAAAATATGTTGTTCCTCGCGAGTAGGATTCTGAAGCAGGAGCTCACGGATGAGGGGCGTCTTCGTCTGCTGGAAAAGTTGGAGGAAAGGAAATTCCTCCCGCTCATACGCTCCATGCGCCTGAGCTGCTACGCGCAGGCGCTTTCGGATTCAACGCAGGTCGGGGAGATGGAGCGCCTCATCGCCACGCTGAGCAACAGCGAGGAGCAGACCCCTTACGTGCAGGGCGATGTCTTCTGCTTTGAAGACCATACCTTTTTTCTTCTCTTCGGAGACGTTGACGGCGGGCAGGGAATGCGCGCCGGGATAGTTTACGAATCGCGCACGGCTGAGCCGCTGCGGAAACTGAACTCTTTTTGTCAGACGATAAGTCTCTGCCTGGCGGGCGCGGAAGGTGAGGGCCAAACGCCGGGGAGCGATCAAGGCGACGCGACGAAGCTGACGGCGTGGCGGCAAGACCCGTCGACGATTCACCAGGGGTTCATGCGCTTTGCCGCTAAACAGGATACGGATTCGCTCTCCGTCATTGCCTGCCGCGAGAAGGGGCGCGACCGCGTGCGTGCCGCTCGTTTGATGGACGATGACTACACGCGGCATTTCCTTCGTCGAGCCCGTGAGGCATACGCCGAGGGCTATCACATCACTCCGTCTTCGGACGCTATGTCCGCGCTGCCCGAATTCGCGGTCAATAGATTGATCGAAGCAGGGCTCTTACAACGGGAGGTTCTGGTCAGTTGCCGTAAGACCGGGCACACGTTGTTGGGCCTGCCTTCGGCGGACGCGCTGGCCGTCGTGACGATCAGCAATGCCAGTTGTAGCGAGTGCGGCGCGAAGATCGCCGACGAGAGTATAGAAGAAGTCTTCGCCCCGACTCAGCTTGTCTCCCTTCTGCTGGAAGACGGAGCGTGGCTGGTCAACCGTCTACACGCGATCCTGCGCGAGCTGGGTGTCTCGGAGAGCGATATAGTCGTCGAGCCACCGGCGGGAGACGGCGAGGCGCGCATGATCGCACGCGTGTGCGACGAGCCTTTTCTCATCGTCCTCAGGGACGGCGACCTGACGCCTGCGTTTGCGCGCCGCGCGATAAACACGAAGATTGAAACGGAAGTGCAGCACTTGATGATCGTCGTCACGGGGGCGGTGCATAACGAGGGTCGGACGAGCCTGCTTAATTTCGCGAAGCGGCTGGAGCGCAGCGGGGACGATTTCGAGCTACTCATAGCGGAGGGGATAAGCGCTGCCGAAGCGGAGATCAGGAGCGCGTTCGAGCGAGTCTCGCAGAAGGCGCTCGCCAAACATCTGTGCGAGCTGGACGCGAGCGTCGGGTTGAGCGTCGCGCGTCTCATCGCCGCCAGGTTCCAGATGCTTCACAATGCGGACGCGACCGCGCACTCAACCCTGCTGCCGGTCTCGACGGAACAGAATCAAAGCCTGCAAAATATGGCACAGGCCGTGGCTTTAATAGATTTCAACCTGCTCGAAATCAAAGACACGGATGAAAGCATCGCTTCGGCTGCTCCGCTGACACGTCAGGGTTGATGTAGCTGTAGAACTCAGGTCAGTACCGCCCGGCTTGAGCAGGCGATACTGACGGCGGATTTTATGATTAAAAGAATAGCGTTACTGGCGATGCTGTTGATAACCGGCGGAATGCTCGTCGCTTTATCGCGGCCCGGAAACACGACGACGGCAACCGGCGTCTCCGAAGGGCCATTCGATATTGTCATACGCAATGGACGGATTATCGATGGCACGGGCTCGCCCTGGTATTCCGGCGATGTCGGCATACGGGGCGGGAAGATAGCGGCGATCGGTAATCTGGCGAATGCCGAGAGCCTGCGCGTAGTGGATGCGCGCGGGATGGTCGTCGCGCCCGGCTTCATAGACATGCTGGGCCAATCGGAGTTGACGATACTGGTCAACCCGCATCTCCCTTCAAAAATATTTCAGGGCATCACGACGGAGTTGACGGGCGAGGGAGGCTCGATCGCGCCGCTCAGCGATGCGATCATCAAGGCAGACCACCTGGCCTACGAGCATTACAAGATCAATCCCGACTGGAAGACTTTCCGCGAGTATTTCGCGCGTCTCGAAAGGCAGGGGATAGGAATCAACTTCGGCAGCTATGTGGGCGCAACGCAGGTGCGGCGAATGGTGATCGGCGATGACAACAGGGCTCCGACTCCTGCCGAGTTGGAGCGTATGAAATCGCTCGTGCGCGAAGCCATGAAGGATGGAGCCGTGGGCGTCTCGACCTCTCTGCAATACGCGCCCGCGCCCTATGCCGGCACGGAAGAGTTGATCGCGCTTGCCGCCGAGAGCGCTAAGTTCGGCGGCGTCTACGCGACGCACATGCGCAGCGAAGGCGGCGCGATCATCAGTGCCCTGGATGAAGCGATACGCATCGGGCGCGAGGCCGGAATACCCGTCGAGGTATGGCATCTGAAGGCGGCGGGCAAGCCTAACTGGGGGCGCATGCCGGAGATCGTCGCGCATATCGAAAGGGCCAGGCAGGCGGGCGTGGACATCAGCGCCAACACCTATGCTTATCCGGCCTGGTTCAATTCCTTCTCCGCCTTTATCCCGCCGTGGGCCCACGACGGCGGAGAGGCGAAGATGTTGGAGCGTTTGAAAGACCCGTCGATGCGCGCACGCATTCGCAAGGAGATGGAGACCCCGACGACAGAGTGGGACAACGAATGGCAGGAAGTGCCCGGCCCGGAGGCGATCGTGGTCAGCGTCGTGCACAATCCGAAGCTCTTGCCGCTTCAGGGTAAAACTCTGGCGGAGATAGCACGCATGTGGGGCAAAGACCCGATCGACACGGTATTCGACCTGCTCATAGAGGACGACGCTTATACCTATGTCGCCGTGTTCGGCATGTCTGAGCCGGATGTCGCGCTCGCGCTCATGCAGCCCTGGGTGTCGGTTGACAACGACTCGCAGGGGACAGCGCCGGACGGATTGCTCGGCAAGGAGCACCCGCACCCGCGCGCCTACGGCACATTCCCACGCATCCTGCGTAAGTATGTGCGCGAAGAAAAACGGCTTCGTTTGGAAGAGGCGATTCGCAAGTTCACGGCGCTCCCGGCGCAGCGTATGCGCCTGACTGATCGCGGAGTGTTGAAGACGGGGATGTGGGCCGACGTGGTCGTCTTCGACCCCGAGACGGTGCGCGACCGCGCGACGTTCGAGAATCCTAACCAGCTTTCCGAAGGCATGCAGTACGTGCTGGTCAACGGCGTGCCGGTGATTGACGGAGGGAAAGCGACCGACGCGCTGCCGGGCAAAGTATTGCGCGGGCCCGGATTCGATAAGTAGATGTGATGATCTAAACGAGCTTACTGCTTAGGGCTGTGCTCTCTCTTCTCGGCGTCCTCATCCGGCATCTGTCCCAATCCCTGTCCGGCCATGTTCTCCTGCGTACTCCTCTCACCGACAGCCGCCGGGCGCGCGTCGTCCGGCACGGAGACCGTCTGATCCGAGTCTTGCTCCGGCGAGCCGTCCTGCTTGTTGTACTGTTCTGTCATTGATCCTGCCTCATAGAGTGGAAATTTACCGGCGTCGGAAATTATCTTCCGCGCTCGCGGAACATGCAAGTGGGCCCACGCGCGAGGATGAGAAGAATGCCATGCGGCACGGGTGAATCGTCGGCGGGGCTCGCTTCTTAAGGCTTGCCGCCAGCCGGTTTCTCTTCCTTGAGAAGCTTGAAGGAGTTGAGAAACTTGTCCGCCGCCGTCTTGTATACATTGACTGTCTGCGCGGGCAGGCCCTCTTCGCGGGGCGTGGTAACTGCGATCTGGTACATCCTCTGCCCGACCAGAAATATCCTGACCCACAGAATCTCCCCGCCGGTCATGCGCTCCTTTAGAAATCGTCCGGGATTTCCGTCGAGCGTGATTTCGTTAATCTCCAACAGCTCCGAATTGATGGAGGCGACAGCGCCTTTCGCGCCCTCATCGAGCGCGAGCTTGGCGACCGCCGGGTCATTCATCGGGATGGGGTAATCCGCGTGCATCACCGAATACTCCGCCAGCGTCTTCAGCCTGTAGATATTCAACTTGACCTGAGCATCCGAACCCTCCAGCACTTTCGTCTCCTGGCTGGGCTTTCCGGGAAACGAGATGGAGAAGCGTCCCTCCGTCGATGAATATTCCTTCCAGGCTTGCGGGTCGCCTTCGGCGACGGGGGCAGCCGGTTGAGGCTTACCCGCCTGCGCGGCACACGTGGCCGCGCAGATAAGAAAGGATAGACACAAGAGCGAGCTTTTGATGACGGGTCTCATCCGGTTAATTCTCCTCTGTCAGTCGTCATCATGCCAGAGCGTGCGCAGCTCGGCGATCGACTGCAATAAATGTGTGTGCGGCGCTCCTTCCAGCAGTTGACGATCATGCGCGCCCGAAAGCACGCCCACATTCCAACGCACAAGGGCATTGTGACCGGCCTCCAAGTCCAACACAGTATCCCCCACATTGGCTACCTCTCGCACATCTGTCGCGCCCGTCGCTTCCATCGCGTGAAAGATCAGATAAGGGGCTGGGCGTCCGCGCCTCACCTCGTCGCCGCAAACCACTGCGTCCGCCACTTCCTCCCAGCCCAGGGCTTTCAGCAGCAGTCCTGTGATGTCACGATCGAAGCCCGTGTTAAGAGCCACACGAACGTTCTTCTCCTTCAACCAGCCGAAGATTTGTTCCGCACCATCCACCGGCTCAACGCCCTCAACTCTGTAGCTGGCGGTCAGGTGTTCACGGAACGAAGCGTAAACCTGCTCGGCACGGCGCGCCCGCTCCGGCCCCTCCGGGATGAATTGCAGCACGGCCTGCCGTTTCGAGGAACCGCGCACACTGCTCAACTGTTCGGGCGTGACCTCTATCTCGTGCTCCGAGAGCGCGACGGTGAAAGCATCTGACACCTGCCCTCTGTCCTTGACGGTCGTTCCTGCTAAATCGAAAACGACCAGCTTTAGCCCGTTCATCTGACCGGCTCCGTAATCGATAAATGTGAGGCCATCCAAGTATCAAGCGTTAGAGAACAAGACAGGGTTGAAGAGAATGTTCTCCCCAACCCTGCTCATGGTTTGGCCGCTGAAAATTCTATGGCCCGAATCGCTGGCGGTATTCGGAGGCAT
Source organism: Pyrinomonadaceae bacterium (assembly GCA_036522655.1). Lineage (GTDB taxonomy): Bacteria > Acidobacteriota > Blastocatellia > Pyrinomonadales > Pyrinomonadaceae > DASQYE01. The sequence continues at coordinate 362 of DATDFK010000025.1, read as the reverse complement.
TGATGAAAGCATTGGCCAGGTCTGCGAGAGTGATCTCTCCGCTATCCAAGCGCTGCAAGTAGTTCAAGTATGCTCCATCTGGATTACGTGTGAAGAACCCGTAGTAAGCTGATGCCACCTGCGCCTCGTGCAGGTATTTAGCACTCACCTCCGGTCGCTCCGACATCTCTCTGAAGACCTGCGCGCGACTCCTGCTGTTGTTTTGTAGTGATGCGATCCATTCGTCCTGTACCGCCTGCGGCGGCGTCACGCCGGAAGTCTCAAACAACTTCAACAGAAATTCCGTATTGTTCAATCCATTGTAGCGACTGGCAAACTCTGTCCGCGTCACAAGCTCGTTGACCAAGTCCTGCTTGTTCAAC
>DATDFK010000024.1:0-40966 GCA_036522655.1 Pyrinomonadaceae bacterium | reverse complement strand
CAGGGGCAGTTGAGAGAGATCGAAGGGACGTTGCGCACCTTCGCGCAGCAGTCTCTCCGTCTCCACTCGTCGCTCATCCTCGTCGAGAGACTGAAGGTCATAAAGAGAGAGAGGAATGATGCATTGTGGAGCGATGACCTGCACGGGTTGGCGATGAAGGAAGCGGAAGGAGGTGCGCAGCGACTCGTGGCGCGAGATGATCTGGTTGAGCGCGCGTTCGAGAGCAGGATGATCGAGATGGCCGGAGAGATGGAGAGCGTAAGGGATATTATAGACGGCAGTGCCGGGGTCGAGTTGATCGAGGAACCAGAGTCGCTGCTGTGCGAACGAGAGCGGCGGAAATTGGTTAGCACGGGCACGCTGAATGGAGGAGTCCAAGGCGACGGGGCCAGTGGCCAAGGCAAGCTCGATGTCTTCGGCTAACCCTGCAATGGTTGGCTGTTCGAATAATCTTCGGAGCGGAAGTTCGACGCCGAACGCACTACGAACGCGCGAAAGCATCTGGGTCGCCTGTAGAGAATGGCCGCTGAGCTCGAAGAAATTATCGTTGATTCCAATACCGTTGAGCTTTAGCACCTCAGTCCAGATGTGGACGAGGGATTCTTCGATTGGTCGGCGAGCGGCCACAAAGTCTTCGTCAAGTTCCGGTCGTGAATTGTCGGGTGCGGGCAACGCACGACGATCGATCTTCCCGCTCGGCGTCAGCGGCATCTCTTCTAACTGGATGTAGATGCCGGGCAACATACTTTCAGGCAACCGCTCCTTCACATACTCTCGCAATTGCCTCGTCGTTACCTTCTCCGCCCCCTCTTCACCGACGATATAGGCCACCAGCCGCTTCTCTCCGACCTCATCTTCTCGCACCATCACGACCACTTCGCGCACTGCTGCATGACCGGACAGCACCGCTTCGATCTCTTCTAACTCAATTCTCAATCCCCTGATCTTCACCTGCTGGTCAATCCGCTCCAGATACTCCATCCGCCCGTCGGACAGATACCGTACGAGGTCGCCAGTGCGGTAGAGACGTGCCCCCACCTCTGTGCCGAACGGGTCAGGCACGAAGCGCTCAGCCGTCAGCGCCGCTTGTCCCAAATATCCACGGGCGACGCCATCTCCGCCGAGATACAATTCTCCGGCCACGCCCACAGGTGTCGGTCGCATGTGCCGATCTAGGATGTAGCCGCGAATATTTGAGACCAGGTAGCCGATGGGCATCGTCGCGCGTGTCGTCTCTTCCTCGCAGCGCATCCCCGTCGAACCGATGGAGACTTCCGTCGGCCCGTAGAGGTTATGTAACTCCGCCTTCGATTGAGCAAAGAAGCGCTGTGCCATCTCACGGGGCAGGGCTTCGCCGCCGCTCAGCACATAACGCAACGGTGTGCTCCCCGCCGCTCTTTCAGCGTCGAGGAAGGCGGGTAACAGCGAAGGCACAAAATGAGCCGCTGTCACGCCATGACGGGTCATCGTCTCTGCCAGATATGCTCCCTCATGCTGGTCGTTTGCACGGGCGACGACGACGCCCGCGCCAAAGATGAGTGGCCAGAAGATTTCCCAGACGGAAGCATCGAAGCTGAGGGAGGCTTTATGGATAAGGCGGTCGGAAGAAGAGAGATTGAAGGTAGATTGAAGCCCGCATAGAGAGTTGACGACGCCGCGATGTTGGAGCATCGCGCCCTTGGGCTTGCCGGTCGAACCGGACGTGTAGATGATGTAGATCAGATTTTCGACCGTGACATCGGTGACGGGGTTGGCGTCGCTTTCGCTCTGTAAATTGTTCCATTCCGTTTCGAGACAAATCACGTTCGCCCTGCTGTCGGACACATTGCCGAGCAATCGCTCTTGTGTGAGCAAGACACGTACGTCCGAATCCTCAAGCATGAAAGCAATTCTGTCTCGCGGGTATGCGGGGTCTAGAGGAACGTACGCGCCTCCTGCCTTCAGTATTCCCATGAGCGTGACGACGACTTCCGACGACCGTTCCATCAGGACGCCGACGCGCACTTCCGGCCCAACGCCTAGACGTTGCAGCCGGTGCGCCACCTTATTCGCGCGCCGGTTCAACTCGGCGTAGGTCAACTGCTCGTCTTCAAAAATAACTGCCGTAGCATCCGGCGTCCGCTCGACCTGCGCCTCGAAGAGATGTTGCACGCACTCGTCGCGTGGATAATCAACGGTCGTTTCGTTCCAGCGCACGAGTATCAACTCCCGCTCTTTCTCCGAGAGGAGAGAAAGCTCCGAGATGCGCTGAGCCGGTGCAGCGATGACGCTTTCGAGCAATGCCTTGAAGTGCCCGGCCATCCGCTCGATGGTCGTATCATCGAATATATCCGTGTTGTATTGGAACATCCCGGCTAACTCATCGTTCCTTTCCGACAACCAGAGCGTGATGTCGAAGTTCGAGCGTGAGCTTCCGAGGGGAATCTGCCGCAGGCTGAGGCCGGGAATTTCCATCGATTGACTTGGAGTATTTTGCAGGACGAGCATGACCTGAAACAGCGGCGTGCGGCTCAGGTCACGATCGGGGTGCAACTCTTCCAGGACTTTCTCGAACGGCACATCCTGATTGGAATACGCTTCGAGCGTCACGCTTTTTACTCTGCCCAGCAATTCCTGAAAGGTCGGATCGCCCGAGAGGTCTGCGCGAAGGGCCAGGTTATTAATGAAAAATCCGATGAGCCCTTCCGTTTCGGCACGGTTTCGATTGGCGATGAAAGTCCCGACGCCAAAGTCGTCCTGCCCGCTGTAACGACAGAGCAAAATCTTGTATGCCGCCAGCACTACCATGAACAGCGAGCTGCTCTCCTGCTGCGCGAGCGCTTTGAGCCCCGCCGTCAGGGTTTGTGGAATCACAATGTAATGCGCGGCGGCGGTATAGGTCTGGATGGGCGGGCGCACGCGGTCTGTCGGGAGTCGGAGCGGGGGAATGCCTTCGAGTCGTGTTTTCCAACTTGAGATTTGCGCTTCGATGGTGTCGCTTTGTATACGCGCGCGCTGCCACTGCGCGAAGTCCGCATATTGTATCGGCAGTTCCGGCAGTGGCGAGGGCTCTCCCTTGGAAAAGGCTTCGTAGAGCGTCGCCAGTTCGCGGACGAAGATGCCCATCGACCAACCGTCGCTGATGATATGATGCATCGTCAACAGCACGGCGTGTTCTTCCGCTCCGAGCCGCACCAGCGTCAGACGCACCAGTGGGCCCAGTGTCAGATCGAAGGGACGTTTCGCCTCGGCGACGGCGAGCTGCACTATCCGTTCCTCACGCTCCTGCTCGTCCAGATCGGACACGTCGATGACGGGTAAGCTTTCCGGCTGAACCGGATTGAGAACCTGCACGGGCTGGTCGTCAATGACGGAAAAGGTCGTGCGCAGAGAGCCGTGACGCCTTTTGATTTCATTGAAGGTCTGCTCCAACGCGGCGACATCGAGGCGGCCCGTCAGACGCACCGCCGAGGGGATGTTGTAAGCCGCCGTGTTGGGCTCCAACTGGTCTAGAATCCATAACCGTTGCTGCGCGAACGAGAGCGGATAGAACTTGGGCTTGCTCGCCTTTTCTTTGAGTAGACGGGCTAGAAGAGCGCGCTTTTCTTCCGAGGAAAGCTGCGTCACTGGCGTAATGGTGTTGCTCATTGGTTAAGCTCCGCTTCAGCTAACAGTTATAGAGTGGTAAAGATTCGACTTGAGCTTCTGAAGGTTGATCGAGTTGCCGTTGGCAACCCGGTCGTCATCGATCGCATAGAGATCGGAGATGAAGCCCCGCAAGGCTTCATCTACACGCATCTATTTTGTCCCTGATCTCTAAAGACCGGATTGAAATCGTGGGCGACCTGAGTAATTAAGGAGTAACGTTGAACGGCCACGGTGAGGACGCGGCGCGGGTTAAGTTTCTTCAGCCGGATTGGGAAAGCAGTTCTAACTCAGTTGCAGACTGGGCTCGATTTCCTCGCTCTCCTGATAAAGATAGTCCGAGATGAATCCCTGCGCGACGAGGTAGGCGAGGATTCGTTCGGCATTCTCTTCCGCCGAATAGGTCACCGTGTCCAGAACGATCTCAGGGCTGAACGGCTCCTCATACGGATCGTCAACGCCGGTGAATCCCTTGATCTTCCCTTCGCGGGCGAGATGATACATTCCCTTGGGATCGCGCTCTTCGCAAACCGCAAGCGGCGTGTCAACGAAGATTTCGATGAAGCGATCCTTGCCGACCATGGTTCGGCACTCATTACGAGTCGCGCGATACGGACTGATGGCGGCGCAAACCACTCCGCCGCCGTGTCGCACCACCTCCGAGGCGACGTAGCCGATGCGCCGCACATTTATCTCGCGATCCTCCTTGCTGAACCCCAACCCTTTAGACAGGTGCGTGCGGATCACGTCGCCGTCGAGCACCGTCACCTGCCGCCCGTATTCGAGGAGCAGAATGGTCAGGATTTCAGAGGTCGTCGATTTGCCCGCGCCGCTTAAGCCCGTGAACCAGAGACAAAACCCTTGCTGAGAACGGGGCGGATGAGCGTGCGACAGGATGGCCGCCACTTCGGGCCGCGTGAACCAGGCTGGGAGGGCGCGCCCGCGCTGCAAGTATTGCTCCCTGACTTCGGTTCCCGAAATCGCAGCGGTTCGCTGATCTTTGCGGATACGAGACGCCTCTTCGTAACGATCTTCGTCAGGCAAATAGAGCATCTCGGAGAAAAGCATCGGCTGCACACCCAGCTCGCCGCTGTGCTCCGTCATTAAATCCTGCGCCGCATACGGGCCGTAAAACGGCTCATTGTTTGAATCCCTTCCCGGACTCGCATGATCGCGGCCTACTATGAAATGACTGGCGCCGAAGTTGCGGCGGATGGTCGCATGCCAGACGGCCTCTCGCGGCCCGGCCATCCTCATCGCCAGCGGCAACAGCGAGAGCAGCATACGGCTGCGGTCATAGTATTTCTCCGCCAGCACCTTATAAGACTGGACGCGCGTGTAATGGTCTATGTCACCGGGCTTGGTCATGCCGACCACCGGATGAAGAAGGAGCGCGCCGTCGATCTGCTGTGCGGCGCGGACGGTCAATTCTTCGTGCGCGCGATGGAGCGGATTGCGTGTCTGAAAGGCGACCACCCGTTCATGCCCCAGCTCCGACAGTTTTTGTCTCACCTCGCGCGGAGTTGAGCGCAGGCGACGGAAATCATAGTGCTTGGGCAGGGCGAGCACATGCAGTTCACCCGAAATATAGAACTTGCCCCAGGTGTGCATCTCCGCCACTAATGGATGGCGCAGGTCTGTCGTGCCGTAGGCCAGCCGCGCCTCTTCTTCGAGATTCCATTCGTAAATCTCTTCGACGCGCATCACCGCCAACAGGTCGTTGTATTGATCGACGAGCGCAATCTCGCCGTCTAGGTGAATGTCCGCCCCCGCTTCGACGGGCAGCGTGACGGGAATCGTGAACAGTGTGCCGTCGGCCAGGCGCATCTCTTCGAGCACGCGCCGGTAGTCTGCCTCGCCCAGAAAACGATCGAGCGGTGAAAACCCGCCCGTTGCGAGCAACTCCAGATCGCAGACGTTTCTCGCCGTCAACTGAATACGCGGCATCGTTCCCGCACGAGATTTGATCTCATCGCATTCTTCGTCCGCCACCAGCAGATTAACCAGTTTGCCGCCATACGGCTCAATTAATTGCGCAAAGCGCTTATCATCTTGTATCAATGGATTTTCCTTTTTGAGTTATCAAATGTTTCGGTTATCCCGAACCGGATTAGCGCCGTCCTGACAAGAGCCGGACTATACCAGCAAGCCCCTGGAAGAGTGAATCTTTGCCGGAATTAGTTCGGAGCAGCGCCTGAAGTGTTCGCCTGTACGCGAGGGTTTATGCGTGTCAGGAACCCTGTAGAATTTGAACCCTGTGAAAGATGCCGGGGCCGGACAAATTTCTCACCGCAGTAGAATTGTTAAGCTGTGCAGGAATACCCGCCGGGCCGTGAGGAAAGTATCGAGCAAACGTGCTCGATCGAGCTTGATCGAAGCCGAGGGGGGTCAATAAAGTGGGCTGCGGAACCGCTCTGTGGGTAAAGCTACCGCATGCCGCGCCAGCGGCGCGCCACTATTTCCCCTATATGTGGTCTCTTTTAGTGCTTCTCCCGCTTTGGGCTCCAGCAGGAATCCGGTGTGCAATATGTTCGCCTTATCACCCTAAGATGTGGAATGGTGGCGACCGCTATTCAGGAAAACCAACGATTTCGCGGCCCTTCAGCAGCTTCGTAAGAAAAATCATTGCCAACATCAAAGACCCGACCCGCCGACTCACCGCTTATGTCAGTAATCACGACGGCGATTATCTGACATTGGAAATCTTCCAATATATTGAAAGATATAGCACGTTCTTTGACTTGTCAACGCAATTGTCAATCCTTCTTATTAACACGCCGAACGTCCGGTCATAATTAACACATCAAATGCCCTCTTTTACCCTCATTCAGATACTCACCCAGAAGGAATGAATGCGACGGCCTTTACATCATAGATGGATGGAAACACAACTAACACCTTTGTGTATTCATTGGCGGCAAACAATATACTTTGACTTATCTTATATATAATAACGCAGCCGTGAAACATGCATGACATCCAAGAGTCTTTTCGATGCTGATCATCGCTTCCCGTGATATTCAGCAACAGACAATAAGCGGGGGTCATCTTGGCTACTGGAAACGCTGAGACTTGATCAAAGTCTGTACTTGCTCGAATGATAACCTTAAGCGTGAAACATCCTCTCGCATCACGCTCATCTGTTCAAGAATTGGTAAAAAAAGCATTTGAAGAAACTTTTGATTTAACCCATCCACCACTGGTGTCTGTCGGAGGAATAGCGTTTTCTACCGCGATGAATCAGTCGCAGCCCCAACCACAACGCCAAAAGGCCCACCAGTACCGCCCCTGTCCATAAAGGAATGCCCGGCATAGGAGCAGTTTAGCAGAAGACTCAGGAATCCTGGAAGAGTAAGAATGGTTTATCCCGAGCCATTTTTCAGCCCTTGCTTCTCCGATAGCCAACCTATTTTTCCGTGCTTTTGCTGATAATTTTATTGACCACGCCCCTTCAACCAAATATAGTACGCGAAAGTATGGCGAGATATAACGAGATACAAGGAATGATTTAAGGCGAGATGGTTATCAAAGGAGGGTTGACTGCTTTGTCCACTCCTGAATATATGACAGTGACTGAGGCGTGTGAATATCTGGAAGTATCTTCAGATACATTCAGGCGAATCGCGCGCGATCTCAATCTGGCAACTGTCACAGACCCCACAGATGGCCGCGTCAAACTCTTCAGCAGAACTGCCATCGCGGCGCTCAAACAGCGTCCGATGGAAATTTCGACTCGCCATAAAGTTATTACTATCAGCAATAACAAGGGCGGCGTCGGCAAAACCACCACGGCCATCTCACTTGCAGCGGAGGCGGCGGCCAACGGGGAGAGAGTTCTGCTGCTTGACGCTGCGCCCCAAGCGTCTGCTACTAACGCCTTACTACCGGATAATGAGCAAAACGATGATAACGAGCAAGGAACACTCATTTCATGGCTCAAAGGTGAAGCAAACTTTCATGATCTGGTTATCCCTATTAAATTCGAGAATTTAGAATTTGACTTTATCAGGAGCAGCTCCAAAAACGACAATATTGATCGCTCGAATCCGCTTGAGACTGTCACGGCTCTACAGGAGCAGTTCCAGCTCTGGGATGATTCACCTTACGACTATGTTTTTATTGATACGGATCCTTCGTTCGGAACCCTGGTGTCTATGGCCCAGGTCGGGAGCCATTTCGTTCTTTGTCCCGTAAATGCTGACGTGATGAGTGTTAACGGCACAATGCAACTCACCCGCCAACTCCAGCGCGCCAGGATTATTACCAAAACACGATTCCCTGCCCTGCTCGGTTTCTTCCTGACGCGCTATGACGCACGCAAAAGAATGTGCCGCGAGGCTCAGGAGTTTCTCCAATCCGCTTACCCGAATCTGGTTTTCGACGCGATTGTCCCTGAGAATGTGAGGGTCGCCGAGAGTGCAGGTTATCACGCCCCTGTACTGCTGACCGCCCCCGATTCAGCAGGGGCCCAGGCTTACAAAAAGCTCTGGAAGGAGGTGCGTGAACGTGTCGAACGATCAGTCACCGCCGGTGCGTAAAGTCATTCCCTATAAAAAAGGCGGACGACGGCAATCACCTTTCGCTGGAAAGGCTTTCCAGTTCAGCGGCACTGCGCTCGACATAGCCATCCAGCAGCGCGAGCGGGAGGAATTGGAAGAGCGATCGCCAGAGATAACAGAGGATGAGGAACCCCGCCGCGAAGCTCTTCTGGAAACGCCATCCGAACAGGAAGTCGAGCCTCTTCAAGAGCTTAGCCCGACCGTCAGCGATCCCGCCCCCGTAACTCCTATCATCAATCAGAAGTCGGTTTTGCCGTCCACCCAGCCGCCTCAAAAGTTGGAAGCAGTTGAACGAAAACAGCCTCGAAGGAGCACCGCCCCACTTTCAGGAAACAGGCAAAAAGCTCTCGACCAAACAACGGTTTCTCCAGACCTTCTGGCATTCATTACACGATGGAAGCCTTTTCTGACTGATACTCAGATTGGAATCTGCACCTTCATTTATAACAATTCGATCGCGGTCGATCAGGAATTTTGTTTCACCTCCAACACCCGACTTATGGCTGAAGTCTCTAAAACCGAGCGCCAGATTAAGACCGTCCTCAGTCAGCTTTTAGAGTGGGATTTCCTGATCAAAGGCGAAACCCTCATTAACGCCCCACGGGAAATGCGCGGAACATATTACAAACTCAATCTTGATAAAGCCTGATCCCTCCTATCATTCAAAGCCTTAAACTGTTTGTTTATAATATTTGCGTCTACGGGGGTAGTTTTGACTACCCCCGTAGTCTAAACTACCCGGGTAGCGGAAACTACCCGGGTAGTCATTATTACAGGGGTAGTTTTGACTACCCGGGTAGCGATTACTACAGGGGTAGTTGTAACTACCCCTGTAGTCCGAACTACCCGGGTAGTCAAAACTACCCGGGTAGCGATGGCTACCCCCGTACTTTTCAATACGGGGGTAATGAAAACTACCCGGGTAGTCGAAACTACGGAGGTAATAAATACTACCCGGGTAATAATAATTTCATCTGTACAAGATTTATTAAATCCCTATAGTACCTGGATTGTAGTGGAGAGGAAGGACTGACCGGCGATTTCGTGCCGGGAAGAAGTCCAGGCAAAAACTACGCAGATTAAATGAAATGACCTGAAGCGCTCTGAGTTTGACGACCAAGACGCTTCAGGTCAAAACAAGAAACTCGCTTGGATGGCGAGCCGGTATTTGTGTGTCAAAAACCGAAACCAATTATACACACCGCCGGGATCGCAGTCAAGCCTTTTATTTACAAGGATTTGACCATGAAAATTCAACCTTTGCCGGGCCAGCGATTTATCCGTAAGACGCAACTCGGGGCGAACGAGTACAGGAAGAATTTCCACCAGATAGACCGCGAGATCATAGCCGTTATCACCTCTGAAGAAGCAGACCGGGTCACGCCGCTCATGAGTAAGATTTACCTGCGCATGGTCAACGCCCCCGAAAGATTCTGGGAGCGTGAAGGCGTACTGCGGATCGAGTCGGAGGTTCGCGGCGAAAAGCTCTTGAAAGCATGGGCCGTGTTCTGCGACCTCCTGGGGGTGGCGAGTGCTACTGCCCGCAAAGCTGTCTCCTGGATGCACGAGCAGGGAATCATCGGCTATTTCTCAGGGAAGAACGGAGTCGGGCTACGGGTATTCCTTAACCGTGCCACCTCGTCTATCGGAACGAGGCAGGCTCGGGGGGGCGAAAAAATTTTGGCTTTTCCTCCTGCTTCATCCGTGGAGACTCCTGGTTCAGCGAATGAACCAGCCTTTAAGGACAGCTTCGCTGTTAAAGAAATTTCAGACACAGATACAAATCCCGGCGCGCCAAAAAACGGCGCGGATACCGAACGGTTGGATAAAATAGCTCCCGACCCGGCCCCGAATACCCCGCCAGCCAATCACCAGAGCTTGAGCCCAGTCACCATTGCGCCGCAGACCCCTGGAATCGTCTCAATCGAGGAGGTAATCATGCGACTGAGGGCCGAACTTGAGCCGGCAATGCAGGTGGCGGCCAGGCGCGCGGCAGCCCAAGAGTACGAGCGCACACGCGAGTGGTTGGAGAAGCGTGGCTTGCCGAAAGCCGCGCGCGTGGCCCAGCACGAGGCTTACAACGTGCTCAGGAAGTATGGCTTGATCAGTGAGGCTGCCTGCTCCGCGCGTTCCCGATCAGAGGTCGGTCGAAGTAGTTATGAGCCGCCTGCCCCGCATATTCTCTCGGACGAGGAAGTGAATGAGCTGGCGCAAGCCTGCGTGGCGATGCTGGAAACACAGGGGCAGTCGATCGAGGTGACGCTCTCGGAGATGAGCAGTGAGGCGGGAGGGTGCGTGCTGCCGGAAGACGCCGACCGCGTGCGCCAGAAGGCTCACTCCCTGTTTTCTGATCGCGACAAAAGAGAAGGGAATTGAGAGGATGGTTTATCTCATGCCAGCCAACTTCAATGCTCGACGGTCAGCCATTGTTCCAAAGGCAGAAGAATTCATTTATGAATCGCACACCGATTCAACAGCAGGAGAGCCACCAGCCTGCTCAAGGGGAGCAGGAGCACGGATTCATCGGAAGAAGATTGAGAGCAATGCTGTGGTCTTGTTTTGGGCCGTTGATTATGCGATTCTTTTTACCGACTCCATGAACCTTTCGGAGAGGCATCTTCTCGCACGACGTTCTCCAATTTCCGGCCTCTCTAATCTGGAGTCGCTATCAACACAAATTTTGAATGTTGACGCAGATACAGATGCCCTGCTTACGCGGCTAAGCTTCTGTCATTGACTACAGGATTCGGAAATTCAGAAATTTTTCGGAGGGAATAGAATGGTTAGTCAGATAGAGACACACGATTTCCAGGCTGAAACAAAGCAATTGCTCGACTTGATGATTCACTCTCTGTATACCACGAAGGAAATTTTTCTGAGGGAGTTAATCTCCAATGCTTCCGATGCATTAGACCGCTTACGTTTCGAGGCCCTGACGACGCCGGAATTGATGAGCGATGCCCCGGAACTTGAAATCCGCCTGGCATCTGACCGGAAAGCCAGAACGCTGACGATCAGTGATACCGGGATCGGGATGAGCGGAGACGAGATCATCGCGAACATCGGCACGATCGCCAAGTCCGGGACTCGTGAGTTGCGTGAAAAGCTTCGGGAGGGAGTGTCAAACGAAAAGATTACGGAGTTGATCGGCCAGTTCGGCGTGGGATTCTATTCCTCTTTCATGGTCGCCGATAAGGTTACGCTCGTGACGCGGCGGGCGGGAGAGACGACTGCGACACAATGGGAATCGACTGGTAACGGGCAATACACGCTCTCACCTGCCAGTAAGCCCGACAGGGGCACGTCGATCACGCTGCACCTCAAGCCGTTCAACCCGGAAGAGGGCATCGAAGATTACACGGACAAATGGATTCTGTCGCGCATTGTCAAACGTTATTCTGATTTTATCAGTTACCCCATTATCTTCAGCGAAGCGCGCGAAGAGGCCGAGAGCGAGGGGGAAGAGAAGCGTTCAGAGGATACGGAAGCCGCAGTAGTAGTTGAAGACAAAATCCTGAACTCGATGAAGCCTATCTGGACGCGCGCTCCGGCGGACGTGACGGAGAGCGAGTACGCGGAATTCTACAAGCACATCTCCCACGACACGAACGAGCCGCTGCGCCATATTCTAGCGAAGGCCGAAGGGGTGCTGGAGTATCGCGCTTTAGTCTTCATCCCTTCTCATGCGCCGCGCGACCTCTACTACCATGCCGCCGAAGCGGGCTTACGCCTCTATGCGAAGGGCGTGTTGATTATGGAGCAGTGCGCCGATCTGCTGCCGCGTTATTTGCGATTCATCAAGGGCGTAGTGGACTCGTCAGACCTCCCGCTCAACATCTCGCGTCAGATGCTGCAACAGGATCGCCAGATCACACAGATCAGGCGATGGCTGACAAAAAAGCTTTTGGACGCTTTGCAGAACATGTTTGAAAGCGACTATGAAAAGTACCTGAAGTTCTGGGAACAATTCGGCCGCGCTTTCAAAGAAGGCGTCAGCTCCGATTTCGAGAATAAGGACAAGATCGTTTCTTTGCTGCTCTTCGAGTCATCGGCCGACGCGGAGAAGTTAACCACCTTGAAAGATTATGTCGGCAGGATGAAAGACGAGCAGCAGGAGATATTCTATCTCACGGGCGAGTCGCGCAAGACGGTCGAGAATTCGCCGCACCTGGAAGCTTTCAGGGAGAAAGGCTACGAAGTTCTTTATTTGATCGACCCGGTGGATGAGCTTGTCGTGCAGTCGCTGATGGATTACGAGGGTAAAAAACTAAAATCGGTTGGTAAGGGAACAGTTCGTCTGGGCAATGAAGAAGAGAGGGCGCAGGCTGAAAGTGAATTGAAGGAGAAGCAGGAACAGTCTGCGGAACTGTTGTCGATGTTTCAGAAACATCTGGATGAGCATATTAAGGAAGTGCGGCTCACCAATCGCCTGACGGTCTCTCCCGTCTGCCTCGTCGGTTCCGAACTGGACTATAGCCCGCAGATGGAGCGTCTGTTAATGATGGGCAAGGGGGCCGGGGCCAAACAACGCCGCATCATGGAGCTGAATCCACAGCACGCAATTTTCACGAAAATTCGGGAGCGCTATCAAGAGAATCAGCATGATGAGAACCTGACGAAGTATGCCGAATTGCTGCTGGGGTATGCGCTGCTCGCGGAGGGCTCGGAACTGCCCGACCCTGTCCGGTTCAACAGTCTGCTCGCCGAATTGATGACGAATACGCTGTGAGAAAATTCGCGCGGGGCTTGCAGCAAGTCAAAGGACTTGACGGCATCAGTTGGTCGTCTTGAGCGCGTAGAAAGAATCGTAGATGGGCTTTATTTTGCCTGCCGTGAGTTTGCCTGAACGGATTATGCGGATCAGGAAATCACGGAGCGCTTCCTGTTTCTGATTATAGTTTTCGTCCTTCATCACGCTGTATAGAGCGACGGCGAAGACGTGCATGCCGCCGTCGCTGTTGCGCCAGCGGCTTCGCGCATCATCTTCTATTTTCAGGTTCTCGTTGATAATTTGATCGAGCGCCTGAATGATGTCCTCTTCGATAAAACCCTCGAAGGAGTTGTATCCGAAATCGGGGTTGTGATGTTTGACCTTGTCCATCAGGAATGAATCCTTTTTTAGCTGGTCGAGCGCTTTCCTGAGTTCGGAATCATTGTTCAGGTCGTAAGGCGGGTGCATCATTTCGTGCGCGGCATTGCGCAGGGCGATCTTGAAGGGCCAGGCGATGTCGGTTAAAAAGCGCGTGCCCGTGATCCTGATGCCATGAGGCCGTGCGAAGTAGAGCATATAGATGGTGATGCGATTTGAAGGGAGCGCATGACCGAGCAGCTTTTCCACTTCGGCGACAACGTTATAAGCGGGCAGCCCCTGCTCGACTTCCGCGATTTTTGAGCTGACTTTCGGCAGCATATTCTGCTTCCAGTAATCCGAAAATCCTGCTTGCTTCAAAAACCGGAAGATGACTTTCAGGTCTTCACGCACGGATTCAAACAGACGCCAGCCCTCGTCGCTATAATAAGTGGTTCTCTTCAGATTGTTCCGCATGCTACGGCTGTCCTCAAGCGTTCTCAGCATATCGTCGAGCGTCTCGTCCTCCGTGGCGGAGTAATATAGAGACAGGAAGGCCGAGATGATATTTCCGTGTTCGTCCTTGATCCGGTGTTTCAAATCCGCCAGGGCGCGTCGGACTTCCGGGGTCATCCGAGGAGCGAAGCGCGCATACTCGGCCCCGTAGTAGCCCAGATAAAATTGGTCTGCCGTCAGGACGTTGAGGAAACAGAGCGTGTCATACTTAAAGGAGGCGGAAACCTGCCAGGCGGTCGCTTCGTGTATCTGAAACTTCTTTTGTGAAGCCGACGTTTCATGCGTGGCAGGTAAAGCTGTGATGAGTAAGACGATAAGAATAAATCGGGTCGCGGTCTTCATGTAATTATCCTCGACGAACCTTGAAAATCAACATAACAGTATTCCATGCCACGTCGATGCTGAGATGCAGCGATATGGAAAACGGCCAATCAATAGTCGAATCCGCCAAGGGAATGTTCTTGTTTTCCATCCCTTCCGGCGGTTACTGTGCGCCCTAGCCCGTAGAGATTTTGCGGAGGGGGCTTGCGGGTCGCGCTCATGTGCGAACCGGCAACTCGTCAAACGCTCGTCGGGAGTACAGCAGTGAAGACTTCCTGCGCCAAAGGCAGCACCGGCAATATACAAGCATGACGGTGATACTGTCGGCGCGGTGTGACACCCACCAGTTCGAACAAGGTGTCGATCGCCCATCTCCAAATGAAGCGTGACCGGGTTACTCGCGTAACATGCGGTAGCTTTGCCGACATTTCGATATAGCCCGTCCCGGCGCATAATCAAAAACGCGGGCGGTCAACCCCACACCTCAATTAAAAATGACTCAAATTACAGTGATGAAATTTGGAGGCACGTCCGTCGAGGACGCCTTTGCCTTCGAGCGCGTCGTCAACATCGTCGAGGAGCACAGGTTATTGCACCCGGTCGTCGTCGTCTCGGCGATGAGCCATGTCACGGACGAACTGGTGGAGATGTTTGAGACGGCGACCTGCAACGCTCAGAGCGATGCGCTGCGGATGCTGGACAAAAGCCTCAAACACTATTCGAGGGCCGCGCAAACACTGCTGTCCGGCGACGCCTACGCTTCCGTGCAGGCGACGATTGAAACCGCGCGGGGTGAGATTGCCGAACTCCTGCGCCGGACTGCGCTGGAGACGGAAACCCGCGCGCTCCTGAAAGACGCCGTCCTCTCTTATGGCGAGCAACTCTCGGCGCAACTGATGGCGGCAGTGCTTCGCGAGCGGGGATTTCGGGCAAAGTACGTGGATGCAAGGCGCTGCATCCTGACCGACGACGCGCATGGATGCGCCTCGCCGCTGATGGCGGAAACAGAGCGCAACACACGCCGCGAACTGCTGCCTCTCATCGAAGCTTCGGAGATTCCGGTGCTCGGCGGATTCATCGCCGCCGACGTGAACGGGGCCACGACCACGCTCGGGCGCAACGGTTCGGACTATACGGCGGGAATCATCGGCGCGGCGCTCGTCGCCAGCGAAATTCAACTCTGGACTGACGTGAACGGTATCCTGACTGCCGACCCGCAACTGGTCAGGCAGGCGCGCACCATCCCTCGGCTGGCCTATACGGAGGCATCGGAGATGGCTTACTTCGGGGCCAGGGTGCTTTATCCGAAAGCGGTCGAGGCGGCCTCCGTCGCTTGCATCCCGATGCGTATCTGTAACACGCGAGAGCCCAATGAAATCGGCACATTAATCACTGCGGAGACGCTGCCCTCGGCGCACAGCATCAGGGCCATTGTTCATAAACCGGGAATCTCCGTAGTGCACATCAGATCGACGCG
Organism: Pyrinomonadaceae bacterium; assembly: GCA_036522655.1. Classification (GTDB taxonomy): domain Bacteria; phylum Acidobacteriota; class Blastocatellia; order Pyrinomonadales; family Pyrinomonadaceae; genus DASQYE01. Next base: position 25,401 of record DATDFK010000024.1, on the reverse strand, counting down.
CGTGCTCGGAGCGCACGGATTCTTGCGCGCGGTCTTTGAAATTCTGGACAGGCATCGCACGGTGGTCGATGTCGTGACGACATCGGAAGTGAACGTTTCGCTCCTCCTGGACGACGAGCGCGTGCTCCCCTCCATGCTTGAAGAACTGAGTCAACTCGGGATCGTCGAGATCGAGAAAAACTGTGCGGTGATCAGCATTATCGGCGAAGGTCTGCGCCGTCGACGCGGAATCATGGCGCGAGTCTTGAATTCGATCACGGACATCAACGTCTCGCTCATCTCGCAGTCGGCCTCAAACTCCAGCATGTCCTTCGTGATCGAAGAAGAGCATTTGAACGATGCGCTCGTGCGGCTTCATGAAGGGTTCTTTGAAATCGAGATGGAACAACCCCTGGGCACACTGGCGGAAGCCTGGAGCCCTGCGGGATGATTGAAGAGGCTTGTGTGATCGACTCACACCTGCAAGTCCATATAAAGCAACAGGTCAGCGAAGCGTGAGTCTGAGTGCAGAGGTTTGAGCTGCGGGTCGACCTTGATTTTAAGCAACTGCGCACAACGCTTTCGGTAAGCCTTATACAGTTCTTTTAAGGCTTCATCTTTCTGGTTCAGGGCAACGTGTATGAGCGCCATATCGTACTCCGGGACGTACTGGCTCGGCTTCTCCCTCAGCATGTCCAGCACTTTCAACGCTTCATCCGTGCGTCCGGTCAGCGCGTGGACGTGTCCGATGGCGGCGTCTGCTTTCTGTGAGCCGCCCGCAAACTGCTGGAACTTTCGGAACTCTGCGAGGGCCTCGTCAAACATTCCCTTCTGCGTGTAGATTTTGCCGAGCTGGTAGCGGGCCGGGTTGAAGTTCGGTTCGACGAGGAGCGTTTGCAGGCATTGTTCTATCGCCGACTCAAAATCGCCCGAGTAATAGAGGATGCTTGCCATTTCAACGTTGAGGATGAATAAGATCGGATCGAGCTTCTGGGCCACCTCCAACACGGCCAGCGCTTCCTTCAACCGTCCCCTCGTTCGCAGACATCTTCCGTACCAGTGATGAGCGTGCGCGTAGTTCGGTTTGAGTTCGATGGCGCGTAAAAGTTCGCGTTCGGCGGCCTCCCAATTCCAGTCGAAGCGATACTGGACGAATCCCAGAGAGGCATAAGCCTCACACATTTCATCGTCGATTTCGATGGCCCTCATCGCGGCTTGCTTGGCCCGCGACTTTAGTTCCGGCAAAGGATAGAGCGGCTCAGCATAAGCTTCGACCTCTTCGGCGTAATCCGGCGCGAGGTCAGGGTCGAGGGGTAAGCCGCCGAGGGTGTAACAGTCGGCGATGCCGGAATAAGCCAATGCGAAATCCGGGTCTATATCAAGCGCCTGTTGGAAGAATTCCAAGCCGCGTTGCAGTGCTTTCTCCGTTCCCTTATTGAACAGGTAGCGACCCTTCAGGTAAAGCATGCAGGCTTCGGGATTAGACCGGGTGTTCTTCAACTGATTCCGGCCTTCCTGGTCAGGCAGCTTTAACTCAAGCTTCCTCGATATTTGCATGGCGATCTCATGCTGTGTCTCGATCATGTCGCTGACCTTGCGGACGTATTGGTCTCCCCAGATGTTCCAGCCGCCTTCGACATCGACCAGCTCCACTCTGATCACGAGACGGTCGCCGAGTTGGAAAATCCTCCCGATCAAGACCGCTTGCACCTGTAATAATCGCCCGAGCACCTGCGGGTCGATTTCCCGTCCCTTGTACCGGAAGACAGTGCTGCGGGCGATGATACGAAGCTCAGGCTCTTTGGAGAGATGATTAATAATGCTGTCGGTGATTCCATCCGAGAGATATTCGATCTCGGGATTGGGGCTCGCGTTCATCAGCGGCAAGACGGCCAGAGAATTGAAAATCAACCCGTCACGCGACACTGTCAGAGCCAGACTGGTCGAGTGTTTCGGTTGAGCCGTCACCTTCGCCGCCTGGTCTTCGGCTTTAGCCTCCGAGACACTAACTTCTGCGGCAAAGCGATAGCCGAGCACCGGAACCGTCTCGATATACTCATGTATCCCGTAGCTTTTGCCCAGCGCCTTCCTTAAGTAGGAGATGTTGACCGTGAGGTTATTTTCCTCGACGAACCTGTCCGGCCAGACCTCTTTCATGATCCGCTCTCGCGTCACGAGACGACCGCTGTTCTGAATCAGTAGCAGAAGAATCTGGTAAGCCTTCTGCGTCAAGCGAACAACTTCGCCGTTATGCAACAGCACACGATCTGCCGTTGCCAGCTTAAACGAGCCGAATTCATAAATGAGATTGGGGGGAATGCTCATACTGTTAGCGTATTAGCCCATAAGAGGAAATTAATATCTAAAGATTAGAGGGGTCTGGTATGCTTCGGACGCGCGAGAGAGTATCCGTTCCAAGCTTTATATCTTCAGGTATGGATAAGAGAGATTAGAGAGGAACCGACATATTACTGGAGACCCTTCAGCCCTCTTAAGAAGCGTTCCACGGTTGACGACCCAATATCTCAACCGGCGTGGAAGATTTCCGCAGCAACGTCAGCCATCAGCTCGTGACGGTTACGGAAATCATCCACAGAAGCTCTCTTAAATAATTCCTGAAGCCATTTAACATTTTATTAGCGAATTTTTATCCTCTCTCAAAGGACTTCTTAATCCGAGAAAGTGTACCTTGAGGCGAAGTTTTGGTTTTGATGCCAGAAGGTAGTATTAGGATAAAAATCAGAGCACCGGCCACATTGTAATGACAATTGCTGATCTAAGCAAATCTTTACCGCCGCTTATCGCCAGCAAATCTCTACCTGATTAGTTTCGTTGAAGGTCTGTTTACAGGTTAACGGTGCTGCGGGATCGAGGGAGCTCAAGGGTTAAAGACCAAGGTTTAAGGTCGGTTTCCTCCAGATCAATTCTTCATTTAATCCTAAAAATAGAAGAGCGTACGACAGCTAAAATCTGTTGAGTTGTGCAATCTTCAAGTATGGCGTCTCCCTGTAAGTCCAATCATTTTACATTTCGGCTTAGTAGTTTAAGTGAGTGGAAGATTATATGGATCCACGAGTACAAAAGACGATCAGGATCATGGAAGAGTATCTAGACCGGGAGCAATCGATTGAGGAACTCGCCCGTTCGGTGAATCTTTCCACCGGGCGTTTGAGCCATCTATTCAAGGCCGCCACCGGCGTGCCGCCGATACAGTATCTCGGACGCCTGCGTATGGAGAGGGCGAAGGAGCTGCTTGAAACCACGTTCCTGAGCGTGAAGGAAGTTAAAAACAGGGTCGGCGTCAATGATGACAGCCACTTTGTGCGCGACTTCAAGAAGAGATACGGGCTGCGCCCGGTGCAGCATCGCGCCTACCACCTCGGGGCTCAGATGAGCCACCAGGATGTGCGAGGCGGTATGGGCATGAGCGACGTTAATTAGCGATAAGGTTCGGTTAGGACAACGACTCACGGTATGACGCGCGAAGTGGTTTATATAAGGATTGGGCTAGATATGACCGGCGCTTCGCATCTTTTCCAAAAACTTTACCCGATGGAATAAACGTATTGTTTTACAGACCGCCGGGAAAGATATTCAACACGCGTTCCCCCAGGATGAATTTTGAAGGGCGTAAACCCGCAGTAATTCGTTTGTGCGGTAGCTGTGCCCGGTTGAATGAAATGAGTGGTCTGTAAGACCCGTCCGGCTTCGTGCCGACGCCTCCATCTCATAATCAACTTTGTCCCGGTCTCGTGATTGACAACCCCCTCAGTTAGAGCTTGTGCAGCCTCGCTGCTTTGACCAGACGAACAATCTGTTCCGCACCCGATAGGATGTTCAACTCCCAATGAATAATCTACAAACTGCTGAAACCCCCCACTGGTATGTAATCCACACTCATCCGAAGCAGGAAGAACGGGCCGACATGAATTTGCGTGCATGGAAGGTTGAAACCTGCATGCCCAAATTCAGGGAACGCCGTTACAACCAGGCGACGAGCAATACGACCTACGTCAAAAGACCTCTTTTCCCCGGATACCTCTTCGCCCGCTTCCGGGCCAGCGACATGCTCAGCAAAGTCCGCTACACGCGCGGCGTTCACAGCATCGTCAGTTACGGCTCTCATCCTACTCCGCTCGATGATGAAATCATTGCTTCCATCAAGTTAAGAAGCTGCGAAGACGGCTTCGTCAAGATGAGCGACGAGCTGAAGTCGGGCGATTGCGTGCTCGTCCGTGACGGCCTGTGGAAAGGCTTCACGGGAGTTTTCGAGCGCCACATGCAGTGCGCCGAACGCGTGATGGTTCTGCTTAACACCGTCAGCTACCAGTCACACATCGTGCTCGAAAGAGGGAGCATCTGCAAAGCCGACTAGCGCCTTCGCACATCACGCCGCGATAGCAGAGGGGTGTTTCACACACGCCTTTGCCGTCTCGAAGTCGGTTCGGCCAATCTCAATTTACGCCTCTCCGTTCGGACGAGCCCGACCATTGGCATCGTCGGCTCAGCCTCCTGAACCGGGCATGTAAATTCCTTTCTTGTTCTTCATCACTAATGTGAAATCCGACTCGTCGCCTGCCATCCGTCGTCACACGACATCACACGCCAACCTTTAATTAAAGCTTAAGGATAAGAGAGATGGGAACTATCACGACCGACGCCTGGGTGATTTATCAATCGCCTGACGACTCGCACAAACTCGAACCCGCCGAATTAATCAGAGAGCAATTCTCTTTTTCCGACATCACGGACGAGGAGGTTCTGGTCGAGCCGCTCTACGGGTGTTGGGAAGGAAATATGACTCACGCCCTGGAACGCAACCCGATCGATGTATGTAGACATCGCGGTGAAGAGAAGATCGTGATGGGCAATGCCGGTGTGGTCAGAGTCCTTCGCGTCGGCGCGCGCGTCAGGAGCGTGAAGGAGGGCGATAACTGCATTTTCGCCGCCATCGGGACGACAGATAGCTTCGGCTATTTGACGAAGGTCGTCGGCTACGATGCGCGTAACACCATCGGCATGCTCGCCAAGCGCATCAAGCTGCATGAGAGCCAGGTGATCGCGCTGCCGCAGAATTCCAGATTTTCCGTGCAACACTGGGCGGCCTTCTCGCTGCGTTACATGACGGCCTGGGCCAACTGGAAGCTGGCCTACGGGTGCTGGCGTCTACAGGTGTCGCAGGATGAATTTCCCACTCCGTACGTCTGGGGCTGGGGCGGAGGCGTGACGCTGGCCGAACTCTCGCTCGCTAAATTCTACGGCTGCCGCGTCGCGATGATGGCTTCGACCGACGAGCGGCTGGCGCAGATCGAAGGCTTGGGCATTCTCGCCATCGACCGACGCAAGTTCAGCAATCTCAATTACGACGAGAAGAAGGTCAAGCTCGACCCGGCCTATCGCCGGAACTACCGCGACGCCGAGAAGACATTTTTACAGTTGGTCAGGAAAGAGACCGACGGCATGGGAGTCTCGATCTTTATCGACAACATCGGCGCGCCCGTCTTTCGCGCGACGATGAAAGCCCTGGGCCGCGAAGGTGTGATCACGACGGTCGGGTGGAAGCGCGGCATGGAACTGACGATCAATCGCGCCAACGAGTGCATCAACCATCACCTGCACGTGTTCTCACACGGGGCGCGCTATTCGGAGGCGGCAGCTTCCATCCTCTTTGCGGAGGAGACGGGCTGGATGCCGCCGCTCACCGGCGAGGTCTACAGTTGGGACAATATTCCGCTACTGGCGCGGGCCTTCGCCGAAGATAAGACCCAGGAATATTTCCCCCTCTACCAAGTCAATCCCGTCTAACAGCCTGGCCGACGATTCTCTCTCCTGCGAGTAGATATGAGCACAGAGCACGACCCGACCGAAGACTTCTCGACGCTTGTCGAGCTCCTGCGTTGGCGGGCCGCTCGCCAGCCGGAGCAGATCGCCCTCACCTTCCTGCACGAAGGAGAGACGGAAGAAACCAACCTGACCTACGCTGATCTTGACCGGCGCGCACGCTCCATCGCGGCGCGGCTGCAAGCAATGGGCGTCGCGGGAGAGCGTGCGCTGCTGCTCTACCCGTCGGGACTGGATTTCATCGCCGCGCTGTTCGGCTGCTTTTACGCCGGGGTGATTGCCGTCCCGGCATATCCGCCGCATGCCAATCGCCCGCTGCCCCCCCGTCTTCAGGCTCTCAAGTCGGACGCGCAAGCCTCTTTAATTCTGACGACGACTCAAATCCTCTCCAACGTGACGGGACGATTGACCGACGCGTCCGAGTGGGAGTCGCTGCGCTGGCTCGCGACCGACAGCATCGAGACGAGCGAGGCCGAAGCGTGGCGCGACGCTCTGGTGACGGGCGACAGTCTGGCCTTCCTACAGTACACGTCCGGTTCGACGACTTCACCGAAGGGCGTGATGGTCACGCACAGTAACCTGCTCGCCAACGAACGGATGATTAAAGATGCGTTCGCGCATCGCGCGCATCCGACTTTCGTGATCTGGCTGCCCTTGTTTCATGACATGGGGCTGATCGGCAACGTGCTGCAATCCATTTACGTCTGCGGGCGCGCAGTGCTGATGTCGCCCTCTGCCTTTCTCGTCAAACCCGATCGCTGGCTGCGTGCCATCTCTCACTATCGCGCAGACATTAGCGGCGCGCCGAATTTCGCTTACGACCTATGCGTCGATAGAATCTCGGCAGAGCAGCGAGAGAGCCTGGACTTGAGCAGTTGGGAACTGGCTTTCAACGGCGCGGAGCCGATCAACTATCAAACGATCGATCGGTTCGTCGATGCCTTCGGGCCATGCGGTTTTCGCAGGCAGGCATTCTATCCGTGTTACGGGCTGGCGGAGGCGACCGTCTTCGTCGCGGGCGGAGAGAGAGTTGAGCTGCCGGTCGTGCGCTCTCTTCAGAGCGCATCGCTGGAGCGAAATCAGGCGATTGAATCCGGCAACGGCGAAGAGTCGAAGGTGCTGGTCGGTTGCGGCAAAAGCTGGCTGGAGCAGGAAATCGCCATCGTCGATGCGGAGTCGCGGACACGTTGCGCTGAGAATCAGGTCGGAGAAATCTGGGCATCCGGCCCGCACATCGCCAGAGGCTACTGGAACCGTCCCATCGAGACGGAACAGACTTTCAACGCATACATCGAAGACGGCAAAGATGCCGGCCGCGCCGTCGGCCCGTTTCTACGCACGGGTGATCTGGGCTTCCTCAAGGACGGCGAGTTGTTCGTCACCGGACGCCTTAAAGACCTGATTATTATCCGGGGCCGCAATCACTACCCGCACGACATCGAGTGGACAGCCGAACAGAGTCACGCTGCTCTGCGACAGGGCGTCTGCGCGGCCTTCTCCGTCGAGGTCGAGGGCGAGGAGCGGCTGGCCATCGTCGTCGAGGTCAGGCGTCATTTTCAAAGTTCGCAGACGCAGGAGATCGTGGACGCGATTCGCGAGCGAGTCGCGGACAGCCATGAACTGGAAGTTTACGGCGTCTCGCTTCTCAGGACGGGCCACATTCCGAAGACCACGAGCGGCAAGGTTCAGCGCCGCGCGTGCCGCGACGGATTTCTGGCGGGAAGCCTGAAGGTCGTCGGGGAGTGGGTGCAGAAGATTCAGGCTCATGAAGTGCGCGAGCAAGTGCCGGCGGAATCCGCGCAGGCGAATCGGACGGGCGATGCGCCGACGGCGGAGGCGATTCAAGCATGGCTGGTGACGCATCTGGCCGCGCGCACTGGCGTCGAAGCTCATCTCGTCGATGTCAGGAAGTCATACAAGAGTTACGGTCTGGACTCCGTCTCGGTGGTGGTTTTAATCGGTGAGTTGGGCGAATGGCTCGGTCAGCGACTCTCTCCGACGTTGATGTACGAGTATCCGAACATCGCCTCGCTCTCGCAGCATCTATCCGCGACGACAACCTCAGCGCGAGTGTCTGCGCTCGCGCCGGAAATGATTGAGAAGCCGTCGCCGGTCGCTGGGACGACGAGAGAGCCGCTGGCGATTATCGGCATCGGTTGTCGTTTCCCCGGCGCGAATAATGCGACGGCCTTCTGGGAGATGCTGCGCGACGGCGTCGATGCGATTACGGAAGTGCCGATCGAGCGTTGGGATGCGCGCGACTTTTACTCGCCGACGGCGACGACGCGCGGCAAAATGAATACACGCTGGGGCGGATTTCTGGAACAGGTCGATAAATTCGACGCCTCGTTTTTCGGGATCGCTCCGCGCGAAGCGGCGCAGATGGATCCGCAGCAGCGGCTTCTGCTGGAGGTCGCATGGGAAGCCCTTGAGGACGGCGGCGAAGTGGCCGAGCGGCTCTCGGGGACGCGCACGGGCGTCTTTGTCGGGTTGGCCCAGAGCGAGTACGGCGCGTTTCAATTGAGTTACCCGACGACGGTTGATGTCTATGCGACGACGGGCGGCGCGCTCAGCATCGCTGCCAATCGTCTCTCCTACTTCTTCGACTTTCGCGGCCCGAGCATGGCCGTCGATACGGCCTGCTCCTCATCACTTGTGGCGGTGCATCTGGCCTGCCAGAGTTTATGGAGCGGCGAGTCAACGCTTGCGCTCGCGGGCGGCGTGAATTTGATTCTCTCTCCGTCCGTCACGATCAGCTTTTCGCAGGGCGGCGCGCTCAGCTCCGATGGACGCTGCAAGCCATTCGATGCGCGGGCCGACGGCATCGTCAGAAGCGAAGGCGTCGGGCTCATCGTCCTCAAGCCTTTAGCGCAGGCGCTTGAGGACGGGAACCAAATCTATGCGGTGATTCGCGGCAGCGCGGTCAATCAGGACGGCAGATCAAACGGCATCACTGCTCCGAACTCGCTGGCGCAGGAAGCCGTGATTCAGGAAGCCTGCCGCGCCGCCCGCGTCTCGCCCGGGCAGGTTCAATACGTCGAGACGCATGGGACGGGAACGCTGCTTGGCGACCCGATTGAGGCGCAGGCGTTGGGACATGCGCTCGGCGTCGAGCGGCGCGACGGCCAGCCCTGCGCCATCGGCTCCGTCAAGTCGAACATCGGCCACGCCGAGGCAGCCGCAGGCATCGCCAGTCTCATCAAGGTCGCGCTCTCTCTGAAGCATCAGGCGATTCCTCCGAGCCTGCATTTCGATGAGCCCAATCCGCACATCCCCTTTGAAGAGCTTCAACTGCGAGTGCAGCAAGCGCTCGGCCCCTGGCCCGAGAAGTCCGGCCCGGCGCTGGCCGGGGTCAGCGCCTTCGGCTTTGGCGGCACAAACGCTCATCTGATTTTGGAGGAAGCGCCGTCGCGCGCTCACCTTAATACAGAAGATGACGAAGCCGCTGCAAGGTCTATGCACCTGTTGCCGCTCTCCGCACACAATGCCGAGGCGCTCCAATCGCTCGCCCTGGCTTACAGAGAATTGCTGTCCTCTTCTGATGAGGCGGGCGACAACGGCTACCTGAGCAGTCTTTGTAATACGGCGAGCACGAGGCGCGGGCATCTGGATTACCGTTTGGCCGTCGCGGGCTCTTCGCGTGAAGAGATCATCGAGCGACTTGAAGCCTTTGCACGAGGGGAAGCCAGCAACGGCCTCGCCCACGGGCGCGCGCTGGCGGGGCGCAACCGTAAGCTCGTTTTCGTCTTCTCCGGTTACGGCGGCCAATGGTGGGGAATGGGCCGCGAGCTTCTTGAGCATGAGCCCGTCTTTCTGCGCGCCGTCGAAGAGTGTGATGAACTGCTGCGCTCCTTTACGAACTGGTCTGTGCTCGCAGAGTTGCGGGCGGACGAGTCGCAATCGAATCTGGACGGGAGCAATATCGAGATTACGCAAATCTCGCTGTTCGCGCTTCAAGTAGCTCTGGCGGCGTTGTTGCGCTCGTGGGGCATCGAGCCGCGCGCCGTCGTCGGGCACAGCCTCGGCGAAGTGGCCGCCGCGCACGTCGCCGGTGTGCTCAGCCTGGCTGATGCCGTGCGCGTCATCTTCCATCGCGCGAGGTTGATGCAGAGGCAGCTTGAGCAACTGGATTTGAAAGGCGCGATGGCAAGCGTCGATCTCTCGCGCGCGGAAGCAGAGCAGCTATTGGCCGGATATGAAGACAGATTGTCGATCGCCGTGCACAACGCGCCGGGCACGGTTGTGTTGGCCGGTGATGCGGCGGCGATAGACGAGCTGCTCGGAACCCTCAAGCAACGCGGAATCAACGGGCGCAAGGTGCACGCGCCGGGGGCCGGACACAGCCCGCACGCCGAGCCCATCAAGGCACAATTGGAAGAGGCGCTCGAAGGATTACAACCAGGCCCCGGCAGCATTCCCGTCTTCTCTACCGTGACCGGGCGAGAGCAGGAGGGGCGTAAGTTTGACGCCGCCTACTGGGGAAGCAACGTCCGCCAGCCGGTGCTTTTCGCGGAGGCGATCGAAGAGCTTGCGCAACAGGGCCACGATCTCTTTCTTGAGCTGAGCCCGCATCCGATTCTTTCACCGGCCATCACACAATCTTTCGACCAGCACAAGCGTCAGGCGGACACGCTCCCGACGCTGCGCCGCCGCAGAGATGCGCAAGCCGCGATGCTCGCCGCTTTGGGCAAACTCTACACGCATGGACAGAGCGTGCGCTGGCAGAGTCTCAGCACGCGACCGGCCAGACTCGTGCAGCTTCCCTCCTATCCCTGGCAGCGTGAACGCTTCTGGATTGAAGAGCAGGGAACGACGAACGGCTCCGACGCCGAGAAGTTCAATGGCCGGCGCAAAGCGACCTCAGCCCACCCGCTGTTGGGCCAACGCATACGGTCGGCAGCGCATACGGGAACTCACCTCTGGGAGAAGCACATCGAGATTGATCTCCACCCGTATCTAGGCACGCGGCGTATCGGCGGCAGGGCGTTTATGCCGACGGCTGTTTACATGGAGATGGTCATCGCGGCGGCGGGAGAAGTTTTCGGCAAGGGCGCGCACGTGCTCGAAGATGTGAGCTTTCAGGAGGCGCTGGTCTTGTCGGACGAGGCGGCGGCGACGCAGACGGTTCAAGTCGTGATCTCAAACGAAGTCTCCGGCACTGCTTCCTTCCAGTTCTTCAGTCTCAACGTGGAAGACGCAACGACCGCGCAGCAGGAATTATGGACGTTGCGTGCTCGCGGAAAGATACGTCTGGCCGGCGAGAGCGCATCGCTGCCGCAAGAGACTGCGCCGCGCGCGTAAGCCGTCGCGTTACAGGCCGGAGACGCGCCGGAATCGAATTCGAGCGAAGCCCTATCGCAGGAGTTTGTAATGACATTTGCCGCAGAACAAAACGGTGGCGACCCGATGCAGTTCGGCTTGCTCTTCTTTTCCAGCAGCGAGTCCGTGCTGGACGGGGACAAGTATCGTCTACTGATCGAAAGCTCGCGGTATGCAGACCGGCACGGCTTCTCTTCCGTGTGGCTGCCCGAGCGTCATTTCACCAAAGAGGGCGGGCTGTATCCGAACCCGGCGGTGTTGCAGGCGGCGCTGGCGAGGGAAACCAACTCCATCCAACTGCGCGCGGGCAGCGTCGTGATGCCGCTTCAGAATCCGCTCAGGGTCGCGGAAGAATGGGCCGTCGTCGATAACCTGTCGGGCGGACGCGTCGGCGTCTCTTTCGCCTCGGGCTGGCATCCGAACGATTTCGTCTTCTTCCCTGAGAAGTACGGCGCGCGCCACGAAGAGATGTATCGCGGCATCGAGATCGTGAAGAAACTCTGGCGCGGCGAGTCGATTCAAGTCCCTGGCGTTGACGGCAAGCAGGTTGAAGTCAGAGTCTATCCGACCCCGCTGCAAAAGCAGTTGCCCATCTGGGTCACGGCCAGCGGCAGCCCGCAGACGTTCACGAGAGCCGGAGAGATCGGCGCGCATCTCCTGACGAATCTTCTCAACCAAAGCTTTGAAGACCTGACGGAGCGGATCGCCCTCTATCGTCAGGCGCTCGTCGCTCACGGTCACGACCCGCGCGCCTGCCAGGTGACGGTCATGATGCCGACCTTCATCGGGAGCGAGGAAGACCTCCGAAGCGGGCACGTCCAGAGAGCCGTCACCGACTACATCAAGTCCGCATCGCACCTGCTCAACGCCGTCGCCTACAGCAGAGACTCGCAGGTGAATTTCGATAGTCTCACCGGACAGGAATTGGATGACCTCGTGCAATGGATAGCCGACCGGCTTCTCTCGCAGAAACGAGTCCTGTTCGGCACACCGGAAACGTGCCTCAGCGCGATTGCCGAGTTGAAGTCCATCGGCGTCGATGAGATCGCTTTCCAGTTAGACTTCGGCGTGGACATCGAACTGGTTCTACGGCACATGCCCTACCTCAACGAGTTGAAGGAGCTGTTCAACTCCCGGCCTTTCGTCGAAGAATCTTTCGCCCGCTCTCCGGTCAACGAAGTCCCGGCTGCGCGTGAGGCCGCCGTTGCTTCCGTCGATCTCACGGCGACGCAATCCCCTGCGACACAAGTGCAGGAGTCTCAGGCGCATCCTTCGCATCAACCGGCAGCCGATCCGCTTCAAGACATCATGGCGCGCTGCCGCGAAGAGGTCGTCGTAGATGAAATCGTCGCGGGGCGTGATAACGGAACTGATTTTCATCTCCCGTCTGTAGAACGGCTCTGGCGGCGCGACAGCGAGGCGCTTGGATGTTTACAGCCTGCCGAAGCGGTCTATGGGCAGGCGAATGCGAATCCTTACGGACTGCACCCGTCGCTTCTGGATGCCTGTTTCGATCTGCTCGCGGCGACGCTGCCGTCGGGCGGCGAGCCGACGACGCAATATCTGCCGCAGGGATTTCGCAGCCTACAGGTTCACGCGCGCCCGACCGGGAAGGTCTGGAGTCACGCCCTGCTCGGCTCGGTCGATGCCGGTGGATTGTTGGAAGGCGACGTGCGGATTCTGGATGAGAGCGGAAACGCCGTGCTGGTCGAAGTGCTCGGGCTACAGATGCAGCAGGTGAATCAATCCACCCTGGCGCGTTTGGATGCCGCGTGCGCCGCTCAATCCGCTTCGTCAGCGCGCGTCGCGGGAAGCGCCGGAACGCGCTCCCCGAATCAGACCGGCGAGGTGACGCGGGCGAAGTCGCTGGTCAAGGAGAAGGTGCTGGCGGCGAATGCTGCCGAGCGCGAACAGTTATTGGAGTCTTACGTCTGTGAACAGGTGGCGAGGGTGTTGGAGATGCCCGTCTCAAGAATAGATGTTCGAGAGGCGATCAATAACTTCGGCCTGGATTCGCTGATGGCTCTCCAACTGAAGAATCAAATCGAGGGCGAGCTTGGAGTCGCGGTTCCCGTGACGACGTTTCTGCGCGGCGGCAGCGTCTCGGATTTGACGAAGCAACTGCTGGAAAAGCTGTCGCAGACGACGCTCGCGGCTCCCGCCGAGCAGAGCAGCGCTGCGGTCGGGGATGGGCCCACGGAATACCCGCTCTCGATCGGCCAGCAGGCCCTCTGGTTCATGCATCAACTCTCGACCGAGGGCGCTTCGTATAATACGCTTGAGATCGCCGCCTCCATCCGGGGCGAGCTTGACGCCGAACTTTTGCGCCGCTCATTTCAGCGACTCATCGATCGCCATCCTTCGCTACGAACCACTTACACCGTCCGCGACGGCAAGCCCGTGCAGTTAGTCCTCCAACATCAGGAAGCGCACTTTGAAGTGTTCGATGCTTCCGATTGGAGCGACGCGCAACTCGATCAACGCATGGCCGACGAATACAGTCGGCCCTTCGACCTCGAACAGGGGCCGCTGCTGCGCGTGAGCCTCTATCGCAAGTCCGAGCGCGAACACCTGCTGCTGCTCGTCACACACCACATCACGATTGACTTCCTGTCGCTGGAAATCATGTTCAGCGAGCTCCAAACCATCTACCTCGCGGAGAAGGAAGAGCAGGCCGCGCCGCTTGCGCCGCATACGGTTCAGTACAGCGATTACGTGCGCTGGCAATCGGAAATGCTCGCCGGAGCGGAAGGCGAGCGGCTGCTCTCCTACTGGCAGAAGCAACTGGCAGGGGAGTTGCCGGTGCTCAATCTTCCGACCGATCGCCCGCGTTCATCCGTTCCCACGCTGCGCGGAGCGATTCACAGTTTCCCGCTCGACGACGACCTGACGCGACGGCTCAGAGCGTTCGCCAGGGCTGAAGGCGTGACGCTTTACACGACGCTGCTCGCGGCCTTCTATGTACTGCTTCATCGCTACACGAATCAGGAAGATATTATTTTGAACTCTCCGACGGCCAGCCGCAGCCGCTCCGAGTTCGAGGAGATCGTCGGCTACTTTGCCAATCCGGTCTTGCTGCGCGCGAGCCTCGCAGGCAATCCGACCTTCATGGTCTTTCTCAATCAGGTCAACAAGAGCGTGCTCGGCGCGCTCGATCATCAGGACTATCCGTTCTCGCTGCTCGTCGAACAGCTTCAGCCTGCCAGAGAGCCGAATCGCGCTCCCTTCTCCGACGTAGTCTTCAACCTCGACAGGCCGCTCAAGGGCGGGGCCATCGGGGCCATGATGGGCCAACCGAGCGTCGGCGAGCTGGCGATGGAGCCTTTCGTCATCGAGAACCGCGTCGCGCGTTACGATCTAGTCCTGCTGCTGCTCGAAGGCGAAGAGCGTTTCTCGGCCATGTTGCAGTACAAGTCAGACCTCTTCGACTCATCCACCATCGCCCGCATGGCCGAACACTATCGAATCCTCCTCGGCAACATCATCGAACAGCCCACCGAGAGATTGAGCAGGATTGCGATGCAGACCGAAGAAGAGCGAGCGCGCGAGGCGCTCTTACAGAGCGCAGCACGGGGGCCGCAGAAACGCTCGCTGAAAAGCATGCGGCGCAAGGTCGTCGATCTCTCGACCGTCAATATAGTCTCGATGGACGAGGGACGCCCCGGCGAAACATTTCCGCTCGTCATCAAACCCGCCGTCGATGACATAGACCTGGTTGAGTGGGCCCACAGCAACCTCGAATTGATCGAGACGAAGCTCCTGGAATATGGCGCGCTGCTCTTTCACGGCTTCAACGTCAGCGCGGTTTCCGAATTCGAGCGGTTCGCGCTGACGAGTTGCCCGGAGTTGTTCGGCGAGTACGGCGATCTGCCGCGCGAAGCCGTCAGCGGCAAAATCTACGGCTCAACTCCGTACCCGCCGGAGCAACCGATCCTGATGCACAACGAGAGTTCGCAGATGCATTGCTGGCCGCGCAAAATCTGGTTCTACTGTGCGACTCCGCCGCAAGCCGGAGGCGAGACGCCGATCGTCGATTGCCGGAAAATTTACCGCCGCCTGGACTCGCATCTGAGGACGCGCTTCGCCGAGAAGGGCCTGATGTACGTCCGCAATTTCATGGACGGCCTTGATGTTGGCTGGCAGGAATTCTTTCGCACCTCGGAGCGGTCGGTCGTCGAGGATTACTGCCGCAAGGTCGACATGGATTTCGAGTGGACGGATAACGGCGGCCTGCGGACGCGTAAGCTTTGCCCTGCGGTCGCACGCCATCCGAAGACGGGCGAGATGGTCTTCTTCAACCAGATTCAGGCGCATCACGTCTCCTGTCTTGCGCCGCCCGTGCGCGAATCGCTCCTCTCGATCTTCAGGGAAGAGGATTTGCCGCGCAACGTCTATTACGGAGACGGCTCGATCATAGAGGATGCGGTCGTCGAAGAGATTCTCGAAGTCTATCGCCAAACAATGGTCAGCTTCCCCTGGCAACAGGGCGACATTTTGATGCTCGACAATATGCTGAGCGCACACGGGCGCAACCCTTACACGGGGCCGCGCAAGATCATGGTCACCATGGGAGAGATGATTTCTGCCGGAGACTTTCAACCGGGCCGCGAAGCCGATCTGGAAAAGGCTACGCTGAACTGTTGAGGTCTTGCACCTTGCGCCCCACCGGAGAGAGAGAGGGGCGCACGCGTGCCGGGCCTCAAGCTAAACACTGCTTCATACAGAAGAGAGAAAAGAATGACAAACGTTAAATCAAATCTCGATTGCATCGTCATCGGCTACAACGAAATCCCGTTCACCCAATATGAAAGTTTTCTCAGGAATTACGGGGAAGACACGGAGGCATATCGTGATCTGAAGTTCAGCTTTGTCAATCTCGGCGGCGAGAAGCTGGATTACATGGGACTGCTCAATCGCGTCCGCCACCTCGCGCACCCGGAGAACGGCAACGGCAACGGCCACCGGCTCGAAGAACTCAAATCGGGCGACATCCCGAACTTAGCCGCCGTCTACCTGACGAACTTCCTCAACAATCACGGCCATCAGGCGCGCTACATCAATCTCTTTCAGTACGAGAAAGAGAAGCTGATCGAGTACCTGGCCCAAGACCCGGTCTGCGTGGCGATCACCACGACCTTCTATGTCGTCAACCTGCCGGTCAACGAGATGGTAGAATTCATCAGGAAGCACAACAGCAAGGTGAAGATCGTCGTCGGCGGGCCGCTCGTCTCGAACCACGTGCGGAACAATCATGGCAGCGAGTTGAAGGCCGCGCTCGATGATATGGGCGCGGACATCTACGTTCTGGACGGGCAGGGCGAAGCGACCCTCTCGCAGATCGTCGAATGCCTGAAGACGGGCGGCGAGCTGAGCAGCGTCCCGAACCTCACCTACATCGAGGACGGAAAGCTCGTGCACACGAAGAGTGTGCCGGAAAACAATTCGCTTGACACCAACTACATCGACTGGCGCTCCTTCCCGCAGGAATCGCTCGGAGCCACGATTCAAACTCGCACGGCGCGCAGTTGCGCTTTCAAGTGTTCGTTCTGCAACTACCCGACGCGTGCGGGCGCGCTGACCTTGACCAGCCTCGAAGTGCTGGAAAAGGAGCTGGACTCGATACAGGCGCTCGGCAACGTGCGCAACGTCGTCTTCATCGACGACACTTTCAATGTCCCGTTCCCGCGCTTCAAAGACATCTGCCGGATGATGATTCGCAAGAAGTACAACTTCAACTGGTTCTCCTATTTCCGTTGCAGCAATTCGGATGAGGAGGCCATTCAGTTGATGGCCGAGAGCGGCTGCAAGGGCGTCTTCTTAGGCATCGAGTCGGGCTCGCCGACAATCCTCAAGAACATGAACAAGGCGGCGACGATTGAAAAGTACACGCAGGGCATAGAGTGGCTCAGGCAGTACGGCATTATGACCTTCGGCTCCTTCATCGTCGGCTTCCCGGGCGAGACTGCCGCGACCGTGCAGGAGACGATCGACTTCATCAAGGAGACGAAGCCGGATTACTACCGCGTCCAGATGTGGTATTGCGAGCCGGGCACGCCGATTCAGAACGAGCGCGAGAAGTACGACATCAACGGCGAGGGCTTCGTCTGGAGTCACGCCACGATGGATAGCCTCGAAGCGATGGATCACATCGACAGGATGTTTCTCAGCATCACCGAATCGCTCTGGCTGCCGCAATGGTCGTTCGACTTCTGGACGATTCCGTACCTGATCGGCAAGGACTTCAGCTTCGAGGGCTTCAAGGAACTGATGACGCTCGCCCATAAGATGCTAACGCTGGAGATCGCCTCTGTCCCCGATTACCAGAAGAACGCGATGCAGCACGAGTATCTACAGAACATGGTGCGGCTGGCGAGCAGCTAGAGTCCTCCCGGCCACGAAGGCAGCGATACGCTTGAAGGGGAATCAGGATGGAAGTCAAAATTGAAGGGGGCAGGCTCTCTCCGCAGCAGAAACGGCTCTGGCTGCTGCAACGTGAGAGCCCTGCTTATCACAGCCAGTGTGCGCTGCTGTTTGAAGGAAGCCTCGACGCGGAGAAGCTCAAAGAAGCCTGGCAGCGCGTCGTCAATCGCCATGAGATACTGCGCACCACGTTTCTTCGCCGTCCCGGTTTGAAGATTCCCTATCAGATCATCGCCGACAGCGATGCGACCGCATGGCTCGACGTTGATTTGAGCGACTTCCCGGAAGCCAGGCGCGAGGCCGAAATCGAAGAGATATTCCGGCGCGAGGCACGCCGCCGTTTCGACTTCGAGCAGGGCCCGCTGCTTCGTCTCTGCCTCTTCGCGTTGACGCCGCAGAAACACATTCTACTCTTCACGCTGCCGTCCCTCTGCGCCGACGCCCGCACCTTCGAGAACCTGTTCGCAGAGCTGACACGCGCTCTCGCGCAGCCCCCGTCACAGGATGAGGACGCGGAGGAGTTGGTGCAGTACCCGGATTATTCGGAGTGGGGCAACGAGTTGCTTGAGGACGAAGAGGCCGCGCCCGCCAGAGAGCGCTGGCCGGAAGATGAGTTCTCGAAGTTCGCGTCCCTGGCGCTTCCTTTTGAAATCAGCCCGGCGCAAAAATCCAGATTCGAGCCCGCGCATCTGGAATTGAAATTGGAGCGCGGCCTTGAGGTTAAGATCAAGGCACAGGCGCAAAAATACGAAACCTCCGCACGGGTTTTCCTGCTGGCGTGCTGGCAGACTTTGCTCTGGCGACTCACGGGTAAGAGCGGCTTGACGGTCGGCGCGGCCTGCGACGGGCGCACGTCCGAAGAGTTGAACGAAGCGGCGGGCCTGTTTGCGAAGTGGCTGCCCGTGCGGTCGAATCTCGAAAGCGACCTTCCATTCAACGAGCTACTGGCGCGCTCCCATGCGGCGATTCGTGAAGCGCGCGATTGGCAGGACTACTTTTTCTGGGAGCCGAAGAGCGACAAGTCAGGCGACCCGGGCGCGCCGGACTCTTTCTCCGCCGGTTTCGAGTATGAGAGCTGGCCTGCGAAATCCAGCGTCGCCGGTCTGCAAATTTCCATGATCAAGCTGGATGTTTGCTTCGAGAGATTCAAAGTCAAGCTGCGCGGCGTAGAGCGCGACGACACACTCGCGGTCGAGCTCCACTATGACCCGCAACTATTCTCCGCAGAGGCCGTCGAACGGCTCGGTGAACAGTACACGACTCTGCTTGCGTGCGCCGCCGAGAGACCGGAAGCGGGCGTCGGCGAGTTGGAAATCCTCAGCGAAGCGAGGCGCAGGCAACTGCTCGTCGAGTTCAACGATACGGCGCGTGAATATCCTCCGAACGAATCCATCCAGGAGATGTTCGAGCGGCAGGTCAAGCTGTCGCCGGATGACGCGGCCGTCGCTTATGAGGGACAGCGTTTGAGCTATTCCGAGTTGAATGCGCGCGCCAACCAACTCGGCCATCGTCTGCAAAAATTAAAGATCGGGCCCGACGTGCCGGTCGCATTGTGCTTTGAGCGCTCGCTGGACTTGATCGTCGGAATGCTCGGCATCCTCAAGGCGGGCGGCGCATACGTGCCGCTGGAGCCCATGCAACCGAAGGAACGACTCGGCTACGTGTTGGAGGATGTCGCGGCCCCTGTGATTCTGACGCAACAAAAGTTAGTGCCGTATCTGCCGGAGCATGACGGGCACGTTATCTGTCTCGACAGTGATTGGGCAGAGATCGCACGCGAGAGCCGTGAGAATCCGTCGCGCCGCCTCAACGAAAGAAATCTGGTCTACGTGATCTTCACTTCCGGTTCGACGGGCCGACCGAAAGGCGTCGGGGTCGAGCAACGGCAACTGGTCAACTATGTCAAAGCGATTGAAGAGCGATTGGAGTTTCCGCCCCGCAGCAGTTTCGCCACCGTCTCTACTTTCGCCGCCGACCTTGGGCACACGATGATCTTCCCGTCGCTGACGAACGGCGGCTGCCTGCACATCATTTCGCAGGAGCGCGCGAGCGACCCGGAAGCGCTCGCGGACTATTTCGAGCGCGAGCAGATCGACTGCCTCAAGATCGTGCCGTCACATCTGGAAGCGCTGCTGACGTGGCCCCATCCAGAGCAAATCCTGCCGCGCCGTAGACTCGTGCTCGGCGGCGAAGCGGCCCGCCCCGAGTTGGTCGAGAGCCTGAAAAGAATCGCGCCCGGCTGTGAGGTCTTCAATCATTACGGCCCGACGGAGACGACCGTCGGCGTCATCACCTACCGCGTGAAAGCGGCGCAGGACTCCGACGCGCCCGTCTCGATACCGCTCGGCAGACCCATCGCCAACACCGAAATATACATCCTCGACGCCAAACTTCAGCCGGTCGCAATCGAGACGATCGGAGAGTTATACATCGGCGGCGCGGGTGTGGCGCGCGGCTACGTGCGGCGACAGGAATTGACGGCAGAGAGGTTCATTCCCGATCCCTTCAGCGCGCGGCCCGGCGCACGACTCTATAAGACCGGCGACCTCGCGCGCTATCGCAGCGACGGCAATATAGAATTTCTCGGGCGTGCCGATAACCAGATCAAGTTTCACGGCTTCCGCGTCGAGCTGGACGAGATCAAGAACGCGCTCAACCGGCATCCGCAGATCAGGGACAGCGTGATCGTCCTGGCACGCGATAAGAACGGCAATGATTCAATCGTCGCCTACTATGTTTCGCGGAAAGAGCTTGAGGTCGTCGAGCTCAGGGAGTTTCTGCAACAGAGCATCATCGAAGAGACGATTCCCAACGTCTTCGCATATCTGAGGAAGCTGCCGCTCACGCTCAACGGAAAAGTCAATCATCACGCGCTGCCGTCGCTCGTCGAGTTGAGGCAGAGAGTGACGCGCACCTTCGTCGAGCCGCGCACCCCTACGGAGAGTCGCGTGGCAGAGATTTGCGCCGAGGTGCTCGGAGTCGAGAAGGTCTCTATTCAGGACAACTTTTTCGAGATCGGCGGCCACTCGCTGCTCGCCACGCGCGTCATCAGCAAACTGCGCGAAGCCTTCCAGATCGAGTTGCCGCTGCGCACCCTCTTTGAAGAACCGACCGTCGAGCGGCTCTCCCTCGCGATCACGCAGATGCAGGTCGATGCCGAAGACGACGAAGAGATGCGACGGATGATCGAAGAGTTGGAAATGCTCACGGGCGACGCCGTCAGAACCGCTTTCACCGAAGAAGTCGGCACAACCGAAGAGTGAACCATTGAGCAAGCGTCATAAAGACATTTCCAGTCTCACTCTCGAACAGCGTGCGATTCTTGAAGCCCGGCTCAAGAAGAAGCGCGAGAACGTTTCGAGAGTGCCGACGATTCCGCGTCGGCCCGATGCCGCTTTGTCCGTCCTCTCTTTCGCGCAGCAGCGGCTCTGGTTTCTAGACCAGTTGGAGCCGGGCAATCCCTTCTACAACGGCGCGGCGGCGGTGAGATTGAACGGCCCTCTCAACGTCGAGGCGCTCCGGCAATCGCTCAACGAGATCGTCCGCCGTCACGAAATACTGCGCACGACCTTTCATGCCGTCGATGGTCAACCCTTTCAGGTCGTCAACGAGTGGCGTCCGCTCGGACTGCCCGTAAGCGACCTGACCGTCTTGGCCGCCGATGCGCGCGAAGACGAAGTGTCGCGCCTGGCCGCCGACGAAGTCCGCCAGCCCTTCAATCTCGCGGAAGGGCCGTTGCTGCGCATCAGCCTGCTGCGGTTGGCCGAAGACGAGCACGTACTGCTGCTCGTGATGCATCACATCATCGGCGACGGCTGGTCTGCCGGGATATTCATCGGCGAGCTGGCGAAGTTATACGAGGCTTTCTCGACGGGCGCGCAGTCGTTGCTCGCCGACCTGCCCGCGCAGTACGCGGACTTCGCACACTGGCAGCGCGAGTGGCTGCAAGGCGACGTGTTGCAGCGTCAGCTCGATTACTGGAAACGGGTCTTGGCGGGCGCGCCGACGGTTTTGGATTTGCAGACCGACCGCCCTCGCCCCGTCGCGCAGAGCTTTCGCGGAGCAAAGCAATCATTTCAAATTTCCGAGGCGGTTTCAGACGAGCTGCGCGAGTTGAGCAAGCGTGAAGGCGTGACGTTGTACATGACGCTGCTGGCCGCCTTTCAAACTCTGCTCCATCGCTATACCTCGCAGCAGGAGATTCTCGTCGGCTCGCCCATCGCGGGCCGCAACCTGTCCGAGACGGAAGGGCTCATAGGCTTCTTCGCCAACACGCTGGTGATGCGCGCAGACTTCTCGGGTGACCCGAGTTGGCGTGAGTTGTTGATGAGAGTGCGCGAATCGGCGCTCGGAGCATACGCGCATCAGGAGTTGCCGTTCGAGAGGCTGGTCGAAGAACTACAGCCCGAGCGAGACCTCAGCCGCAGCCCGCTCATTCAAGCGATGCTGGTTCTACAGAACACGCCGATGCCCGCTCTGGAACTTTCCGGCATCACTCTCAGCCTTGTGAGGATTGACAACATGGCGGCCCGGTTTGATCTGTATCTGGCGATAGAGGATGCGGAGCAATTGACGGGCACGCTGGAATACAACACAGACCTCTTCGATGCTTCGACAATTTCCCGTTTCATCTCACACTTTCAACAGCTCCTGCGAAACATCCCGGCAGAGACGGGCGAGCGCGTTTCGCATCTGCCGTTCCTCTCTGAGGCCGAACGCGGGCGACTGCTCTTTGAATGGAACGATACCTTCGCCGAGTATCCGCGCGAAGAGTCCCTCCATCATCTCTTTGAAGCACAGGTCGAGAAGACACCCGATGCCATCGCCCTCACCTTCGAGTCCGAGCAGCTTACCTATCGTCAACTGAACAACCGCGCCAATCAACTCGCTCATTATCTGCGTCGCCTCGGTGTCGGGCCCGAAGAGCTTGTCGCCATCAGCATCGAGCGCTCCATCGAGATGGTCGTCGGCCTGCTCGCAATATTGAAAGCCGGCGGCGCTTACGTTCCGCTCGACCCGGCCTATCCACAATCCCGCCTCGCCTTCATGCTCGCGGATGCAGGCGTCCACACGCTCCTCACGCAACAGTCGCTGGTCGAAGTGCTGCCGCCGAGCGAGGCGCGCCTCCTCTGTATCGACAGCGAGTGGGATGAGATTGCCAGGGAGTCGTCTGTCAATCCGGTTGGCGGGGCGTTAGCCGCCAATCTGGCCTACGTGATCTACACCTCGGGGTCGACAGGTCAACCGAAGGGAGTGCAGATATCACACGGCGCAGTCGTCAACTTTCTGACCTCGATGGAGCGACGGCCCGGACTGATCGACAGCGATGTGCTTCTAGCCGTGACGACGCTCTCCTTCGACATTGCCGGGCTGGAGATATACCTCCCGCTGATCGTCGGCGCGCGGCTCGTCATCGTCAGTCGTGAAGTGGTGGCCGACGGAGCGTGGTTGCTCGGCGAGCTTGGCGAGTCCGGCGCGACGGTGATGCAGGCGACCCCGGCCACTTGGCGAATGCTCTTGACAGAAGGGTGGGAGGGCGACAAACACCTGAAGGCGCTGTGTGGCGGCGAAGCGCTGTCTCCCGAATTGGCAGCGCAAATATCAGAGCGAACCGCTTCACTCTGGAACATGTACGGGCCGACGGAGACGACCATCTGGTCAATGCTACAAGAGATCGGCGCGAATGATGACCTGATCCCGATCGGACGCCCCATCTCTAACACCCAAGTTTACCTGCTCGACCAACACCTTCGGCCAGTGGCGACGGGACTGCGCGGAGACATATACATCGGCGGCGAAGGGTTGGCGCGTGGTTACCTCAACCAGCCTGGTCTGACGGCGGAAAAATTCGTCCCGCATCCCTTCAGCGTCGAGAAGGGCGCGCGGCTGTATCGGACGGGAGATGTCGGGCGACAGCGAGAGAATGGGGTCATCGAATATCTGGGGCGGACAGATCATCAGGTCAAGCTCAGGGGCTATCGAATCGAGCTTGGAGAAGTTGAAGCGGCGCTCCGAATGCAGGAAGGCGTTCAAGAAGCGGTCGCCATCGTGCGAGACGGGGCGGAGGCAGGCCACAAGAGCCTCGTGGCCTACGTCGTCAAAACCGGAAGCGGCACGACCACGACCAGTAGCTTAAGAGAAGGACTGAGGGCGCGGCTGCCGGAATACATGATTCCCTCGATCATCGTGGAGTTGGAACAGTTGCCGCTGACGCCCAACGGGAAAGTAGATCGCGCGAGACTGCCGGAACCTGATCGCAGTCGAGTGGAGTTGGACGCGGAGTTGGTGTTGCCACGCACGCCTGCCGAAGAGGTCATCGCCGGATTGTGGGCCGATGTCCTCCGAGTGGATGAGGTCGGCATTCATGACAACTTCTTCCAGCTTGGTGGACATTCCCTGCTCGCCACACAGTTGATCTCCAGAATCCGCGATGCCTTCCACCTCGAACTCCCACTCCGCCATCTGTTTGAAGCACCGACCGTCGCCGCTCTCTCTCGCACTATCGACCTTCGCCTCGCGGATGCGCACGGCTTACATGTCCCGCCCATCCTCCCCATCTCGCGTGATCAGGAGTTGCCGCTCTCATTTGCTCAGCAGCGCCTCTGGTTCCTCGATCAGTTTGAGCCCGGCAATCCCTTTTATAACATCGCCGCCGCGCTGCGCCTGCGTGGACAGCTTGACACCGACGCTCTCGCACAGTCTCTGGATGAAGTGGCAGCGCGCCACGAGTCGCTGCGTACCACTTTCATCTCCCGCGACGGATTGCCCGTGCAGTTGATCGGCGCACCCAGCCCCTTCAACCTCGACATCATTGACCTGACGCACATCTCTGAGCAGGCGCGAGAGGCAGAGGCGCGCAGATTGGCAGCAGCAGAAGCACAACGGCCCTTTGATCTCTCTGCTGGCCCACTGCTGCGAGTGAGCTTGCTGAGATTGGCCGAGGAGGAGCACATCCTACTCTTCACCATGCATCACATCATCGGTGACGGGTGGTCAATCGGCGTCCTCGTCAAAGAAGTCTCAGCCCTCTACGCCTCTTTCTCCTCCGGCGAGCCATCGCCGCTGCCGGAGTTGCCGATTCAATATGCGGACTTCGCTCACTGGCAGCGAGAGTGGCTGCAAGGCGAAGTGCTCGCCTCGCAACTCTCTTACTGGCGAGAGCAGTTGGCAGGCGCTCCGGCGATGTTGGAGTTGCCGACCGACAGGCCACGACCGGCAGTGCAGAGCTATCGCGGTGCTCATCACAGTGTCCGCCTGGATGCTGCACTCACCGACGAACTTAAACGAATTTCGCGGCAGGAAGGCGTGACTCTGTTCATGCTGCTCTTGGCCGCCTTCCAGACCCTGCTCTCTCGCTATAGCGGACAAGAGGACATCGTCGTCGGCTCGCCGATTGCCAATCGCACACGAGCAGAGGTCGAAGGGCTGATCGGATTCTTCGTCAACACCTTGGTACTGCGGACGAGGTTGGACGGGAAACCAAGTTTCAGAGAAGTGTTGGGAAGGGTGAGGGAAGCGGCACTCGGAGCCTATGCTCATCAGGACGTGCCGTTCGAGATGCTCGTCGAAGAGTTGGAGCCCGAAAGGGACATGAGCCGCACGCCGCTGTTCCAGGTCATGTTCGTCTTGCAGAACGCTCCGCAGGAAGCAGTCGAGCTGTCAGGCGTGGAATTGAACTCCATGCAGGTCGAGAGCGGAACCGCGAAGTTCGATATGACGCTCTCGTTGACGGAAGCAGGCGGGCACTTGCAGGGTGGATTGGAGTATCGCACCGACCTCTTCGATGCCGCTTCGATCTCGCGCTTGATCTCTCATTTTGAAATATTGCTGAAGAGCATCATC